>CALNWS010000150.1 GCA_940747215.1 uncultured Paraburkholderia sp. | reverse complement strand
AAGCGATCCAATATCGACGTCTATCCAACAGCACTCTGAGCGAGGGGCATAGGTGTTCACCTATTTGTGAGGTGGACACCTATGGCTGACAAAGACTCGGAGCGAAGAGTAGTTCGGCAAAGATCTGAAGGTGTATCTGCCCCGCGATCCTGTCGACTTCCGGTATGGCATGAACAGCCTGTCGATTCTCGTTGAGCAGTCGATGCGCCTGAATCCGACGGACTCGTCGCTTTACATCTTCGGAAACCGGCGTCGCGACAGGCTCAAGATCCTTGGCTGGGATGGCAGCGGTTTCTGGCTTATGACGAAACGATTGGAAGCCAGCCGTTTCCTCTGGCCAGACAACAAGGCTGAGGTCGTGACGATGACGACCACCGTGCTGCACGCGCTGCTCGAAGGCGATGACATCACTGCTATTCGACGACATCCGAAGCAGGAATATCTGCGTGTGAGCTGAACAGGCAGACGGTGTGCTGGTCTAATCCGGCATGCCGGTCAGCGTCACGATCACCGCCGAGGAACTGAAAGAGCTGCCCGCCGAACGCGATGCCGCTCGTGCGTTGCGGGAAGAACAGGAGGCATTACGCGGCGCCCTGCGGCTCGTGACAGCAGGACGGGATCTCGCCGAGCAACGACTCCGGGCCTACCGTCACGAGTTGTTCGGCGCAAAGAGCGAG
>CALNWS010000149.1 GCA_940747215.1 uncultured Paraburkholderia sp. | reverse complement strand
AACCTGTGTGTCTTGTCCCCTTCGGGGATTGGACCAGTGTAAGCGCTAACGCTGGTCGAGACATACCTGTTATAGGATCAAGCCTTACGGGCAATTAGTATCAGTTAGCTTAACGCATTACTGCGCTTCCACACCTGACCTATCAACGTCCTGGTCTTGAACGACCCTTCAAGGGGCTCGAAGCCCGGGGATATCTCATCTTAAGGCGAGTTTCCCGCTTAGATGCTTTCAGCGGTTATCTCTTCCGAACATAGCTACCCGGCGATGCCACTGGCGTGACAACCGGTACACCAGAGGTTCGTCCACTCCGGTCCTCTCGTACTAGGAGCAGCCCCCTTCAAATATCCAGCGCCCACGGCAGATAGGGACCAAACTGTCTCACGACGTTTTAAACCCAGCTCACGTACCTCTTTAAATGGCGAACAGCCATACCCTTGGGACCGGCTACAGCCCCAGGATGAGATGAGCCGACATCGAGGTGCCAAACACCGCCGTCGATATGAACTCTTGGGCGGTATCAGCCTGTTATCCCCAGAGTACCTTTTATCCGTTGAGCGATGGCCCTTCCATACAGAACCACCGGATCACTATGACCTGCTTTCGCACCTGCTCGACTTGTCGGTCTCGCAGTTAAGCACGCTTATGCCATTGCACTATCAGCACGATTTCCGACCGTACCTAGCGTACCTTCGTACTCCTCCGTTACATTTTGGGAGGAGACCGCCCCAGTCAAACTGCCTACCATGCACTGTCCCCGATCCGGATTACGGACCAAGGTTAGAACCTCAAACAAACCAGGGTGGTATTTCAAGGATGGCTCCACGCAGACTGGCGTCCACGCTTCAAAGCCTCCCACCTATCCTACACAGACCGGTTCAAAGTCCAATGCAAAGCTACAGTAAAGGTTCATGGGGTCTTTCCGTCTAGCCGCGGGGAGATTGCATCATCACAAACACTTCAACTTCGCTGAGTCTCGGGAGGAGACAGTGTGGCCATCGTTACGCCATTCGTGCAGGTCGGAACTTACCCGACAAGGAATTTCGCTACCTTAGGACCGTTATAGTTACGGCCGCCGTTTACCGGGACTTCAATCAAGAGCTTGCACCCCATCATTTAATCTTCCGGCACCGGGCAGGCGTCACACCCTATACGTCCACTTTCGTGTTTGCAGAGTGCTGTGTTTTTATTAAACAGTCGCAGCCACCAGTTTATTGCAACCCCTTCACCCTTCTGGCGCAGGCCAGTCAAGCTACAGGGGCGTACCTTATCCCGAAGTTACGGTACCAATTTGCCAAGTTCCTTCTCCCGAGTTCTCTCAAGCGCCTTAGAATACTCATCTCGCCCACCTGTGTCGGTTTGCGGTACGGTCTTGTTAAACTGAAGCTTAGAGGCTTTTCTTGGAACCACTTCCAGTTGCTTCGTCACCTGAGTGACTGGTCTCACACCCTTGAATTCCGCGCCCGGATTTGCCAAAGCGCCTTCTCCAATGCAAGGACCGGGACTTCCAACACCCGGACAACCTTCCGCGACCCGTCCCCCCATCGCATTTAACAATGGTGCAGGAATATTAACCTGCTTCCCATCAGCTACGCATTTCTGCCTCGCCTTAGGGGCCGACTCACCCTACGCCGATGAACGTTGCGTAGGAAACCTTGGGCTTACGGCGAGGGGGCCTTTCACCCCCTTTATCGCTACTCATGTCAGCATTCGCACTTCCGATACCTCCAGCACACTTTCCAGTGCACCTTCGCTGGCTTACGGAACGCTCTCCTACCATGCATATAAAAATATGCATCCGCAGCTTCGGTATATGGCTTAGCCCCATTACATCTTCCGCGCAGAACGACTCGATCAGTGAGCTATTACGCTTTCTTTAAAGGATGACTGCTTCTAAGCCAACCTCCTGACTGTTTTAGCCTTCCCACTTCGTTTCCCACTTAGCCATATTGGGGGACCTTAGCTGGCGGTCTGGGTTGTTTCCCTCTTGACACCGGACGTTAGCACCCGATGTCTGCCTCCCGTGATTGCACTCTTCGGTATTCGGAGTTTGCTATGGCGTAGTAATCCGCAATGGACCCTACAACCATGACAGTGCTCTACCCCCGAAGGTGATACACGGGGCACTACCTAAATAGTTTTCGGAGAGAACCAGCTATTTCCAGGTTTGTTTAGCCTTTCACCCCTATCCACAGCTCATCCCCTAACTTTTCAACGTTAGTGGGTTCGGACCTCCAGTACGTGTTACCGCACCTTCATCCTGGCCATGGATAGATCACCTGGTTTCGGGTCTACACCCAGCGACTGAACGCCCTGTTCGGACTCGCTTTCGCTACGCCTGCCCTAATCGGTTAAGCTTGCCACTGAATGTAAGTCGCTGACCCATTATACAAAAGGTACGCCGTCACCCCTTGCGAGGCTCCGACTGTTTGTATGCATGCGGTTTCAGGATCTGTTTCACTCCCCTCCCGGGGTTCTTTTCGCCTTTCCCTCACGGTACTGGTTCACTATCGGTCGATCACGAGTATTTAGCCTTGGAGGATGGTCCCCCCATCTTCAGACAGGATTTCACGTGCCCCGCCCTACTTGTCGTACACCTAGTTCTTCCTCGCTGTTTTCGTCTACAGGGCTATCACCTGCTATGGCCGCACTTTCCAGAGTGTTCGACTAACAATGAGAATAAAGAGTACAGGCTGGTCCCATTTCGCTCGCCACTACTTTGGGAGTCTCGGTTGATTTCTTTTCCTGCG
>CALNWS010000148.1 GCA_940747215.1 uncultured Paraburkholderia sp. | reverse complement strand
AAATTTACCTTTTAATTTCAGCGGTACTTTACAATCACAAAGTATAGAAGATGCAAGTCTCCATTTACTCCAACCTACTTGTATTCTATGTGCAACATCTTTATCAATTCCTCCGTTTTCTTGTAATATAGATCCTAAATACTTAAAATTTTTAGAAATTTCTAAGTCATGTTCACCAACTTTTACCTTTGTTGTATTATTACTCCTACCGTTACTAAAGCGACATTCCATATATTCAGTTTTATTTCGACTTATTTTAAAACCTTTTGATTCTAATACTTCCCTCTACGCTTCTAATTTAGTGTTCACTCCTTCTCTTGTATCATCAATTAACACTATATCATCTGCAAATAACATGTATTCAAGTATTGTTCTTTATATATGTTTTGTGAGTTCATCTAGTATTAATGTAAAGAGGTATGGACTTAAAGCTGAACCCTGAAGTAAACCTATAGTATTTGAAAACTCTCCGGATATCCCTACTGGTGTTCTTACACACG
>CALNWS010000147.1 GCA_940747215.1 uncultured Paraburkholderia sp. | reverse complement strand
TGCATCTCCATTAGGACTAGGGTGTAATGAAAAATATACAAGAGTCCTCAAACAATAATAAAAGAAAAACTAATAAAAAGTATAGAAAATATAAGACTTGTAGGATTGGTAGTTGGAATATAGGTACACTAACAAGTAAAACAATAGAATTGGTAGAAATAATGAAACGTAGACGTGTAAGTATTATGTGTCTTCAGGAAACAAAATGGATAGGGGAGAAAGCAAAAGTTTTAGATACTTCAGGTTACAAACTTTGGTATAGTGGAAAAGCTAGGACTAAGAATGGGGTAGGTATTATTGTAGCCTCAGAATTTATAGAGTAAGTGGTAGGAGTAATTAAAAAAGGAGATGGATCTATAGTCCTAAAAATCCTTATAGGAAATGAAACCATAAATATAATTAGTGCATATGCACCCCAAATAGGATTAGATGAATCTACAAAAATTAAATTTTGGGAAGATTTAGAAGCTTTAATTCAAACAATACCGCAAAATAAAAAAGTAG
>CALNWS010000146.1 GCA_940747215.1 uncultured Paraburkholderia sp. | reverse complement strand
AGACCCAATACTTGGAATGTCACTTCAGTAACTGTAGGAGGAATAATACAACAAAGGTAAAAGTTAGTGAACATGACCTAAAAATTTCTAAAAGTTTTAAATATTTAGGATCTATTTTCCAAGAAAACGGAGGAATTGATAAAGATGTTACACATAGAATACAAGTAGGTTGGAGCAAATAGAGACAAACATCATCTATACTCTGTGATCGTAAAGTACTGCTGAAATTAAAAGGCAAATTTTATAAAACAATTATAAGAGTATTGGGATATAAATTATGAACATGAGCAGAAACTGAGAGTAGTCGAAATAAGAATGTTAAGATAGATGTGCGGACACACTAGATTAGATAAAATATATAATGAATACATTAGAAATAAAGTAAGGGTAGTACCGATAGATGAAAAAAATGAGAGAAACACGTTTAAAGTGGTTTGGACATGTACATAGACGGCCCTTAGATGCACCTATAAAGCGCATAAAATATAAAGAACTATCTAATCCACTAAAAAGA
>CALNWS010000145.1 GCA_940747215.1 uncultured Paraburkholderia sp. | reverse complement strand
ACATTTTATAGTTTAGTTTAATATCCAAAACTATTAATCTATGTTGAGTAGCAAGACTCTCTCCCAGTATTACCTTACAATCTTTACATAAATATCTATCACAACTTCTTGTTAAAAAGTAATCTATTTGTGTCTTATTACATCCGCTTTTAAATGTAATTAAATGTTCTTTCATCTTTTTAAAAAATGTATTACTTATGATTAAATCATAAGCTAGTGCAAAATCTAAAATAATTTTACCTTCATTATTTCGTAACCCAAAACCATAACCTCCGTGAATCCTATCGTAATCTTCCTTGGTTTGTCCTACATGTCTATTTAAATTCTCACATATTACTACTTTTTCATTTTACGGTATTGTTTGAATTAAAGCTTCTAAATTCTCCCAAAACTTAATTTTTGTAGATTCATCTAATCCTATTTGGGGTGCATATGCACTGATTTTATTTATGGTGTCATTTCCTATAAGAATTTTTAGGGTTATAATTCTATCTCCCTTTCTAATTATCCATACCACTTGCTCTA
>CALNWS010000144.1 GCA_940747215.1 uncultured Paraburkholderia sp. | reverse complement strand
AAAAAGGAGTAAACCAAAATTATATCAAACTTATAAAATATATGTATAAAAATATAACAACATGTGTAAGAACATTAGTAGGGATATCAGGAGAGTTTCCAAATACTATAGGTTTACATCAGGGTTCAACTTTAAGTCCATACTTCTTTACATTAATACTAGATGAACTCACAAAACATATACAGAAAATAATATCTGAATATATGTTATTTGCAGATGATATAGTGTTAATTGACGATACAAGAGAATGAGTGGACACTAAATTAGAAGCGTGGATGGAAGCATTAGAATCAAAAGGTTTTAAAATAAGTCGAAATAAAACTGAATATATGGAATATCGCTTTAGTA
Organism: uncultured Paraburkholderia sp.; assembly: GCA_940747215.1. Classification (GTDB taxonomy): domain Bacteria; phylum Pseudomonadota; class Gammaproteobacteria; order Burkholderiales; family Burkholderiaceae; genus Paraburkholderia. Next base: position 181 of record CALNWS010000144.1, on the reverse strand, counting down.
ACGGTAGGAGTAATAATACAACAAAGGTAAAAGTTGGTGAACATGACTTGGAAATTTCTAAAAGTTTTAAATATTTAGGATCTATTCTACAAGAAAACGGAGGAATTGATAAAGACGTTGCATATAGAATACAAGTAGGTTGGAGCAAATGGAGACTTGTATCTTTTATACTCTGTGATCG
>CALNWS010000143.1 GCA_940747215.1 uncultured Paraburkholderia sp. | reverse complement strand
AGAAATATCCGGAGAGTTTTCAAATACAATAGGTTTATATCAGGGTTCAACTTTAAGTCAATACCTCTTTACATTAATACTAGATGAACTCACAAAACATATACAGAAAACAATACCTAAATGCATGTTATTTGCAGATGATATAGTGTTAATTGATGATACAAGAAAAGGAGTGAACACTAAATTAGAAGCGTGGAGAGAAGCATTAGAATCAAAAGGTTTTAAAATAAGTCGAAATAAAATTGAATACATGCAATGTCGCTTTAGCAACGGTAGGAGTAATAATACAACAAAGGTAAAAATTGGTGAGCATGACTTAGAAATTTATAAAAGTTTTAAGTATTTATGATCTATTTTACAAAAAAACGGAAGAATCGATAAAGACATTGCACATAGAATACAAGTAGGTTGGAGTAAATGGAGACTTGCATCTTGTATACTCTGTGATCGTAAAGTACCGCTGAAATTAAAAGGTAAATTTTATAAAATAATTATAAGACTAACGATGTTTTATGGGTCAGAGTGTTGGGG
>CALNWS010000142.1 GCA_940747215.1 uncultured Paraburkholderia sp. | reverse complement strand
ATGTGTCAATTTAGATCCGTGGTATATTTTTTTTATTATATCTTCTTTCGTGGTGTGGAGTATCTTTTGCTTATTGTTTGTTTTGTTACACTCAATATTTTTTTTAGAGCTTGGTTAGATTATTTTTTTTTATTTTTTCTATTGAACTCACAAAACATATACAGAAAACAATATATGCATGCATGTTATTTGCAGATGATATAGTGTTAATTGATGATACAAGAGAAGGAGTGAACACTAAATTAGAAGCGTGAAGGGAAGCATTAGAATCAAAAGGTTTTAAAATAAGTTGAAATAAAACTGAATATATGGAATGTCACTTTAGTAACTGTAGGAATAATAATACAACAAAGATAAAAGTTGGTGAGCATGACCTAGAAATTTCTAAAAGTTTTAAATATTTAGGATCTATTCTACAAGAAAATGGAGGAATTGATAAAGACGTTGCAAATAGAATACAAGTAGGTTGGAGCAAATAGAGACATGCATATTCTATACTCTGTGATCGTAAAGTACTGTTGAAATTAAAAGG
>CALNWS010000141.1 GCA_940747215.1 uncultured Paraburkholderia sp. | reverse complement strand
AAATTTATAAGTCATACTCATCCACTTTTACCTTTATTGTATTATTACTCTTATTGTTACTAAAGTGACATTCCATGTATTCAATTTTATTTCGACTTATTTTAAAATTTTTTGATTTTAATGTTTCTCTCCATACTTCTAATTTAGTGTTCACTCATTTTCTTGTATCATCAATTAACACTATATCATTTGCAAATAACATGCATTCAAATATTATTTTCTGTATATATTTTGTGAGTTGATCTAATATTAATGTAAAGAGGTATGGATTTAAAGCTGAACTTTGATACAAACTTATATTATTTGAAAACTCTCCAGATATCACTACTGGTGTTCTTACACATGTTGTTATATTTTTATACATATCTTTTATAAGTTTGATATAATTTTGATTTACTCATTTTTGTTCTAATACCTGCCACATTACCTCTTTATTAATCCTATCCTATGCTTTTTCAAGATCAATAAATACCATATATAAGTCTCGTTTTCGCTTTCTATAATGTTCACACAATCTTCTTAATAAATATATAGCTT
>CALNWS010000140.1 GCA_940747215.1 uncultured Paraburkholderia sp. | reverse complement strand
CTTTACGATCACAGAGTATAGAAGATAGATGTCTCTATTTGCTCTAACCTACTTATATTCTATGTGCAACATCTTTATCAATTCCTCTATTTTCTTGTAGAATAGATCCTAAATATTTAAAATTTTTTGAAATTTCTAAGTCATATTCACCAACTTTACTTTTGTTATATTATTACTCCTACAGTTACTAAAGTGACATTCCATGTATTCAGTTTTATTTTGACTTATTTTCAAACATTTTGATTTTAATGCTTCCCTCCTCGCTTCTAATTTAGTGTTCACTCCTTTTCTTATATCATCAATTAATACTATATCATATACAAATAACATGCATTCAGGTATTGTTTTCTGTATATGTTTTGTGAGTTCATCGATTATTAATGTAAAGATGTATGAATTTAAAGTAGAACCCTGATGTAAATCTATAGTATTTGGAAGCACTCCTGATATCCCTACTGGTGTTCTTACACATGTTGTTATGTTTTTATACATATCTTTTATAAGTTTGATATAATTTTGATTTACTCCTTTTTGTTC
>CALNWS010000139.1 GCA_940747215.1 uncultured Paraburkholderia sp. | reverse complement strand
CAAGAAGTTACTAAACCAGTTATTTTGTGAAGAGGAAAAGCAAGCAATTCTGAACATCCCAGTGAGCTCCATGGGACTTAAAGACAAGTTGATCTGGTCGAGTACAAAGAATGGGCAGTACACAGTGGCTGCTGGATATAAATGGGCTAAAACCAATAGGAATAGAAGAGGAAGAGACAAAGGATAATGCAGTAGTGGATGTGAGGAGGAAACTAGAATGTGGAAGCAGATATGGTCACTCAAGGTCAAAAAGAAGCTGAAACATTTTATCTGGAGAGCATGCCATGACAGGATCCCTGTGGCCTCAAATGTACAGAAACGTGGACTGAAGCTGGATGACATTTGCAGGCAATGTGGAGAAGCTTCAGAAACAGTTGAACATCTATTCTTTCAGTGTAGAAAATCAAAAATGATCTGGAAGTTGGCTCCAATATCCTGGGATGGCATGATGTCCTATGCTGAATCAGTTAAAGAATGGTGGATCCAACATAGCAAAAGCAGAAATTGTGGGGAGTTTCAGAGTAGACTAGAGCTGACATT
>CALNWS010000138.1 GCA_940747215.1 uncultured Paraburkholderia sp. | reverse complement strand
ACGATATCCCCATTGAGGCATGGAAATGTATTGGGAAGGTAGGTACTATTTGGCTTACAAATTTATTTAATTTGATAATTAGGACTAAGATAATGACTGAATAATGGCGAAAAAATATATTAATACCTCTATATAAAAATAAAGGAGATATACAAAATTGTGGAAACTATAGGAGCATCAAATTAATGAGTCACACCATGAAATTGTGGGAAAGAATAATCGAAAGAAAGACGACTAGAAACTAATATATTAGAAAATCAATTTGGTTTCATGCCAGGAAGATCAACTATAGAAGCTATACATTTATTAAGAAAATTATGTGAACATTATAAAAAAGCGAAAACGAGACTTACATATGGTATTTATTGATTTTGAAAAGATATATGATAGGGTTAATAGGGAGATAATGTGGCGGGTATTAGAACAAAAAGGAGTAAACCAAAATTATATCAAACTTATAAAAGATATATATAAAAACATAACAACATGTGTAAGAACACCAGTAGGGATATCAGGAGAGTTTCCAAATACTATAGGTTTACATCAGGG
>CALNWS010000137.1 GCA_940747215.1 uncultured Paraburkholderia sp. | reverse complement strand
TCTACCGGCGGCTCGTTCGATACCGTGCCAGCCGACCCGAACCCGGTTCCTCTGCCCGCATTATCCGCTGGCTCAGGCCCCGGCCGCCCCACTGATCCGGCTGTCCAAATTCCCGCGACCACTTCTCAACTACTTCCCGAATGCGTCGATGACTACATCAGCCCGGACAACCCGGTCAGAATTGTCGACGTGTTCGTAGAAGAACTGGACCTCACGACGCTCGGCTTCAACGGCACCACGCCCGCAATCACCGGCCGCCTGTCCTGCCACCCTGGCGTGATGCTCAGGATCTATATTTATGGGTATCTGACCGGGTACCCTCAAGCCGGCGTCTTGAACGCGAATGCCGGCGCAACGTCGAGATGATGTGGCTGACGGAGTGCCTGGCACCGGACTTCAAGACGATCGCCGACTTTCGCCGCGACAATGGACCGGCCATCCGCAACGTATGCCGCGGACTGAAGCTGTTATCCAGCGACATGGTGGCAATCGACGACAGCAAGTTCAAGGCGGTGAACAGCCGCGACAGAAACTATACGGCCGGCAAGATCGACAAGCGT
>CALNWS010000136.1 GCA_940747215.1 uncultured Paraburkholderia sp. | reverse complement strand
CAAACTTATAAAAGATATGTATAAAAATATAACAACGTGTAAGAACACCAGTAGGAATATCCAGAGAGTTTCCAAATACTATAGGTTTACATCAGGGTTTAGCTTTAAGTCCATACCTCTTTACATTAATACTAGATGAACTCACAAAACATATACAAAAAACAATACCTGAATGCATGTTATTTGCAGATAATATAGTGTTAATTGATGATACAAGAGAAGGAGTGAACACTAAATTAGAAGCGTGGAGGGAAGCATTAGAATCAAAAGGTTTTAAAATAAATCGAAATAAAACTGAATACATGGAATGTCGCTTTAGTAACGTTAGGAGTAATAATACAACAAAAGTAAAAGTTGGTGAGCATGACTTAGAAATTTCTAAAAGTTTTAAGTATTTAGGATCTATTCTACAAGAAAACGGAGGAATTGATAAAGACGTTGCACATAGAATACAAGTAGGTTGGAGCAAATAGAGACTTGCATCTTCTATACTCTGTGATCGTAAAGTACCGCTGAAATTAAAAGGTAAATTTTATAAAACAGTTATAAGACTAGCGATGTTTTACGGGTCAGAGTGTTAGGGTGTAAATTATAAATATGAGCA
>CALNWS010000135.1 GCA_940747215.1 uncultured Paraburkholderia sp. | reverse complement strand
CTACTTGTATTCTATATGCAATATCTTTGTCAATTTCTCCATTCTCTTGGAGAATAGATTTTAAATATTTAAAAATTTTACAGATTTCTAGGTTATGTTTACCAACTTTTATATTTGTTATATTGTTTCTCCTACTATTACTAAAAGTAACATTCCATATATTCAATTTTATTTTACTTATTTTAAAAACTTTTGATTCTAATATTTACTTCTACGCTTATAATTTAGTGTTTATTCTATCTTTTGTATCATTAATTAAAATTGTATCATTTGCAAATAACATGCATTTAGGTATTGTTTTCTGTATATGTTTAGTAGGTTCATTTATTGTCAAGGTAAATAGGTATGGGGCTATAGTAGAACCCCGATGTAAGACTACAGTATTTAAAAACTCTCCTGATATCTCTATTGGTGTTCTTACACATGTTGTTATGTTTATATACATATCTTTTATAAGTTTAATATAAATTTGATTTACTCTTTTTGTTTCTAATACACGTTACATTACCTCTCGATTAACCCTATCATATTCTTTTTCAAGATCAATAAATACCATATATAAATCTTATTTTCGCTCTCTATAATGTTCACATATTCTTCTTAATAAATATATTACTTCTATAATTGATCTTTCTGATATAAAACTAAATTAATTTTATGATATACTAATTTCTACTACT
>CALNWS010000134.1 GCA_940747215.1 uncultured Paraburkholderia sp. | reverse complement strand
GCTTACCGTCGATCGTCTTTTTCAGGGTTGAGCGACATTTTTCAAGCAGGTTTGAGCACGAACGCCGTTCGTTCTTTTGCTGGCTGTGGTGAGAATCTAATGAAGTGCCAGACCGCGCATACCTGTCCAAATGGACAGTTGATCAGCATCCGGAAGTCCGTAGGATGGGTGTTGACAAGCAGTTTCATTGCTAGCGGAGGTCATGAACATGGTGCGGTTACCAGCGCAACCCAGTAGTCAGCGAGACGAAGATTGTCGGTATTGCCGTGGCTTTCCCTGCAACCTGCGGGTTGGGGGCGAGAACGTGCTTCCAAAGCTCTTGACTGCGCTTTGCTATGAGCGGACCGGACATGGCGTCTGCGGCATAGAACCCAAACTCATTGCGCAACCTGATGCGGTTCCGTTGAAGTACTTCAGGATGCAGAGTGGACAGTCAATTCATGAGTCAGGTCGGGCGCATGCGCTGAAGAGGTATGTGATCGGGCAAACCAAGAGCTTCTCCAAAGACCGGCTGTTTATCCGCCGTCCGTGCGCGCGCGGAGCATGCCTTGGTATGAACGCGCTATCGTCCCAATCATTGCTGCTCTGTTGGGGCATGCCCCATCCATCACCTGCACGGCAAACATCGGTGGTATTAGGTGGTACCGATGACATAGCGCAAGAAACGTTGGTCAGGCTAG
>CALNWS010000133.1 GCA_940747215.1 uncultured Paraburkholderia sp. | reverse complement strand
GGTTGGCGTTAGGTAGACAACTAGTTATAAAACTTTGTCGTCCCTCATGATATGGATCAAATTTTAAATTGTGCAAAGGCTAGGATGCTCCCTGCTTTAAGGAGTGCATCGCAAGGTCCGACTACGACGTCTTGACAAGGACCACTGCAACTCAATAAGGGCTTGAGTGTAGTGAAAAATATGAAAGAATCTTCGACCAATAATAAAAGAAAAAATAAAAGGCATAACAAATATAAGACCTGTAAGATTGGTAGTTAGAATATAGGCACACTAACAGGTAAAACAATAGAATTGGTAGAAACTATGAAACGTAGACATGTAAATATTATGTGTCTTCAAGAAACAAAATAGACAGGGAAGAAAGTTTTAGATACTTCAAGATACAAGCTTTGGTATAGTGGAAAAGATAAGACTAGGAATGAGGTAGGTATTATTGTAAACTCAGAATTTGTAGAGCAAATGGTAGGGGTAATTAGAAAGGGACATAGAATTATAGCCCTAAAAATTATTGTAGGAAATGGAACCATCTATATAATTAGTGCATATGCACCTCAAATAGGATTAGATGAATATATAAAAAGAAAATTTTAGGAAAATTTAGACGCTTTAATTTAAATACTATCTCAAAATGACAAATTGGTAATTGGTAGAGATTTAAATAGCAATGTAGGACAAAATAATGTAGACTGTGATAGAAT
>CALNWS010000132.1 GCA_940747215.1 uncultured Paraburkholderia sp. | reverse complement strand
ATTTTTTTTTGAATTTTTTGACTCTACTACCATGATTCTTTATTCTATTTGTGGTCTTTAGACTCTTCTAACACTCTTTTAGCGATTATTTTCATTTGATTAGTTACATTTTTTCATGAGTTATTTACCTCTTCTATATTTCAATTAATAGTTTCTAATGAATCATTTACAAAAATATCTCTTTTATTTTTGTTCTTTAAATTTTACCACTTAGTTTTAGGTATGTTATTTATTTTTTTTTAAATTTTTTTGTAGTTAAGTTTAATATCTAAAACTATTAATCTATGTTGAGTAGCAAGATTTTCTCCCGGTATTACATTACAATCTTTACATAAATTTTTATCATTACTTGTTAAAAAATAATCTATTTGTGTTTTATTACGTCCGCTTTAAAATGTAATTATGTTCTTCCTTCTTTTTGAAAAATGTATTACTTATGATTAAGTCATAAGTTATTGAAAAATTTAAAATAGTTTTAACTTTATTATTTTGCAATCCAAAATCATAACGCTCGTGAATTCTATTGTAGTCTTCATTGTTTTATCCTACATGCCCAGTTAAATTCTTACTCATTACTACTTTTTTATTTTGAGGTATTATTTGGATTAAAGCTTCTAAATATTTCTAAAATTTAATTTTTATAAATTTATCTAATCCTATTTGAGGTACATATGCACTAATTATATTTATGGTTTTATTTTTTATGATAATTTTTAGGGATATAATTCTATCTCCTTTTCTAACTACCTCTACTATTTGCTCTATAAATTTTAAGTCTACAATAATACCCACCAC
>CALNWS010000131.1 GCA_940747215.1 uncultured Paraburkholderia sp. | reverse complement strand
ATCTTTTAAATCTTTTTCTTTCTCTTTTTAGTGGGTTAGATATGTCGTTGTATTCTACGCGTCTTAAAGATGCATCTAAAGATCTTCTATATACATATCCAAACCACCTTAAATATATTTCTCTCATTTTTTCATCTATCGGTGCTACCCCTACTTTATTTTTAATGTATTTGTTACGTATTTTATCTAATCTAGTGTATCCGAACATTCATCTTAGCATTCTCATTTCAGTTATTTTTATTTTTTGCTCATGTTCATAATTTATACACCAACACTCTGACCCATAAAGCATTGATGGTCTTAACTATTTTATAAAATTTACCTTTTAATTTCAGCGATACTTTATAATCACAGAGTATAGAAGATGCATGTCTACATTTGCTCCAATCTACTTGTATTCTATGTACAACGTCTATCAATTACTCCTTTTTCTTATAAAATAGATCCTAAATATTTAAAACTTTTAGAAATTTTTAAGTCATGCTCACTAACTTTTACCTTTTTGTATTATTACTCCTACAGTTACTAAAGTGACATTCCATATATTCAGTTTTATTTCGACTTATTTTAAAACCTTTTGAATCTAATATTTCCCTCTATGCTTTTAAGTATCATCAATTAATACTATATCATCTGCAAATAACATACATTCAGGTATTATTTTTTGTATATGTTTTGTGAATTCATCTATTATTAATGTAAAAAAGTATAGACTTAAAACAGAACCCTGCTGTAAACGTATAGTATTTGAAAACTCTCCTGATATCCCTACTGGTGTTCTTACACATGTTATTATATTTTTATACATATCTCTTATAAATTTGATATAATTTTCATTTACTC
>CALNWS010000130.1 GCA_940747215.1 uncultured Paraburkholderia sp. | reverse complement strand
GATCTTTGCCGAACTACTCTTCGCTCCGAGTCTTTGTCAGCCATAGGTGTCCACCTCACAAATAGGTGAACACCTATGCCCCTCGCTCAGAGTGCTGTTGGATAGACGTCGATATTGGATCGCTTACTCAGAAACAGCAATAATAACCCGCGTGATATTAAGCGATTAAGCGTGTTTCTTTGTTGAACTGAGAACTGTGCCTTAATCTTGACGTTCGCTTTCCACTCCGGGGGGTCATAGGAAATCACCGGTCGAGCGCCAATGCGCCAAGGCACTTTCCGTTCGGCAGTGCTGCCACCCCGTTGATGCTGTCATTAGCCCATTGACGTGCACAAAAACCCGCCACGCCCGCCTGCCACCGCCCTATCCGCTCACTGGCTGTGAAATCGAGGTCAGCCACCGGGCCCGACGCGTAGCTCGTATGGCGATTTCTTGAAGAGTGATCTAAAAAGAGGTCGGCACTGAGTCCGAGACCGTCACTGACAAAATTCGGGTCGGTCAGATACGTAAACGCGATATTTGGAATGTAAAAAAATTGTTGTGCCCGACTGTTTGCAAGTCGGTCGTGTTGCATGTCCCCACAGGAAAGATCATCGAGTACGCGAGCTTTACAGTTAGACCGTACGGCAACCGCGATACTCTCTTCTCCGGATCGCTATCCCACAGTGGGCCGAAGTATTTGTTGTAGGCGATGAGTTCGGAGAAGACGTTTCCAAAACCCTTGAAGTACTCCAAACGTTTGTGCGCCAATCAGCGCCGAGAGGTGGTCGCGGGAATTTGGACAGCCGGATCAGTGGGGCGGCCGGGGCCTGAGCCAGCGGATAATGCGGGCAGAGGAACCGGGTTCGGGTCGGCTGGCACGGTATCGAACGAGCCGCCGGTAGACGTGA
>CALNWS010000129.1 GCA_940747215.1 uncultured Paraburkholderia sp. | reverse complement strand
TCAAGGCCAACGCCCGTCGTTGATCACATGCGCAACACCACCGCCGGGCTCGAAAGGGTCATCGCGTTTCGGTCGCATGATCAGCTGTTTCGGTTCGCTGATCACCCATTCCGGGAACGTGATCACCGTTACTGTCCGAGATGAATTCGGCCCCAGCCCAGCTTTGTTCATTCGGATTAGGCTGTATGGTCAGGAATACTTTTGCAACTACATCACTATTTAGTCAGACCTGAACAATCCTGCGAGGCGCGTGCGGTAAGGCTGTGAGGTCGAAACGGTGTTGTTGGATTCGCAAGAAGCGGGCATATTGATGCGTGAATCCTGCAAATCCTGACGAGGTGTGGATGGGCCCAAAGACGCCGGTGCCAGAGGGAGATCTCTTCCGCCAACTACTGCGCGAGCAGATCAATTTGAAATCAATTTGAAGCATCCGTTGGTTCGCCTTGCCGATCTGATCGACTGGGAGCGGTTGAACGCGGTGATGAGTGCGAGTTTCGTGTCGCACCGCGGCCGACCGGCAACGTCGCCGCGTTTGATCGCAGGGCTGCTGTACTTGCAGACGAAGCCGTCGATCGATCCATCGAGCCTGACACGATGGCGCAAGCGGCTGGGCGAAGCCGGCGTTGAAGAGCTGCTGGCCGAAACGATCGAAGTGGCCAGGCTCGCGAACGTCATCAAGACTTCGAGCCTGAAGCGGGTGATTGTCGATACGACGGTCATGGAGAAGGCGATTGCACATCCGACCGATTCGCGCCTGCTCGAACGTTGCCGGGAACATCTGGTGAAGGTGGCCACCCGGCAAGGATGAAGCTGCGGCAGAACTACAACCGCGAGGCACCGCGTCTGGAGAGCCAGATTGGCCGCTATGCGCATGCGAAGCAGTACAAGCGGATGAAGAAGGTGCGGATTTCGGTGATGGTGATCAGGGGGTTCCGGTTGAACGTGATCGGTCCTTTCGGTCGAAGGTGATCGCTGATCAGCGGTTTTCGAAGCGAGCGAGCATCTTGCCGAAATGGGTCAGATTGGTA
>CALNWS010000128.1 GCA_940747215.1 uncultured Paraburkholderia sp. | reverse complement strand
TGGCAGACCGGATGCCGGATGAGGCATACTTCGCAACGCTGCCTGCGATCAGATCGGCAGCATGATCGCCCCGGACGTTCCACTTGAAAATCTCAGAAAACTGTCCGAACGAACAGGGCTACCTCTGACGGTGGCTACAGCTTGGAAAACGGCGTTACGACCTTTTTCATAGAGCCAGAAGACAACGACAAATACGCTTGGTGCGAAAACATCCTCGAAGTAGTAGACCAGCACCACAACGACCACGCGCACAATCCCGGCTATACAGTCATCGAAGCCTACGGAATCCCATTCACGGAACGACTTCGCCCGGCCTTCGCCGAATACGGTTTCACATCATTCGAACAAACCGCTTATGGATTCCGCAAGCAAGCAGTAACAAATCACGCAACGCACCCTACGCATTAGCCGTCATAGCTACAACCGCAGCATTCTGCGTCTGGACTTACCTGCAAGACGCATCACGAACAATCGACGTCAAACGTGCCATCTACACATCGGCCGCAGCATGCGAACTGGACTGGCCCCAAGCCGAATGCACACCAGCAGTAAAAAAAGCTCCGAAGAACCCGCCTCAACATCATCAACGCCATCAGGCCCAATCGCGCTAGCACCAGCCGCCACCTAGACAGAACAAACTTCGTCACAAGAATGGCAAGGCCCCCGCTTCTCTTCCGACGGCAAAGTCTTCCTCCACGCTAACGACCAAACCCCAAACCCAGCCGCAATAAACACAACCCACACATCGAAAATAGCCCAACAAAACTACAACTCCAACCCCCTCCCCACGACTCCGATTTCCGCGACATGCCCGCAGTAAACAGATACTAGGGACCCCAACACTATTCCCTGAAGAGAAACACAACCACACCAAACTAAGCCCAAAAATCACCCAGCCCTCAACCCACCACCAACCCGCTCCCCCAACTCCCCAACCCCAAAACCTTCCTAACCCCATCCCTCCCCCACACAAACCGTCCCCGTCCCGCCTATCCCGCTCCCCAACCAGGAACAGTACCCGCATCCTCCAGCACCCGCACTACCTCCTGC
>CALNWS010000127.1 GCA_940747215.1 uncultured Paraburkholderia sp. | reverse complement strand
TTCTAATTTAGTGTTCACTACTTCTCTTATATTATCAATTAAGACTATATTATCTACAAATAATATGCAATTAGGCATTGTTTTCTGTATATGTTTAGTGAGTTTATCTATTATTAAGGTAGAGATGTATGAGATTAAAGTAGAACCCTAATGTAAGCTTGCAGTATTTAGAAACTCTCCTGATATCCCTACTAGTGTTCTTATACGTATTATTATGTTTTTATACATATCGTTTATAAGTTTGATATAAATTTGATTTACTCTTTTTTTTATAATACTTGTCATATTATACCTCGATTAATCCTATCATATACTTTTTCAAGATCAATAAATACTATATGTAAGTTTTGTTTTCGCTCTCTATAATATTCACATAATCTTCTTAATAAATGTATTGCTTCCATAGTTGATCTTCTTAATCTACGGCTGTTATTACACATGTTGTTATGTTTTTATACATATCTTTTATAAGTGTGATATAAATTTGATTTACTCCTTTTTTTTCTAATACCCCCCACATTACATCTCGATTAACCCTATCATATACTTTTTTAATATCAATAAATACCATATGTAAGTCTTGTTTTCCCTCTCTATAATATTCACATAATTTTCTTAATAAATGTATTGCTTACATAGTTGATCTTCCTACCCAAATTGATTTTTTGATATATTAGTTTCTAATCATAAAAATTCTTTCAATTATTCTTTCCCACAATTTTATAGTGTGACTCATTAATTTGATGCCCCTATAATTTGAACAATTTTGTATATCTCTTTTATTCTTATATAAAGGTATTAATATAATTTTTTGTTATTTTTCAGGCAATGTTTTAGTATTCATTATCAAATTAAATAGATTTGTGAGCCAAGTAATACCCAACTTTCCAAGACACTTCCATGCCTCAATGGGAATATCGTCAGGGCCAACTGCTTTATTATTTTTCATAAATCTTAATGCATTTTCTACTTCTATTTGACGTATTTTTCAATGATAGGTAATGTTTTTATTTGGTTCTAATTGTTTTAAATCTCCTAATGTAACTTTATTTTCATTTGTCTCATTAAACAAGTTACTAAAATATCACTTCCATCTATCTTTATTAGTTTATTTTCAATAAAAATATTTTCATTTTTATTTTGATCA
>CALNWS010000126.1 GCA_940747215.1 uncultured Paraburkholderia sp. | reverse complement strand
GACCGGATGCCGGATGAGGCATACTTCGCAACGCTGCCTGCGATCAGATCGGCAGCATGATCGCCCCGGACGTTCCACTTGAAAATCTCAGAAAACTGTCCGAACGAACAGGGCCACCTCTGGGCGATACCCTGATTCACGCTGTCACCGCAGCGACATTCGACCTGTTAAAGAAACATAACTGTGCCGAGCAAACGGTGATTCGACTCTAGCAACTCGGGGCCGACGTCGGGAAATCGCATTGCGTTGCGCAATTCAGGGCCTGTTTGCAGGGCTTTTCTGCAGGGTCGTTTCGCAGCGCATTTTCATCGGGTGTCACGATGCGCTTGCCTGCCGCTCACTGCGTTCTGCTCCTAGTCGGCACGTGTGCCGTCACGATGACAGCGCTTGCCGACGAAGCCGCGGGCGTCGTCAAGACCGTCAAGGGACAGGTGCGGATCGAACGGGCCGGCGGCGATCTCAGCGCGGCGATCGGCAACGAGGTATTCGGCAACGATCGCATCGTGACCGGTCCACAATCGTCGGTTGGCATCACGTTGCGCGATACCACGCAACTGTCCGCGGGTGCCGAGACGGTGCTCGAACTCAACAAATTCGCTTTCGACACGACGACGCACGCCGGCGTGATCGATGCGAGCGTCAAGCGCGGTTCGCTCGCGGTGATTTCCGGCAAGCTTGCGAAAGCGAATCCCGATGCGGTACGTTTCAGCACACCGACAACGACGCTCGGCGTGCGGGGCACGGCATTCATCATCGATGTCGGCGGCAATGGGGAAAAAGCACATTGGACGCGCCCATGCCACTCGCCACGCTGACACGCACAGCAGCGTTCGCCGCATTCGCGCTGCTCTCTGCATGCAGCACGCCCGACAGGATCATTCTGCTGCCCGATCCCGACGGCAAGGTCGGCGCCGTCATCGTGCACAGTGCGACGGGTGAGCAGACCATCAACGCGGCGTACGCGGGTATCGCCGTCACGAAGAGCGGCGACATTCAGAAAACGATGGATAGCCAAAGCAGCGTGCAGACGCAATACAGCGATCTGCTCGCTGCGCGCCCCATCGCGCTCAATCGTAAGCGATCCAATATCGACGTCTATCCAACAGCACTCTGAGCGAGGGGCATAGGTGTTCACCTATTTGTGAGGTGGACACCTATGGCTGACAAAGACTCGGAGCG
>CALNWS010000125.1 GCA_940747215.1 uncultured Paraburkholderia sp. | reverse complement strand
CGACGAGCACCGTCTCAGTCGGCGACGTGGGCAAGGAGCGCACGATCACGAATGTCGCAGCGGGGCGGGTGACGAGGGATTCTACTGACGCAGTGAACGGTTCCGAACTTTACGCAACAAACCAGGCTATCGAAGCATTGAGGACAAGCTCAGGCAATGCTGTCAATCAGCTTGACCAGCAGACTCAACAAAACGCGTCAGCGATTCAAGGACTGCAGCAAGGTAAAGACGGCTTCTTCCAGGTCAACGCGGTTGGTGGCGCCGCCAAACCTGCGTCAACCGGCGCTAACTCCGCTGCGGGAGGCGCCGGCGCCGTCGCAGCCGCGGCCAACAGCCTGGCCGTCGGTACGAATGCGAACGCCGCGGCCAACAACGCGGTCGCCTTGGGTGCCGGCTCGGTCGCGAATCGCAGCAACTCCGTGTCCGTCGGGGCAGCAGGGCGCGAACGCCAGATCGCCAACGTCGCGGCCGGTACGTTGGGTACCGACGCAGTGAACGTGAACCAGCTCAATGCAGTGAACGGCAGCAGCGTGCACTACGATACCGACGCAGCTGGCACCGTCAATACCGGGAGCATCACGCTTGGCATAAGCGGCACGCCCACCTTGATTCATAACGTCGGCGTGGGAACCGCGCCGACAGATGCGGTGAACGTCGGCCAACTCAATCAGGCGTTGGCGGGCGTCACAAGCACGGCGAATAGCTATACCGATAAGCGGGTCGACCGGGTTCGACGTGATGCCAACGCGGGAACATCGGCGGCGCTGGCAGCGGCCAATTTACCCCAAGCTTCGACCCCCGGCCGCGGAATGATCTCAGCAGGGGTAGGCGCGTATCGCAGCGAGGCAGCGCTTGCCATCGGAGTATCCCACCTGTCGGACACTGGACGCTGGATGGTGAAAGGAAGTCTGACGGGTGATACGAGAAACGCAGTAGGTGTCGGAGTGGGTGTCGGCTATCAGTGGTGAACCCGACCTCCGGTCTCCCGCTACAGTTCCCTTCGGGCTCGCTAAGTCGACTGAACGCCTTCATTAACAGTGGCGAACAACGCTCTCGTCAATGAAGGAAGGCGGTTCTGAGGCAACTTCTAGTTCAGTCGCGAAGCAAGACGTGCTTGCAATTTTCCGCACATGTGGTGGCAGTGTGTTCAGCGAGTTCACGCTGACGGCGGTTTTCTGTGGCACCCCGTCC
>CALNWS010000124.1 GCA_940747215.1 uncultured Paraburkholderia sp. | reverse complement strand
TGAACTGCACCCCAAAAGTTGGACAGCAATCCAACCTTTGGGGGTGTTTTCATGACGAAACACGGTGAGCAGTTGAAGCTGGTTAAGCAGTACGAGGCCGGAGCGGGTGGTGTACGGACGATTGCGCAACGTTCCGGTGTGGGCTTATACGGTGTTGCGTCGCTGGATAGCGGCCTACGAGCATCATGGCTACGAAGGTCTGCGCAAGGAGTACAGCCACTATGATGCACAGTTCAGTATGTCGGTTTGGAGTCACATGTGGCGGGAGGACCTGTCGTACCAGCAGGCCGCTGCCGTGTTCGACATTCCCACTCACAGGGCCATCGCGCAGTGGGAACGCCAGTATCATGCTGGTGGTATTGACGCTCTGGCTCCTCGCGCACGAGGGTACTGCAAGACAATGACCCATCCCGATCACGAAAAACCTACTGACGAGAACGCGCGCGATGAACGCACACGCGAGCAGTTGCTCAAGGAGAACGAGTATCTGCGCGCGGAGGTGGCGTACCTAAAAAAGCTCGATGCCCTTGCTTCAGGCGAAGAAGCAGGCTGCGCAAAAGAAAAAACGCAAATAGTGCAGACGCTCAGGGATCAGCATCCAGTGGCCGCCCTGCTCAAGGCAGCCGGTCTGGCGCGCAGCACATTCTATTACCAGTTGAAGGTGCTGGAGGGCGGCAATCGTCACGGCGAACTCAAGGCGCGGATCAGGACCGTGTACGAGGACCATAAAGGCCGCTATGGCTACCGGCGCATCGCAGCGACGATCCAGCAGTCAGGCCAGATCGTGAATCACAAGACGGTGCAACGCCTGATGGGCAACTCAAGCTGAAATCGCTGTGATACGTGCAAGGAAATACCGCTCCTGGCGCGGCGAGGTCGGCTGCTGTGCGCCGAACCAGAAGTGGGTGACGGATGTGACGGAGTTCAATGTGTTCGGGCAAAAGCTGTATCTGTCACCGGTCATGGACCTGTATAACGGCGAGATCGTGGCCTATCAGATAAGCGAGCGTCCAGTCTTTGAACTGGTGAATGCAATGCTGAAAAAAGCGCTGACCCGGCTCGGCAAACACGAAAGACCGTTGCTACATTCCGATCAGGGCTGGCAATACCAGATGTCTGCCTACCGACGGATGCTCGACCGACGTGGACTGACCCAGAGCATGTCGCGCCGGGCAAACTGCCATGACAACGCAGCGATGGAAAGCTTCTTTGGCACACTCAAGTCGGAGTTCTTCCGCCTGAACAGGTTCGAGAGCATCGATGCATTGAAGACCGGCATCAAACAGTACATTCACTACTACAACCACTACAACCACAAACGCATCAAGCTGAAACTGAAAAGGCTGAGTCCAGTGATGTACAGGACCCAGCCCTT
>CALNWS010000123.1 GCA_940747215.1 uncultured Paraburkholderia sp. | reverse complement strand
CAGATCTTTGCCGAACTACTCTTCGCTCCGAGTCTTTGTCAGCCATAGGTGTCCACCTCACAAATAGGTGAACACCTATGCCCCTCGCTCAGAGTGCTGTTGGATAGACGTCGATATTGGATCGCTTTTCGGCGTATAACGCTCGGCTTGCAGCCGACGGACCTGCTCCTCGAGCTGTTCGATCCGCTGGCTCAGCTCACCGATGCGCTTCGTGTCGCCGGCCACACGTTCTTTGAGATCGTGTATGTAGCCCTAGACGGCGCGGGGTACGCGCTTGAGGTCGGGTGCATTCTTCATGCGTTCCAAGATAGCGGAGCGCGGTGCGCTACACAAGTTTACGTCAATCTGTAAAAGGCGCCCATCGTGTTGTTGACGTGCAAACGTGCCGGGCTAGCCGGCGTGCTCGTAATGACGTGCAGGATGACGGCGAAGCGCGTCGATATGATGCCATCCAGTAGCCAGTGGAGCTGCTGCGTTGAGCCCGATCACTTCCTGATCGCGTCGCGGTCACACGAAACAGTCTTCCTCGAGCCGGCGCAGCAACAGCCAGAAACCAGTGCGCTCGTACAGCAGGAGCTTGATCCGATCATATTTACGATTGTGGAACGCGTAGACTGCGCCGGCAAGCGGGTCCAGTCGCATCGATTCCTCGACCAGAACAGCAAGGGTGTTGATGCCGCACCGGAAGTCAACCGGTTCGCGATACAGGTAGACGCGCAGATCGTTGGCGAAGCGCAACATCACCGGCTCCTCAACGCATCGATCATCGCCGTGAGCAATGCTGGATCCTGCCCGCTACACTCAAGTTCGAGACTCACCCCGTTGGGCAACTGTGCCACCAGGCGCGAAGATAACGGTAAGCGCTGAGTGATCCGCCCTACTTCACGTGGCCTGAGCACTGGCGCCACGGCAGCCGAGGAAGGCACATTTGAGCTTACTGTCACAGCATTCGGTTCGGCTACCTCCACTAGCGTGCGCTGCTGTTGCAAGTTTTTTACGCGGTACACAGCGAGCGCATATTGATGGAACAGATGCGTTACAACCTGCTGTTTCGTTGGTTCGTCGGGCTCGCGATCGAAGACGCGGTGTGGGACCACTCGACGTTCTCGAAGAACCGTGACCGGCTGCTCGAGCATAAAGTCGTGGAAGCGTTCTTTACGGAAGTCATAAGCCTGGCGGACAAGCAGGGCCTGCTTTCGCGCGAGCACTTCTCTGTGGATGGAACGCTGATCTAGGCCTGGGCCATCCGCAACGTATGCCGCGGACTGAAGCTGTTATCCAGCGACATGGTGGCAATCGACGACAGCAAGTTCAAGGCGGTGAACAGCCGCGACAGAAACTATACGGCCGGCAAGATCGACAAGCGTCAGCGACAGATTGAGGAAAACGTTCAGCGATATCTCGACATGATTGAGACTGCAGACCGTACAGCCCAACGGGTTTCGACGTGAAGACCGTGCGCCTATACGAGAAGATCGCGATATTGCGCCAGCGGATGCGTGAGCTCGAGCAGATCAAACAGCAGTTGAAGGATGAACCGGACGGACAGCTATTGCGGATTTCGGTGATGGTGATCAGGCCGTTTTGGCGACCGTGATCAGTTTGGAAGGTGGCGTTGCGCGGGCAATGGATTATATGGTGAAGGTGATCATGATCAGGATGCGGAGGACTGCTTGGT
>CALNWS010000122.1 GCA_940747215.1 uncultured Paraburkholderia sp. | reverse complement strand
CTTTATGTTCACGTCCCAGTCGTCCATGTCAGCGCAATAAGCCTGCATGGTCTTGACAGGCAGCGACGCACCGCGCGCATCAGCAGAACACACGCTATCACCACCGCCACGCCGAATACCGCGGCAAGGAGCAACGGACCTGCATTTGAAGAGAAGCTCGAAGCATTGCGCGCGAAGTCGTATGCAGTTTTGCCGATAAAGAATGCAACGATAAGCACGACGCCGACGATTTGCGTAACTCGCATGAGTGGACAGCGGAATGCACGCAGGGTGCGCTCAGCGTCTTGTCCAATTGTGCATCGCTACCTGACAGGTCCTTGCATACGCAAAAAGCTTGCATTGAAGACGGATGGCGTGTGTCGCGATTGAACGTCCGTGCGCTGCATGACTGGGAAGAAGCGCAGTTAATTCCCGCAGTCTGGTTACGCAATGAGTTCGGTTTTCCGGCGCCTGCATGAATCCGTGTTTGAAACCCGGTATAAGAATCAGGAAGCAATTTGAATGCCTTCCGGAATCGCGAAATCATGCTCTACCTATGATTGTACCGACGAATCGACAATGCTTCAGAAAACCCCTTGAAACAGGGCTTAAAACGATTCTGCCGACATCACGAAACGTGAATGCCGGCAGAGTGAATGGCGCAACGAGGTCGCAACCCGAGGCTTCCCATACAACATCAAGACGAAACGTCTGCGGAAAAAGCGATGTCCTTTTGCGCTTCGAGCGCATTCAACCGCTCTTTCAACGCGGCATTGATCGATTCATATGTGGTGCCGCTGAGCGTCAGGCGCAATGGCGGGCGACCCGCATCGCCGCCTCGGGCTTTCTCTCGGTACGTCCGAGCCGTGCGTCTGTACTGCAAGGCGCGATCAACGCGGCGCTGGAATCGCTCGCTCGCGGGCTTGCGCTGGGAGGCCGGTTCGCGTGAACGCCGTGTCGCCCGGCCTGATCGCCACGCCGTTGTGGTCGAAGCTCGCCGACGACGCCCGCGAAAAAATGTACGAGGGCGCGGCGGCCCGTCTCCCGGCGCAATGCGTCGGTCAGCCGGAAGACGTTACGAATGCAATCGTCTATCTCGCATCCACGCGGTATGCGGACGGACTCGACGGTGCTGGTGGATGGTGGCGGCGCAATTGCGTAAGATTGGGCGCTCACGTTGGCTCCTTCCTTTCAACTTGACCGCGCGTTGCTCACTGCACAGGCGATTTCATGCACATGGATAACCTCGGCGACATCCGCCTGCCTCTCTTCATCGAGGCAGCGAACCTAGGTAGCCTGTCGGCTGCGGGCCGCAAGCTAGGGTTGTCGCCGGCGACTGCAAGCACGCGGCTCATCAAGCTCGAAGCCGTGCTGCGCACGCAACTCTTCGAGCGCACCACGCGCACGCAGCGCTCCACGCCGGCCGCGCGATGATCGGCGGCAGGATGCGTGTGTCGGCCACGTCGGATTTCGGACGCAACGTGGTAAGGCACTGGCTCGACAAGTTCAATGCATTGCATCCGCACGTGAGCATTTCGCTGCTGTTGTCGGACTCGATTTCGCATCTGCTGCATGACGAGATCGATCTCGCCATCCGTTTCGGCGTGCCGGCGGACGGCACGATGGTCGCGAAGAAACTGGCAGAGAACCGGCGTGCGCTGTGCGCGTCGCCGGCCTACATCGCCGAACATGGCGAGCCGAAGCATCCGGACGAACTTCGGCGCGTATGACTTCATATTGCTGTCGTCGGTATCGGGCGTCGCGAACGAATGGCGATTCACGCGCGCCGGCGAAACGGTGGCGTTTTCCGCGCCGCTCGATCGCGCACGCGAAACGAACGACGGCGCGCTCGCACGCGACTGGGCCGTCGAAGGACGCGGCCTCGCGATGAAGTCGATCTGGGACATCGGCGCGGATCTGCGCGAAGGACAACTCAGGATTTTGCTGCCGGAATGGCGTTGCCCGGACGTGCCGGTCACCGCGCTGTTTCAGCGCAACCGGTACATGGAGCCGCGGGTGCGGGCGCTGCTGGATTTTCTCGATGCGAAGGTTGTCGAGGCTGCGGCGGAGTTGGAGGGTTTTTTGCGGTGAGGTTAGTGGATGGGTTGCTGGCTGGGTTTTGGATCAATTGCCGCTGCGTTTAGCTTATTTGACATAAGATAAATTATCAACATATTTTGTCGAGGCCAGATTCAAATGTCGGAGGGCACGCTAAATTGAAATGTCGGGTTTTGCCCTGTTGTAGTCCTGTTCGTTCGGACAGTTTTCTGAGATTTTCAAGTGGAACGTCCGGGGCGATCATGCTGCCGATCTGATCGCAGGCAGCGTTGCGAAGTATGCCTCATCCGGCATCCGGTCTGCCAGACTGTCATG
>CALNWS010000121.1 GCA_940747215.1 uncultured Paraburkholderia sp. | reverse complement strand
CAGTCCTCCGCATCCTGATCATGATCACCTTCACCATATAATCCATTGCCCGCGCAACGCCACCTTCCAAACTGATCACGGTCGCCAAAACGGCCTGATCACCATCACCGAAATCCGCAAGATAGCGCCAACCGTCGGCAAAATTGCGCGCCACGGCGAAGCCGAGAATGGACGAACTCAGATAGCCGAACGACATGAAGCCGACCAGCGCGCCGCAGAACATACCGCGATAGCGGCGCGGCACAAATTCGGCGAGGGGCACAAATTCGGCGAGGAACGGCGCGATCACGACAGTCTCCGCGCCCGAGCCGAAACCGGCCACGATACGCAGCGCGAAAAACGTGTGCCAGTCGGTCGCGGCGGCGCTGGCAAGCGACGCCATGCAGTAAATGGCGAGCGCCGACATCATCATGATGCGGTGTCGGCCGATGATGTCAGCGAAAACGCCCGACAGAAACGCGCCGAAGAAGTAGCTGATATAAGTAATGCTCGCCACGAGCCCCGTCTCGGCGCTCGTGAGATGCCAGAGCTTGCTCACCACCGGCAACAGAAACGCGAGCGACGACGAGTCGAGCCCATCGAACAGATAACCCAGCCGGCCGATGAGCAGGAGTTTGCGGTGCAGGCCGGATAACGACAGTCTTTCAAGACGGACGACAATGGCGGACACGGCAGCTTTCTCCCTGAAAATTCGACACGATCTGTGACGCGACGGCTACGAAGGCTAGCGCCCGATCGCGTGTATGCCTGCATCTGCCGCGGCGTTGCTGCGCCGCGCATCAGGCCGTTTCTGAGGCCGACAGCGCACACGCGCCCAAGCGTCGGCGACCGTGAGGTCGCAACGCTTGCGGCGTGCTGTCCGGAAAACGCGATTCGGCGGACATCTTGCCGAGATGCATCGCGCGTGGATAAAGCGGACCCGGAAAATGCGCGGTCTGGAACGATGGCGAATCGACGGCGGCCTAGAAGTTCATGCCCGCGTGCACGTGCTTGAGAAAAAGCTGGAGCGACCATTGGTCCTGCTGGTCGCCGCCGGGCATGCCGAACGCCGCGTAGGGCTTGCCCGCGCGCGTGACGAGCGTGGGCGAAAGCGTGGTGCGCGGACACCGGCTAGGACCGAGCGACGATGGCAAGCCTTCTTCCATCCAGAACATCTGCGCACGCGTGGTGACGTTGAAGCCGAGGCCCGGCACGGCGGGCGACGCCTGCAGCCAACCGCCCGAAGGCATGGCCGACACTATGTTGCCCCAGCGGTCGATCACATCCAGATGCACCGTATCGCCGCGCAGTTCGGGCAGCGGCGCGAAGGTCGGCTCGCCTTGCCCGAAGCCGCCGGGCTGCTCCTTGCCCACGAGCGCCATGATGCGCGCCGCGCGCGCTTCGCTGTCGTCGAGCTTGCCGGACCGGAATTCAAGCGACGCGCGCTGCGGATCGATCAGCTTGCGGCGCTCGTCGTTGTAGGCGTTGCTCAGGAGCGTGTCCATCGGCACGTGCGCGAAGGCCGGGTCGCCGTAGAACACCTCGCGGTCGGCGAAAGCCAGCTTCGAGCATTCGATGACCGTATGCACGAAATCCGGGCCGAGGCGGGTCCATGCTCGCGAGGTCGAAGCCTTTAACAGCGCGAGTTGCTGCAGGAACATCGGCCCCTGTCCCCACGGACCGGTTTTATGAACGCGCAGATCGCCGTAGTCGTAGGAAACCGGGTCTTCATAGGCCAGCTCCCAGCGTACGAGGTCGTCGGCGTCGAGCAACCCTCGGTTGCGTTGGCCAGACGTGTCAAGCACGTCGGTAGAACGGAAATACTGGTCGATCGCATCGGCAACAAAGCCGCGGTAGAACACCTCGCGGGCGCGCTCGCATTGCGCGGCGCGGTCGCTCTTCGTTGCCGCTTCACGCAGGATGCGCTTGTAGGTCTGCGCGATTGCCGGATTGGCGAAAAGCTGGTTCGGCACGGGCGCTTCGCCGTTTCGCAACCATTGCTCGGCGAAGGTCGTCCACTCGGTCTTGAAGAAGTCTTGGATCGCGAGAATCGACGACGCCATGCGCGGCAAAACCGGATAACCGTGTTCCGCGTAGCCGATCGCGTAGCTCATCACCTCTTCGAGCGGCAACTGGCCGTAGTCGCGCAGCAGGGTCATCCAACCGCCGAATGCGCCCGGCACGACAGTGGGCAGCAAGCCCGTGCCCGGAACGACGTCGAGGCCCATGCCGCGCATACGTTCGATCGTCATGGTTGCCGGGGTCACGCCCTGTCCGCATAGCACGCGCACGCGATCCTCACGCGCGCTGTAGAACACGGCCGGCAACTCGCCGCCCGGCCCGTTCAGATGTGGCTCGACGATCTGGAGGACGAAGCCTGCGGCGGCCGCCGCGTCGAACGCATTACCGCCTTTTTCGAGCACCGCCATGGCAGATGCGCTCGCCAGCCAGTGCGTGGAAGCCACCATGCCGAACGTGCCGATCAGAGAGGTAGCCCTGTTCGTTCGGACAGTTTTCTGAGATTTTCAAGTGGAACGTCCGGGGCGATCATGCTGCCGATCTGATCGCAGGCAGCGTTGCGAAGTATGCCTCATCCGGCATCCGGTCTGC
>CALNWS010000120.1 GCA_940747215.1 uncultured Paraburkholderia sp. | reverse complement strand
TTGCCGCGGTATTCGGCGTGGCGGTGGTGATAGCGTGTGTTCTGCTGATGCGCGCGGTGCGTCGCTGCCTGTCAAGACCATGCAGGCTTATTGCGCTGACATGGACGACTGGGACGTGAACATAAAGAAGTATGAAATGGAGCTGGTGCTGCGCAGAAGCGTGGGGCGCGGTGTTTCAGGTGGTGAGTCACGCAACAGTGCAGGCAACAGCACACGCAGCAAGCCCAACTGAAAGCAGATTTGAAAAGGCCGCGCCGGAAACTCTGTTCCGCGCGGCCTTCGTCGAAACCCGCTCATCGTCCTACCACGGCTTTGGGCACCACGCCCGGACCTCCGATGTGCAATTGCGTGCGTGCTTCTTTCACGACGGGTGCGGGCAGCGGAATATAGTCGAGCTCTTCCGTGCTTCGGTCGCCGTTCTTTAACGCCCAGTCGAAGAACTTCGCGATCGCGTCTGCCCGTTCCGGTTTGCTCTACGTTTTGTGCATCAATACGAAAGTCGCGCCGACCACAGGCCACGCGTTCGTACCCGGTTCGTTCGTGAGCATCGGCGACGTGTACGACATATGGTTCTGCTTCGTGAAGTCCCACGCGACATAACCGATTTCGCCGGGAAGATGCTGTACGAAGGTCGCCACACCTTCGTTGCTGCGCCCGCCGATGCCACGCGGCCAGCGCACCGATGCGCCTTCGCCGACACGTGATTTCCAGTCTGCATTCACCTGCGAAAGATAGTGCGTCCAGATGAATGTCGTGCCGGATCCGTCGAGACGCCGCACTACTGCAATCGGCGTGTCCGGAAGCGTGAGCGATGGATTGAGCGCGATGATTTCAGGCGCGTTCCACGCGACGATTTTTCCCAGATAAATATCACCGAGCACGCGGCCGGAGAGCGTCAATTCACCGTGTTTGATACCGGGAAGATTGACGACCGGTACGACGCCGCCGATCACTGTAGGAAATTGCACGAGTCCGTTTTTCGCGAGCGCTTCGTCGCCGAGCGGCGCGTCGGAACCCGCGAAATCCACCTGATTTTCGATAACCTCCTTGAGCCCCTCCGTCAAGCCAACGGGACGATAATTCACGACGCCGCCGCCCGCATGACGATAGGCACTCGCCCACTTCGTGTAGATCGGCTCGGCGAATGTACTGCCTGCACCGGTGATGTCGGCGGCTTGCGCCATTGTTGCCCACGCGACGCTCGTCAGCGCCGCGATCAATGTCTTTGAATAGATCACGAAAAACCTCACCCGATTCTTGTTGAACGTCATGAAGTGAAGCTTGCCGAGCCACGCAGCGTGTCGTAGATAAATATTTTCTGGCGGATGTTTTCAGATCAATCGTTCCGCCAATAGAAAACGAAAGAACACCGCGCAATCAAAAAAACGCGGCATCGTTTTATTACAGAAAGATGAAGCACGGTAGGCAAATTGAATCGATCTATCGCGAATTATCGCGAATGACTCACGCGATGGATGCCGCGCTCGAAGGGCTGAACGTACGGACTATATCGGACCCTTCAGCACGTCGACATACCAGTTCTGCATTTCCTTCAGCAGCGCGATGTAATCAGTGAGCGAGTCGGCCTCGGGCATCGCGACGGTGGCAGCGCGATTGACTTCGTCCCATAGCGTATCGAATGCTTCGAGCGCAGGCACATACGGCAGGTGATGCGCCGTCATGATTCTTCTGAAAGCAAGGCGAAGATCGGCCGCACTGCGAAGACGCGGAGAGTCGTTGAACGGGCACATGGAAGGTGACCGTAACGTGGCAATGATTTCGATTGTATTGAAAGAAACACGCGCCGAGAACGAAAACGGTATCCGGATGCGAAAAGAAATCCTGACAATGAGTTAAGCAAACAATGCAGATCGCAACTCGAAGCGCATAAGCACGAAGTAACGGACCACATCTTCTCGCGACGCTTGGCTTCCGGCTTTTCTTCGATGTAGGATCATAGTGGACGGTCTGTTGTGTCGGGGCGCGCTGGCTTCGCCCTCCTCTTTCTGGACCCTTTCGCGACTTCACGTCACCTGCCCCAATGAATTCGACACCTAGGATGCCCGACGCCGCGTCGGCTTACGGATCAGCTTTTGCAGCGTCCCGCCCGATACCGCCTGCCGTTTTAGTCGCGCGGGGCATGTCGCATGCCGAGGCGTTCAACATCCTCACGACGCCTCTCATCAATCAGGCAAGTCAACGAGCATGCGCGGTAATCGAAAGCGCCGATCCCGAGAGCCTGCACAAATTGCACGTTGCACTGCGCCGTCTGCAATCGTTGTGGTGGGCCTATGCGCCGCTCGTTGCAGACGGACTCGCGCGCGACCACCGGCGCACTTTCAAAACGCTGGCGGACTCGGCGGGCCTCACACGCGATTGGGATATCCTGAAGCAGGTCGTACTCGAAGACGCGGCACTCAAAAACGCATGCGCCGCGTTATCCGATGACATCGTCGAATTGCGCTAGGCCGCGTTACTGACGAGTCGCAAAGTACTAGGCGAAGTAGATATGATGGCATTGCTCGATCAGCGGAAAGATGCCGTGCTGATGCAACTTAACGCACACACTATCGTCGAATCGCTCGGCGATTTTGCGGCAACGCGCATTGCCGCAGCCCATCAGGCGCTGAAAAAACACATACAGAAACTGCTGTGGGACCCTGTTCCGCACTACGACGATTTTCATCGCGTGAGAATTGCCGGAAGAAATTGCGCTATCTGCTCGAATTCTTCTCGCCACTGACGGGCGAGTAGAGGTGGTCGCGGGAATTTGGACAGCCGGATCAGTGGAGCGGCCGGGGCCTGAGCCAGCGGATAATGCGGGCAGAGGAACCGGGGAATGACAAAGGGAACCAGACGCACGCACTCAGCGGGGTTC
>CALNWS010000119.1 GCA_940747215.1 uncultured Paraburkholderia sp. | reverse complement strand
CAGACCGGATGCCGGATGAGGCATACTTCGCAACGCTGCCTGCGATCAGATCGGCAGCATGATCGCCCCGGACGTTCCACTTGAAAATCTCAGAAAACTGTCCGAACGAACAGGGCCACCTCTATATTCGCCTCGCAGGTTAATGTGGCAGTCGCGCCCGCGCAGTAAGCACGGCGGGCGCGTGGGGCTTGAACGTGGCGGATGTGCGGACCGATCCACGCGAGCCTGTCGCCGAGCGGTTGCTTCTTGATCGTGCGCGCAAGCATGCCGAACGGAATCATGAAGACGGACAGTACGAGCCATGCGCGCACAGCGCGCGGCCTGCCGTTGTGATCGGCATATCAGGAATCAGACGCAAGCCGACATAGATGTGCAGCAGGATGCCAATCAGGATGATGCGGACAAGAAGCGATGAGCGGCGCATAGGCAAGGCAGGAGCGGAGAAGGGGAAAGCGTCGGACAGCGCAATTTATGTGCCGATGGTGGGCAAGGGCGGCTCATAAGCAGCGGGTAACGAGTTCTGAGCAACGAACAACGAGCAAGCTACAACCAAAACTGCCAGCATGCGATGCAGCGCAATAGCAAACAGGTCGTCTCATTCTACCGGCATGTTCCGTGGCTTGCCGGGAGCCCTGAATTGAAGGGCTGAGCACGATCACCCAGATGACCTGAACCACAACGCATTATGTCGCATCGTAGCATTCATGTACGAGGGGTGCATCGCTAAAAACCAAGCCCAGAGGCGTGAGTTGTCGCAGCAAACACAAGCGCCACAAGCATCACATGCCATAATTTTAAATGATCTTTGAATTGTTCGTCAGCGTAGACTCAGAATGAACAGGTGAGGAGTGAGTGGTTACTGCCCAACGCCGGTTCGTTTTCTCGCCGTGAGAGGGCGAGGCAGGGAGGCATATCATGAAGCTGCTCAGGTCAGGTCATTAACTACGTGACGCGCATCATGCGCATCACGTTGGACACGAGGGCAGTTACGTCATGCTGCCGCTCATCGTCATCTCGCTCAGGGCGATCGGCGTCTACTTCGGCGTACAGGGCATTGACTTTTCAGAGCTGAGCAAGAGCGCACTCTTCGACGTCGTGATGGTGGCCGTCGCGCTCGGCATCGCAGGATTATTCGGCTTCGTTGGCGCGTGGGTACGCTCGAGTTCGAACGGCGATGAGTCAGGCGAAGGCTTCTGTTTCGTCGGCGCGCTAATCGGTGCAGTGGTGTTCTACGTGGTGCTCCTCACGTAAGCGCCACGTTGCTCAAGGCTTTCTGGAAGCTAAGCGTCGTCAGACGATCCGCGCGGCTTAGTCGAACGAGAAACGCGGGCTGCGCTCGAACAGTTTCGACGCGTCGCCGTAGCCGAGGTTGATCAGAAAGTTCGACTTGACCGTCGTGCCGGCGAAGAGCGCTTCGTCGACCTTTCGCTGCGTCGAAGCCCGACATCGGCCCCGTGTCGAGACCGAGCGCACGCGCGGCGAGAATCAGATAGCCGCCTTGCAGCGTCGAGTTGCGAAATGCCGTGTCGAGTTGCGAAATGCCGTGTCGGCGATCGCGCGCTCGTTGCCCGTGAACCATCTGCGTGCGTCGGCGTGCGGGAAGAGCTTCGGCAGATGCTCGTAAAACGCCGTGTCCATACCGACAATCACGGTGACCGGTGCGGCCATCGTCTTCTCCAGATTGCCGGCCGACAGCGCGGGCCGCAGCTTCTCTTTTCCTTCCGGCGTTTTGACGAACACGAAGCGGCCCGGGCTCGAATTGGCCGACGTCGGTCCGAGCAGAACGAGTTCGGTGAGTTGCTTCAGCAGAGCGTCGTTGACCGGTTTCGGCTGCCAGCCGTTGTGCGTGCGCGCATCGTGAAAGAGTTGGGCAAGTGCCTGATCGGAGAGCATCATGATGAGGTCCGTTGAAAGTCGAAAAGGGTAATCGAAGCGACCGAAACGATCGAAATGAAAAGGGCCTGCATGCCCGCCGGGCGTATCGCGGGTGTGTCTACAAGCAGCGACGAGGCCGGACGCATACGCCGGGTCCGGCTATCGTCGATGAGCTAAAAGTTCAACGCAGGCCGCGCGCAGAATGAAAGCGCAAGCTTCGCGACGATCGCAGCCAGCATTGCCGCCATAATAGCTACCGTTCAACGCGGCGTGCACAGCAGCGCTTCAGATGCGCGATCGTATCAGGCAACAGGCAATCTCATAACGGATCTTTTCGATAATCTGCCGACGCCCGACGTCGACTGGTATCCCGACTGGCTCGCGCCCAAAGCGGCAGCGCAGGCGCTCCAGCTTATCAGCGACGAAGTGGCATGGCGTCAAGACACAATGGGCACGCCCGCGGGCCGTGTGCCGCTGCCGCGTCTGGCGGCCTGGCAAGGCGAGCCCGACGCCGTCTACATTTACTCCGGCATTCGCAATGACCCGCAACCGTGGACGTCGGCAGTGGCCGAACTCAAGGCCGCGGCGGAAGCGGTCTGCAAGACGCGTTTTAACAGCGTGCTGTTGAACCGCTATCGCAGCGGCACCGACAGCATGGGCTGGCATGCCGACCGGGAACCCGAACTTGGCAAGCAACCGGTCATTGCGTCGGTGAGCTTGGGCGTCGCGCGTACCTTCGATTTGCGGCACAACAGGAGCGGCGTCATCCAGTCGTATTCGCTCAAAGGCGGCAGCCTGCTCGTGATGAAAGACGACACGCAGGCCGAGTGGCGACACCGAGTGCCCAAGGAACCGCGCGTGGCCGGCGAGCGAATCAATCTGACGTTTCGCTGGGTGACTCCCCGATGAGGCCACGATAAGTCCACGATGAATCTGCGACGAGGCGGCAACGAGCCAGGAAGCCGCAAAGAAAGCCTTCCGAACCGCACTGCCCATTAAGCGCCTAAAAAGCTTAGCCACCGTAGGCCTTCAGGTAACACTCCTCGTACTTGATGCTGTGCCACACCCGCCCGACGAACACGTTGTCGCGCCAGCATCCCCTGCCATCCATCGAAAGACGGATGTCCCGGCGCAGCACAGCCTCGG
>CALNWS010000118.1 GCA_940747215.1 uncultured Paraburkholderia sp. | reverse complement strand
AACAGGACCGTGAAACGACTCCACGCCGATGATAGTGCGGATTACCCGTGTGAAAGTAGGTAATCGTCAGGCTCCCCAGCAGCATCAGAAACCCTACCCCGAAAAGGTGGGGTTTCTGCGTTTACGGCGCAGGAAAACGAAGCGGACTACCCAACGTTCATCAGCAGAATTCGTCGGCCTTATTGCTATCTCGATGGAGGCTCGGCGATATGGGACGCTGCCAGATGACAGCCTGCATATGCGATTATCAGATCACTCAGACGCGTGACTTTCGAGATCCACTCGACGCACCGCCACGATCACCCGCAACACAGTGCGTAGAGCACCACTCAATCAACTCCGGCGCAACCATCCCGCCGCCGCGCCGAACCTTCGCTGACCCCTGTTACTTCCCTGCTCCAAAACCCCTGCTCCAAAAAACCGCTGCGCCAATCGCACCCAAAACGTCGAGCCAATCGGCAGCAAATCATCGTTGAAATCGTAGCTCGCGTTGTGCAGCATGCACGGACCAGCGCCGGGACCTGACTCGCGGTGACCGCCGTCACCATTGCCAAGACGGGCTTCTTCGCTGCTGTTGATCGTCGGCGGATAATTGCGATGGAAATGAAAATCGATCGAGCAGTCGTACGCTTTCGCCGTGCTTTCCGCGATTTTGCGCATCCGGTTTTCGATCAGGTCGAGCGTCTCGGTGGTGAAAGTCCGCACTGTTCCCGCGAGCCATGCAGTATTCGGCACGACGTTCACTGCATCACCCGCATGAATCTGCGTGATGGAAAGCACCGCGGTATCCAGCGGTTTCTTGTTCCGCGTGATGATGCTCTGCAGTCCGTTCGCGATCTGTACAGCCGTGAAAACCGGATCGTGCCCGTTGTGAGGCAGCGCCGCGTGCGATCCCACACCTTTGATTTCAATGCGAAATTCGTTGCTCGACGCCATGATCGGACCTTCGGTCACACCGAAGTGTCCAGCCGGCATGCCTGGCCAGTTGTGAATGCCAAATACGGCATCCACGGGAAAACGGGTGAACAGCCCATCGTCGATCATCGCCTGAGCGCCAGCACCGCCTTCTTCGGCCGGTTGAAAAATGAACACGATCGTGCCATCGAATTCGCCATGCTTGGCAAGGTGGCGTGCCGCGCCGAGAAGCATGGCCGTGTGGCCGTCGTGACCGCACGCGTGCATCTTTCCGTCGTTCTTCGAGCGATGATCGAAGCTATTCAGTTCCTGGATCGGCAATGCGTCCATGTCGGCGCACAAACTGACCGAGCGCGAACCATTGCCGCGTTTTAATACGCCAACCACGCCTGTCTTGCCCAAACCGCGGTGCGTTTCGATGCCCCACGATTCGAGGCTTTTCGCCACGAGCTCTGCCGTCACCGTCTCTTCGTAGCGAAGTTCGGGATGCGAGTGGATCGTTCGTCGGATGGTTTGAATTTCGTCGCGAGCGGCCTGGATTTCGGGGATAAGTTTCATGGTGGATGTGCTGCGCGCTTGTGCTTTGGCTTACGTGGAATCGCTCGGGGCCACTCTGGTCCGGGCACGGTGATAAACGATTCTACGCCGAAGCCATTTTTGGCGGCACCATGAAGGTGAATCGTCATCGCCTTAATAGATCCCGCATTGTCTGACCGCTCACCGTTCGATTGGCCTGATTACCATGAATGCTCCTGCCGAATTTGCTCGCGCCGTCTGTCCTCACGACTGTCCGGATACCTGCGCGTTGCGTGTCACGGTGGAGGATGGCCGAGCGGTAAAGGTTGTCGGCGACCCAGATCATTCGCCGACACAAGGCGTGCTGTGCACGAAAGTGAGCCGGTATGCAGATCGGGTGCATCATCCGCGGCGACTCACGACGCCGATGAAGCGCGTCGGCCGGAAAGGCGAAGGGCGTTTAGAGCCGATTAGCTGGAGCGAGGCATTCGAATTGGCGGCGACGCGCTTGTCGGAAATCGCCCATCGCGCGCCTAAGGTGGTCGTCCCCTACAGCTACGCCGGCACGATGGGCCTCGTTCAGGGCGACAGCATCGCGCAACGCTTCTTCCACAAACTAGGCGCGTCTCAACTGGATCGCACGATTTGCGCCACTGCCGGCGCGGCTGGCCTGAAATACACCTATGGCGCGAGCGTCGGCATGCTCACCGAGTTCTTCTCCGAGAGCGAGCTGATCCTGATCTGGGGCGCCAACCCGATTGCCTCGAACCTGCATTTCTGGACGCGCGCGCAGGAAGCCAAACGCCGTGGCGCCGCGCCTGATCGCAATCGACCCATACCGCTCGTTGACGGCCGGAAAATGCCATCAACACATCCTAGCTGAAACCCGGTACGGACGGCGCTCTCGCGCTCGGCATAATGAACGTGCTGCAGTCGGAGATATGGCTCAACCCGGTGTGCGCCGGCCGCACAGACATCGCGCAGTTCATCACGGTCGTCGCGCTGCCGCTTTATCACGTGTTCGCGCTGACGGTGTGCGGGCTGCTCACCATTCGAACCGGCGGCCTCGGCGTGCTGATTCCGAATCCGTGGGATATTTCCGGCACGATCAAAGCACTCGAGGCTATCCAATCACGACGATTCCGGCGGTCAACACGCTCTATAACGCGCTGCTGAACAGCCCGGACTTCCACAAGCTCGATTTCTCGAAGCTGCTTATGGCGAACGCCTGCGGCATGGCCGTGCAGGAAGCAGTGGCGAAGCGCTGGTACGAGCAGACACATACGCCGATCGTCGAAGGCTATGGTCTGTTTGAAACTTCGCCGAGCGTCACCTGCAATCCGGTCACGGTCACGGAGTACAGCGGGACGATCGGCTTGCCGCTGCCGTCCACGGAGATTTCGATCTGCGACGACGACGGCAACGAAGTGCCGCTCGGCCAGCCGGGCGAAATCTGCATCCGCGGCCCGCAGGTGATGACGTGGCTGCGTATTTTGGCGAACGTGATCAGGGGATTCGGGTTGAACGTGACGGGTCCTTTCGGTTGAAGGTGATCGCTGATCAGCGGTTTTCGAAGCGAGCGAGCATCTTGCCGAAATGGGTGATCACG
>CALNWS010000117.1 GCA_940747215.1 uncultured Paraburkholderia sp. | reverse complement strand
ATGAACGCGCTATCGTCCCAATCATTGCTGCTCTGTTGGGGCATGCCCCATCCATCACCTGCACGGCAAACATCGGTGGTATTAGGTGGTACCGATGACATAGCGCAAGAAACGTTGGTCAGGCTAGACCGAGGCAAACTGACGATCAAGTGTCCTGTCAGCCGCCTCCCTTCGTCGTCGCGTGGATGGATTGTTTCTGTCGATTGAAATTATTGATCAATTTCTTATTAATTTAGCAATATCACTATGTTTCGTACCAATGGATGGCTATTAGAAAATCTAAAATAGGATAAAGCATGGACATTGTAGAGAGAAAAAAATCGACTGATGGTGGATGTAAATACTTGCTATCCACTGGCGATTTGACGAAAACTGTTGAGTCGACTTTATTCTATTTGGATGAACAGCGACTGCCTTATCTATGTGTGTCGTGCCAGATAGGATGTGCAATCGGTTGCATTTTTTGCGAAACTGGTCGCCAAAAGTCTCTGGGCAATTTGGACTCGGATCAGATCATCCGACAGGTAAAAGTTTGCTTAAATGACCTTGAGAAAGAGACGAATGGCAAAATACAGAAAATCAATACAGTCTTATTTGCAGGCATGGGAGAACCCATGCTCAATCTGCCAGAGATTAAAAAGGCAACTATTGCTATTAAATCGAGAGGACTGGCGCATCGTGTAACAATGACCACGATGGGCATCGTCTCCAAATTTAAGGAGCTTTATGAAATACCGCTCGATACGCTATCTATTTCCTTGCATGCTACAACGGACGAAAAAAGAGGGCGGCTGATACCTGCTGGCGCGAAGTACCGTATTGCCGACTTGATTGATCACGCCGATCGATACCAGAAAACTTCTAGGGTACATGTAATATTCAATTACCTACTTCTGCGAGATATCAACGATACCGACGAAGATTTGCATCGGCTAATGACACTAATTAACCCAAATGATTTCGTTGTAAAGCTGAAATATCTTAACGAGATCAGCTCAGTCGATGGATTGAAACTGAAAGCCTCTGATCGATTTTCCATGTTTGCCAATGAGTTAAGAGAAAATGGATACAAGTGTATGGTTGATATCAGCAAAGGAACCGATGTATGGGGTGGGTGCGGTCAACTTCGTTCAAAATCACGAACCTTGCGAGTAACCCTGGAAAGGAAATAATGTGACACAAATTATTGCACCCATGACATAATCCTTGTTTAAGTTGAGTGCGGCAAATTTGATAAGCGGATTATAACCTTGAATATAAGATTTTCGTATTTTTATGAACTCGAATGTCGCCCGTTCCCCTTTGGATTCAGAGCCGAGAAAGGAGTGTGATCGCCTTCAAACCGTGCCTCTATTTAGGCAGTCGAGGTATGGCGTCGAGCTGGTTGAAGTTGATCTCAAGCGTGTTTCTAGGAGGGAGGTTATTAATGTCCGCCGATTACTCGCTAGGCACGGATTGATCCTGATCCGTAATCAGGCACTTCATGACAGTGATTTGATTAACTTTTCGAGGTTATTTGGTTCAGGAATGATTGAAACCTCGGCAAGACGAATAAGCCACGGCCATATCGAAAGGCACGTCGCCTATCTGACTAATTTGCGGAATCCTGATGGGTCGCCGTTCGGCTTTGCAGGGGATACAACTGATTTTTGGCATTCCGATCAAGAATTCAGGGAGAAGCCTGCGTCTATAGGTGTTCTCTATTGTTTGATCCCATCGGAGGCAGGTGGCGCTACCAGCTTTGCCACAACTGCTGTACGGAACCTCAATATCAGTAAAGCAGAATTATCCCGGCTGCGAGGCCTCTCATCCACTAGGCAACCCGCAAGCACCCATGACAATGCACCACAGTGGATAGTTTCGCATCCGGTAGTTGTTGCGAACTCGCTGGGTGAAGAATTTGTTTATGTAAGCGAGAATGCTCTGGATTTCCAAGGATGCTCTTCCGCGGTTGGAGGAATGATCAAAGACGCATTGCTTGTGGAGATATTAAAACCAGAAAACATATATTCTCATCATTGGAAAATGGGGGATTTAATACTTTACGACAACGTACAGCTTCTTCACCGTCGTGAAGAATTTCAAGGAGTAAGATTCATGAAGGCTATCAAGATTTATCCGGACGGCAAGCATTTGATCACTCCTTTGGGAAGGGTGGTGAGCCATTCTATATCTGATATGGGTGGAATCCCAAAGTATTGATTATTGGTTAAAATCGCAATTGAATGGGTTAGATATTTTAAGTTATTAACTGATAGGCACAGAGCCATGATTTCGCAAACCATTTCGTTCGATTCCTTAACGATCGACAAGGTCCAGCGTCCAGATAGGCGTACGGAGGTCAATCTGAACAGGCTGATCTACGAGAGCAATCGTTCCAACATTGGCTCTGAGCCTCTAAAAAAACCGGATTCACTCGTTGTTCGCGCAGGACTTGCTGGCGGCTTACCATTCAACACATTGACTACCGATATAGTTTCCGGTTGTTTGCCGGCGCGCCATGCTTGTTATGGGATTTGTTTCGCGGCAAAGGAATCCTGGAAGCAAGGAATCGATTTCGGGACGCGCGTCCTCAATCATTTCGACAGCGATATCTTCAAAACCGACCTCGAGCGGCTACCAGAAACGCAAGGCTATGTGCGTAACGGCTGGAACAGCGATCCGTCGTGGGCTTGGAAACAGGCACTCGCGCTGGCCGAAGCAGTACAAAAAAGCGGTCGCTTGCCGATCTTCATCACCAAAGCCTTCACTCAGATTGACGCCAAGATGTGTGCTGATCTTGTGAAGAGTGGTGCCGAGATCCGAGTCTCGATAAGCGCGTTTGACAACCATATACAGCTTGCGCACCGTATGCAGTTTATTGGAAACTACCGCGAGGCAGGGGGAATTATCGTACCTATCCTGATGTCGGCTAAATTCAAAAATAAGGCATTGGCTGATCGCCAGGACCGAATAGTCGAATGGTTAACAATCCACGATTTGCCAGCCGCAGAGAATAGTTTGCGCTTTTCAGTCGATGCTCCGGTCACTCAACTGATCGACTTAAACTCAACGCGTCGAATTGCAGATAGCAACGATGTCTGGAGTGGGCGACTTTATGCCGATCGGCTGGTCATTCCCACGACTACGACTGTGCCAGATTCTTACCGGGGTCTTAGTTGTGGATTTTTGTCAAAACTCAATATGGAATTTGTCCAATCGCTTTTCCATGACTCGGTGAAGACTCATGAGGAAGTGATGAAATCGATTGAAGATCAACGTCCACCGAGACAGTGTGGTGTTGGGCATATCAGGCCGGTTCAAGGACCTGTGTAATCAAGTGCCGAAACCCGTCCAATGGCGGCATCATGCTGCCCAACTGGCTGGTTGAACGCGGAACAACAACGTAAATAATATATAAATTTATCGCATTTCGTTTTGCAAACACCGTAGGCTGGAACCTTGCATGAAATGTAGTTGTACTAATTGAAGCCGGGGAGCAAATTTTGCAGCAGTTGTCGCCCAGAGGTAGCCCTGTTCGTTCGGACAGTTTTCTGAGATTTTCAAGTGGAACGTCCGGGGCGATCATGCTGCCGATCTGATCGCAGGCAGCGTTGCGAAGTATGCCTCATCCGGCATCCGGTC
>CALNWS010000116.1 GCA_940747215.1 uncultured Paraburkholderia sp. | reverse complement strand
GCAGACCGGATGCCGGATGAGGCATACTTCGCAACGCTGCCTGCGATCAGATCGGCAGCATGATCGCCCCGGACGTTCCACTTGAAAATCTCAGAAAACTGTCCGAACGAACAGGGCTACCTCTGTCAGCACAGGTTGTGCCCAAACGCATCGAGGAGCACTTCGGTTGGGCCAAGACCGTGGGCCGGATTCGACAGACGGTTTATCGCGGCATCAAGCGAGTAGACCAGCACTTCAAGTTGACGATGACGGCGAGCAACTTGACCCGAATGGCCCGAATATATTGGCAGCGGTGCCGCAAGGAGCGATGCAATGAGCCGCGTTGGCGTGCTGGCCAACGCGGTTGGCAAACCACGTGGCGCACGTCCGATTTGACGGCGAATTGCACGTGCAACCTCTTTAAACAATGCTCGGTGATTCATGACCATGCGCTTTTCAACAGCCTGCTAAAGCCTAACCTTTACGCAAGGAACCATGCGATGAGACTCTCAAGTCGTCGCGACATGACACTCACCTCGCCTTTAAGCGGGTTTGCCGAGGCGATTCACCGAATGTATTAGTGTACGCTTGCGTGAAACGGTAGAAATTATCGAATCCCCAACGTGCAGCAATTTGCTCGCATCCGCCCGGAGACCCAGCATTCTGAAGATCCCCTATCACCCGTTCAAGCCGAACTTTACGGAGAAACGTCATCGGTGACATCGACTTGTGACGCATTAAGCCAACTTGCAGTCCTTGCACGCTTAGCGATGCAGCGCCCGCGATCTGCGCGAGCATCAAGGGCTGGTCTGCGTTGGCATACATGTAATCAATGGCGCGCTTGATTCGGGCCGGTAGCACGTCCGACGGAATGGACCAAAGCTGATTAGAGTAGTTATGCTGCACGTTTTGAAGAATGATCGTCGTGAATGCCTGCTGGAGGTAGCTGGAAGCGATCTCATTACCGTTGGCCTCTCCACGTCCCAATTGACCCACGCAAAGGGCATGTGCTATGTGGCTCAGCATCTCGACGTCCGTGCGTTGCAGACCGGTTTCGGGCTGGAAGCACAGGCGCGCGTGACACGGCGTACCCAAAAGACGAGCCAAGTCGGCATGGAGACTGCCCGACGAGATCACGAGGTTCGTGGTTTTCGCTGCAGTGTCGAATGACACACGATCGATTACCATTCGATTCGCAATCGTGGTTGATCGCGCAGATCGGGTCGCGCCTTCCAGCGTGACCGAGACGTCACCTTGGATCGGGAGTTGACAAAGTACGCATCCACCGCACTGTGAGCTTCGAACAAGGAGTATGAATTTCCGACAGGAGTGCGAGTACGCTCGAGGAAAACGATGACTGCTCCTTGTAGAAACTTCGTCCGCTTTGTGGCCGTACACGGATCTCAAACTCCAGCGTCGTGTAATAAGCCTCCAGCTCACAGGGGTCAGTGAAAGTACGCTTGTTCTCGACCATAGGAATAACGATGAACGTCTTTGGATTCCGAGCGCCTGCAGTGGTGACTTCTTTAGCTGTCGTGAATGCGCCCTGACCGCCAACCCGATCATATTTTATCGGTGACCAATGAAAAACGCACGCGAAGGCCAAAGCCGCAACGCTCACCATCTCCGCCCTGCGTAAAGGTCTACCGACTCTGACTTCGTGAATCGCGCAAACGTCCTGCATAGCAATGCCCCCGAGCGCGTTCATGATTCAGGGCACTCGGAGTTGCCCACGATACCATCCCAAGCCACATCCCCAACAACAGATGTAATACGGTGCATCGTTGTTTCGAACTAGCAGCACAAATTGGCATTTATGCCTTCTCGCGTAATCGCGTTTGTCTTGCGCATCAGAAATCGATGACGTTTCCAGATTCGATTCGAAACTGTAATACAGATTGCATTGAGCTAACGTCG
Organism: uncultured Paraburkholderia sp.; assembly: GCA_940747215.1. Taxonomy (GTDB): domain Bacteria; phylum Pseudomonadota; class Gammaproteobacteria; order Burkholderiales; family Burkholderiaceae; genus Paraburkholderia. The sequence continues at coordinate 1,952 of CALNWS010000116.1, read as the reverse complement.
TTCTACAGGGAATATGGCATCGATCGATATCATCAGTTGCCATGTCTGGAAAAGCGGCTTTAAGTCGCCGTGATGAACGCCTTCGGACTCGTTTCAATCCGCTCGCACTTACATCCGGATCAAACGGTTATTTGGATCGGATGATGCGTTTGCGTGACCCCTGTCACACCTACCTCACCTGCTTCAAAACTTTGTTCACTTATCGGTCAGACTCTGAATTGACCTGACTTATGTACAACCAAACCACACAGTGGCTGAGCACCTCGCATAATGACAAGCGCAGGAGCGGTGCTCGCTCGATGCCACGAAGCCGCGGCAATCTCAAAATGAAAAAGCCTTTGCTGCGCGCGTAGTCATCGCAAACTCAAAAGCCATGGTGTCCATGGTGTAAAAGGATACAGCAGTGACCCGACCTACCAATTCTGGTGGCCCAGATAAATGCGCATTTTGAACACAACGTGTGCTTTTTGTAGCCCGAGAACGCTTCGGAATAACGCGTGCCATGTCGCTAATAAACAGATACGAAACTCATGCCAGCAACGCACGCCGCACGCAAGCCCCCAATCACGTAGGGCGATGTGCATCACTCTAACGACACTTGGCCCTGATATGGCGACACAGGAGGAACCCGCGCACGCGCAATACGGTGATGACCGTGGCGATTGAGAGATCGCGTTCGACTATTTTTACTGCGTGCTTTCCACAGAGATCATCTCCACTCAGGCGCAACTCGAGGCGTGTAACGAAGACTCCCTACGCTTCCGATCGTTACAACAGCGAGCGCTAAGCCTTCAGTCACTCCTAAGCGCGCCGACGAGATCAACGAAATTGCAGCGGAGCACGATGGACTCGAGGCCGAGCATTCGGTGACAGGAACGTGGCAATTGAGTAGCGCAAGACATCTCTCACATTCTCGCCGGAACTTCCCACGGAAATTTAATGAGTCAAGAGAGCGCCTGTCGTTACCCGCGATGAACACAGGGCAAAATCTACAAAGCCGCGTCGGGTCGTGTCAATGTTCCCATTAAGTGGAACGACGGCTCGATGCCGGTGCGTTCCCGGTAAGTGGAAGGGCAACCAGACCGGCGCGTTTCGACGAGCGATCCACAACGCGTGTCCAGAAATGTGGTGCAAGGACGCGCTGTCGTAGGGCCCTTACGTCTGTCAGGCCCAATCAAAATGCTGATATTCTTCTTTCCATATCTGCAGTTGCTCGACGGTGCCGTGTGGACGTTGGGATAATGCCTTGAAGGACTCGGCATTCACTCCGTCTCACTCGTCCAACGCATCGAACCCGGTCGAACTTTGTCTTTCTTCTCGGCATCCGTCGAGGGAGCCGCAGTCTTCCTCTTTGCCGCCATGGCAGTCGTTCTCGGTGGTCGGTTACGTGCTCGGCAAAAAGACAGGACTGCTGCTCGCGTTCACTGTCACGCTCGTCCCGGGGCTGCTCAGCGTCTGCTCAGCCTGGCCTGCGATCACGCTACGTCCCGATACCTACGAAGACGGAACGACGGGGCGGCGAACCGATCACGAGTGCCCGTAGGCAGGCGGCTTCCAGTCGTTCCCTGCCGTATCTGCGCGAGGGCGATGGCAGCCCGAGACACGCGCGATATCCCCTTTCGGGATGAGGCCGGTTGGTCAGCAGATGTTTGACGATCGCCCTGGCGCCGGGACCGACGGACGCTCCCCAGTTCAGCAGCCGCCCGGGCGGCCATTCCATATGGGCGCGATGTGCTGCAGGCATGTGCTCGGGCAGCCTCGTATGCCTGTTCTTGAGCCGGCTGCGAGCGTGGGCGGCAACGCGCTTGCCGCGATGCAGGATCTCGGTATGCGATCCACGAACGACGTTCCCCAGAGTAAGGTAGCGGAGCGCGTGAGGTGTGGTAGTGAAGCGGATCAGCTTCGGCCACTGCGTGCGCAGATAGGTCAGTCCTTTGCCGAGCAAGCTTTTT
>CALNWS010000115.1 GCA_940747215.1 uncultured Paraburkholderia sp. | reverse complement strand
CTTGTCGGTATCGCGAGATCGGGCGCCGCCGCGTGCGCACGCTCATGACAGTCTGGCAGACCGGATGCCGGATGAGGCATACTTCGCAACGCTGCCTGCGATCAGATCGGCAGCATGATCGCCCCGGCAGCCTGAACGGAGCAAGGTCGGACGCAAGCTGTTGCCGGCGTACCTGAAGCGCGAACGCGTCGAGTACGATCTGCCGGAAGACCAGCGAGGCTGCCCGTGTTGTGGCAATCCGATGCAATGCATCGGCGAGGACATCAGTGAACAACTGCACGTCGAGGTCAGGTGGATGGTTCGCCAGAACGCGCGCGCAAAGTACGCGTGCCGGCACTGCGAGCGTCACGCCGAACATACACCGGTTGTGCTCCCCCGATGCCCGTACAGTCGATTCCGGGTAGCCATGCGGACGCCTCGGTGATCGCGACGGTCGCGACCGCGAAATACGTCGACGGCATGCCCCTATACCGGATGCAGGCGGCACTTGCCCGCTGGCAGATCACGGTGAGCCGGGGCACGCTCGTGCAATGGGTGATCCCCGTCCCAGCGAACTTCATTACAATCGCCTGTACGACGCGCTGTACAAGACGCTGCTGTCGCAATCGCTGATTCACGGCGACGAGACAACGCTTCAGGTGCTCAATGAACCCGGTAAAGCGGCCCAGAGCAAAAGCTATGCGTGGGTCTATCACAGCGCGGAGGATTGTGCCGAATCGGTAGTGCTGTTCGAGTACCAGCCCGGCCGCGGCCAGACGCATCCGCAGAAGTTCCTGGGCGACTACAGCGGCATGTTGATGAGCGACGGGTACAGCACCTAGCGAACACTCAAAAAAGCGACGCACTTCGGCTGCATGGCTCACGCCCATCGGCTGTTCGTCAAGGCGGACAAAGCGCGCAGAAGAAAGGGGATGCCGGAAAACCGAAGACACCGAACGCTCGCGTGGCAAAGGCGCTTGAATACTTCCAGGCCCTGTACCGTGTCGAGGCTCTGGCCAAAGGCGACCTGCCTGCTGGCCAGACCCATGCCGAGTACACGTACCGGGTGCGGCAGCAGCACGGCGTGCCGCTGCTCGAGGCGTTCAAGGGCTGGCTCGATGAACTGGCACCGAAGGTCGCGCCCCAGAGCCTGTTGGGCAAGGCGATTGCCTATACGCATAACCAGTGGGAATATCTGAGCCGCTACGTCACTGATGGGCGAGCCCCAATAGACAGCAACGTTTGCGAGCGGGACATTAGGCCGTTTGCAATGGGGCGTTCATTGTGCACCGCCTTCCGAAACCTCGATAAACATTGGGATTTGTCCTTCGACATCGTTGCGACACGGGTGATTCTTGCGTGCCAGCGCCGCTGTAACCGCTGTATTATGCAGATCGCTTGTCCGGATCTGCCATGGGGCATCGGGCACATCACCTGTTCCGTGGGCAGGATTCGCTCCTTGATCAGGCGACGGATGACGTGACTGGTTACGCCAAGGCGTTTCGCAGCCTCGAAAATCGTTAGCCACTCTCCATCCTTCTGCGCCGATTTGCAGGCATGGATGTCTCTCACCTGTCGCATGGCCCTGACTCGATTCGCTGTCCAGGTCATGCCCTGTCCAGTGCCTAAGCCCATCCGATTTAACGACGCGGCGATATCCTGATCTGCCCACTGACTCGCCATGCTGCGCATGACCGCGAGGGCTTCATCGGACGTGTTGCATCCATGCTCGCCAGTCCGGGGCTTGCGGACTCGTAGCTGCGAGTGCTGGCCACCTTGCCAGTGAATCGTGAGGATGACTTCCCGAGCGGTTTCGTCCACGTCGGCAACGATGTCGACAATCAACGCGCGAACGAGCTGTTGACGTGTACGCATACTGGCTTTGAACCTCGCTGAGTGCGTGCGTCTGGTTCCCTTTGTCATTTCCCGGTTCCTTTGCCCGCATTATCGCTGGCTCAGGCCCCGGCCGCTCTACTGATCCGGCTGTCCGAATTTCCGCGGCCACTTCTCTGTCTCATGTTGAATGGGCGAAGGACGTGGCGCCGAGCCCCGAGCTCCGCAAGTGGTTTCATACCGCTGCGAGTGACAAGAAACACTGGATGACGTTCGTACAACGCTACAAAGAAGAGCTTCAGGCGAACCCTGAGGCTTGGCAACCGATCGTTGACGCAAGCGCGTCACACCGCGTGGTGCCCCTTTACGGTACTCACGACGCAGAGCACAATCATGCACTCGTGCTGCGTGTTTTTTTGAGAAAACGACGCCACACTTGAAGACGCCGCGGCAGCCACGCGCATGTTTGGCCCGCCCACCGCAATTCAATCGGCGTGCTCAGTTGGATGGTCCTCGCGATGCACAAAACTGGCTGGCCACGGCACCAAGTCGCGGTCATAGGTCGCGCGCTTCCCGGCGCCCAAGAAGCCTTGTTTAGCGACCCAACCATCGGCGTTGTACCGCACACGGTCGACTCGTTTCCAAAGCGCATCGGCCTGCTTCTCCGAGAGGCGGCGAGCCTTGCGCGCCATGCCGATATCAGCTTGCAAGACATTGGCCCGCACCGATAGATGAGCTTGTCGGACATCTTTAATGGTGCCACCGAGTTCGCCAGTGACCTTATGCTGCGCGTCGAACTGACAGCTCGAGTAGTCCGCTGCCGCAGGTAAGGCCATGACATTGACCACGACCGTCATAAGCGTTGCACAGCATATCCATTTCATGCGGTTTCTCCTCAGCGAACATTCGGGATAGTTGCGAGTTGCCGATTCGTGCCGCTACATCACTTGTCGACATCTATAAGCGCGTAGTGCGAGGCGGATCAGAACGGGAGCGCGCGCGATGTCAGAGTCTTCCATCGAATAGCTTGGTTCCTCCACAGCAGATAGCTGATTAGGCTCAGTCATCTCTTCAACTGACGGATGAAGTCGAAAAATCCGCAGTTGTCAAGGCAAGCCGCGTTCCACGAGCCAAGGTCGGCTTTTGCGCGACTGCGTCGCGAACGCGAGCCTGATTTTCTTGAACGACGCGATCAGATCAGCGGGATGTCGAATAGTCTCAGCGAACACTTTGCGCATGACATTCAAGGAAAGCGAGAACGCGCAATATCCGAAATCGAGTCCGAACGCCGAAAAACTGACCGCCTCGCTCGCAAGAGTCGGACGGCTCAAGCTGACGGGATGAATGATGACCGCGGGATTCGTGTCTTGAAGCATCGCCGATTCGTCACTGCACAGATTGTTCGTCAGGTTGTTCAAGAGAACACGCGCAGAAGGCGTCACCCGTGTCAGTTGCGGAGTCGTCCGTCAACAGTCACCGGGCAAGCGCAAGCGTCCTCGCGCTATAGCTATATTCTTGGAGGTCTGAGTCTTGGCGACTTAAGCAGATACAGAAAGCGCACTGATTTTTCAATTTGCGCAATCGCTCTGTTAGCGTATTGAGAACCCAAGCAATCTGAAGCCTATCGAATGGATGTTAAAAGCGACATCCTTGCTGAAAAAAGCCCTGTCCATAACCTTAGCATCTAGCCCATCACTTTTTCATTTCTTCGTCGCTGTTTGCAGAGTCTGCATGACAACGGACCTCATTCAGGATCGTCATCATGAGTTCGGTTGGCCGGACTATGCCCCATCAAGCACATAGCCGCCATGAGCACGCCAAACGTCGCTCCAATGAAGAAGCTGCCGGCGAAGCTAAAAATGACCATGGAAAAATATCCCTGCTTCTGCAAAAAAATCCCCAGCGGTTCGAGGGGGACGTGGACGGGGTGCCACAGAAAACCGCCGTCAGCGTGAACTCGCTGAACACACTGCCACCACATGTGCGGAAAATTGCAAGCACGTCTTGCTTCGCGACTGAACTAGAAGTTGCCTCAGAACCGCCTTCC
>CALNWS010000114.1 GCA_940747215.1 uncultured Paraburkholderia sp. | reverse complement strand
CGCCGCTACGCGATCGCGACCTTCGGCCGCGGCGTCGAGATCCTGCATCGCGCAGATACGGCAGGGAACGACTGGAAGCCGCCTGCCTACGGGCACTCGTGATCGGTTCGCCGCCCCGTCGTTCCGTGCTGTCGATCCTCGAGTCAGGCCTAGACCGGCAGCCGACGATCCAGATTCCGCTCACCGAATGGCATTCGCCCGATCACGAGAACGTGCGCGGGCCTAACTATTACCACTGACCTAAGGAGGTCGCGATGTTGACACAGCAAACCTTAACCCAGCTCAAGGCCCTAAAGCCCGATGGCATGGCCCGTGCGTTCGAGGAACAGGCGGCATTGACCGCCAGCACTAGTCTGTCATTCGAAGAGCGCTTCAGCATGGTCGTCGACCGTGAGCTCGCGTGGCGCGACACCCGGCGGCTCGCACGGCTGCTGAAATCCGCAAAACTCAAAAACCCTCAAGCCTGCGTCGACGACATCTGGTACCGGCAGAGCCGAGGCACCCGTGATGCACTGGGGATGCGGGCGACTACGATGCCCTGCACGCCCAAGTACTTGACTCGTTTGGCTCGCCAGATGCCGCATTGGCTTACACTCGGCGCATGACGGATGAACGCAATGCGAGTGGCTTTCCTGAAGTCGGTCGGAATCGGCAGAGCGCTAAATAGCAAAATAGCGAACACGACTGTCACGAAACGTTGCGAGGACACGGCATTATTCCTCAGCCAAATAATTTCCCAGAATTCGTCAGAAAAACCAAACGAATAGGCGTGTTCACCATTAACAACATCGCTGGACATCATTAGCGGATTTAACGAACCTCAACATCATGTGATTGAATTGGTGAGCCGAGTGGACAGTTGCTGAAGCGGAGGGATACGACGCTGATCGATGTCACGTCCCTCCGGACACTGCACGATTCACGAGGCCAACATCGACTGCCTACTAATGGTGCAGATTCTCGATAGTCCTGAAGGCGTTGAGGAGATCGCTCTTGAGATCCTGCGGATCTTCGAGACCGAAACAAAGGCGTACGAGTCCTTTGCCAATTCCGCTCGACGCTTTCTCTTCGTCCGTCATGGAAGCGTGGCTTCCCGAGTAAGGCTGTGCAACCATCGAGGTGACGCAGGCCATGCCCGTTCCCGTATCGAACCACCGCAATGTCCGCGCAAATTCGGAATACGACTCCACGAGATCATCCTGGAGGTCGAGGAAGATGATGCCTCCATAGCCTGTCAGCTGTGTCGGGTCGACGGATGGATAGTAGACATGCTTGACATGCGGAAGAGCACGGACAAAATCCGCCATTTCAAGTGTGGTCATGCTGTGCTGTTTCATCCGGACGTTGAAGGTTTGCATGCTGCGTCGGAGTAGCCACGCACTATGCGGTGTCAGGATGGTGCCCGCGTAGAAGCGGCCGTCGACCAAGCGATTGTGGAGGAGGTCGTTGTTTGTCAATGCCACACCGCCCATGACGTCACTGTGTCCTGAGAAGTACTTGGTCGCGCTATGCAGTGAAATGTCCGCCCCACATTCCAACGGATGCTGGAACGCGGGTGTGGCCCAGGTGTTGTCCACGACCACGATTGCTCGTGGGTTGGTTGACTTGACGTGGTTGGCAACGGCCGTAATATCGATCGTTTTCAGAAACGGATTCGTTGGTGTTTCAAACGCAATCATATCGGTGTCTCGCGGGATCTGCCGTATTCCAGATTTCGTCGACAGATCAAGAATCAGAAGTGTGAGGTCGAGGCGGCTGGCAGTGCGTTGAAAAAGCTTGTAAGAGCAGCCGTAGATATCCTTGTTGATGACGAGCTTCGCCCCTGGCGCAAGCAGCTCCAAGGTCATGTAGATTGCCGACATGCCCGTTGCGTATGCGACGCCATACTTGGCGTTCTCCAGTTTCGCGACGACCTGTTCGAATTCCGAGACGTTCGGGTTACCTTTTCTCGAATAGAAGAATGGCGAATCGGAGGTAAATGCGCTGCACTGGTAAAGCGGCGTGACAACCGGGAGCGCATCGCGGTTGTCGACGCGAAGATGAAGGGCCTCGGTATTTGCGCTCATTCTGCTTCCCCTTGCTTCCTGAGTTGATCGTACATGTTCTGTTTTCCCGCATACTGCAAGATCGGCGTGACATCACTGTGAGACACCCCAACTTCTTCGATCGATTGCGTGGGGAAATGCGCGCGATCAAATACTTCATGCAGGTTTGAACTGGCGGATGAAGGAATCATGACCTCGGGTCCCACCTCATCTTCGCGCGATTTTGCCATGATGAACCGATAACTCTCGCCGGGACGGAGGTCGACCTTTGTCCACGAGCTACTCGCGCCATCGCGAAAGCGGCGTCGGTGGTAGACAGGCGCATCCGTCGACTGGGTATTGAGAACCTGAATGTGGAGAGAAACGACGTCGCCATGCCAATCGAATGTGCGCTGCTCTAGGCCATCGAGCAGTGAATCATCGAACGTCGTGTCGTTGGAGCAAGGACGCGGCTCCAGAAGTTTGAAATGCGCATCGTGACCGCATCGCGTGCAATAACCGTGCGTGTCGAGACCGACAAGTTTCGCGTTGAGACCATATCGGGTCACCAGAAGATTGCCGCACTTCACGCACTTGCTTTCGGTGCCGTCGACACCGCTGACATTCCCAATGTAAACATGCGGAATGCCGAACTCGCGAGCGATTTCTCGGGCCTGTAGCAACCGCGAGATCGGAGTCCGTACGCTGTTACTCATCTTGTAGTCGGGATGGAAGCGCACGAAATGCAACGGAACGTTGGCGTCGAGCTCCGTCTTGACCCATTCCGAGATCCGCCGAGCCGTTTGTTCGTCATCGCTGATGTCGGTGACCATTAGCGTGCTGACTTCGACGTGCTTACCGGTCTTATACACTTTTTTAGTCGCGGCAAGCACCGGCTCGACCCAGCCGGTCGTGACCTTTCGGTAATACTCAGAATCGATCGATTTGATCGAGATGGAGAATATGTCGATGACCGGAAGAAGCTCGTCGACCGCTTCCTCGCTGATGAAGAACGCGGACTTGTACAAGTTGATCAAGCCCGCTTCCTTTGCTAGCCGAGCCGTATCGAGGATGAATTCATGCCATACGACTGGATCGTTGTACGTCCATGACAGGATACGAATACCGTGGCGAAGTGCTGTTTCCACGATCTGTTCGGGCGTGTAGTAGTACACGTCGTTGTCGGTGACGTAGCGGGCTTGAGATGTTTTCCAGTTATGGCAGTAGCCGCAATTGAGCATGCAGCCGATGTTTCCAAGGGAAAGAATACGCTCGCCCGGCGCGAAATGAAAAACTGCCTCCGTCTCGATCGTTTCTTCGGTCAGGTGTACTCCTTTCCCGTAGTTCAGGGTCACCAATCGCCCACCCCGATTGCCGCGCACCTTGCAAAATCCAAGGCCTCCTTCCTTGATTACGCAATTGCGGGGCGACAGATGGCACCTGACCGATCCATCCGGAAGTATTTCTTCTAGGCGAGCGGGGTGCGAATCCAGTTGCCAACGTTCCTTAGCAATAGAGCTCATCGTTATTCCTTTTTGCAGTGAGGAGGAGAACTGCAGATGAAGGGGGCAAACCAATTCACGCAATCGAAATCGTCGTGTCTATGTCGCTATGTCGCCGGATGACTGTCGTACCGGCGCAATATATCCATCGAGGATCACGTTGGGGACGCGATCTCCGGGTTGAGTTGCGAACCGGACTGCGCGGCACGCATGCCGTGATTGGGAACTAGCCTGACCAACGTTTCTTGCGCTATGTCATCGGTACCACCTAATACCACCGATGTTTGCCGTGCAGGTGATGGATGGGGCATGCCCCAACAGAGCAGCAATGATTGGGACGATAGCGCGTTCAT
>CALNWS010000113.1 GCA_940747215.1 uncultured Paraburkholderia sp. | reverse complement strand
TGAACCCCGCTGAGTGCGTGCGTCTGGTTCCCTTTGTCATTCCCCGGTTCCTCTGCCCGCATTATCCGCTGGCTCAGGCCCCGGCCGCTCCACTGATCCGGCTGTCCAAATTCCCGCGACCACTTCTTGGGTTTACGCAGCGCCTTGATCCGTAAACGAAGATTCGGGTTATCCACAGCAAGGCACGGCGCTTATTAACTCTATTACTCACTACTCGTATAAAAAAGAATATAAAAACCAGAGAGGCACGCGCCAAGCTCGCGACGTAAACATGCACAAGCCATGCACAAGCGCATCAGCCACTCAGCAAAGCCGCCAGTCAGACCAGCGGTAAAAATATTTCCGTGACGAGATCGGCAGGCGCCGTATCTTTTGGGCTGTTCAGATATTCTTCGAACACGGGCGCGTTGGCCGCATCACTATCCGACTCCGACTGCACGAGCCACGTTCCGTACAGCCATTCATAAGCCGCGTGCATATCGCTGTAGGGTCCTTGATGACGCAACATCGCATACTCACCGCCCTTCACATGCGCGATGGTGATCGGCGGCGTCACTGTGACGGACGCCTGCACGCGCTCCGGCAACAACACCGCGGCTTTGGAGCGCAACGAGCTCTCATCGGTCACGCCGGGATCGTCGTAGTTAAACGCCGATCATGCGCATCTCGCCCGCGAGCAGATTGTGTTTCGCGAGCCAGCCGAACAGCGTGTCGAATGCTTTTCCGATCTGCATATACGGACCGACGTGATCGACCGATAACAACGTCATCGGCTCGACATGCTGAATCACCACTTCACGCGCGTTCATTTGCCTGTCTCCAGAAAGTGCCGGGCGAAACCGGCTGTGTGTACCCTGCTTGCGATATTGCGCGGGCGGAATGCCGAACGTCGCAAAAGGTGCGGGAGAACGATTGCAGACTGCTATAGCCCGAGCGCTCTGCGATTTCGGCTATCGGCATCGTGCCGTTCGCGAGATAACCGGCGGCGTGATGCAGACGTAACGACGCACGGTCGTCGCAACCGTTTCGCCGTACATCGCCTGATAAATGCGATGCCAGTGATACGGCGAAAGGCACGCGATCTCCGCAAGTCGCGCAATGTCGAGCGGCTCGTCGAGATGCTCGTAGTCGAGATGTTCGTAGATATGGTCGAACACGCGGCCAAGCCGTGCTTCGTAGCGTGTTCGAGTGCCTGAGTCGTTCATGAATTCCGCCGATGAAAAATCACTGTGCAAATGCCGTCCCTGCGTGAATACAGACAAATTACCACGCTCGCATTTACCAAAGCCTGCGAACTTGGGATCGTGATTTTCGGCGCGCGACGAGTGTTCAACTTTGCCGAATTTCGATAACACCCCGAATATTGGCTCATTACAATCGGTTGAGGCCTGTCCGCCCGCGTGTCGCAAAGCCTTGCGGCATCGGGCAAGCGGCACATTCAGGAGCGTCCGATGAAATCAGAATCCAAAGGTCAGCACGTCGGGAAAGTAACCCATCACGAGTTGAAGCAAACGCTAGGCACTTGGCAGTTGTGGGGAATCGCGGTGGGTCTGGTGATTTCCGGCGAATACTTCGGCTGGAGTTACGGCTGGGCGACGGCGGGCACGCTCGGCTTCGTCGTCACGGCGTGTTTCATTGCCGCGATGTATAATACGACGTTCATCTTCAGTTTCACCGAACTTACCACGTCGATTCCGCATGCGGGCGGCCCGTTCGCCTATGCGCGGCAGGCGTTCGGTCCCGCAGGCGGCTATCTCGCGGGCGCGGCGACGCTGGTCGAATTCGTGTTTGTGCAGCCGGCCATTGCGCTTGCCATCGGCGCCTATCTGCACGTGCAATTTCCCGGCCTCGAACCGAAGCACGCCGCAATGGGCGCGTATCTCGTGTTCATGGCGCTGAATATCGTGGGCGTGCAAATCGCCGCGGCATTCGAGTTGTGCGTCACGCTGCTCGCCATTTTAGAACTCCTGGTGTTCATGAGCGCCGTGTCGCCGGGTTTTCACTGGGCCAATTTCACCAAGGGCGGCTGGGCTGGTGCGGATACGTTCAGCATGGGTTCGTTGCATGGCATGTTCGCGGCCATTCCCTTCGCGATCTGGTTTTTCCTCGCGATCGAAGGCGTGGCCATGGCCGCCGAAGAAGCGAAGAACCCGAAGCGTTCCATTCCGATTGCGTACGTCACCGGCATTCTGACGCTCGTCGTGCTGGCCATCGGCGTGATGGTGTTTGCAGGCGCGGCGGGTGCGGGTGACTGGACCAAACTCGCGAATATCAACGGCCCGCTGCCACAAGCGATGAAATACATCGTCGGCGAACATAGCGGCTGGATGCACATGCTCGTGTGGCTCGGCCTGTTCGGGCTCGTGGCGTCGTTTCACGGCATCATCCTCGGCTATTCGCGGCAGATCTTCGCGCTGGCTCGCGCCGGTTATCTGCCGGAATGGCTCGCGAAAGTGCATCCGCGTTTCAAGACGCCGCATCGCGCGATCATAGCGGGCGGCGTGGTCGGCATCGCCGCGATCTATAGCGACGAGCTGATCCAGTTCGGCGGCCAGACGCTCACCGCGAACATCTTGACGATGTCGGTATTTGGCGCTATCGTGGTGTATATTATCAGCATGCTGGTGCTATTCAAGCTGCGTCGCGCCGAGCCGAACATGGAGTGTCCGTTCCGCGCGCCGCTGTTTCCGGTGTTTCCGGTGTTCGCGCTGCTGGCCGCGGTGATCTGTCTGGCCACGATGGCGTACTTCAACTTTCTGGTGGCGATCGTGTTCGCAATCTTTCTCGCGCTAGGGTAGGTGTATTTCCTGACGACGCGTCATCAGCGCGAATCGGCACCATCAGACGTCTTGCTCGAAGAATGACGGATCGTGCCGCCGCGCATGCGGCGGCGATGGAGTCGTAAACATGAGCTACGCCGAGACAATCGGCAGTCGCACGTATCGTTTCGCCGACCTCAAGACCTTGATAGCGAAGGCAAGCCCGCAACGGTCCGGCGACCAGCTTGCGGGTGTCGCAGCGGCGAGCGAAGAGGAGCGAGTCGCGGCAATGGCGCTCGCGCAGGTACCGTTGCGCACGTTCCTCAACGAGGCGCTGATACCGTATGAAAGCGACGAGGTCACGCGTCTCATGATCGATAGTCATTCGCCGGAAGCCTTCGCCGAAATTTCGCATCTCACAGTGGGCGATTTTCGCAACTGGCTGCTAAGCGGCGCAACGAATTCGGACGCGCTCACGCGTATCGCGCCAAGTTTGACGCCGGAAATGGTCGCGGCCGTTTCGAAGCTGATGCGCAATCAGGACTTGATCGCGGCGGCGCGTAAACGCCCGGTCATTAGGCGCTTTCGCAACACCGTGGGTTTTTGTCGGGACACATGTCGGTGCGGTTGCAACCTAACCATCCCACGGACGACGTCAAAGGCATCGCTGCTTCGATGCTCGACGGCCTGATGTACGGCTGCGGCGACGCGATGATCGGCATCAATCCCGCGAGCGACAAACTCGCCGCGATCACGAAGCTGCTGCTGATGATCGACGACTTCCGTCGGCGCTATCAGGTGCCGACGCAATCGTGCGTGCTGACTCACGTCACCAACACGATCGCTGCGATTGAAAAGGGCGCGCCGGTCGACCTCGTGTTTCAGTCGATTGCGGGCACCGAAAAAATGAACGCGGGCTTCGGCATTTCGCTCGCGTTGTTGCAGGAAGCGTATGAGGCGGGGTTGTCGCTGAATCGCGGGACCGTCGGCAATAATCTGATGTACTTCGAAACCGGGCAGGGCAGCGCTGTCGGCGGACGCGCATTTCGGCTTCGATCAGCAAACCTGCGAAGTGCGGGCCTACGCTGTGGCGCGCAAGTTCAATCCGTTTCTGGTCAACACATTAGTCGGCTTTATCGGACCGGAGTACCTGTACGACGGCAAGCGGATCACACGCGCCGGTCTCGAAGATCACTTCTGCGGAAAAATGCTTGGCGTGCCGACGGGTTGCGACATCTGCTACACGAATCACGCGGAAACCGATCAGGACGACATGGACAACCTGCTCACACTGCTCGGCGTAGCGGGCATCAATTTCATCATGGGCATTCCGGGCGCGGACAACGTGATGCTCAATTATCAAAGCACGTCGTTTCACGATTCGCTCTACGTGCGCGACGTGCTCAGCCTACGCCGCGTGCCGGAATTCGAGGAGTGGCTGGAGTCGATGCAGATCACTGACTCGCGTGGCGCATTGCTGAGCGCGTCGGCGCAACAGGCGCTGCTCGAAGGCGCGAACGACTGGATGGGGCTCGCATGACCGACATCCTCGAAAAGAATCCGTGGAATGCGCTGCGCCAGTTCACCAACGCACGCATTGCGTTGGGCCGTGCGGGCAACAGTGTGCCGCCCGCGCCGCTGCTTGCGTTCAATCTCTCGCATGCGTAGGCGCGCGACGCCGTGCATCATCCGCTCGACGTCGACGCATTGCACGAGCAACTTTGCGCACAACAGTTTTCCACGCTTGACGTGCATAGCGCCGCGCCTGATCGCGACCATTATCTGCGGCGGCCCGATTTCGGCCGGCGTCTTTCCGACGAGAGCCGTGAGGCGCTAACACAGCGCGCGATAGAGTCGCCGGAAGTGGTGTTCGTGATCGGCGATGGGCTTTCTGCATTCGCGGCGTCGAAGCAGTCGATTCCGCTTCTGTAAGCCCGTTGTGTCGTTGCTCGCGGACTGGAAAACGGGCCTGTGGTAGTCGCACGTCAGGCACGCGTTGCGCTCGGCGACGTGAGCGACTTCATCGTGGTCGATCGCGGCGAAGACGCGCTCAATCGTAAGCGATCCAATATCGACGTCTATCCAACAGCACTCTGAGCGAGGGGCATAGGTGTTCACCTATTTG
>CALNWS010000112.1 GCA_940747215.1 uncultured Paraburkholderia sp. | reverse complement strand
GCAGACCGGATGCCGGATGAGGCATACTTCGCAACGCTGCCTGCGATCAGATCGGCAGCATGATCGCCCCGGACGTTCCACTTGAAAATCTCAGAAAACTGTCCGAACGAACAGGGCTACCTCTGGGGCAACGCAAATAGACCACTAAGAAAACAAGGAAATGCCAACAAAAACACAACAAAATCAAAGAGATATCTAAAAACCGCAAAGAACGGAGCGCAAAAAAATCCCATTATATGATTCCACTAATCACATATTGGAGCTTTCTCAAAACCCCCCTACAATCCAATCCAACGCACATCCGAGGGAAGCAAGAGCCCTTACGGAGGAGCAAGGCAGAAAAACCGGAGACAAACCCAACCATGCTAAAAGCCCAAAAAAGGCAACAAGAAGGGCAGGAAAAAGCCCATACCCTCAGCGCCGCACTCGGCACGACGCGCAGCACCACGCACCGGCTCGTTAGCAGCCTCGTGCAGGCGCGCTATCTGCGTCAGGTGCAAGGCGGCTATCTGCTCGGCCCGAAGCTGATCGAACTCGGCACTATCGCACTCGAACAGATGCCGCTTGCGGCCGTCGCCCGTCTGCATCTCGAATCGCTCGCTGAACAGACGCTCGACACGATTCACCTCGGCGTACGCGACGGCGACGACGTGCTCTACATCGACAAGATCCCCGGCACGCGCGGCCTCGAAATGCGCTCGCGCGTCGGTCATCGCATGCCGCTCGCGTCGACGGGAATCGGCAAAGCCATGATGCTCGACCTCGCGCCGGACGTTTGGCAGTCGCTCTTCGAAGCATCGCGGCGCGCGCTCGCAGGCGTCAGCTTCAAGTCGGACAACCGTCCCGACGCGCAAACCTTCATGCAGCGCATGACCAACTATTCGGCCGGCGGCTTCACGTTCGACCTCGAAGAAAACGAAGCGTCGATCCGCTGTGTCGCGGCTCCGGTGTGCGATGCGTCGGGCGCGGTCGTGGCGGCGTTGTCGGTGGCGAGCACGATTCCGTACATGTCGCTCGAACGCATGGACGAACTCATTCCGGTCGTGCAACGCGAAGCACGCGCAATCTCCGAAGAACTCGGCCGCGCGTCGCAACCCGCCACGCGCAGGATCAAACTCAAACGATGAAGCAAGCGGGTTCCTCCACGCCGGCAATCGCCGCCTTACATCCGATTGGGCCCGCATCGTTGATCGCGCTCGATTGGGGCACGACGTCCCTGCGTGCCTATCTGTTCGACGCAAACGGCGCCGTGCTGGCGACGCGCGCCTTGACGGCCGGCATCATGAATCTGCCGCGTAGCGCGGACGAGGGCGGTTTCGACGCCGCCTTCGACGACGCCTGCGGCGCCTGGCTCGACAACGCGCCGGCCATTCCCGTGATCGCGGCCGGCATGGTCGGCAGTGCGCAGGGCTGGGTCGAAGCGCCTTACGTCGAAGCACCGGCGAGCGCTGACACGCTCGTCGCGGACATCGTCCCGGTGAAGACGGCGCGCGGCTCGACCGTGCATATCGTTCCCGGCGTCCTGCAGCGCGGCGAGTTACCGAATGTGATGCGCGGCGAAGAAACGCAGATTTTCGGCGCGCTCGGCGACGCTGGTGCTTCGCCGACCCAAAGCGCAGACGCAGGCAAACGCGCGCTGATCGGTCTGCCCGGCACGCACGCGAAGTGGGCCGTGGTGCAAGCGGGGCGCATCGAACGCTTTCATACATTCATGACCGGCGAAGTGTTCGCGGCACTGCGCGAACACACCATTCTCGGCCGCACGATGGTCACGCCGGATCGCCCGGATACCGAAGCGTTTCTGCGCGGCGTGAAGATCGCACGCGACAAAGGCAAGGCCGGTGTGCTCGCCACCGTGTTCAGCACGCGCACGCTCAGTCTCACGCAGCAGCTTTCGCGTGAAGAGCAACCGGACTATCTGTCCGGCCTGCTGATCGGTCATGAAATGGCCGGCCTCGAAGCCGTGTTGAACCAGCAGCAGGATTCTCTCGCCGCTCAAAGTCTTCGGCTGATCGGCAACGAGGCGCTGTGCGAGCGCTACCGTCTCGCGCTCGCACAGTTCGGCTGCACTCAGGCGGAGCTCGTCAAGCACGTGACCGAGCGAGGCCTGTGGCGCGTCGCCGCGCAGGCGGGCCTCGTCAATCCGGCACCGCACGCGGCGCGCGTCAGTTGAGCGGACGCGACATCGGCCGCCGACCACGAACCAGGAAATCGACATGCAACCTCACATCAATCTGTCCGCACCGTATATGCCGCACGCGGGTCTGATCGCGGCATTCGAGGTCTGTCCGCTGATCGCGATCATGCGTGGCGTGACGCCCACCGACGCCGCCGAGCACGGTCAGGCGCTGTACGAAGCCGGCTTTCGTATCGTCGAAGTGCCGCTGAATTCGCCGCAACCGTTCGACAGCATCGCGGCGATCCGCAAGGTGCTGCCGGCGGACGCGATCGTCGGCGCGGGCACAGTGCTGCATCCGGGTTTCGTCAACGACGTGAAGTCGGCAGGCAGCGAGTTGATCGTGATGCCGCATAGCGATCCCGAAGTGATCGCCGCAGCAAAAGCGCAAGGTCTTGCGTGCGCGCCTGGCGTCGCCACGCCGACCGAAGCTTTCATCGCGCTGAAGAACGGTGCCGACGTCCTGAAGATGTTCCCCGCCGAACAGCTCGGCTGTCACGTGGTGAAGGCTTGGCGCGCGGTGATCGCGGCGCAGGTGCCGCTCGTGCCGGTCGGCGGTATCACGCCGGACAACATGGGTCCGTTCCTGAGCGCCGGCGCGAACGGTTTCGGCCTTGGCTCCGCGCTGTACAAGCCGGGTCAGAGCGCCGAGGTGACGGCTTCACACGCGAAGGCGTACATCAACGGTTTGCGGATTGCGCGCGCGGGCGCGAAGAAATGAAACGGCTTGCCGACAAGGTCGTACTCGTCACGGGCGCAGGGCGCGGCATCGGCGCGGCGATCGCGCTCGCGTTCACCCACGAGGGCGCGGCAGTGACGCTGGCGGAACTCGATCTCGACACCGCGCAGGAAACGGCTGAGCGCATCCGCGAGCAGACCGGCGCGCGCGTGCAGGCGATCCACACGGACGTCACGCAGTCGGCCTCGGTGCAGGCGGCCGTGAGCGAAACTGAAAAGGCGTTCGGCGCGCTCGACGTGCTGGTGAACAACGCGGGCATCAACGTGTTCTGCGACCCGCTCACCATGACCGACGACGACTGGCGCCGCTGTTTTGCCGTCGATCTCGACGGCGAGTGGAACGGCTGCCGCGCAGTGCTGCCGGATATGGTCGAACGGGGCGCGGGCAGCATCGTGAATATCGCGTCGACGCATTCTTTCAAGAAAGATCATTCCCGGATGCTTTCCATATCCGGTCGCAAAGCACGGCGTGATCGGTCTCACGCGTGCGCTCGGCATCGAATAAGCGCCGCGCAACGTGCGGGTCAACGCGATTGCGCCCGGTTACATCGAAACCCAGTTGACGTACGACTGGTGGAACGAACAGGCGGATCCTGCCGCGGCCAAACAGGCCACGCTCGATCTGCAGCCGATGAAGCGCATCGGCCGTCCGGAAGAAGTGGCGATGACAGCGGTATTTCTCGCGTCAGATGAAGCGCCGTTCATCAACGCGTCGTGCATCACGGTAGATGGCGGCCGCTCGGCGCTGTACCACGACTGAATTTGCTCACGAAGCGAAGACACGACGAATGCAGCAGTAACAAGTATCAGAAAGAAGCACCAGAAAAAGCTGCACAGGTAAGCAGCATGGGTTTCACCGGACGACGCGCGGCCGCGTGTGTCACAACCGGTACAAGAAGACGCGGCCGATACCTTCTCGTTATCAATTAGTCAGGAGACACGCATTATGAAACGTAGAATTTTCCTCACGCTGTCAGCAGTGGCGACGAGTATGCTCTTCAACGCACCGGTCGCGCAAGCAGCGGATCCGTTGAAGATCGGCTTCCTCGTGAAACAGCCGGAAGAACCGTGGTTCCAGGACGAGTGGAAATTTGCCGAAATCGCCGCGAAGGAAAAGGGCTTCACGCTGGTCAAGATCGGCGCACCGTCGGGCGAAAAGGTGATGAGCGCAATCGACAACCTCGCTACGCAGAAGGCACAGGGTTTCGTGATCTGCACGCCTGACGTCAAGCTCGGACCGGGCATCGTCGCCAAAGCGAAGGCCGACAAGCTGAAGATGATGACGGTGGACGACCGCCTCGTCGACGGCGCGGGCAAGCCGATCGCTTCAGTGCCGCATATGGGCATCTCGGCGTACAACATCGGCAAGCAGGTCGGCGACGGCCTCGCTGCGGAAATCAAGAAGCGCGGCTGGGATATGAAGGATGTCGGCGCAATCGACGTGACGTACGAACAGCTGCCGACCGCGCATGACCGCACGAGCGGCGCAACCGACGCACTGGTCGCCGCAGGCTTCCCGAAGGTGAACATCATCGCCGCTCCGCAAGCGAAGACCGACACGGAAAACGCGTTCAACGCAGCCAACATCGCGCTGACGAAGAATCCGCAGTTCAAGCACTGGCTGGCCTACGCGCTGAACGACGAAGGCGTGCTCGGCGCGGTGCGCGCAGCGGAAGGCCGTGGCTTCAAGGCGGACAACATGATCGGTATCGGCATCGGCGGTTCGGACTCGGCACTGAACGAGTTCAATAAGCCGTCGCCGACGGGCTTCTACGGCACGGTCATCATCAGCCCGAAGCGCCACGGCGAAGAAACCTCGACGCTGATGTACGACTGGATCACGCAAGGCAAAGAACCGCCGATGCTCACGCTGACGACCGGCATGCTGGCGACGCGTGACAACGTGGCTGACGTGCGTCAGAAGATGGGTTTGGCTTTGAACTAAGTTGGTGTGAGACAGACTGGGGCGGTTCTTTTGAAGCGCCTCGGTTAATTCAGGTAGCAACGCAGTTGCGGTCGGTCGGAGTTTTGGGCCAAGGCCCCAAAACCCACCAACCCAAAAACGCTGGGTTGGGGGGGGGGAA
>CALNWS010000111.1 GCA_940747215.1 uncultured Paraburkholderia sp. | reverse complement strand
TCTGGCAGACCGGATGCCGGATGAGGCATACTTCGCAACGCTGCCTGCGATCAGATCGGCAGCATGATCGCCCCGGACGTTCCACTTGAAAATCTCAGAAAACTGTCCGAACGAACAGGGCTACCTCGATCGCACAGCGCCTGCAACTGACGCGCGCCACAGTGGGCACAAGGGCGCTTGCGATTTCTGCGACAACGCATCAACGGACTCTATGACGAGGCACGTCCCGGCAAGCTGCGAACGTCCTTCACGTGGCCAAATTATCGCTTGAGGATTCGGAAAGAATCTTCAAGTTCAATTGTCTTCGCTTGCTGGGTCGATTGCAACATCCGCTCGAACCGAAGCCTTTTGCTCGCGCTTTTTGATTCTCTGGTATCCGGTGTCGGCATAAACACTTTTTACTCCCGGTGCGCTTACCCTGACGAGAATCTAATGAAGTGCTCGATCCGCACACCTGTCCAAATGGACAGGTGACCAACGTCCAGAAATCCATAGGATGGGGTGTTGACGGGCACATGCACGTAGTCGCTGTGGTATATCAGGCTAACAGCCGTAAAAATCGGAAAACAAAGCGACGGCCATCTGCTCGCAGCCGCTGCGCATCTTGCGGCAGACACCGAAGCTGCGTCGGAGAAAGGGAGTGAGGGAGTGGATGCTTTGGTATTCGTAGATTATAACCGCGAGGGCATGGTTAACTCGTTTCGAGGACAGGCAGTTTCTACTAATAAAAAACGCACCCTATCGATAGAATACATTATAGATAATATGTGCGTTGGTAAGCTGATGCAGGGACAAAAATGGCGCAGTTGACAGTCAAGGGAGCGGTTGGCGAAATGGAATTGCTCACGCAGCACGAAGCGGAGACAGGATGCCTGTGCCGATCATTGCGTTTGGAAGCCAGCGACGATGGTAAAAGCGTCATGCTCATCGAAATCGATGAGCGCAAGGTCGGCATCCAGCGCGAGTATCGGTTCGAGATCACCGCGGGCGACCTGATTGCCCTGATTCACGCTCACGGTGCGGAGCTGCCAGGAGAAAACCATGTCCGTACTGCCGAGGCTATCTGAGCGCACGAGCAGTAGCGCCAGACGGAAGCCTGGCACCGGATGCGCGACAAGCCCTTACGGGCCGATTCAGGCGTTTGTTCGTATGAATTCAGGCGTTGTTTGTTCGTATGAAGCCGAACAGGGCGCGCTAGTATGATGTTAATAGCTAAGGATCTGGACCCGTCGCATCCTCAATCGCCAGAAACGTCTTGGCTCCGCCATTCTCGTGATTTTGCCGAGCGTATTTTTTTAAGATAGTCGTTCAGCTCGCCCTCGGCGCAGTTGAACGCGTCGCGCTCATGCTGTTTGCCAATCGCCTCTTCATGCCAAGCTGGATGGGTCATGCCGGTCGGCATCGCTTGCGCGGTGGCCAGCAATTTCTCATTCGGCTCAGGCGGGTTTTTAATGAGGACCAGCATCCGTAAATAGCTGTCTTCCGACAACTTGATTGTCTCTTACGCCGCTATCACCGCGTCAGCTTCGCGGAGCGCAGCCTCCGTTCGAAGCTCGTTAGATCGACATGACTTAGGTTGGCTGCTCGCGTCAGACGCGACTTTACCTCGGGCCGCACCCGAAGGGTCATTCTTTGATTGTCGTCTACAGCCGCGCGCAGCATAACCACCTCCATTCAAAATCTGCATACCTCTTTTAAAATATACAAAATATTAACGAGTTCGTCAATTTCTATGAATGGGAACAACGCTATGTTCACATCATCGCCATGTCAATGCCTTTTCCCTCAATGCTGGGCTTGTGGAGCGCCGCCCTGCACGTCGACCATGTTGCGCCGCCCCCGTGCTCGCGTTGAGCATCGGTGACGATTCCGCCGGCGCTGAGGCCTTGACCGCCGTCCTGATGAGTGAGGGGTTCAGAACGCTTGCCGTCACCGAGGGTGCTCATCCTGCGAATTTCGATCAGGACATGCTCGATGCAAAATCCTTGCTTCTACAGGACTCTTGGACAGCTTCCGGGCTGGTGCGCCCACTAATAGAGCCGTTGACATTTCCGTTGACGATCAAATGCCAGATAATCGGCCGCTGGGGAGCGAAAAATCGTAAATTAAATCTTTTATCGATCGCATTAAGAATGCGGCAAGATGGCTCATCAAGCATAACGTCCCGGCAGGAACAAGTCAGTTTGTCAAAAGGCCATATGAGCCGGTTTCCCGCCCCGCTGCACCAGCCTCTTGTGGCGCTCCGAAGACGGCGCGGAAAACCAATGCGCGTCACGGCATCGCTCCATCGAAGCCGAGTGATTCAAGGTCAAGCCCTTCAACGAACGCCTCAATGATTCTGACCGGATTCGCCTCGGCGACAAAGTCATCAAGGCACTCTGGAAGCAGCGTCACCTGCTTGCGATCTTTGCCTTCTATGAATCGCTTCATCCGGTCACCTAGGCTGAATGAGTTAATCCAGTTTAGGCGATCGGGTGCGAGAATGCTGGATCGAGAACTTACGGCGAGAAGCTTGTGAACTTTCACGTCTTTCACGTAATCTATACACGGAATAACTTGATCCCTTCCTCCTTTTGTCGCGGCAGGAATACGCGTCCTGGCAACACATTCAAGAAGACATTGACGACTACATGACACCCCTAGGGATTAGGTAGTAGTACAAACCGTTTAACACCTACGGGAATAACATCCAGAGCTTTCCCTGGATGCGGCCGAGCAGATGCGCTCGTTCCTCTCGAAGGGCGGATTAACTGTCTTACTTCGATTCGCGCACGACGGCGACTAGTTTGGTAGCCAAGTCTTTCGACAGTCCAAACTGATATGTTTTCACGCCTCGACCCAAAGCGCGTGAAATCTCCTCGCACTCAGACAGACTAAGTGCGCGAGCTGAACGCATGCGCGGCGCTGGAGTGATTCCACCATTGCCGGCAATCACTCTATGCATCGAGCCAACATCGCGTTGCAGCGTACGCGCGATCTGGCTAACGCTTTCTCCCTTACGCCAAAGCTGCCTATCTGCTGCTCCGCGCTGCTCAGCCACGGCTTTCTGGTCCGCTTCATCGATACCTCGCATCTCTGTTCCCAACATTAGATCAGAGGTGTTGCATCGACCGGTCGAACTCGCCCTATGTGCGTGTACTCGTCAACACCACATCCTATGGACTTCTGGATGTTGGTCAACTGTCCATTTGGACAGGTGTGCGCAGTCGAACACTTCATTAGATTCTCATCACGGTCAGCGCACGGGGAGTAACTAAGTGTACTAGGTGTTTATGCCGACATCGTAGGTGTTTATGCCGACATCGGATCCTAGGAATGAAAAGCGGGAGCAAACGGCCTCGGTTCGATGGGATGTTGCGATCGACCCGGCAAGCGAAGACTACTGAACTTGAAGATTGTGGAGGCTCCCAACTCTTGAGAGAATGGGTAAGCGGCTCGGGGCGGCCGTTTTCCCACCGGGCCTGATCGAATGTATTGTAGCCCCCCACCAAATTTTCTAGTGGGAACCAAGGTGGACGAGATGCCGGCCGTCAAACGCGTGAAGTCGAGCAAACGCCCGAACTTCGCGGGCGAATTCAAGCGAGCGCTGGTCGAGCAAACGTTCGAGCCAGGCGCGTCGGTTTCGCTGGTTGCCCGGCGTAACGATGTCAACACCAACTTGCCCTTTCGATGGTGTCGCCAATATCTTGAAGGCGCATTTGGTCCGCCGCGCCCTGAACATGTAGACCAGAAATCGACCGATGGTATTCCAACGTTGTTGCCGGTAAGGTAAGTATTGTTGACGAGACCTCGGTTCCGGCAACTGCGATGACGACCTCAGAAGCCGTGTCATTGGCAGAATGTGTTTGCGAGATCGAATTTGAACAGGCACGGATTCGTCTGCGCGGTGATGTATCGCCGGCAACGCTGAATGCTTATTCGTGAGCTATCGCGATGATCGGCTTTCCAGCGGGTACGCGCATCTGGCTCGCAGCGGGCGTGACCGACATGCGCTGTGGGTTCCAGGGGCTGGCCGCGAAGGTGCAGACATTACTAGTATTCGAGGAGAATCCGCTGGGCGGCAATGTATTCATCTTCCGCGGTCGCCGAGGCGATCCTCG
Organism: uncultured Paraburkholderia sp.; assembly: GCA_940747215.1. Lineage (GTDB taxonomy): Bacteria > Pseudomonadota > Gammaproteobacteria > Burkholderiales > Burkholderiaceae > Paraburkholderia. Next base: position 1,302 of record CALNWS010000111.1, on the reverse strand, counting down.
TGAAGCTGCTTTGGGCGACCGACGACGGGCTCTGGTTGCTCGCAAAGCGATTGGAGCGAGGCCGTTTTATCTGGCCGCAGGCCGACGGCGGAAAGATCCATCTGACGAGTGCCCAACTGTCGATGCTGCTCGAGGGCATCGACTGGGTGCGACGGGAGACCGTCAGGAGATAGAAGGTGAAAGTCCTTTACGATGAAGAACTAGCGAATCACATCGACCCCGAGTAATGCGGGGGCACTCGCGAGGGTATCACCGAAGCGTTGACAGGGGCGTACGTAGGCCAGCCATTGAGCGACGAAAAACTTCCCAATCGGAGTGCTGATGCTTTCCAGTCAACAGAAGGCAATACGTCCCACCGCGATATCGCGAGCGGCGGGTGGCTCCGCGTCGTCTGTAAACCCTGGCATGCGTGTACGTCTCCTGAACGGGAACCGCGAGATCTTCGGATTGCCCTCGCCAGCCGGGCGATGGGCCGCATGGTGAAGGCTGGGAGCCGTAGACCATGATGCACAGTCTGGAGAAGTCAGACTCGCTTAGTACCAAGGAAGCCGGCGAACAAAGCGGCATCAGCCGCAGCGGAGCTGGTGGAAGGAAGGAGCGGGGCCGAAGGGAATGCGATGATGCAAGGCATGGTCCGGACGCAGAGCCGGGAAGCCGTGTCATAGGCGCAGAGTCGCATACGGGAAGCTGTCAACAGAAACAGGAAGGAGAAACTGACAGCGCTCCTGCATCACATTGACGTTGACGTCCTGCGCGCGGGCTTCCTGTCGTTAAAGAAGAGTGCATCAGCGGGCGTTGACCAAATGACGTGGGGCGTGTACGAGGCAGCACTGGAAGAGAATCTCCAGTGTCTGCATAGACGGCTCCACGCAGGGGCATATCGGGCGTTGCCTTCGCGGCGGGTGTACATACCCAAGGCGGATGGCAAACAATGGCCGCTCGGCATCGCCGCCATGGAAGACAAATCGTCCAGGCGGCGACGGTCATGATCCTCACGCCGATATACTAGGCGGAGTTCCTGGGTTTTAGCTATGGATTCCGGCCCGGACGCAGCCAGCATGATGCGCTGGATGCTCTGGCGCACGGAATCAAGGGACGCAATAGCCGGTTTCTGGTGGATCCTCGATGCTGATATTAGCCGCTTCTTTGACACGATCAATCACGAATGGCTGGTCCGGTTTCTGGAGCACCGTATCGGCGACCGAAAGATCATCCGCCTTATCCAGAAATGGCTGAAGGCGGGCGTGCTGGAACAGGGCGAGCGGATCGATATATTGCAGGGAACGCCGCAGAGAGCGGTCA
>CALNWS010000110.1 GCA_940747215.1 uncultured Paraburkholderia sp. | reverse complement strand
CGTGATCACCCATTTCGGCAAGATGCTCGCTCGCTTCGAAAACCGCTGATCAGCGATCACCTTCAACCGAAAGGACCCGTCACGTTCAACCCGAATCCCCTGATCACGTTCGCCAAAATACGCAGTCCCAACTGGCTCGCGCCAGAACAGGCGATGGTGGCGACGGTGAGCGATGCGAGTATCGATTACGCGCAGGAGGTAGTGCGGGTGCTGGAGGATGCGGGTACTGTTCCTGGTTGGGGAGCGGGATAGGCGGGACGGGGACGGTTTGTGTGGGGGAGGGATGGGGTTAGGAAGGTTTTGGGGTTGGGGAGTTGGAACAGGCCGTCGAGCGTGGTACGCATTTCGGCGGGCGCGATCCAGTTGTTGTTCGGGCCCGCGTCTTCACGACGTTCGGAGCAGATGAACGTGCGATCTTCGACGTGCGCGACGTCGGACGGATCGGACCACGCCAGATAGGAATTGAGAAGTTTCGCCAGATTGAGCTTTTGCAGGGTGCCCGCTTCGACCATTTGCGCACAGAGGCAGGTCGTACTCTTCCTGCGAACCGTCGCACCAGACGATCTGATCCGGTTGAGTCAGCGCGGCGACGCGCTGCACCCAGTCGATCAGCTTTGGATGTTTGACCCAGTCGGGCGCACCGACGGATGTCTTAATGGCGGGCTTTCCTTCGAACGAGAGATGATTCATTGACTTGTCTCCGTTGATTCATTGACTTGTCTCCGTTTTGATTGAAAAATAGAAAAACGGTATAAGCTCAATCGACGCTGCATGCGAGAGGCGTTCAGTGCAACGCGCGGGGACGCGGTCCGGCTTTCGCCAGCCTCAGACAATCGTGGCGCACATTGCTCAGGTCATCATGGGCTACACAGCTTGCTGGGCGGGCGCCTGCCGACGGTAGTCTGCAACCGTCTGTAAAGCGGCTTGCCTCAACACGCAACAAACTGTTAAAAACGATGTCAATCGGCCATACCGTGGCGCTGCCGTTCTATCGCGGGAGCTTCTAAGGTACGGCATTCAGCCAGACCAGCGTGTGACCTAGGTCACACGCTGGGACAGTCAGCATAACACTCCGTTCCGCACCGACATGGTGCGCCGCAAGACACATACAATGAAGATTGCCATCCTCGACGATTACCAGGACGCCGTTCGCAAACTCGATTGCTTTCAATTGCTGGCCAATCACGAGGTCAAAGTTTTCAACAACACCGTCCGCGGACTCGGGCAACTGGCGAGCCGACTTTCCGAGGTCGACGCGCTGGTTCTGATTCGCGAACGCACTCGCATCAACTCACAACTGCTCGACAAACTGCCGCATTTGCGCATGATCAGCCAGACGGGCAAAGTGTCGAGCCACATCGACCTGCCGGCCTGTGCCGAGCTCGGCATCGCCGTGCTGGAAGGCACCGGTTCGCCTTATGCGCCTGCGGAGTTGACGTGGGCTCTCATCATGGCTGCGCAGCGACGCATTCCGCAATACGTAGCAAACCTTAAGCAGGGAGCCTGGCAGCAGTCGGGATTGAAGACGTCGGCGCTTCCGCCGAACTTCGGTTTGGGCCAAGTTTTGCGCGGCCAGACGCTTGGCATCTGGAGCTACGGCAAAATCGGCCGTCTGGTGGCCGGATACGGCAAGGCGTTCGGCATGAACGTGCTGATCTGGGGCCGCGAGCATTCGCGCGAGGCCGCTCGCGCCGACGGTTACGGCGTGGCGGAAAGCCGCGAGGCGCTGTTCGAACAGAGCGACGTGCTATCGCTGCACCTGCGTCTGCACGACGACACGCGCGGCATCGTCAAGCAGGAAGATCTGATGCGGATGAAGCCGACGGCTCTGCTCGTCAACACGAGCCGCGCGGAACTGCTCGACGAGAACGCGCTCGTGAAGGCGCTCTCGCACAACCACCCGGGCATGGTCGCGATCGACGTGTACGAGAGCGAGCCGATTCTGCAGGGCTACAGCCTGCTGCGCATGGAGAACGTGATCTGCACGCCGCACATCGGCTATGTGGAGCGCGAAAGCTACGAGCTGTATTTCTCGGCGGCCTTCAACAACATCCTCGCTTTCGACGCGGGCGACACCGCGAGCGTCGCCAATCCGGAAGCGCTGCAAGGCGGACGCCGCCGTTAAGCGGCCGCGTTTCGTTGCAATGGCGCCGCGCGGCACCACCGACGAAATGTGCAGATGTCAGCGCGCTTCGTGCGCGCCTGCTTCGAGCAACTCGGGCATGCGTTCGAGGAACGTTTCGCCGTCGCTGCGGCCTAGGCTGTACGCGTGGACCATCTGCGACGGACTCGTGTAATCCCAGCTCGAAATCGGCACCTTGCGCGACGGTTGCACGTAAAGCCGTTGCTGCACGCCGTGCGGCACGACGAGGACGTTGCCGGGCGCTTCGGCGTCGAGTGCGCCGACCGGCACGTTATCGACCATTCCGCCATCAGCACTGGTCGGCCGTTGCGCCGCAGAACCGGCGTGAACGGCGGCGTACTCGACGATTGCAGGATCAGATCGGCGAGATCTTCGACGCTCGCGCAATTCTGCGCCCACACGAATTCCGGATAAAACCCGAGCGTCTGCCCCAGCGTGGGATGCAGCGTCTTGCGCAGGTATTTCTCGATGTTATATGCGATCAGACCCGCCGCCACCGCGCTTCGCGCGCCGAGCCAACGCGGCAGATGCGATACGCCGATGCGGATTTCGGGCGCGTTCACGAGCGTGGAAAACTTGTCACGGTAGATGTCGAGCAACGCCTGCCGGTAGATGCGGTAATGCGGAAACACCGATTCGCCACGCAGCAGATTGCCCCAATAGGCGTTGCGGGTGTTGTGGCACAGCGCTTCCTCGTATAGCGCATGACCTGCTTGGAGGTGTTCGTGTAGAGCATGCAGGCGGTGGCAGCGCCCGCCGAAATACCAGTGATCACACGCGAACGGATGCGCAACTCCGGCTGCACTACGTCCCAGAAACCCGCCTGCCACCAGCAGCGATTCCCGCCGCCGGCGAATACACCTGATCGAACATCTGTTATTTCCTCTTCTGCGGCCGGCGATTCTGCTAATCGAGCAGCGCGTACGTGGTGGTGGCGTGGACGGCCATGTTGCCGGCTTCGTCGAATAGCTCGACTTCGCCGAACACTAGGTTGCGGCCCATGCGCAAGACGCGCGCGGTGATCAGCACGTCGCCCTTGCGGACCGCGCGCATGAAATTGATATTGAGCGAAACGGTGCTCATCGGCTTGAAACCGCCGAGCGCGGCGGAAATGGCGACGATCATCGCCATGTCGGCGGCGGCCATGAACACCTAGCCGCAAATGACGCCGCCTGCGTGGCGCAGCCCGCCGGAGAATGGCAGACGCAGCGTCGCACTTTCCTCGTCGACCTTGACCGGGGTAAGCGTGAGCGCGCGAACCCAAGGAGCAAGGATGCGATCGAGCAACTCGGTGATTTCTTTGTCATCCATGGCAAACCTCGGGTCGAAAGCCGCGCGCAGGCGCGGAGCGGCAAGATGTCAACGACATCATACCGGGACGATGAACGCGGCGGTTTTTTGACAACAAGCCATCCGTGGAGGCCGCCCTCCACGCCAGTCATTGACGCAAATATTTTTTAAGAAATCTGCTAAAGGACTTGGCAATCCCGAAAAGTTACTGCATAATGTCATGTCTGTTGGGGCGTTAGCTCAGTTGGTAGAGTAGCGGACTCTTAATCCGTAGGTCGAGTGTTCGAGTCACTCACGCCCCACCAACAAATTCCAAAGCCCGGTCAGCTTTCGCTGACCGGGCTTTTTGTTTTCTGGCGCCGTGTAGGTGCTGGGCAGGCGTACATTCCGTCGGCGTTGGCAATTTCGCAGTCGTTGGAGCGCACCGCACGCTTCGCAGCCTTTACCACCTCGAAGCGCCTCTGCCGTTTGCCAGAAATACTGTCCACGCTGGTAGCAGGGGCACCCATCAGCACCACCTTGGCTTCGTACTCGTTCCCGTACAGGGCAGGGCTATCTCGTCACGCGGCACCTCGGTGCAGCGCGAGCGGCTTATATCTCAGGCCGGAAAATGTCATGGCGAACCAGCAGGCCGTATCGCGAACAAGCGTCCAACTATGTCCGGCACGTGCGACCGTCATAGACACGATGAGTCGCGCGGGTGGCGCGACTAACAATCAGGGTAAGCGAGCGAGTATTCGGTCGTAGAGTGAGGATGGCAAGTCTATTGCGCCATACGTATCCGACGATGTGTCATTAGATGAGCCTGTCTTTCGACCAGACCAATCGTGCGGCCTCTGGGTGCGCTCGGCCAGCAACGACATATCCGACGTGCGATACAGCCTCAAAAGTATTTGATTGCGCCGAAGATACGCAAATTCTGCTGTGTAGAGTCCTCCATCTCCGACCGATAGCTCCCGGTGAAACTTTGACGCCTTCGCGCGCGCACTTGCGCCCTTGGTAGTAACAGCGCCGATGCACCCGCCAGAAACAGGATGCCTAGGGCAATACACAGATTCCTGAGTGCTGCTTTCTTCAGCTTGAGTGCTCGCCCCTCCTTGTGCGCCAGGACGTAACAGACCATTGCAAAATCCACAAACACAGCCATAATCATCGCAATGAATAATATCGCGCCGATTACAGATTCTTGTGCTGCTGTCGCTAATCCGTTCATGAGAAAAATCCTCGATTGGCCGCTCCAAACGAATTGGCTCGTAATCGGACAGGACGATGAAATCGCCGCCACGCCGATGCCTCCAGTTGCCATTTCCTGCCTCATTTGCCATTTCCTGAATAGATTATTGCGTACCGGGTAATACACCTGGCCGTCCTTATAAAGGTCGACTGAATAATTTCCACCTAAAACGACGGGATAGTCAAGCCACGCGAACCCCGTCAGTTTGGCGACTTCATATATGGGCACGACAATCACGCCATTCTTACTCCAATGGCCGAGGTACTGAGACGTGCTACCTTCTTCTCCATCAAACGTGTAATGGTCCTTCACATAGACAACGATATGTGTAACCTTTGCACTTTCTCGCCGCACATCATATTCAACACCCGCAATGGCTGCGTAAAGCACGAATGAGCCGAGTGCCCCCCGTAAGGTCATCCGGCAATCCTGCCTCAGGAATTCGGCGGATGGCCTGCATGGCTTTCTGCTCAAAACTACTTTCAACGTCTACACGCTGGAACTGGAAATTTTGATGGAGCTTCAGCAAATCAAACCCGCATAAAGTCCATGGCGAATTACGATCTGGGTAGTCGCGATAGCGATTCAGTATGTTCGTGACTTATTGTTTCGCTTTCGAGCTATAAATGTCCGTGGTGACCAGATTATTGTATTGCTTGCGCGCTCGATAAAATTTGAGCACCCAATTCATCTATCTTTATACTAGCGCGGTCAATCATGCTTTCATGGTAGGCTTAGAGGTGGCCCTGTTCGTTCGGACAGTTTTCTGAGATTTTCAAGTGGAACGTCCGGGGCGATCATGCTGCCGATCTGATCGCAGGCAGCGTTGCGAAGTATGCCTCATCCGGCATCCGGTCTGCCA
>CALNWS010000109.1 GCA_940747215.1 uncultured Paraburkholderia sp. | reverse complement strand
GACCTATCTGCGCACGCAGTGGCCGAAGCTGATCCGCTTCACTACCACACCTCACGCGCTCCGCTACCTTACTCTGGGGAACGTCGTTCGTGGATCGCATACGGTCGAATCGGGCGCGATCATGATTGCGCTGCTGGGCTGGCGCGTGATTGCGTGGCTACGTGATCGGCGCACGAAAGCAAAATTACTCGCGCGGCGTTGATCGCGCAATTTGCTTCACGTGCCCGCAAAAGAAAAAGGCGATGCCGGTTCCGGCATCGCCTTTTTTAACCCACGCTGAGTCTCGCAGTTCTGATAGGATAGTTATGCCGGCAGGATCGATTCGCCAGCAAACAGTTGCAGCACCTCTTCACGTGCGCGCACTACGTGCACCTGTGTGCCATCGACCATCACTTCGGCCGCACGCGGACGCGTGTTGTAGTTCGAGCTCATGGCAAAGCCATAAGCGCCGGCCGAACGGATCACCAGCAGATCGCCGGGTTCGACGGAGAGCAGACGCTCGCGACCAAGCCAGTCACCGCTCTCACAAACGGGGCCGACCACGTCGTACACATGCGCCGGCACGTCGCGCTTAACAGCGGGTTCGATGGCGTGATACGCCTCGTACATTGCGGGGCGCGCGAGGTCGTTCATCGCGGCATCGACGATCGCGAAGTTTTTCCCTACGCCCGGCTTCAGAAATTCGACGCGCGTAATCAGCACGCCCGCATTGCCGACCAGTGAACGGCCCGGCTCGAAATACACTTCGCGATGACCGTGCCCGCGCACCTCAATACGATCTAGCACGGTGCGCACGAACTCGCCGATGTCCGGCGGCGTTTCGTCGTCGTAGGTAATGCCGAGACCGCCGCCTACGTCGATGCGGCGAATCTTCACGCCGTCCTGCTCGATCTGCTCGACGAGTTCCAGCACTTTGTCCACGGCGTCGAGATAAGGCGCGACTTCGGTGATTTGCGAACCGATATGGCAGTCGATGCCAACTACCTCAAGATTCGCCATCGCCGCGGCGGCGCGATACGTTGTGCGCGCGTCTTCGAATGCAACGCCGAACTTGTTCGACTTGAGGCCGGTGGAAATATACGGATGCGTTTTCGCGTCGACGTCAGGATTCACGCGCAGCGAGACAGGCGCTTTCCTGCCCATCTCGGCGGCCACCTCGTTCAGGCGGTCCAGTTCGGGAATGGATTCGACGTTGAAGCACTTCACGCCTGCCACCAGCGCTTCACGCATTTCGACCGCACTCTTGCCGACGCCGGAAAACACGGTATTTTCCGCTTTGCCGCCCGCGGCCAGCACGCGCGCCAGTTCGCCGCCCGACACGATGTCGAAGCCCGCGCCGAATCGCGCGAACACGTTCAACACGGCGAGGTTGCTGTTGGCTTTCACGGCGACGTGCATGCTCGCGCGACGGCCGGCGCATGCGCCCGCATAAGCGTTCCATGCTTCGGTGAGCGCGGCGCGCGAGTAGACATACAGCGGCGTGCCGAACTGTTCGGCGAAAGAGACGGCGGACACGCCTTCGGCGTGCAGTACGCCGTCGACGTAGTCAAATGCGGATCGAGTCATGCGAAAGTCTTATTGAGCAGGTGTAACGGCAGAAGCAGGCAGCGGAGCGGACGTGGCAAGCTCGCTTTCCGGCGCCAGCGAAAGCGGTGTGCCCATTTCAGCGATGTCCGGCGACGGTTTCACGTCGTCGGGCGAAGGCGGTTGCGTGCGGTCGATCGGCTTTGCCGGCAGCGGCGGCACGTTGGGCAGATAGAGCGAACCGCGTTGTCCGCAACCGCTCAGTGCACAACCTGCGAGAATGGCTAAAACCGCTACAATCGCGCGGCCGGGCGCCGCCGCGCGCATCCGAGTGACGATTCGCATGACTGTCCCTGAATAAATAATCGATGGAGTTTAGCATGTCCGATAGTGATTACCTGACCCGTGCGGAAGCCGCGCTAGCCGCCATCGAACGCGCGCTCGACGACACCGACGTCGACATCGAACTCGAGCGCAGCGGCAACGTTCTGACACTCGAATTCGAGAACCGCTCCAAGATCATCGTGAACCTTCAGCCGCCGATGAGCGAGATCTGGATCGCGGCCAAGGCGGGCGGTTTCCACTTCCGTTTCGCCGACGGCGAATGGCGCGACACGCGCAGCGGCAAGGAGTTTTTCTCTGCGCTGTCCGAATACGCAACCGAGCAGGCGGGCGAACCCGTTCACTTCGAAGCGTGAGCCGTATGAGCGCCGCGGTGTGAGAGCCAGAACCTGGCGGTCGCATGCTGCAAAGAAAAACGCCGCGACAAGCGGCGTTTTTCACTAAGCGAGCCGGAGAGAAAAAAGCAGCAAGCGGCAAGCAGTTGGCAGTCAATGCCCGCGGAACAGATTCATGATGTCCTGCTTCTCCTGCTCGCCGACCTGCTCGGGCGCTGCTGCCGACGCGCTCGCTTCCGCATCCAGCGTCGCCTAGCTGACGCCACGCCTGCGTGACGTGATTGAACTTGTTCTTGTTGAAGTCGAAGCCGCCGACCAGCGCGCGAATCGCGCCATCCTGCGGCACGACCGAAACGAATGCGCCTTCCACTTGCGGCAATTGCGTGACGATCCAGTTGCCGTCGTCGTTCTTCACGAGACGGATGATCGCGCCCGGCCGCATGCGCTGATTGGGCTGCGCACGCGCGCTCAATGCCGATTGCGCGAAGAGCCCACATTGCCGTCGATGAACGTCGCCTGCACCTGCTTCGGACTCGCGGCGGTTACGACGGCGGCGATGATCTCACCGTTGTCGGGATGTTCGAGCAACGCGTCGTCGACGGCCTGTTCGCGGTCTTCCGCATTCGACGGCAAATCGATGAATGTTTTCGGTCCGCGATAACCGTGGCGCCGTTCATAGTCCATCAGACCTCTTTGTGAAGCGCACGATAAGCGACGTTCTGATCGGCGGAGTCGATCATGGTCACGACATTGAGGCAGCGCGTGTACGCTTCTTCGCGGTACTGCGCGTACATCATCTACCGCGCCATTTCCGCGACGTATTCCGCGTGCACGCTGAATTCCTTGCCTGCGCCTTTCACGACGAGTGATTGCTGGCGCGCCTCGTCATACTGTTCCTGGGTGATGTAGTACAGTTCGTACATGCGCTGCAGGATGTACTCCTGCTGCACTTTCGCGCGTTTCGGATTCACCACGGGGTTATAGGCGGAGGGCGCTTTCGGCAGACTCGCGAGCATGGCCGCCTCGCTTCTCAGCTTTCGGCTTGCTTACTGATAGCTATGACGATTCTGCGCACCGTGCAGGAATGACTTCACTGTAGACGCTTTAGCTGCGTATCGGGCGGGCGGCACGCAACGTTAGCCGTTTGGCTGAGTGTCGCGCGAAGACGCGTCTTTGCACAATTCTCCCTCGTTACTCATGTTCGAATAACTCGTCACGTGAGTCAAAAGGAGGACGTCATGGCATTTAGAAGTTCCTAGTTTCAGGCAATGCAGGAAGGGACGCAGCGCTTTACTGCGGGAATCGACGTGAATTCGCAGGCAGTGCGTCTCGTCGTGGTGAGTCAGCGGTCGCATGCACGCGCCGCATTGAACATCGAATACGTGAGGACAGTGCCGCTCGAAGCATGGAGCTGTCGGCGATGCTTGATCGTTGTGTTGCTGATCGCCGCGCTCGTGTTCGCGCTTGGCGCGCACGGCTGGATGCTGGCCGATCTAAATGGTGCCAAGGCGAGCCGCGTTGCGTTGAGCTCGGCCGTGCAGCGTGTTGCCGACGCTAAACGTGTGCTCTCCCAATTGCCTGCATTGCGTGCGCAAGTTGCCGCGCTGCCAGCGCGATCGTCGGCTACGTGGACGTCGGCGGACGACGTGCGCCTCGTTTCGCAAGTGGCCGCCGAAAACGCCGTGACGTTGTTCGCCGTGGAGCCGAGCGGCGCGGGCATCGAGAGCATGCATCCATTGCAGATCATTGCGCGAACGGACTTCGTTCATCTGATGGCATTCCTACGCGCGTAGTCCGATCTGCCTGTGCTGATTGTTCCCGCTGATGTCGCCCTGAAGCGTGACGGCGCCATGCTTTCGATGAGCGCGACACTTCGTGTGTTCAACGCGTTGTCGCCGGTTCCTGCATCGGCCCAAGGGTCCGTGAAAGCCGTAGCGGACGAAGATGCCGACCTCGACGATGACGAAGACGTCGTGTTCTTCGATCCATTTTCTCTGTCACAAATGCAGGCGCAGGCGGTGGGCGCGGTTGCCGATGCAACGCAGCTTCGTCTGGTGGGTTTGATGCGCGATGCCGCGCGTGCCCTCGCGTTGCTCGATACGTCCGACGGCGTAACCACCGCCGTGGCTGGTCAGCAGATCGGCGCGGAGCGCACGCTGATGTTCGCGAGGCTTCGTGATCAGATCGATGATGTTTCGGTGACGTGTGTTGCGAAGCTTGTGCGCGAGCGTGGCGTTCGGTGCGGCGTTCAATTCGTTGGGTTTCGCGTTCGCATCGACACCGCCTTTGCCGCCGCTTCCCATATCGATGCCGCTCGACGACACCTTGTCGTCGCCCGATGCGTTGTCGACGCAACGTGCAGGGTCGGCGAAGTCGCCAATCCATTTCGCGACGAGTCGTCGCGCGAGGCGGCAACTGCGCCTGCGACTGCCGAGACCGCGCCCGACGATTTGTTCGATGGTTCGACACCGCTCCCCAAACGCGACAGCACGGCGCGTGAGGTGACCGCGACTACGCTCGAAGGACCGCCGGTCCCACTGCCGCCTCTCGCACGTTTGAGCAACGCGCCGAAAACCGCTGCCGGCGCTCGTCTCGCACCCGACGACAAACCAATCTCGCTCAATTTCCAGCGCGCCGAACTCGGCACCGTGCTCAATGCGTTCGCGCAGTTCAAGGGAATCAATGTCGTCGCGAGCGATAAAGTGCGCGGCACGGTTTTGCTCAAGCTCGACAAGGTACCGTGGCGAACGGCGTTCGACACGCTGCTCGACGTCAACGGACTGGCAATGGAACGTCACAGCAACGTGATCTGGGTCGCGCCGATTGCGGAGCTGGCGGCGCGCGAGCGTCAACGCTTCGAAGCGCACGCGCGCGCAGCCGACCGCTCGCGAGCCGCACGTTCGAACGGCATTACGCGCGCCGAAGATGTGCGGTACTTGCTGACCGGCACGGGGGGGCACAACACGTGTTGTCCAAACGCGGCGTGGCGACGGCCGATCCTCGTACCAATCTGCTGTTTGTCACCGACCTCGAGGGACGGCTGGAACAGATCGCGGCGCTGCTTTCCACCGTCGACCGGCCGACGCGCCAGGTGCTGATCGAAGCGAGGATCGTCGAGGGCGAACACGGCTTTTCGCGCAATCTCGGCGTGAAGCTTTCGATGGCGGCGGCGAATGCGGACGGTTCGTCACGAGGCTGGACCGACAGTGCGTAAGATCTGGCGGCGCATTCGCTGCGTATTTTGGCGAACGTGATCAGGGGATTCGGGTTGAACGTGACGGGTCCTTTCGGTTGAAGGTGATCGCTGATCAGCGGTTTTCGAAGCGAGCGAGCATCTTGCCGAAATGGGT
>CALNWS010000108.1 GCA_940747215.1 uncultured Paraburkholderia sp. | reverse complement strand
GCAGACCGGATGCCGGATGAGGCATACTTCGCAACGCTGCCTGCGATCAGATCGGCAGCATGATCGCCCCGGACGTTCCACTTGAAAATCTCAGAAAACTGTCCGAACGAACAGGGCCACCTCTCCGAGAATGACCAAACTCACGCGCAGCGGTTCGATCAAGGTGCTGGTGGGCACGCGCACGGTGAAAGGCACGCAGGAAGTGTTCGGCGGCACGATGCCGGCCGCCACGCTTTACACGCCGGAGAGTTTCATCCAGAAGAATCCGAATACGACGCAGGCGCTCGCCAACGCGATCGTGCGCGCGGATAACTGGCTGCAAACCGCGAGCGACGCAGACCTGCTGAAGATGGTGCCGCCCGCGTATCTGTTCAACGACTCCGCGCTCTACCTGGAAGCCTTCCACAACGTGCGCGATGCGTACTCGCCCGACGGCATCATGCCCGCGGACGGTCCGGCGACCTCTTTGCGCGCGTTGTCGTCGTTCGATAGCCGGCTCGATCCGAAAAAGATCGACCTGAATGCGACCTACACCAACGATTTCGCTCGTAAGGCCGCGGTGCAGTTGAAGTGATCTGACGCGCACGCCGGTGCCCGCTTTACACGCAAACCGAGCGGGGCAACGGCGCGCCTCGCTCGATCACTCAAGCCTGAGCTAACATGCTCAGGCTTACTCAATCGCCACGATATTCCATCTTGAACTGCGCTGCCTTGTCTTCGCCGAGTGTCTTCACGAGCCAAGGCATCTGTTCCTTCAACATCTTCGCAAGCGTGTAGGGCGGGTTCAGAATGAACATACTGCTGCTATAGAGCCCGAAATCGTCTTCAGGCGGGTTGCTCAAGGTTAGCGAGACGTGCAGCCAGTTTTTATCCTGCAGCTTTTTCAACTGCTCGGGAAAGCGCTGTGATTCGGGACGCTTCACCTGTGGATACCACACGGCATACGTGCCTGTGGGAAAGCGCTTCAGGCTTTCCTCGACACTGCGCAACGTGCGCGCGTAGTCGCGTTTGTCTTCATACGACGGGTCGAGCAGAATCAGCGCGCGACGCGGTGCCGGCGGCAGCAGCGCGAGAATGCCGTCGAAGCCGTCGCCGGCGTACAGCATTGCGCGACGGCCCGCGTCGCGGAAGTTGTGACGCAGCACGTCGATTTCCGTGGTGTGCAGTTCGAACAGACGCATGCGGTCCTGTTCACGCAACTGCCGCCACGCGATATACGGCGAGCCGGGATAAAAGCGCAGGTCGCCGTCCGGATTGAGCGCGCTCACTTCCTCGACGTAGTCCGCGAAGAGCGGCGGCAGATCGTTGCGCTCCCAGAGCTTCGCGATGCCCGTCTGGAACTCGCCGGTTTTCGTCGCGTAACCTTCTTTCAGCGAATAGACGCCGGCGCCTGCATGCGTGTCGATGTACCAGTAGGCCTTGTCCTTCTGGCCGAGGTAACGCAGAAGTTGCAGGACGACCGCGTGCTTGAGAACGTCGGCGTGGTTGCCTGCATGGAAGACGTGGCGATAGCTGAGCATGATGAGGAAATGCTGAAAGAGGGCGTGCCGCTCCGGACGGATACGGCGATGCAAATCGCAATGCGCACGCGGACAAAGTGCGGCGCGGGTCGCGTATGTACGCGACCCGCGCGCGCCACCCGCTCCGTGCGAGATGCGCGTCGCACCGCGCGAACTTCGGTCGGGCCGAACCCGCGCGAATCGACGCGAAAAGCCGGAATGCCCAGGCTATAAAACAGCTTTAGCCCGGTTGCCTCCATTGTAATTGTCGCCGACGATCGCCTCGATCCGCTCCTTGATCTCCGGCGTGATGCGCTCGGCCACTTCGGTGGACTTCATGTTTTCGCCGATCTGCTCGACACGCGAAGCACCCGTAATGACCGTGCTTACATGCGGATTCTTCAGAATCCAGCCGATCGCCAGTTGACCGACCGTGCAACCCAGTTCGTCCGCCACTTCGCCGAGCTTGTCGACCACGTTGTTCTTGCCGGAATCGGTGACCTGCTTGCGCAGCCAGTCGTAACCCTGCAGTTGCGCGCGGCTGTCGGCCGGCACGCCGTCGCGATACTTGCCGGTGAGGAGACCCGACGCGAGAGGGCTCCACGTTGTCAGACCGAGGCCGATGTCTTCATACAGGCGCTTGTATTCCTCTTCCACGCGCTTGCGATGGAACAGGTTGTACTGCGGCTGTTCCATGACCGGCTTGTGCAGGTTGTAGCGATCCGCGATGTCGTACGCGATGCGGATTTCGTCGGCGCTCCATTCGGACGTGCCCCAGTACAGCGCCTTGCTGCGTGTGATCATGTCGCTCATCGCCCAGACCGTTTCCTCGATCGGCGTGTTCGGGTCAGGACGATGACAGAACGCAAAATCGACATAATCGAGTTGCAGGCGTTTGAGCGACGAGTCGATCGCGTTCAGCAGGTACTTGCGGTTGAGCGTGTGGTACTGATTCGGCGCTTCCTCGAGTCCCCAGAAGAATTTGGTCGACACGACGTAGCTGATGCACGGCCACGCGAGTTCCTTCAGTGCCTAGCCCATGATTTATTCCGACTTCCCACCCGCGTACACCTCGGCGTTGTCGAAGAAGTTGACGCCGGCGTCGCGCGCGGCCGCAAGCGATTCGCGCGCCGCACCGGTATCCACCTGATTGCCGTAAGTCACCCATGAACCAATGGACAATTCGCTGACTTGCAGGCCAGAATGGCCAAGACGTCGATAATTCATGCATCCTCCTTAAGAGTAAAGCCGCTGGAATCCCGCTGAAAGCGTCTAATTTAAGAGATACGTTCCGATGTGCGTTTTACCGATGGAGTTCACACGGTTCATGCACAATAGCAGTGTTGGCCGCAGTACAGCATTCGGCCGGATAGCCTATGCCGTTCGGCCGACTTCACGCTGCCTGCGGCTCGTGGTCTCATCATTGCTCATCAACTGCATGGAGATTCTGGATGTCGTCAACGAACACGAATCTGAATGGTAAGGTCGCGGTGGTTACGGGCACCGCTAGCGGTATCGGCAAGCAGATTGCACTGACGCTCTCCGCAGCCGGCGCGGCTGTCGCGATTGCCGACCTGAATCAGGACGGCGCGAACGCCGTGGCCGAAGAAATCAAAAAGGGCGGTGGCAAGGCGATTGGCGTCGCCATGGACGTCACGAACGAAGACGCCGTCAATCAGGGCATCGACAAGGTCGCTGCCGAACTCGGCTCGGTGGACATTCTTATTTCCAACGCCGGCATTCAGATCGTCAATCCAATTGAAAACTACTCGTTTTCGGGCGTGTCGGTGTGTCCGTCGACGGGGAAGGCGAGGGCACCGGTCCGGCGCCCTCCGGTCACACGAGCCGCCATTTGCATCTGCCTGATTACGAAACCGTCGCGCTGATGTTGCAAGGCGGTGGCGCGTTGGGCGCGTATCAGGCAGGCGTCTTTCAGGGACTGCACGAAGCGGGCATTCAGCCCAACTGGCTCGTGGGCATTTCGATCGGCGCGCTGAACACGGCGATCATTGCCGGCAATCCACCCGAGAAACGCGTCGAGCGGCTGCTTCAGTTCTGGGAGACGATCTGCCAGCCCACGTTCGGTCCGCCGCTGCCGGCGTTCATCGAACATGCGTTCTTCAACTCGAGCGAAGCCGTGCGCAAAGCATTCACGGCTACGCAGGCGGTGGGCGCGCTCGTCGAAGGTCAGAAGGGGTTTTTCGTGCCGCGGTTTCCGCCGCCGTTGCCCACCGTTTCGGGCTCGCCGCAAACGGCCAGTTACTACGACACCACGCCGCTTAAGGTCACGCTCGAAGCGCTTTGCGATTTCGACCGGATCAATTCAGGTGAGATGCAAGTTTCCGTGGGCGCGGTGAATTGCGGCACGGGCAACTTCGCGTACTTCGATAACACGCACACCAAGCTTCGGCCCGAGCATTTCATGGCGTCCGGCGCATTGCCGCCGGGCTTCGCGGCGGTCGAGATCGACGGGCAGTATTACTGGGACGGCGGTCTCATGTCGAATACGCCGCTCTACGAGGTGATCCAGTCCACGCCGCGCCGCGATACGCTGGCGTTCCAGGTCGATCTGTGGAGCGCGATCGGGCCGGTGCCGGATAACATCACCGACGTGCAGAGGCGCATGAAAGACATTCAGTATTCGAGCCGCACGCGTCTCGTCACCGATATGCTGCAACGCTCGCAGCGTTTCAGGCATGTGCTGCGCGAAGTGCTGGACCGTGTGCCGGAGGAGCAGCGCGAAGACCCGTGGTTCAAGCTCGCCGAAGATCTCTCGTGCTCGAAGCGCTATAATGTGATCCACTTCATTTACCGTCACAAGGAATATGAGGGGCACTACAAGGACTTCCAGTTCGGTTTGTCCACGATGCGCGAGCATTGGCAGAGCGGTCTGGAAGATATTCGCCATTCACTGTCGCAACCCGACTGGCTGGATATGTCCGATAATGATGCCGGCTTCGTCACGCACGATATCCATCGGGACGGCGTTAGGTCGACGCGTCGCATACTTTATTTCAGCAGTTCGCGTCGCCAATTTGTATCGCCAATAAATGTATCGCCAATAAAAGACGGCGCCCCGCAAAAAAGGCGCCGTTTTTCCATCCTGCTTTCTCATAGGCAACGCGCACAACAGCGCGCGTTGCGATTCGAACTACTCGAATTACTTCAACGCCTGAGCGATCGCGTTTGCCACCACGTCGAGGTTGCGCGTATTCAGCGCGGCCACGCAGATGCGGCCCGTGCTCACGGCGTAAATGCCGAACTCTTCGCGCAGACGGTCCACCTGCGGCGCCGTCAGACTCGAGTACGAGAACATGCCGCGTTGTGCGTTCACGAAGCTGAAGTCGCGATCCACGCCGCTTGCCTTCAGGCGCTCGACGAGGCCGTTACGCATCGCGTGGATACGATCGCGCATTTCGGCGAGTTCCGCTTCCCACGTAGCACGCGTTTCCGGCGAAGCCAGCACCGCTGCGACCACCGAGCCGCCGTGCGTGGGCGGGTTCGAGTAGTTCGTGCGGATCACGCGCTTCAGTTGCGACAGCACGCGCGCGGCTTCTTCCTTGCTTGCCGTGATGATCGACAGTGCGCCCACGCGCTCGCCGTACAGCGAGAACGACTTCGAGAACGACGACGACACGAACACGTTCAGTTCAGCGTTAGCGAAGAGACGCACTGCTGCAGCGTCGGCGTCAATGTTGTCACCGAAACCCTGGTAAGCGATGTCGAGGAACGGCACGAGGTTGCGCGCCTTCACGACTTCGACCACCTGCTTCCACTGGTCGACCGTGAGGTCGATGCCGGTAGGGTTGTGGCAGCAAGCGTGCAGCACGACGACCGTGCCAGCAGCGTAGCTGTTCAGCGCGCTCAGCATGCCTTCGAAGTTCACGCCGTGCGTTTTCGCGTCGTAATACGGGTAGGACAGGACTTCGAAGTCTGCGCCTTCGAACAGCGCGCGGTGGTTTTCCCAGCTCGGGTCGCTGATCGCAACCTTGCCGTTCGGGTTCAGACGTTTCAGGAAGTCCGCGCCGATTTTCAGCGCACCCGTGCCGCCCAGTGCCTGCGCCGTCACCACGCGGCCTGCCGCGATCAGCGGCGAATCCTGGCCGAGCAGCAGCGTCTGCACGGCTGCGTCGTATGCCGCAATACCTTCGATCGGCAGATAGCCGCGCGGCAGCGCAGCGTCGACGCGTGCCTTTTCAGCTTCGCGCACGGCGCGCAACAGCGGAATCTTGCCTTCTTCGTTGAAGTACACGCCCACGCCAAGATTGACCTTGGTGGTACGCGTGTCGGCATTGAAAGCTTCGTTCAGGCCCAGAATCGGGTCGCGGGGAGCAAGTTCGACGGCGGAGAACAGAAACATGATGGATGAGCAGCAGTAGTGAAAAGAAGGCGGCTTCGAGCGCGGGCAGTCCGGCCGGTATGGAGTCTGGCACCGGAAATGCAAACGGGTGGCGGAAAGCGCCGGGCGAACAAAGCTTGTCATTGTAGCGAATTCGAGACCGTTTTTCGGGCAACCCGCCCCGTCAATCTGGTTTTTTGTGCGTATTTTGGCGAACGTGATCAGGGGATTCGGGTTGAACGTGACGGGTCCTTTCGGTTGAAGGTGATCGCTGATCAGCGGTTTTCGAAGCGAGCGAGCATCTTGCCGAAATGGGTGATCACGTT
>CALNWS010000107.1 GCA_940747215.1 uncultured Paraburkholderia sp. | reverse complement strand
ATCTTTGCCGAACTACTCTTCGCTCCGAGTCTTTGTCAGCCATAGGTGTCCACCTCACAAATAGGTGAACACCTATGCCCCTCGCTCAGAGTGCTGTTGGATAGACGTCGATATTGGATCGCTTACCATCGAACACGCGGTGTTTTACATCGTGCCGAACATGAATCCGGACGGCAGCGTGCACGGCAATCTGCGCACCAATGCGGCGGGCGCGAACCATGAACCGCGAATGGATGGAGCCGGATGCATCGCGCCGCCCCGAGGTGCTGGTGGTGCGTGATGCGATTCATGCAACCGGATGCGATCTGTTCTTCGATATTCACGGCGACGAAGCGCTGCCGTATGTGTTAGTTGCCGGCTCGGAAATGCTGCCGGGCTTCACGGAGCGTCAGGGCGAAGAGCAGAAGGCGTTCATCGAAGCATTCAAGCAGGCGAGTCCGGACTTCCAGGACGAGTACGGCTACGCGGCGAGCAAGTATCGCGAAGATGCGTTGAAGCTCGCGTCGAAATACATCAGCAATGAATTCGGCTGCCTGTCTCTCACGCTGGAAAATGCCGTTCAAGGACAACGCGAATCTGCCCGACGAGCGGGTGGGCTGGAACGGCGAGTGCAGCGCGTCGTTTGGCACCGCGATGTTGCAGGCCATTCTGCGGCACGTGGAGACGTTTGCTTGAGGTTTGGCTGAGAGCGTCTGTCCGGGCCCTGTGTTTGCCCGGCGCTTGCGAGTTGGGCAGGCGTTGGTCACGAGTTGGACATGCTGAAATGAACGAGGCACATGCCCAACGGCATGTGCCTCGTTCATTTCAGCGGACACTTTTGAAGCACGCGCTTTTTACTGGCTCTTCTTCTTTTTGGCCGTCGATTTGCTCGATTTCGTCGTGGCTTTCTTCGACGACTTGCTGCTCGTAACGTGCTTGCCCTTCGCGGCTTTGTGCCTGCTCGCCGCGGAATGCGAATCGGACGAACGCGAGCTTTGCGCGCGGGCCGGCGGAACTGGATCGTTCCAGCTGAACGCGAGCATCTGCTGGCCGACATAGCCGCAGCGGAATTTCAGATCGGCTGGATCGCCCGTGCCGCTCTGGCGAATGCCGAGTCCTTCGACGGTGACGATATTGTCTACCTTGACGCGCTGCTTGCCTTCGTCGAACGAATCGTTCCAGGGCGTGATGGACGCGTGCGCAGTGTCGAACGAGCTGGGTGGAAACTCGACGTGATCGAAAGCGGTGGATGTGCTTGCAACGAAGTTGCCATGAGCCGCGCAGTCGGCGACCAAGGGGTCGGCGTGCATTTCATTGACAAACTTGCTGACGAGATCGTTGTGCTGTTCGAGTTGATCGGCGAAAGCGGGAGCAGCGCAGGTGAGCGAGAGCCTCGCTGCAAACGTTGCTAACCGGCCGATCAACCGCAGCAATCGGCGCGGTACATTGGTGCGATCCATCTAGTTCGTTAGACGCTAAGAAGACGTGAGGCACTTAAGATGCCTAGCGAGAGGTTGTAGTTCAATCCTGACACAAATATTTTGCCCGTAGTGCGCGAAGACAGTAACGCGAAGACACGCGTCCACACGACCAGAACATGCGGCAGATCAACAGCCATTATGAAGCGATGCGCAATGTCACTGCGTGTTCTTCGCGTCTGTGCACTGAACGTTCGAATACGCTCAGGTGCGAGGACCGCCTAACCGGTATCTACGAACATCATACGTGGTGACCCATGCAGGACGGTAGACCGCGATCAACGCCGTAGACATGCCCGTGAACCAAACTTCGCCTGTGGCGAGTAGAAGAAAGCTGAATGCGTAGCCGACGGGTACGACGGTCATGGAGCCGTTGGCGATGGCGACATGAACACCGAGTGCGGCAGCAGCAGTGAGCGAGACGGCAATGGCCGGCGAGACGAAGCCCTGACCAAAGATGAACATGAAGAGATTGCGTGGCAGCCACGCGATGCTCGCGCGTTGCACCAGCGTGGAGATGCCGACAGGCAATGCCCCGTACACGAGAAACGTTAGCGCTATGCTTTGCCAGGGCGCGTCGAAAATGACAGCGGCGAGACCTGTGACCACCGCCATCGCGATCAACGCGAGCGCCCAGTCGAACAGCGTGACGACGAGCGTGGCGCCGAGCAGATGCATGACCGTTCCGTCGTCCAGCCAGGCGTTGCTTGCCCAAAGCACGGACACCGCGACGATGATCGCGAGCCATACGTGCTGAAGCGTGCTGTCCTGAAGCCGTTTGAAAGGATTTTTCCAGAGCGCGAGCGCGATCACTATCGCAGTGGCGATCCAGCCACCGACAGCGACCCAGAACGGAAGCGGTGTATAGAGGAAACCCATGTGTCTCATATTACTCGTTGGACGAGAAAAGGTGTGAGCGGAATCCATGCCAGCCGGCACAAACGCGGCGCGAAAGAAGGTGAACGTCTTGCAGCGTGTGCGCCGGCCAGACTCATGCGGACTCGCGTGACACCCGGTCAGGGCCTGGTTGGACGGGCGCTGGATCGCCATACGAGGCGCGCGGCTCCGCGGCGATCGGCAGCGGCACTGCCGTGTCGCCGGCAGGCAACGGGTACTGGAAACGTTTATGCGAACGGCGTCGCAATGGCACCACGCCGGCCTGACCCATCACCGGGCGGGTCGCCTGATCCGCGTTGTTGCGCAAAACCTGAAGGTGGCTCGACAGCCAGCCGTTGTAGAGCGCCACGGCTGCCGCGCGATTAGGCGCGCCGAGTTGCTGGAATATGCTGGTCAGATGGATCTTCACGGTGCCCTCGCTAATGCCGAGCGTGCGCCCGATCATCTTGTTGGTGCTGCCCATGTGCACCACGCAGCGCATGATCTGCTGCTGACGCGGAGAGAGGCCGCTTGCCAGTCTGGCGCGGCGGCGGGTTCTTTTCGTCGAACGGGCGGATCTGCGCGTCGGCCAGCAGCGGCGGGTTGAGCGCCAGTGCGCCCGGCGGCACGTAGTGGCCGCCCAGCAGCACCATTTCGAACGCGCGCACGATGAGACACGGATCGATTTCGCGCGGCACCACGCCGAGTACGCCTTCGTCCATCAGTTCGCGCACGGCTTTCGGCTGGGCCTGATCGGTCAGGACCGCGACGCGCAGGTCGAGGTAGTGGCTGAGCAACTGGCGGACGTCCGCGATGGACATCCCCAGTCCTGCCAGTCGACCACGAGCAGATCGGGCAACTGATGCTTAAGCGTGCGCTCGATGTGGCGCCAATCCTGCGCTTCGTTAAAGCGCGCAAGCCGGTCTATTTGCCTGAGCAGTGCTTTCACACCGTTACGTCGTTCCGCGTCTGAGTTGAGTATCGAGAATCGTATGCATGTCTCCAGATGAATCGGTGAAGTGACGCGATGGTCTGCGCCGGCAGAAGTCGGCACATCGCGATGCGTCACTGTACCTAAGATGACAAATTCCCGTCGGATTTGACGGCCTGTCCAAAAGGCATAAGAAGAATGACGCTCAAGGTGAAGGAAACACAAAAAAGCCCCGCTTGAGGCGGGGCTTTTTTGGGCGTGGCGGCGGCGCGTTGTAGCGCAACACCGATGTTCAATGGAAATGCGGCTGGGCCGGCTCGGCATCTTCGGGCATTTCGGCGTGGACGATTTCGCCGAGCGGATCGGCATACAGTGGAACGCCGCAATCGTCGCAGTATTCGGGCTCGAAACGGCCTGCATGACGACGCACCTCGGTCACGCCGGTTTCCTTGAGCAACGCGACGATTTCCTCGAGCGGATCGTCCGACGCGGGCACTTCCTGCGGTTCTTCGTCGATACCGGCTTCACCGTTTTCGCGGCCATAGAGCGGCCAGACGACGCCGTAAATCACGTCGTTGCTGCCGCGGCGCGTGAAGCCGACGCGATATTCGTCGATACGGCGCTCGCCGAATCCGGCGACGACCGCGCGCAGTTCCTGCGGCGCGGCGCCGATCGTGTCGAACAGATAGCGCACGGCGGTGCGAACGGTGTGTGGACGCACGCTCTCGTCCGCGTCGCGGCAGGCCGAGTAATAGGCGTCCGGCAACAGGCATTCGAATTCGCAACCCGGAAGCACCAGCGACAGATTAGCGCCGCCTTGCGTGGCCCATTGTTCGAGACATTGCCCGCGCTCGATCCGGCTGCCATTTTCCTCTTCCTGCCAGCGGAAGGCCGGCTCGCCGACCGGTGCGGCCACCACGGCGAGCAGAAAGCGCGGGTCGGCCAGAATGGGCGATGTTTCTGGCAGTTCGCCGAAATTCAGCTTGGTGTTGCCGCCGGCCATGGCCGTTTGCGCGAGCTGTTGCGCGATGCGCCAAGTTTCGACGTGGTGGCGCGGCAGCTGGTCGATGCTGTAGAGGAACGGCGCCATGGCCACGCGCGTATTCGACGCGAGCACGTGCGCCTGCAGATGCGCGCGCAGGGCATCTGCGGAGTCGCTCTTTAGCGGTCCGGACGGGATCATGTAGCGCGTCCAGGCGAGCACCGGCGCTGCAATCAGCAGCGCCTCGTACGTCACGCCTTCGTGCTCGATGACGAACGATTCGCTGTGCGTTTCCACCATGTCGGCGAGCGCGCCATAAGCGTCCGGATGATTTTGCTGCAGATGGTCGAGCGCGGCGTCCAGCGTGGTCTGGCTACCGTTGCGCACGATCTTGGCGAGCAGCGTGTCGAGCTTCGCTTCCCAGAAGCGGTCCTCGGTGCGACTGCCCGACGCGAAGAGCGCGAGCGAGAGACCAACGAGTTTGTCGGCGTCGGGAGGGAGACGTTTGGCGATTCGCGAGCGCATAAATCCAAAAATTGGGAAGCACAGAATCTTATATTCTATTCTTTTCCATGCCGCCATATCGTTTGGCCTGTACTGCCCGGTGGATTAAGGCTTTTCCGGACTGTCGTTGGGACGTTTCTGGGCTTTGCCAGGCATTCTGATCTGATTGGCGGTCCGGATGGATGATAGAGGTCAGGCCTTGCGGTTCCGGTCGGTGTTTTGGGTGGCGGCTTCTGGCGGAATCGTTGAGGCTGGATTCGCTGACATGGTCTGTTGCAACAGGAGAGTCATCGTGAAATCGGACCAACTGATCGAGCGGCTTGCCGCCGTGTTTGCATTGATTGTCCTCTTTGGCGGATCGTTGCTGGTGCTTGCGCCGTTCACTACTGCGCTGCTATGGAGCGCCATTCTGAGTTATAGCTCGTGGGGTTTATACTGCCGGCTGACGGCCGCGGTGGGCGGCAGGCGCAAATGGGCTGCCACGTTGATCGTGATCATCATTCTCGTTGTCGTGCTCGGGCCGTTCGTGTATGCGGGGTTCGCGTTTGGTGCGCATGTTCACGACATCGTCGCGCTCGTTCAGAGACTATTCGAGGCCGGGTTGCCGGATTTACCGCCGTGGGTTGCGCGCATTCCGCTGGTCGGCTCGAATATAGAAGCATTTTGGGAACGTCTGACGAGCAGCAATTCAGAATTGATCGCTCAGTCGCGCCTGCTCGCGGCGCCAGCGGGCAAATGGATTCTGGCTGCCGCTATTGCCGTTACGCATGGCTTGGGGCTGTTGGCGCTGAGTATCGTGCTCGCGTTCTTCTTTTATACGGGAGGCGAGGGCGCTGCGGCATGGTTGAACGCGGGCATGCGGCGTATTGCGGGCGAGCGCGCCGATTATCTATTGGCGCTTGCCGGTAGCACGGTGAAGGGCGTCGTGTACGGAATTCTGGGGACGGCACTCGTGCAGGGAATACTGGCTGGCTTCGGTTGCTGGATATCGGGCGTGCCGGCGCCAGCGCTACTTGGATTGGCCACGTTCTTTTTATCGGTGATACCTGGCGGCCCGGTGATCGTGTGGCTACCGGCGGCGATCTGGCTGTATCATGATGGCGCAACCGGCTGGGCAATTTTTCTGGTGGTGTGGGGCGTACTCGTTGTCAGCATGTCGGACAACGTCATCAAGCCAATCCTGATTGGCAGGAATAGCGACATGCCACTTATTCTCGTGATGCTCGGCATTCTCGGCGGCGCGTTCGCCTTTGGCTTCCTCGGCGTATTCATCGGACCGACTTTGTTGGCAGTCGCATATACCGTTCTGTACGACTGGACGATCGGGGCCGCAACTGCGCACACTGCCATGGCCGACGTGAAAGTGCCGGTCGTCGAGAGTGCTCCAGTCAGTGCGAAAAAGGCACCGTAAAATTAATCCCAAGGGGCTTGCAAGGCCCGGTTCGGGTCGCTAGAATTTCGCCCTTTCGTGTTCCGGACGCCGGGACACGAGGGCGGGGAGCGGGAGAGCCAGTATTGGCAAGGCTTTCGGCGAGTCGGTCATGTTGAAGTGGCGGTAGTGAAGCAGTAAAAAACCTGTTGACGACGACGCGAAAGTTCTTCATAATTTCACCTTTTTGCTGATGCAGCGACGCAGAACGAAGCGCTCAGAGGTGGTCGCGGGAATTTGGACAGCCGGATCAGTGGAGCGGCCGGGGCCTGAGCCAGCGGATAATGCGGGCAGAGGAACCGGGGAATGACAAAGGGAACCAGACGCACGCACTCAGCG
>CALNWS010000106.1 GCA_940747215.1 uncultured Paraburkholderia sp. | reverse complement strand
GCCGAACTACTCTTCGCTCCGAGTCTTTGTCAGCCATAGGTGTCCACCTCACAAATAGGTGAACACCTATGCCCCTCGCTCAGAGTGCTGTTGGATAGACGTCGATATTGGATCGCTTACCATCGAAGGTATGGCCGAGGCGCTCGCCAAAGAACTCGACATGTCGCTTGCCGAGCGCAAGGCCTGTCACGCGGACATGATGGCGCAGTTGCGGGAGCAGTGCGCTTACACCACGTGCTGCTCGTCCACCTTCTTGCCACCGATATGCAGCGTGGTGCCCTTGCCGTACTGCTTGGAAAGCAGGTCGCGATAGAGGCCCGGACGCTGACGCAGTTCTTCCGGACTGCCGTCGTCGATTACCTTGCCGGCGCTCATCACGATGATGCGGTCGAAGTTGTTGAGCGTCGAGAGACGGTGCGCGATGGCGATGACGGTGCGTCCGACCATCAGGTGGTCGAGCGCCTTCTGGATCGCTTCTTCGGATGCGCTGTCGAGTGCAGAGGTCGCTTCGTCGAGTAGCAGGATCGGCGCGTTCTTCAGAATCGCACGTGCAATCGCGATGCGCTGACGCTGTCCGCCCGAGAACTTCACGCCGCGGTCGCCGACGATTGTGTCGAAACCTTCCGGCATCGCTTCGATGAAGGCCGTACAACGCGCCTCGCGCGCGGCGGCCAGCACTTCCTCGCGGCTCGCTTCCGGGCGGCCATAAGCGATGTTCTCGTACACCGTGCGATGGAACAGCGAAATATCCTGCGGCACCAGCGCAATCGCGTGACGCAGGCTGTCCTGCATGATGTCGGCAATGTCCTGGCCGTCGATCCTGATCGCACCGCCTTGCGTTTCATAGAAGCGTTGCAGGAGCGCCAGAACGGTCGACTTGCCGGCGCCAGACTTGCCGATCAGGCCAACGCGCTGACCCGGCTCGATATGCAGATCGAAGTGGTCGAGAATCGCGCGGCGACGCGGATACGCAAACGTGACCGCCTCGAAATCGACCCGGCCGCCTTGCGGCACGAGTTCGGTCGCGCCGTCGCGGTTGGGCATGCCGTGCGGTTCCAGCAGCGTACGCACGGCTTCCGCGAGACGCGCGATGTGCTGCGTGACGTTCACGAGCGCCACGGCGAGGTCGCGCGTGCCGTGCAGAATCGTGAAGCCGAGCGAGCTGACGAGCACGATATCGCCGGAGGTCGCCTTGCCCTGATCCCACAGCCACAGCGCCCAGCCGAGCAGACCCGCCGACAGCAGCGCCGTGATGACGGCGTGCAGCAGACGCAGCTTTTCCAGATACAGCAGACTCTGCTGACGCGCGTCCATTTCCGCCTTGACGGTCGCGCCGAAGCGCTGCTGTTCGCGGAACGTCATGCCGAACGCGCGCACGAGGCTCATGTTGCCGATCACGTCGACCAGTTCGCCGTCCACCGAAGCCGCCTTGGTAGCGAAGTTGTGGTGGCGCGCCGAGCCGCGACCGGCAAGTTTGTAAAGGACGACGGACAAAATTGCAGAGCAGATCATTAGACCGGCGGCCATCAGCGGGTTCACCGCGATGATCATGACGATCGCGCCGAGTACGGCGATGCATGGCGGCAGCACGTTCCAGGCGGTCGTGTTTTCGGCCGTGTACACGGCGTTCGAGGTCGCCGTGATTCGGCTTGCCAGCATGCCCGGCTGCTTCTCCGAGTAGTAGACGGGCGAGTGGCCGGTCAGATACTGGAACAGGTCGCGCCGCAGATCGCCCGTCACGGCAACGAACGTATGCGCGGCGACCCAGCCGCCAATTCGCCACAGTAGGTTGTCCGCGGCGATCAGGCCGACGAGGATGGCAAACGCGCCCCACAGCGGGCCGGGATGGTGGCGGCCTTCGCCGAGCACGTCGATCAGATGCTTGATCGCGTACTGCGAAACGAGTGCACAGCTCACGGCCGCAAACACGCTGCACAGCACGATCGCATGCGCGAGCGGGTGGCGGCGGATAAAGCGGAAGAGAAACGCAAGCGGCCGGTGCGCATAGCTCGCGAGCTTTGCGTTCTGGGCGTTACGCTGGGCGATGGTTAAATGTTCCAATTAATCGTGAGGTCGATGGGTTTCGGGTTGTGCATGCAAAGCGCGGGCCACATGGAAAAGGGTTTGCCGCGAAGCCGATGCTTCGCATTGTAAACACGCAAAAGCGATTGCGCCCTGTGTATCCGGGCGATGGCGCGACTGATTTCGCGACAGGCCTCCGCAATTTGCCTCTGCTGGACACCTATATCGGGCCGGTGGTTCACGCAGATCGCGGAAAATTTCGGGATATAATTGCAAACTGCATTCAAGCAAACTGCATTCAATCGCGGCGCGGCATTTCTTCAATGGCGTACCGGCAAGATTGACTCAGGAGCTTACGGAAGCCGCCGTCAGGTGGCTCGCCGCAAACTCACGGTAGAACTCGCTTAGAAGCTTGCAAAGTGTTTCGCGTTTGTAACAACATAAAGACATTTGAAATGTTGTAGTGCAGTGAGAAGGTCGGCGCTGGTAATGCATGCTCCAGAGGCCCACCGAAATTTCTGACAGTTTGTCAACGCAGGTGCTGGATGCGCGTTATTGGCACATGCCCAGACACTGATCGACCGGTCAGGGCTCAAAAACCCAAGCGATCCATCGCAGGATTTCTCGAAAGAATCAGGCTCGCGCCGGCGAATCCGGTCCGACTGCCCTGGCGAGCAAGCGAAGTCGCTTTTATTGATTGCAGTACCTGTGCCTGATTTTTGAAGGAGTTGTCCATTATGCGAATCGCTCAAATCGCTCCGTTGCACGAGGCGGTTCCTCCCAAGCTGTACGGTGGTACGGAACGCGTGGTGTCCTATCTGACCGAAGCGCTGGTCGAAGAGGGCCACGACGTCACGCTCTTCGCGAGCGGCGATTCGGTAACTTCGGCGAAGCTCGAAGTCTTCTGGCCGCAAGCACTGCGCCTCGACCCGACCATCCGCGACGTGATGGTGCCGCACATGCTGCTGCTCGAAGAAGTGCGCCGCCGCGCGGAAGAATTCGACGTGCTGCATTTCCACATCGACTACTACCCGTTCTCGCTGTTCGCCCGTCAGCCGGTGCCGTTCCTCACCACGATGCACGGCCGTCTCGATCTGCCCGAACTGCAGCCGATCTTCAACACGTTCAACGACGTGCCGGTCGTCTCGATCTCGGATAACCAGCGCATTCCGCTGCCGCAGGCGCACTGGCTGCAAACCGTCTATCACGGCCTGCCGGAAGACGTGCTCACGCCGATCCCCAATGTCGAGCCGGGCTATCATCTCGCATTCCTCGGCCGCGTTTCGCCGGAGAAGGGCTTGGACCGCGCTATCCGCATCGCGGGCGAAGCGGGCATGAAGCTGAAGGTCGCCGCCAAGATCGACAAGGCCGACCGCGCTTACTACGAAGAAGTGATCAAGCCGCTGATGGCCCTGCCGCACGTCGAATACATCGGCGAAATCAGCGAGTCGGAAAAGCGTGAGTTCCTCGGCAACGCGCATGCGCTGGTGTTCCCGATCGACTGGCCGGAGCCTTTCGGTCTCGTCATGATCGAAGCGATGGCGTGCGGTACGCCGGTGATCGCGTTCAACCGCGGTTCGGTGCCGGAAGTGATCGAAAACGGCGTGTCGGGCTTCGTCGTCGAAGATGAAATCAGCGCAGTTGCAGCGCTCAAGCGTCTGCACACGCTACCGCGCGCGAAGGTGCGTGAGGTGTTCGAAGCGCGCTTCTCGTCGAAGGTGATGGCGCGCAACTACGTCGCCACGTACGAAGAACTGCTGCGTCAGAAGCACCGCACCGTGCTGCGTGAAGTCAACGTCAGCTGAAGTGTGTGCCGGCATGGAGCGCTTCCGGGCGCTCCAGCCGACAGCCGTTTATCCAGCAACGCCCCGCAAGCCAGCGCGCCTGCGGGGCGTTGTTGCATTGGCGCCGCGTTTTTTGCCGCCGAAGGCTGAAAACAACGGTTTGGTGGCGGAGACCACAGGCCGCCGTTCGTAATATCCCTATAATGGCCCTGTCGCAAATTTAGCTGCGGCAACGCCGACGACAGGAGGATGCTTTGGCGAGAACGAAAAAGACGCGTGCGAACGCAGCGCCCGGTGCCGGAACGATTTTCGCGTTGCGCGCCATCGGTCTCGTGCTGCTGGCTCGCTGGCTCTTTTCTATGTCGCAGATGGATCTGGGCGCGTCGTTGTCTGCGATGGTGTCGTCGCCTTGGGCGTGCATCAACCTCGTTTTTCTCTTCCTGCTGATTTTCTTGCCGGGCGCGCGCGCCGTCGCCGAGCGGCCGTTCCATCCGTTGCCGCAATGGGTGCGGCAGGCGCTGCGGCTTTTCGCTTTCCTCGGTTTCCTGTTTGCCGTCTGGTCGATTGGCGCGTTTACGGCTAGCGCCGGGTGGCGGCGCGCCGTGCAGGCGGTGGCGGCGACCAATGGCTGGCTGCTCGCCGCGCCCGCGTTCTATGTGGCAGTGCTGTGGATTTGCCGGCCGCGCGCGCTCTGGCGCACCAACATCGCCGCGCGCCGCTTCGCGATCGGCCGCTTTGCGGTTGCGCTCGATCCGGCTACGCGCACGGTGATCGTGTGGGCCGAGCGCCGCAAGGTCGGTCAATACGATGCGCGCGAGTTGTCCGTGCGCTGGGCGGCGGGGCAGGGCGCGCGTCCGATGGCCGCGCCGGCCGTCGCTTTCAGCGCGGCGGGTGCCGAACCGGGCACGGCGGTGCAGTCGGTCGGCTCGGGTGCCCCGACACTTGCTCGCGGCACGTTCGGGCGTCGTCCGAAAATCGAATTGTTGTGGGACTCGCTGGCAGCCGCCGGCCATAACGGGCAAACTGTGTTTCGCACCGCGCTCACGACCGAGGGCGATCGCGTCGCCGCGCGCGCGCTCGACACGTCTTTGCGGCAGGTCTGAGGCCGCGCGCTGTGTGCAGTCGGTCACACGCGGTAGCGGATGCGTCGGCCGTTGAGTCGTCGCTGATAATGAAATGGCGCCGTGCATCTTCGAGCCGGCGCATCACATAACAGATCGCTTCGCAGAAGTCGCCATGCTAGTTGCTGGTTACTTGCCGTTCTACATCTGCTGGCTTATGGTTTTGCGCTCGGTTCGATCCTACGCCGCACGTGGGCGCTGCGACACGCCACCGTGCCCGCCGCGCTGCGCTCGGTGTTCCGGGCCGACACTTTCTGGGGCATCTCGGCACTGGTGCTAGGCGTGACCGGCTTGATGCGTGCGTTCGGTGGCTACGAGAAGGGCGCCGACTACTATCTGCACGAGCCGCTCTTTCACGCGAAGATGACGCTGTTCGTGCTGATCGTGATTCTCGAAGTGCCATCCATGCTCGCGCTGATGCGCTGGCGCGCGTCGCAACGGACGGGGCAGGCGCCCGATCTGCACAAGGCGCGCTTATATGCGTGGCTGAGCGTCTATCAGACCATCCTGCTCGTGCTGATGGTATTCGCCGCCACCGGCATGGCGCGCGGCGTGGGACTGCCGGCGGGCAAGGTGTAGCTGGTTTATCGGGAGAGACGGTTCGATCGCGTCGACCATGAAAAAACGGGGCCGTGCGTATCAGCGCACGGCCCCGTTCGTTTGAGGTTGCGAAGTCGGCTGCGCCACTTACTTGCCGACCAGCAGACTCGAGTCGTCCTTCCGGCTGGCACGCGCGATGGCTTTCGCTTCCATCGCTTCCGGCTCGCCCAGACCCTTGATCAACTCCAGCGCCTGACGTTCGAAGAGCCGACGGTACAGGCCGTTGTCGAGCCTGATCAACGCTTCGTGGCTGCCTTCCTCTATCACCTTGCCCTTGTCGAGGACGAGCAGGCGGTCGAGCGCGCGCTCGGTCGACAGCCGGTGCGCGACCACGAGCGTCGTGCGGCCGGTCATCAGCCGCTCCATGGTCTGCTGGATTAGCAGTTTGCTTTCGCTGTCGAGACTCGACGTAGCTTTGTCGAGAATCAGGATCGGCGCGTCGGCCAGGAAGGCGCGTGCGATCGCCGCCCGAAAGCTTGACGCCGCGCTCGCCGACGAGCGTGTCATAGTCGTCCGGCAGCGACGCGATGAAGTCGTGCGCGTTCGCAAGACGTGCGGCGCGCTCGATCTCGGCGCGGCTTGCGCCAGGCCGCGCGTACGCGATGTTTTCCGCGAGCGAGCGGTGAAACAGCACCGGCTCCTGTTGCACGATCGCGATCTGACCGCGCAGCGACGCCTGACGAACCTGCGCGATGTCCTGACCGCGATCGTGATGTGGCCGCTGTGACGTCTTACAGACGCTGGATCAGCTTGATGAAGGTCGTTTTGCCCGAACCGAATGCCCGACGAGTCCGACGCGCTCGCCCGGCGCAATGCGCACGGAGAAGTCGTCGTAAAGCGGCGTGGCTTTCGCTCCGTAGTGGATCGTCACGTGTTCGAAGCGGATCTCGCCCTTGCCGATCGCGATCGAGCCCGCGCTAGGGGCGGTCTTCGATTCCGAGCGACTGGCCTTCGAGCGAGACGTACTCTTCCCGGAGCAACTGCAATGTCACGCCCTTGCGGTGCAGGTCGCAGTGCATCGCCGCGTAGTCCGTTCCGAACCGCCGGCTCGGAACGGCCGTCTGCGCTGACAGGTCCAGCCTGACC
>CALNWS010000105.1 GCA_940747215.1 uncultured Paraburkholderia sp. | reverse complement strand
CCCATTTCGGCAAGATGCTCGCTCGCTTCGAAAACCGCTGATCAGCGATCACCTTCAACCGAAAGGACCCGTCACGTTCAACCCGAATCCCCTGATCACGTTCGCCAAAATACGCAACCAAGGCGCTATCGTACGACATTTACTACCACATGGTCGACCCGTCGGCGTCGAGCCAGCGGCGCGTGACGATCTCGAAAATTCTGCTGCTAGGCGTGGCGCTGTTCGCGTCGTACGTGGCGTCGCTGAATACGGGGAACATCCTGTTCCTGGTGGGCGTGGCGTTTTCGCTGGCGGCCTCGAGTCTCTTTCCGGTGCTGGTGCTGGGCGTGTTCTGGAAGCGCACGACGCCCGTGGGCACCGTGGCCGGCATGGTGGCGGGGCTCGTGGTGTGCAATCTACTACATCGTGTCGACGTATCCGTTCTTCACGCAGATGACGGGCTTCGCCGGCCCGCGCTGGTTCGGCATCGAGCCGATCAGCTCGGGCGTATTCGGCGTGCCGGCGGGTTTTCTGGCGGCGATTGGGGAAGAGTCTGCTCGATCGCAAACCGGACGCTTGCTTATACGACGGCGTTGGTGGACTATCTCGTTGGTGGACTATCTATACGGCATCCTTGAGCTGGTTTGCGACGGGGAGTAGCGGACGGCGCGAAGTTTGCTATAATTCGGCTCGGCTCCTTGCCGGAGAGATGGATGAGCGGTTTAAGTCGCACGCTTGGAAAGCGTGTATAGGTTAATAGCCTATCGGGGGTTCGAATCCCCCTCTCTCCGCCAGAACTGAATGCAGAGCCCCGGAGCCCCGTATAGTCAATGACTTGCGGGGTTTTGTTTTTTGACTTACAAGACGACTAACAAACGCTGCTGAACGCTTCAGCAAACCAATCGGCAAGTCTATTTTCGCCAATGCGTATGTTTCCGTTTGCTCTGGAACGGTGGACCTATAGCAGTAGCTCATTCTTCAAAAAGTGTCTTCGACAGTCATCACACTTTCTCTCCGGCGAACTCTAGGATGACTTCATGTGCGTGTCTCGGCTTCGCCCGGTCGTCGAACTTCAATAAGGCAGAATGTGTCAGCCGCTAGACTCAATTACACCCCCGAGAATAGCCAGGATGAACAGATTGTCGTCAACGTGGACTTGATTACGTGGATCGATAAACGCCGCATATCTGTATTTACACCGAATCTGACCCACTGTTTTCAGTTAAATGTGGCCCGTTCGGACAGCGTGGCATATCTATTCCGATGCGGATAGCTCTTCGCCGTCTGTCATCTTTGAAGCTCTTTTCTCATTGCTCTTGCTCGCGTAGAATCGATCCTGACGAGCCACGATTCATTAGCGTCAACTGGTTCTGTGAGGTGCAGTGGCGACTGTTTCGAGATTGGTAATAGCTACAGTCTTGGCGGTGCTATGCGATTTTCGCCTTTCCCTGCGACGACATCTTCACCCTTATTTTAGATTGGCAATCTGTCAGGATTGCAAGGAAAAAACATAGATGAATTTTGATGACTTTGGTCGAAACCTATCCTGTCATTTCGTGCTCATAGGGCAGTCGTGCTTTCGACAGGGTTCAATCTCACGTCGATATGACACCGGTTGCTGGATTTCGATAACATCTCGCGCACGGTGAATGTAGTTGAGATAAAGTCTGATTGCGTATTTTATGCGGCATGAGTAATTAATTCTGAAAATATACAGAATTAGGGTTTGCCTTTTTCCTTCTCGAGTGAATTCCGCAGCGGACCGAATGCTCGAAGACTTCATCTTCGGGTGCAGTTAATTGCGAAGTAAAACAGGCTGCCCCGCTTCGAGTGGCGGCCGTAAGTGTTTTTCATACACGGAGTTCGGCATGGCTTACCAAGAATTGCAAGATGCGCTGCGCGCAGGATAGGCGCAGGTTGGGCTACTTGGCAAACTCGATACGCCGCTTGGCGAAGACTGGCTCGTACCGATGTACGTGAAAGGTTCGGCCCGCCTAGGGGTAATTTGAGTTCACCGTCGATGCCGTGTCGGTGCATGGTGAGAAATAAAGCTCGGCGCGCTGATGTTGAAGCCGGTCACACTCTGGATTCAGCAAAACGATGGCCGCTATATGCCGATTCACGGCTATGCGCAGCATGCCCGCCGTCTGGGTAGCGATGGGCCGATCACCTATTACCTCAGTTTTCGTCATGGCTGAGTTTCCTCAAGCTCAGCAGTGACTGCCGCGACTGGCAGGAAGCTGACGGCAGACAGATTCTCGCCGATGTGTTCGCCAAGACTCCGCAGGCGGAAGGCCAGTATCGCTTCGATCTGCGGTCTCCGATTCGCTCGTATTCGCAACGGGTCCAGTGGGAGGACGACTGGAGCTTCGTCCACCGGAGCATGGAAGAGGTCGGCATCTTTCCGTGCTTTGAATTCGCGAAGGATGGCAAGTCACACACCGTCCGTTTTCGAGCCGCGCATGCGTGGCCGGGTCGTCGAGCGTGAACAGACGGGCGCAGGGCGACGTGCCCTCGGCCGGTTCCTGCGCTTCTGGATTTACTGCGATCACCTCCAAATACACGCCGCCCCACAGGTTCAGCAGGCGGTTGTGCGTGCGCATCAGCGGATGCGCACCCTCGTCGAGGGTGCGGGCGAAAATCACGAGGTGATCGAGCCGAAGCGGGCCGGCTGCTTCGTTCCCACCGGTCCGGACCTTGCCGGCCGGGCGAAATCGAGCGCCGGGGCCGTTAGTATAACCGTTTGCCGGCCTGATAGGTCACGTGGCCCGCATCGGCGCTGCATTCCGGCGCGAAATTCCACCGGCATTTCCGGCTTTTAAGCTATCGCTTTAGTCGTAAATGTAGCGGCGGGGACCGGCACAGTAACGGTACAATCGGTTCGATACTGTTTGGTATAGTTGGAGCCAGTCATGTCCGTTCCGCTTGCGCAGATTCCCGCTCCGCACGACACCGCGTCGCTCACGCTGGTCGAGCAGTTGGTTCAATGGGCACGGCGCCGCATCGAGGAACGCGTGTTTCGGCCCGGCATGCGCATGCCGTCCATCCGCAAGCTCGCGCTCGACAAGGGCGTGTCGCGCACCGTGGTCGAAGCCTACGAGCGGCTGGCTCGTCGCGCAAGGTTTTCTGGAATCGCGGCGCGGCTCCGGCTTCTATGTGCGCGAGCGGCTTGGCAGCGCACCCGTCAACACGCTGCAGGAGCCGGGGCCCAAGCCTCGCCCGTGCCCGCCACGATCGACGTGGTCTGGCTTCTGCGCAACATGCTGCATACCGGCGCACGGCCAGAACGCAGTCCCGGCCTAGGTTACCTGCCGGCGCGTTGGCTCGACGGCGATCTCATCACCACGGCGCTGCGCACGCTCGGCATCGGCACGCCGCAGGGTTTTCTGATGCTGCGTCAGCAGTTGCAGACACGGCTCGAGGAGCTGGAGATCGGCGCGTCGCCGGATCAGATCGTGATGGTGTCCGGCATCACGCAGGCGATCGACCTCATTTCGCGCATCTACGTGAAGCCGGGCGACGCGGCGGTGGTCGGCGATCCGGCTTGGTTCCAGATGTTCGGGCGTTTCGCGTCGCAGGGCGCGCGGCTCGTCGGCATGCCTTATACGCCGGACGGCCCGGACCTCGACGCGCTCGAATCGCTCGTGTAAACTTGGCGGCCGAAAATGCTGGTGATCAACTCTGTGCTGCAAAATCCCACCGGCACGTCGCTCACTGCCGCGCAGGCGTTCTGCATTCTGCCGCTTGCCGGGGCGTACGACTTCATCGTCGTCGAGGACAATATTTACGGCGACCTGTGTCCGCCGAGCCATCCGGGCACGCGGCTCGCAAGCCTCGATCAGCTCCGGCGCGTGATCTATCTCAGCAGTTTCTCGAAGACGCTCGCGCCGAATCTGCGCGTCGGCTTCATTGCGTGCGCGCCGGAAGTGGCCAAAGCCGTGGGCCAGAAGATGCTCGTCGGCATGACGAGCCCGGAACTGAACAAACGCGTGCTCTACAAGATTCTGACCGAAGGCCACTATCGGCGGCACGTGGAGCGGCTGTGTGCGCGTCTTGACGGCGTGCGCGAAAAATCCGTGCGGATGCTGGAAAAACCAGCCTCAAGCTTTTTCTCACACCGGGTGCCGACATGTTCCTGTGGGCCGACACCGGCGTGGACGCCGCCGCGCTCGCCGCCGCCGGCCACGAAGACGGCTTCCTGCTGACGCCGGGCAGCTTTTTTTCGCCGCAGCAGTTGCCCACCACGTGGATGCGCTTCAACATCGCCAATTGCGGCGACCCGGAACTGGCGACGTTTTTTATGCCGCTATCTCGACAGCGTTGTGTGCCGCGCCTCTTGAAACCGCGCCGGACCGTCCCATTTGCGCCGTCAGTCCGGCAACAGGCGATTCACCACGCTTCTAACGCGGTGCCTCTGTCCTACCAATCCCATTCGCAACAGAAAACAGAGAGGAATCCGACCATGGCACAAGAAACCATGAGCTTTCAGGCAGAAGTGAAACAGCTTCTGCACCTGATGATCCATTCGCTATACAGCAACAAGGAAATCTTTCTGCGCGAGCTGATTTCGAATGCGTCCGACGCAGCCGACAAGCTGCGTTTCGAGGCCATCGAAAATAGCGCCCTGTACGAAAGCGATCCGAATCTGCGAATTCGCGTCTTCTACGACAAAGCTGCCTGCACCATCACGATCGAAGACAACGGCATCGGCATGAGCCGTGACGAAGCGATTGCTAACCTCGGCACGATCGCGCGTTCGGGCACCAAGGAATTCTTCGGCAAGCTCTCGGGCGACCAGCAGAAGGACGCGGCGCTGATCGGCCAGTTCGGCGTGGGCTTCTACTCGGGCTTCATCGTCGCGGACAAGATCACGGTGGAAACGCGCCGCGCCGGTGTGCCGGCCTCGGAAGGCGTGCGCTGGGAAAGCGCCGGCGAGGGCGACTTCGCCGTGGAGCAGATCGAGCGCGCCGCACGCGGCACCGCCATCACGCTGCATCTGCGCGCGGATGAAGACGAACTGCTGTCCACGCATCGTCTGAAGTCGATCATCCAGAAGTATTCGGACCATGTGGCGCTGCCCATTCTGATGCAGAAGGAAGAATGGGACGCGGAAAAGAGCGAGATGGTCGCGCAGGACGAAGACGAGACCGTCAACCAGGCGAGCGCACTGTGGACGCGCGCGAAGAACGACATCGCCGAAGAACAGTACAAGCAGTTCTATCAGCATCTCGCGCACGATCATCAGGATCCGCTTACGTGGACGCACAACCGCGTCGAAGGCCGTAGCGAATACACGCAACTGCTGTACGTGCCCACTCACGCGCCGTTCGACCTGTGGAATCGCGATCATCGCGGCGGTCTGAAGCTGTACGTGAAGCGCGTGTTCATCATGGACGACGCCGAGCAACTGCTGCCCACGTATCTGCGTTTCGTGAAGGGCGTGGTGGATTCGAGCGATCTGCCGCTCAACGTTTCGCGTGAAATCCTGCAGGAAAGCCGCGACGTCAAGGCGATTCGCGAAGGCGTGACGAAGCGCTCGCTTTCCATGCTGGAAGAACTGGCGAACACCGAGAACGAAGCGGACAAGAAAAAATACGTGGGTTTCTGGAAGGAATTCGGCCAAGTGCTGAAGGAAGGCATCGGCGAAGATTTCGCCAACCGCAACCGCGTGGCAAAACTCGTGCGCTTTGCGTCCACGCATACGGAAACGCCTGAGCAGACGGTGTCGCTCGCCGACTACGTCGTGCGCATGAGGCCCGAGCAGTCGAAGATCTACTATGTGACCGCCGATACGTGGCAGGCCGCCACGCACAGCCCGCACCTCGAAGTGTTCCGCAAGAAGGGCGTGGAAGTGCTGCTGCTTACCGACCGCGTCGACGAATGGATGCTGTCGTTCCTGAATGAGTTCGAAGGCAAGCCGCTGCAAAGCGTGGCGCGCGGCGACCTCGATCTCGGCGCGCTGAACGACGAGGAAAAAGAGGCGCAGGAAAAGGTCGGCGAAGAGTTCAAGCCACTCGTCGAGAAGATGAAAGAGGCGCTGAAAGACAAGGCCAAGGACGTGCGCCTCACGTTCCGCCTGACGGATTCGCCTTCGTGCCTCGTGGCCGACGACGGCGAAATGAGTGGCTATCTGCAACGTATGCTGAAGGCGGCGGGTCAGCAGGCACCTTTGTTCCATCCGATTCTGGAAGTGAATCCGGAACACGCGCTGGTGAAGGGCTTGCATGCGGACAGCGCGAACTTCGACGACTGGTGCCATCTGTTGTTCGATCAGGCGCTACTCGCTGAAGGCGGCGCGCTAGAAGATCCGGCGAGCTTCGTGAAGCGTACCAACACGTTGCTGCTCGCACGTTGAATGCCGTGCGGTGAGCGGGAGAGCGTTTTTCGCTCACCGCCTGCTGCGAGTTCCTGAAAAATGCGCTGCTTCGGCAGCGCATTTTTTGCCGCTCGTGTTCGTATGAGTGTTTGCTTTAGCGCACGTGATCAAAGACCGGGCGCGGGCGGATGCAGGCGCCGCACCTGAGCCAGCACACTGCCAGCGAGCTCTTTTGCCTCAAGGCCGCTGGCATGGTTAGCCAACACTTTGGCTGCGAGGCTCGCAATCTTCGCGCTGGTCTAAATGATTTTTAAGCGGTGCGCTCAGCAAGGCGGGATTGCTGAGCGCAAAGCGATGATCGACCGTGGTCCCGCGTTGCCGGTTTCGCAGCAGGTCCGGCTTGTCGGTATCGCGAGATCGGGCGCCGC
>CALNWS010000104.1 GCA_940747215.1 uncultured Paraburkholderia sp. | reverse complement strand
ACTTTGGCTTTGAACCCCGCTGAGTGCGTGCGTCTGGTTCCCTTTGTCATTCCCCGGTTCCTCTGCCCGCATTATCCGCTGGCTCAGGCCCCGGCCGCTCCACTGATCCGGCTGTCCAAATTCCCGCACCCCTCTCTGAATAAAGCGCGCACTGTGCGCTTGCGCTTATATCGCCAGTTCGCATTCATGTCGCCGGACTCCTTATTAATAGAATAAAACGGCGCGGCAATATGAACGTCAATTAAACGAATGATGAAAAGTCCAAATTCGCAGTACTCCGGACGGGTAAGAACTAGCGACTAGGTTGAATTCACCGCGACTCGATAAAAAGCTACGCTTCAGGACGAGTCGAGTCGCCGGCTATTGACTGAAAGCAGAATGAAACTTTCGACGTAATGGGCCGATATCTCTTTGATTTGCGCCATGCGCAATCAGCGCGCGCTGTTCTGTCTATGCTTCAGCGCAATATGCCAATGCGATATCTCTACCGCGCGATTGCACGCGGTTCGCGGCACCCGGCCAAGAAGCCACGCGACGCGATTCAATGACAGTAACGCTGTATTCCCAGACTATTCCCGAGGCGTTAGCCGTGCGCGCTTGCCGCGCCGCGCTATGAGGGATTGGTATGTCCATCCAGTACATCGAATCGGGAAGCCGTGCGCGGCATTGCCCGCGATCGTCCGGTCATTTTACGAAGATAGTTCATGCCTCATCCACCCAACCCAATTGTTCAACGAGTCAAGGACAGTGCAAAACAGCTTCTTCCCGACGCGCTCTTTCTGAGTCTGCTGCATCTCAAGCACATTGGCCGCTTTCCGAAACTGCTGCGTCCCACCACGTTCAACGAAAAGATCCTGCAGCGCAGCTTGCGTCCCGATCCGGGTTATAGTGTGTTGACCGACAAACTCGCCGTGCGCGAATACGTGAAGAAGATCGGCGAGAAGCATCTCGTGCCGCTCATCACTGCGCCACAGGTATTCACTCGCGCCGTGTTCGAACAGTTGCCCGAATCGTTCGTGACGAAAACCAATCATGGCAGCAGCTTCGTCGAACTCGTGCACGACAAGTCGCAACTCACGTTCGAGCACCTGAACTTTCTCGCGAGCCAGTGGATGTCGACGAATTTCTACAAGATCGCGCGCGAACGTCATTATAGTGAAATCCGGCCGCGCATCTTTTTTGAAAACCTGCTGCTTGACGACGGCGGCTGCGTGCCCGCCGATTACAAGGTGCATTGCTTCGCCAATCGTCCGGGTCCGCCGATGATGTACATCGCCGTCATATCGGATCGCTTCGGCGAAGTTCCGCGCGGCGATGTCTTCGACGTTCAATGGAACCATCTCGACGTGACGATTGGTCCGTACGTTCGCAGCACGGCGACTCCGCCGCCCGCCAATCTCGATTCGATCCCGAGCACGGCCACCGTGCTGTCCGAAGATTTCGACTACGTGCGCGTCGACCTCTACGCGCCGAACAACGACATCTATTTCGGCGAGCTCACGTTCACGCCGGGCGTGGGCATCGTGCCGATGCGGCCCGACCGCGTCGACTTCGAATGGGGACGGCTGCTCACGTGAAGGCGCGCGATCCGGAAGAGGCCTTACGTTCCTTTTTCAAGTGCGCGAAGCCGCTCGTCTTATAGAAAGGGCGAACGCTTGGTGCCGCTCGTGACCCCGCGCAGCAGGAGGGCCGCGACATGACACACCCGAACTGCTTCAGAACAGCATTGGCCTGCTGTGCGTTCGCGGCAATAACCTTCGACATGCCCGCCTATGCAGCGTCCGCATACAATGATGCCGACGCCGACCTCGACGATTGCGCGCCGTCGCTGCGTCTCGTGGGCGTGGGCAATACACCGTTCCCGCGTTTCGTGACCGCGCGCGGTGTGTCCAGTGACGACGTGCCGGCACCGTCCGTCGGCATCGCGCTATGCGTGCCGGATCTGTATTGCACACTCGAATCCGAACCTCGCTACTGAGCTGACTTGGCCAGCACTCGAGGGGCAGACATTCGCACGACATGCAGTAACATGCTTCGGTGCACTTCGATTTGCCGGCGAATCTCAAGCGAGGAGTGGGGCCCATGGGAAGCATCAGCGCAGTCGTGGCGGTGGCAGTCGCATTCGTGGGAAGTCACTTTCTGTTATCTCATCCGTTGCGCGGGCCGGTGGTACGCGCGGTCGGCGAACGGGGATTCCAGATCGTCTATGCGCTGGTGACGTTCGTCACGTTCGGCTGGCTGATCACCGCTTACCTCAAGGCAGCCTCTAACGGAATCGCTCTGGCCGGTCGGCAACGCGCTTTGGCTGATCGTCACCGTGGCCATGCTGCTCGCGTCGATCCTGCTAATGGGTTCGTTCATCCGCAACCCGGCGCATTGCCGGACGCGGCGGTCGGCGTATTCGCCGTCACGCGTCATCCGATGATGTGGTCGTTCGCGCTCTGGGGTTTGTGTCGCATCGCCGTGTTTCCGGTCGCGAAGAACATGGTGGTCGCGGCGCTGCAGGACCGCAAGAAGGAGCAATTGCAACCCGATCTCTGGCCGGCGTGGGAATCGAAGACGAGTTACGTGCGTTTGCCACCATCGTCGCGGGTCGTGCCCGGCTGGGCGGATTCGGCATGCACGCGCTCGCCGGCGGTGTCGTGGTGTGGCTCGCGGCGACCCTACATTCCCCTTGCCGGATGGGCCGCGGGTGTCTGGCGATGGTTATAGCGCGCCGCAATTGGCCAATGGCCTCATGACACCTTGGCCTTCGCGGTTATGGGCGCGGGCGTGCCATCGGCGGTATTCAGGCCGAGTTCGCCGAGCAGCCATGCCTTGAACGTCTCGAACGCTTCGTTGCGGCGCAGCCGCCGCGGATGCACCAGAAATGTCCCACGTACTCCGCCTCGCGCGTGCTGCCCGCGAGCGGCCGCACTAGCGCGCCGCTCTTCAGTTCGCGCTCGGCGAGCAGCGTCGATTCCAGCACGACGCCGAGTCCGTCAACGGCCGCCGCAATCGCCATCGAACTGCGGTCGAAGCGCAGGCCGTAGTGCGTCGGCGGCGGCAACTGGTTGACTTCGAACCAGCCTTTCCACTGGAACATCTGTACTTTGCACTGGATCAGCGGCTGCCGGTACAAATCCTCGGGCGTGTGGATATGCTTCGCCAGCTTCGGCGGACAGAGCGGCGCGAGTCTTTCCATGGCGAGCGGAATTTTTCCATGCGGCGACGGCTTCGGTTCGCCGTAGACGATGTCCAGATCGAAGTCGTCGTCGAAACGTGCGTAATCGGTGCTCGCGGAAAAGCGCAGGTCGATGTCCGGATGTTCCTTTACGAAGCCCGCGAGCCGCGGCAGCAGCCATTGCGTC
Source organism: uncultured Paraburkholderia sp. (assembly GCA_940747215.1). Lineage (GTDB taxonomy): Bacteria > Pseudomonadota > Gammaproteobacteria > Burkholderiales > Burkholderiaceae > Paraburkholderia. The sequence continues at coordinate 3,430 of CALNWS010000104.1, read as the reverse complement.
GCGAAACCCGGCGCCGTATGCAGACGCAGCGGCGTGGCTCGCTGCCCGTCACCATCGCGAAGCCGCGCTGCATTTCCTCCATGCCGCGCTGGATGTGCTCCAGCAGCAATGCACCCTCGTGCGTGAGTTTGACCTCGCGCGTGCTGCGCCGGAAAAGACGCAGATCGACCATCTCTTCGAGCTTGTGGATCGAATGGCTGACGGCGCTCAGCGACAGATTCAGTTCCCGCGTGGCCTCGGCGAACGAGAGCGTTCGTCCAGCCAATTCGAACACGCGGATATTGGACAGCGGGACTTTCCGGAAGAGGTTCATTAGTGAAATCTGATTCATCACGAGTTGTAATCTTTTCTTTTGTTGGCACCTACAGCACGGCGATACATTAATACTACTTCGTTTCCACACGCCACGATTGTTGAATAGGAGACATCTACCTCAATCGGCGTTGTCGAAGTGAAACTCCATCTCGCTGTAGGAATCAGCCATGACAACGATTGTAGAAACCGAGCCGTAGGCCGGCTCCAAGCTGGCGAAACTCGCCGATCACGCCTATCGCATCCGGCTATGCGTGCGTATGGGTGAAGTCTAGGGACAGGGTTATATCGGGCAGGCTTTGGACCTCGCCGACGTGCTCGCAGTCGCCTGGTGCCACGCCATGAATCTGCGGCCCGAAGACTCGGAATGGGAAGGCCGCGACCGTTTCCTCCTCTCGCACGGCCACTATGCGATCGCGCTCTACGCGGCGCTGATCGAAGCCGGCGTCATCGCCGAGGCAGAACTCGAGACGTACGGCTCGGACGACAGCCGCCTGCCGATGTCCGGCATGGCAACTTACACGCCCGGTATGGAAATCTCCGGCGGCTCGCTCGGCTAGGGTCTGATCGGCGTCGGCATGGCGCTCGGTCTGCGCCTGAAGGGCAGCGACGCGTTCGTCTATGTCGGACGGCGAACTCGACGAAGGCTCCACGTGGGAAGCCGCGCTTTCCGCCGCGCACCACGGCTTGAACAACCTAATCGTGCTCGTGGACATCAACCGTCAGCAGGCGGACGGCCCGTCGCATGAAGTGCTCGGCTTCGAACCGCTCGCAGACAAATGGCTCTCTCGTTCGGCTGGCACGTGGAACGCGTGAACGGCAACGATCTGCCCGCCGTCGTCGAGGCATTCGACCGCACCCGCTCGCTCACCGAAGCCAAACCTCGCGTGATCCTGTGCGACACGTTGATGGGCAAGGGCGTCCCCTTCCTCGAGACGCGCGAAAAGAATCACTTCATCTAGGTCGATCAGGACGAATGGCAACAGGCGATCGCCGTGCTGGATCAGCAACACGCGCAGCAACAGGGAGACCGCGCATGAACGCCGTCGTCGAGAAAAAGCCCGTCTGACCACTTCCGCGATGATCGCGTCGGAAGGGCAGGCCACGCGTCCCGCGCCGTTCGGTCACGCGCTGGTTGCCGAAGCGCAGATGCGCCAGAACATCGTCGGCATGACGGCCGACCTGTCGAAGTACACCGACCTGCACATCTTCGCGAACGCGTTTCCCGAAGCGCCACTTCTAGATGGGCATGGCCGAGCAGTTGCTGATGGGCGCAGCGGGCGGCATGGCAAAAGAAGGCTTCATTCGGTTCGCGACCACGTATGCCGTGTTCGCGATGCGCCGCGCCTATGACTTCATTCACCAGGTGATCGCCGAGGAAAATCTCAACGTCAAGATTTGCGCGGCATTGCCGGGCCTCACGACCGGTTACGGCCCGAGCCACCAAGCCACCGAAAACATTGCCCTGATGTGCGGCATTCCGGGCCTGACGATCGTCGACCCGTGCGACGCGCTCGACACCGAGCAGGCCGTGCCCGCGATCACGGCACACAACGGCCCGGTGTACATGCGTCTTCTGCGCGGCAAGGTGCCCGCCGTGCTCGACGATTACGACTATCACTTCGAGCTCGGCAAGGCGAAGATGCTGCGCGACGGCGCGGACGTACTGATCATCTCGTCCGGCATCGTGACGATGCAGGCGCTCGAAGCCGCGAAGGCGCTCGACGATGGCTCGGCAAGCGTCGCCGTGCTGCACTGTCCGACGCTTCATGCTGTCGTATCGTGCTGGCGCATGTGTCGACCACACGGCAGATTCTGTGGGGCACGCTGATCGGTTCTGCGATCGGTCTCGTCAGCTATCTGGCGTACGGCGCGCTGAGCGACAAAGTCGGTCGCCGTCCCGTGTTCCTGTTCGGCGCGTTGTTCACGATTGCGTTCGGCGTACCGATTGTTCCTGTTGATCAACACCGGCGGGGCGATCATGGTGGTCGTGGCGGTGTCGCTGTCGCTGCTCTTCAGCCATGATCCGATCTTCGCCGTGGAGGCGAGCTGGTTCTCGGAGCAGTTCCCTGCGAACGTGCGCTCGTCGGGTATTTCGCCCGGCTATAACGGCGCTTCCGTGATCGCCGGTTTGCTGCCGATCATCGCGACGGCCGTGTACGGCACATTCGGCTGGATCGGACCGGCGCTGATGTTCTCCGCACTAGGGGCAATCTCGGCGTGCTGTGCGTTGTCGATGCGTGAGACGGCGCCAGTTGTTGTCGAACAACACGTTTCTGCTCCGAATCGCCGAAGCATTGCATGACGAAGCGCGCGTGCTTCACTGAAGAGCACACGTTGCAGATGAGGCCCGCGCTACCTTTTAGCCGGGCCTTTTTCATTCGATTGACTACCGCACGCGTAACGCTTCGGTCGCGCCCGCGCTGGGCTTGACCGTTCCGTCAGCCTGCGGCACTTCCAGCGGCTTCACCTCGACAGGCGCCGTACCGTTTTCCTTCAGACCGAGTTCGTCCGCGGTTTTCGGCGTGACGTCCACGATACGGTTCTTCACATACGGACCGCGATTGCGGATTTCCACCACTTTGCGCGCGCCGTTTTCCAGATTCGTGACGCGCGCCTTCGTGCCGATCGGAAGCGTCTTGCTGGTGGCGACGTTCGATTGCGGATTCATCTGCGTGCCGTTGGCCATCTTGCGCGAGTAGAAATTGCGGCCGTAGTAAAGAGGCGCGGCCTTTTTGCCGGAACGGTCGAGATGGACGGGTTTTGCGGCCTTCGCTGCGGTTGTCGAGTGTGTCGCGTTTTCAGCGGGAGCGGCTACGTGTGCCGGCAATGCGAGACCCGACAAGTACGTCAGCCCGAAAAGCGGCAGCAGAAACAGAAGTGCGCGCAAACTGGCGCGCGGGAATGGCCAGTGTCCGCGCGTCGCATTCAGCCATCACGGTCGATCAGATATGGCGGTCTTTCGCCGGACTGCACACGAGATCGATCTGATCGAGCCCGGCGGTGGTGTTGCGCATGTGATCAACGACGGGCGTTGGCCTTGATCCTTTTGGGGAGACAGGTTGATGCCGGCACACCGGATGAGCATGCGCAAACTGAAGGAAGTACTGCGGCTGAA
>CALNWS010000103.1 GCA_940747215.1 uncultured Paraburkholderia sp. | reverse complement strand
CCCGCTGAGTGCGTGCGTCTGGTTCCCTTTGTCATTCCCCGGTTCCTCTGCCCGCATTATCCGCTGGCTCAGGCCCCGGCCGCTCCACTGATCCGGCTGTCCAAATTCCCGCGACCACCTCTCGGCGAGTGGTCATGCAAGCGCTTAAGCCGAAACGCGTCAACCGAGCGCCCAAAAAAAACGGGGCTATCAAAACCCCGGAGCAACAATGACAAGAGGAGAATGGTGACGTGGTGGCATCGCCAGCCACGTACCATAAAAAAGACAGTGGATTTTCAGCAGAGTTCGAAATTTTTTTACGCTCTCTGAAGATTTCCCGATCCGCCTCTTTTGCGGCGCTTCCGGTTGCGCGAAGCGAAGCCAGCAAAGACTCGAATTCACGCGTGGAAGCCGTTGATTTCGCGGCACAATCCGCACCGCTGGGCGCAGGCGGCTTCGGCAAAAAGCGCCGCCTGCGCCCACGCCGCCTGCGCCCATCTCCTTTATGCCCGCATGAGCGGGCCGCAATGACTTGCCGTCAATGTATGGCCGTTATTGCGTGGCGTGCTGGGCCGTGGCGCGCAGATAGATTTCCACGCGACGGTTCTGGGCACGGCCGGCTTCGGTGTTATTGTCGGCGATCGGCTGGTTCTGACCCATGCCTTGCGCGGACAGGCGCTGCGGCGCGACGCTGTGCTGAGCGAGGTAGCCCGTCACGCTTTCCGCGCGATTGACCGACAGCGCTTGGTTGTAGGCCGGCTGACCCGTGCTGTCCGTATGGCCGACCACTTGCGCGATTACTTCAGGATTCTGCTGCATGGTTTGCGTTAGCTGGTCGAGCACCGGCGCGAACGACGGCTTGATCGCGTAGCTGTTGGTGTCGAACGTGACCGAGCTCGGGATGTTCAGCTTGAGCGAGCCGTCCGGCTGTTCGGTGATCTGCGTGCCCGTGCCCTTGGTGGCGCCCGAGAGCTTGTTGTGAATGGCTTGCCAGTTGTAGCCCGTGATGCCACCCACCGCGGCGCCGATCGCCGCGCCCTTGCCGCCGCCGAAGATCGCGCCCAGCGCCGCGCCGGTACCGGCGCCTACGCCCGTGCCGACAGCCGTGTTGGTTCCCTGTTGAGTGGCGCAGCCTGCCAGCACGGAGCCGGCAACGGCGAATACAGCCAAGCGAGTCATGATTTTTGCATTCATTTTAGATTCCTCTTGAGTGAAGCAGTGAAGCGGGTAAAGCACATGTAACGCCACCGGAAGCACGAAGACTTACCGGCAAGCATGACGACGGTACGGCGGATTGCTCGACTTCGACGATGGTCCAACCTTTTCCAATGTCCCGGTCTGACAGTGAAGAAGGGTCTTCCGGCAAGGCGTGGTACCAGCCACTACAATGTTGCTGAAGTTCGCGGCAACGCGGCCTTGCGGCGTTTTGCCTGCACGCAGCGTGTCCGGGGCACATGGATTGCGCAATGCCGCCTAACAATTTCTTTCAATTCAAATCCGGCGCGTGGGCGTTAATTCGATTCCGTCGCGCCGCAAGCGTTCCCCACGGAGTGTCAATGAGTATCGATCGGGCATTGGTCGACGCCGCCCTCGCAGCCGTCGCTGACCCCAGCACAGGCCGCGTTTACGCCGCCGCCAAAAACATCCGCAACGTGGCCGTAGAGGGTGACATGGTTAGTCTGCAAGTGGTACTGGGCTATCCGGCCATGAGCCAGTTCGAAGCGATCCGTACGCAATTCGCCGAGGCTCTCGCCGCCGTGCCGGGCGTGGCGAGCGCGCGTGTCGAGGTCTCGCAGCAGATCGCCACGCATACCGTGCAACGCGGTGTGAAACTGTTGCCGAACGTTAAGAACATCGTTGCCGTCGCGTCAGGAAAAGGCGGCGTCGGCAAGAGCACGACAGCGGTGAACTTAGCGCTGGCGCTCGCGAGCGAAGGCGCTTCGGTCGGCATTCTGGATGCGGACATTTACGGCCCGTCGCTGCCGATGATGCTCGGCATCGAAGGCCGCCCCGAATCGCCGGACGACAAATCGATGAACCCGATGACGGGCCACGGCCTGCAGGCCAACTCGATCGGCTTTCTCATCGAGCAGGACAACCCGATGGTGTGGCGCGGTCCGATGGCCACGTCCGCGCTCGAACAGCTCCTGCGGCAAACCAACTGGCACGACCTCGACTACCTGATCGTCGACATGCCGCCGGGCACCGGCGACATCCAGCTCACGCTCTCGCAGCGCGTGCCGGTCACGGGCGCGGTGATCGTCACCACGGCGCAGGACATCGCGCTGCTCGACGCGAAGAAAGGTCTGAAAATGTTAGAGAAAGTGGGCATTCCGATTCTCGGCATCGTCGAGAACATGGGTATGCATATTTGCTCGAATTGCGGCCACGAAGAGCATATCTTCGGTGCCGGCGGCGTCGAGCGCATGGCGAAGGAGTACGGCGTCGACGTGCTTGGCAGCCTGCCGCTCGATATCGCGATCCGCGAGCAGGCCGATTCGGGCAAGCCCACCGTGGTCGCCGACCCGCAAGGGCTGATCGCGGAAATCTATCGCTCGATCGCGCGCAAGGTCGCGATCCATATCGCCGAACGCGCGCGCGACATGACCTCGAAGTTTCCCAGCATCGTGGTACAGAACACCTGAAGCGCCGTTCTGACAAGGAGGCTAGGGCGTCGGTTTTCGCCTAGTCTCGCGGTATCATGTGGACTTCATGAGTTCGGCCCGGCGGCCGCAGGGACGGCCACCTGGCCGGCAAGAGGATCGCATGGGAAAACGAATCGACGGGCAGGCGGTGCATGCGTTCATCGTCCTGGCTGCCAGCAGTGTGCTGTTATGCGGCTGTAGCGCCTTCCTGAGACCACAGGAAAAGCGTGCGGACGCGCAGTTGCTGCCCACCGTGGGTAATCAGGCGCGCGGGCTCGTCACGTTTATCGAGCGCTCCGACGGCGTGCAGGTCACCTACAATCTCGCGGGCCTTCCGCCCGACAGCGACCACGCCCTGCAAGTCCACGAGCGCGGCGACTGCAATGCCGCCGACGGTTCCAGCGCCGGCCAGGTGTTTTCGCCGGCGGCCGAGCGTCTGAAAGCGGCCGCGCGGGTCGAAGGCGACCTCGGCAACATTCACGCCGATTCGAACGGCGTTGCCACCGGCTTTATCGTGGTGCCCGACGTCTCGCTCGACGGTATCCGCTCGGTGCTGCAGCGCTCCGTGATCCTGCATCACGATGCCACCGACCCTTATGCCTATCCACAGCACGGCGCCAGCCCCGCGCTCGCCTGTGGGCTGATTCGTCAATGAACGCGCAGCCCGCCCGTGATCGCGTAAAATAGGCGCTTTTAGCCGCGGCGCGCAAAGTGCGCAGTACGCTGGCAATATACTGAAAACGAGCTGCTGAAGCACCCGGTCGCGGTCGGGCTGTTATCCGTCATACATCTGTCATTTACGTCGAGCAGCGTTCACCTATGACTATCAAATCCGACAAGTGGATCCGGCGCATGGCCGAGTCGCACAACATGATCGAGCCTTTTTCGCCCGATCAGGTCCGCGTCTCCGAAGACGGCCTGAAGATTGTCAGCTACGGCACCTCGAGCTACGGTTACGACATCCGCTGCGCCGACGAATTCAAGATCTTCACGAACATCAACTCGACCATCGTCGATCCCAAGAACTTTGACGAAGGTTCGTTTGTCGATTTCAAGGGCGATGTCTGCATCATCCCGCCGAATTCGTTCGCGCTGGCGCGCACGGTCGAGTATTTCCGCATCCCGCGCAGCGTGTTGACCGTGTGTCTCGGCAAGTCCACGTATGCGCGTTGCGGAATCATCGTGAACGTCACGCCGTTCGAGCCGGAATGGGAAGGGCACGTCACGCTCGAATTCTCGAATACGACACCTTTGCCTGCGAAAATCTATGCGAACGAAGGCGTCGCCCAAGTGCTGTTTTTCGAAAGCGATGAAATTTGTGAAACGTCGTACGCGGATCGCGGCGGCAAATATCAAGGTCAGCACGACGTTACGTTGCCCAAGACGTGACACCGGCAGCGCACTGACCCACCAGCTATTCGGGTGACCGCTGCAATTCATGGAATGCAGCGGTCGTTCTTTTTGGAGAATCGCCCATGAAGTTTCGTTTTCCCGTCGTCATCATCGACGAAGATTTCCGCTCCGAGAATATCTCGGGTTCCGGCATCCGGGCCTTGGCCGAAGCCATCGAGAAAGAAGGCGCGGAAGTGCTCGGGTTGACGAGCTATGGTGACCTGACTTCGTTCGCCCAGCAGTCGAGCCGCGCGTCGTGCTTCATCCTGTCGATCGACGACGACGAGCTGCTACCGTACGTCGGGAATGTCGTGGTGGAAGGCGAGACGCCGGAGCTGGCCGCGGCGATCGTTGCACTGCGCGCGTTCGTGACCGAAGTTCGCCGCCGCAACGCCGACATTCCGATTTTCCTGTACGGCGAAACGCGCACGTCGCGCCATCTGCCGAACGACATCCTGCGTGAACTGCACGGCTTCATCCACATGTTCGAGGACACGCCGGAGTTTGTCGCGCGCCACATCATCCGCGAAACCAAGGTGTATCTGGATTCGCTCGCGCCGCCGTTTTTCAAGGAACTGGTGCAGTACGCGGACGAAGGTTCGTACTCGTGGCACTGCCCTGGCCACTCGGGCGGCGTCGCGTTCCTCAAGAGCCCGCTCGGCCAGATGTTCCACCAGTTCTTCGGCGAGAACATGCTGCGCGCCGACGTCTGCAACGCCGTGGACGAACTCGGCCAGTTGATCGATCACACGGGTCCGGTCGCCGCGTCCGAGCGCAACGCTGCGCGCATCTTCAGCGCCGACCATGTGTTCTTCGTCACGAACGGCACGTCCACGTCGAACAAGATCGTGTGGCACGGCACGGTGGCGCCGGGCGACATCGTGCTGGTGGACCGCAACTGCCACAAGTCGATCCTGCACGCGATCACGATGACCGGCGCGATTCCGGTGTTCCTCATGCCGACGCGCAACAACTTCGGCATCATCGGGCCGATTCCGCGCAGCGAGTTCGAGCCGGAAAACATCAAGAAGAAGATTCTCGCGAATCCGTTCGCACGTGAAGCGCTCGAGAAAAATCCGAATCTGAGGCCGCGCATTCTGACCATCACGCAGAGCACGTACGATGGCGTGATCTACAACGTCGAGATGGTCAAGGAAATACTCGGCGACTGGCTCGACACGCTGCACTTCGACGAAGCGTGGCTGCCGCACGCCGAGTTCCACGAGTTCTACCAGAACATGCACGCGATCGGCTCGGGCCGTCCGCGCATCGGCGCGATGGTGTACGCCACGCACTCCACGCACAAGCTGCTCGCGGGTATTTCGCAGGCGTCGCAGATCGTCGTGCAGGACTCGAAGAACAGCCGCTTCGACAAGCATCGCTTCAACGAAGCGTATCTGATGCACACGTCCACTAGCCCGCAGTACGCGATCATCGCTTCGTGCGACGTCGCCGCGGCAATGATGGAAGCGCCGGGCGGTCCGGCGCTCGTCGAGGAGTCGATTGCGGAAGCGCTCGATTTCCGCCGCGCGATGACGAAGGTCGACGCCGAATACGGCGACGACTACTGGTTCTTCAAGGTGTGGGGCCCGGACCAGTTCGCCGAAGAGGGCATCGGTTCGCGCGACGACTGGATGCTGCGCCCGAACGACGCGTGGCACGGCTTCGGCCCGCTCGCCGAAGGCTTCAACATGCTCGACCCGATCAAGGCGACCATCGTCACGCCGGGTCTCGACATGGACGGCGGGTTCGGCGAGTCCGGCATTCCGGCTGCGATCGTCACGAAGTATCTGGCCGAGCACGGCATCATCGTGGAGAAGACCGGGCTGTACTCGTTCTTCATCATGTTTACGATCGGCATTACGAAGGGCCGTTGGAATTCGATGGTCACCGAACTCCAGCAGTTCAAGGATGACTACGACAACAACCAGCCGCTGTGGCGCGTGTTGCCGGAGTTCGTGTCGCATCATCCGATGTACGAACGTGTCGGTTTGCGCGACCTGTGCCAACAGATTCACAGCGTGTACCGCGCGAAGGACATCGCGCGTCTCACGACCGAGATGTACCTGTCGAGCATGGAGCCGGCCATGAAGCCGTCCGATGCATTCGCGAAGCTCGCGCACCGTGAGATTGACCGGGTGCCTATCGACGAACTCGAAGGCCGCGTCACGTCGATTCTGCTCACGCCGTATCCACCGGGCATTCCGCTGCTGATTCCGGGCGAGCGTTTCAACAAGACCATCGTCAACTATCTGCGTTTTGCGCGTGAATTCAACGAGCGCTTCCCGGGTTTCCACACGGACATTCACGGGCTCGTCGGCGAAACCGTCAATGGGCGCATCGAGTACTTCGTCGATTGCGTTCGCGCGTGACGATGCGGCGAGCGAGTTTTCCGTCCGTTGTATGGATTGCGTCGGGCGTGCTGGCGGCGCTGTTGGTTGCGTTGCCCGCCGTTCGCGCCGAAGTGGCGACGGCCGATCCGATCGACGCTTCCATGCGCACGTGTCTCGCGCGCAGCGACATGTCGTCGACGACGGGACAGGTGCAATGCATGGACAATGCGCGGATCGGCTGGAAAACCGCGCTCGACAACGCGTGGCAGCAGCTTCTGCCGAAGTTGCCGCCGGCGCGCCGCACGCAGTGGCAAAAGAGCGAGTCGGCGTGGCTTGCTTCGCGCGATGCCGAGAAGCAGTTGCTGACCGCGGTGTTCGCGACTACGAACGGCTCGATGTACGTGCTCGCCGAAGCCGACATGCAGTTGCAGCCGGTGCGCGACCGTGCGCTCGCGTTGCGCACGGCCGTGGCCGAGGCGGGCGGCAAACCGCCGCGCGTGTGTCGTGCGGATGCGCAATGCGAGCACGCGATGTTCGACCTGAACCGCTACTACCGGCGCTTGCGGTGCGGATTTCGGTGATGGTGATCAGGCCGTTTTGGCGACCGTGATCAGTTTGGAAGGTGGCGTTGCGCGGGCAATGGATTATATGGTGAAGGTGATCATGATCAGGATGCGGAGGACTGCTTGGT
>CALNWS010000102.1 GCA_940747215.1 uncultured Paraburkholderia sp. | reverse complement strand
GCAGTCCTCCGCATCCTGATCATGATCACCTTCACCATATAATCCATTGCCCGCGCAACGCCACCTTCCAAACTGATCACGGTCGCCAAAACGGCCTGATCACCATCACCGAAATCCCGCAGCTTCATAAAAGCCCTTGCAGCAAGCCGCTGCAACGAGCCGCAAGAACACGTACAAGCCGCAGCACCGCTCGCCCGCTATGTTTCCCGAATCAAGGAGGCAAGATTGACCCATTCCATCGACACCCGGTCCCACCATCCCGGCCATCTCAAAGAACTCACCGCCGGCGCGCGACATCATTCCGATAATGGTCGGCGCGGTGCCCTTCGGCGTTATCTTCGGCACGCTTGTCGCGTCTGGTCCGCTGCATTTGTGGCAAGGCCAGTTTATGTCGCTCGTCGTATTCGCCGGCTCCGCGCAATTTATCGCGCTCGGCCTGATCGTCGGTCACGCGAGCTTCGCCGTGGTGCTCACGACGCTCGTCGTCAATCTGCGCCACATGCTCTATAGCACCACGCTCGCGCCGTACGTCGCACATCTGCCGACCCGCTGGCACCTGACGCTCGGCGCACTGCTCACCGACGAAGTCTTCGCGGTCGCATGGGAAGGATTCCGACATCTACGCGACGGACTGACGTCCTCGGTAGATAAAGGCGAATCGAAAAAATATGCGGGCCGGAGGTTGACAGCCTCCGGGCCTGTCCGCATAATTCTATTATTTACGGCGAATTAGCTCAGTTGGTTAGAGCGACGGAATCATAATCCGCAGGTCCGGGGTTCGAGTCCCTGATTCGCCACCAGTTGCAAGAAAAAGCCGCTGATCCGCAAGGTTCAGCGGCTTTTTTGTTTTTGGCTTCCGCTTCTGGCTTTCCGAACTCCGCAACTTCAAGGAAAGGAGGTTTTCCTGATAACGTTCCGCACCGCTGCCCTCGCCGCGGCCACCGTTACCATCGCACTGGCCAGCGCAACTTCCGCATTCCACGCCAAGCCCAGTCGGCGCCGGACAGCCAGTGGTGCGCCACGTCGGCCACCCTCTCCACGCTGCTGCAGGACGGCTACAAGATCGTCGCCGTCGTGAACGGCGCGCGCGGCAATGCGGGGCCGGCGGATACGATCTTCGTGCAGCGCGATCAGAGCGCGTTCAAATGCATCGATCCGCAAACGGACTCGAAGCGAAAACGCAGGTTGCCGCGCCCGCCTGCTTCGAACTGGTTCCGCCTTCGGGCACCGCTGCGGCGTCGGACGCGAAGTAACCTTCAGCGTCTCGTTTCGCAGAATAAAAAAGCCGTCGAAGACCGGCTTTTTTGCGCCTCACATTCGGGCAAGCATCTGCCGAAAAATCAGCGAGCCACCAGCCGGCTCAAATTCCCGCGCACGCGCGCGAGCAGCGCGATCAGTTGCTTCGCCTCGTCGTCGCTGAAACCGTTCAGCGCTTCGAGCACGACCTCGTCGCCCACCTTGCGCGCCTTGTCGAGCGAACGCTCCGCCTTCGGCGTCATGCGCACCTGGCGCTCGCGCCGGTCCTGCGGATTGGCCGTGCGCTCGATCCAGCCGCCCTCTTCCATCCGGTCCAGCAGACGTCCCGCCGAAATGGGCGCGACTTCGAGCAGGTCCGCGAGCCGCGCCTGGTTCGTGTCGCCGTAATGCGCAAGGTACGCGAGCACGCGGCACTGCGCGCGCGTCAAATCGACCGACGATTTCGCGAGATCATCGAAGCGTTTGCCCGTTAGTCGGCCGACGTCGGAAATCAGAAAGCCGAAGCACTCTTCGAGTTGGGTTTTCATGCGCGGATTATACGAAAGCCTTTCGTTTTTCATCGCTCACACCACGCTTTTCAGGCTTCGCATAATTCCCGATATTCGGGCACGCGGGCAATCGATATAATAAGCATGCTCTATATCGACAACCCTTCCCGCTCATGCCCTCCGCCTCCACGCCGTCAAGCGCCGCTGCGCCGCTCAACCGGCCGATGATGATCAGGATCTCGATCATGCTCGCCACGCTGATCCAGACACTCGACAGCACGATCGCCAACGTCGCGCTGCCGCACATGCAGGGCACGCTGTCCTCGTCGCAGGACGAAATCACGTGGGTGCTCACGTCGTACATCGTCGCGACGGCCATCGCCACGCCGCTCACCGGCTAGCTTTCCGACCGGCTGAGCGTCAAACGACTTCTGATCGTCGCGATTGGCGGCTTCACGGTGTCGTCGGCGTTATGCGGTTGTCGGAAACGCTCACGCAGATCGTCGCGTCGCGGTTGTTGCAAGGCATTTTCGGCGCGTCGCTCGTGCCGCTGTTGCAGTCCATCCTGCTCGACAATCAATCCGCGCGAGAAGCAGGGCTAGGCGATGGCCGTGTGGGGCATGGGCGTGATGGTTGGGCCGATTCTCGTGCCGACGCTCGGCGGCTGGCTCACCGACAGCTACAACTGGCGTTGGGTGTGCTTCATCAACGTGCCGATCGGCGCGTTCGCGCTATTCGGCGTGGTGACCTTCCTACCGTCGCGCGAACCCAAACCCGACGCGAAGTTCAACGCGTTCGGCTTCGTCACGCTTGGCTTTTCGATCGGCGCGCTTCAGGCGATGCTCGATCGCGGCGAACAACTCGACTGGCTCGGCTCGCACGAAATCGTGATCGAAGCGCTGATCGCCGCCGTGAGTTTTGCGTTCTTTCTCGTGCACACGGCAACCGTCGGCAAGAAGTCGTTCTTCAAATACGAGTTGCTGAAAGACCCAAATTTCACCACCGGGACGTTCTTCATCTTCGTGATCGGCGCGGTGATGTACGCGAAGCGCACACTCCTGCCGTCCATGCTGCAGAATCTGATGAACTATCCGGTCGCCACCACGGGACTCGTCACTGCGCCGAGCGGCGCGGGCACGATGGTGGCGATGCTGTTCGCGGGCCGTCTCTACTGAAACATATCGACGCGCGGCTGATGCTGCTTTCCGGCTTCATCATTTCCGCCTTCGCGCTCTGGCAGATGATGCATTACACGATCGTGCTGTCGGTCGGCCTCGGACATCGTGTGGCCCGGCATGATTCAGGGCTTCGGACTCGGCCTTGTGTTCGTGCCACTCAGCGCGCTCACGTTCTCCACGCTGATGGCGGAACTGCGCGCGGACGGCACCGCCACGTATAGCTTGATGCGCAACATCGGCGCAGTATCGGCATTTCGATCGTGCAGACGCTGATGACGCGCAACACGCAGGTCTCGCACGCCGATCTCGCCGCGAACGTCACGCCGTTCAATCCGGCGATCCAACCGCTCCTGAACACCGGCTCCAATTACGACATGGCGGCGCTCAATGCGTCGATCACGCAGCAGGCTTCGATGATCGCGTATCTGAACGACTTCAAACTGATGTTCCTCGCCACACTCACTGCTCGTCATTCCGCTGCTTCTGCTGATCCGTCCTTCGCGTCACGCGCCGGATGCGTCCGCCGCGCACGCCGCAATGGATTGATCAACCTTCGATACGCCCGCGCGTCACGCCGAGCAGACTCGCCATCGCGGCGCGCGCCCCCGCTGCGTCGCGTATGGTAATCGCATTGAACACCGCCGTGTGTTCGGCCAGCGACGCGTTGAACACGTCCGCGCGTCTGGCGTTGAGCCGCAACTGCGCCTCCAGCGTGCGCTCAATCAGCGTGCCGAGCGGAATCAGCAGTTCGTTGCTGCACGCAATCAGCACGCTGAGATGAAACTGCAGATCGGCGCGCACCCATTCGTCGACGTTGCGCGCGGCCACCATCGCAGCGTGCGCCGGAAAGGTTTCGCCGTTATGTGAAGCGGCTACGAGACCCGTGGCGTAAGGCTCGATCATTTCGCGCATTTCCTGCAGTTTCAGCGCAAAGGCCATCGGCTCGGCTACGCGCGAATACCGGTCGAGCACATCGACATCGAGCAGATTCCACACGTGTTTCGGCCGCACGCGGGTTCCCACGCGCGGCCGCGATTCGATCAATCCCTTCGACGTGAGCGTGCGCAGCGCTTCGCGCAGCACCGTGCGGCTCACGCCGAAGGTTTCCATCAACTCCGCCTCACGCGGCAGGATGGAATCGGGCGCGTAGTCGCCCCACAGAATCGCGGTTGCGAGCAGATGGGCAACTAGCCCGTGCAAATCGTGCTGAATAAGTGTCTCCGAGCGCCGTGCGGCACTGTATGTAGTGATGTGGCGAAAACCGTCGAAGCGGTTTTTCGAACGACCGCGATTATCCGGCATCTCATGATCGATACCGTCTGTCGCAGCTATTCCTCATTGCCACTATTTGGCCAATAATATTATTAAATGGGGTTTTGTTGTAGCATGAGAACCCTCAAAATATTCGCAGGCGCGCAAGCTGCCAGGAGACTCACACCATGAAAATCACCAAGCTCGAAACCTTCATCGTTCCGCCGCGCTGGTGCTTCCTGAAGATCGAAACCGACGAAGGCATCGTCGGCTGGGGCGAGCCGGTGGTGGAAGGCCGCGCACACACGGTGGCCGCGGCCGTCGAAGAACTGTCCGACTACCTGATCGGCAAAGACCCGCTCCTGATCGAAGATCACTGGCAGGTCATGTATCGCGTCGGTTTCTATCGCGGTGGTCCGATCACCATGAGTGCGATTGCGGGCGTCGACCAGGCGCTGTGGGACATCAAGGGCAAGCATCACGGCGTGCCGGTGCACGCACTGCTCGGCGGCCAGGTGCGCGACAGGATCAAGGTGTATTCGTGGATCGGCGGCGACCGTCCGAGCGATGTTGCGAACAACGCGCGCGCCGTGGTCGACCGCGGCTTCAAGGCGGTGAAGATGAACGGCTCGGAAGAGCTGCAGATCATCGACACCTTCGACAAGGTGCAAGGCGTCGTTAATAACGTGGCCGCCGTACGCGAAGCCGTGGGTCCGAACATCGGCATCGGCGTGGACTTCCACGGCCGCGTGCACAAGCCGATGGCAAAGGTGCTCGCGAAGGAACTCGACCCGTATAAGCTGCTCTTTATCGAAGAGCCTGTGCTGTCGGAAAACGCGGAAGCATTGCGCGACATCGTCAACCAGACGAACACGCCGATCGCGCTCGGCGAGCGTCTGTATTCGCGCTGGGACTTCAAGCACATCCTGTCGGGCGGCTACGTAGACATCATCCAGCCGGACGCCTCGCACGCGGGCGGCATTACCGAGTGCCGCAAGATCGCGTCGATGGCGGAAGCCTACGACGTCGCGCTCGCGCCGCACTGCCCGCTCGGCCCGCTCGCGCTCGCTACCTGTCTGCAGATCGACGCGGTGAGCTACAACGCGTTCATCCAAGAACAGAGCCTCGGCATTCACTACAACCAGGGCAACGACCTGCTCGACTACATCAAGAACCCGGAAGTCTTCAAATACGAAGACGGCTTCGTGTCGATTCCGCAAGGTCCGGGCCTCGGCATCGAAGTGAACGAGGAGAAGGTGCGCGAGATGGCGAAGGTCGGTCATCGCTGGCGCAATCCGGTGTGGCGCCATACCGACGGCAGCGTTGCGGAGTGGTGATCGCATAACTGAACGCCGCCTGCGGGTGGCGTTTTCGTATCTGCCGCCGTGCGATGCCCGTTGCATGCCTCGAACGATATGCCGCACGCAACGACGCATCGTACCTCGTTCCGGCGGCCCATGGCGTCCGCGGAACCATCAGCGAGAGGACATCCAGTGGAGACAACCCACATCCAGACGCGAGCGACGGCCCGACATCACCGCCTCCTCGCGATGCTGTTCATCACCGTCGTCATCACCTATCTCGACCGCAGCAATCTGTCCATCGCCGCCACCGCGATCGCGCAGGACCTGCAGCTCGATCCCGCCCACATGGGCCTCGTGTTCTCCGCGTTCGGCTAGTCGTATGCGCTGCTGCAGATTTCCGGCGGCATGCTCGTCGATCGCACGCGTCCGCGGCTGCTGCTCGCGCTGGTCATCGGACTGTGGTCGCTCGCCACGTTCGTGCAGGGTTTCGCGGGCACGTTCGCGGTGCTGCTGTCGTTACGTGTGCTGCTCGGCGCGCTGGAAGCGCCGGCGTATCCTACCCTCAACCGCGTCGTCACCACCTAGTTTCCCGACAACGAGCGCGCCCGCGCGATTGCCGGCTACACGTCTGGCCAATACGTCGGGCTCGCGTTTCTCACGCCTGCGCTGGTTTTGACGCAGGAGCATTTCGGCTGGCAAGGCGTGTTCTTTCTGACGGGCGCGATCGGCGTCGCTTGGGGACTCGTCTGGTACGCGGTGTATCGCGAACCGTCCGAAGCGAGCGATGTGAGCGAAGCCGAACTCGAGGCGATCCGGGCGGGCGGCGGCCTCGTCGAGCTTGGCGACAAGCGGCGTCCGCGCCCGAGCTACACGGCCGCCGACTGGCGCGCGGTACTTGGCAACAGCAAGCTGTGGGGCGTCTATATCGGTCAGATAGCGGTGACGTCCACGTTTTTCCTGACGTGGTTTCCCACGTACCTCGTCAAGTATCGGCACATGAATTTCCTGAAGGCCGGCTTCATGGCGGCCGTGCCGTTTCTGGCTGCGTTCGTCGGCATTCTCGGCTCGGGGCTTCTGTCCGATGCGATGGTGAAGCGCGGCGTGTCGGCCACGGTGGCGCGCAAGGTGCCGATCATCACGGGCCTGCTGCTTTCGACGGCGATCGTGGGCGCGAACTATGTGGAATCGCCCGCCATGGTGATCCTGTTCATGGCGATCGCGTTCTTCGGCAGCGGCTTTTCGTCGATCACGTGGGTGCTCGTATCGTCGATGGCAAAAAAGGAACTGCCCGGCCTCACTGGCGACATGTTCACCTGATGGGCAATCTCTCGTTGATCTGCGTGCCCGCGGTGATCGGGCTGATCGTCAAAGGCGACGATTTCGAGCTGGCACTGGTGTTCATGAGCGCGGTCGGCGTGGTGGGTGCGCTGTCGTATTTGTTCCTCGTCGGCAAGATCGAGTGTATTCACTGATTCGCCGATGCATCGGTGAGATGCGGTGGCGAGACATGTTCGCCGCCGCTCGCATGACGAACGCGCGTTACGGCACACGTGACGCGCGCCCGTTTCAGTAACGTAACATCCCGGACCAGACGGCCCTGAGAAGCGCTTTCGGAGCCTGTCCAGCACCTCGCCGCATTTCGCGCAAAGCCTTGTGGAGAAAGACTTTTGAGCCGTTTGTTCGGCATCAGACATACGCATGGCCCGCTCCTTGTTTAAATGCTGTGAAAACATACATGCATTTCGGGGGCATCATGGGCGAATTCCTTCCTGACTATTTGATCCGCGAACAGGCCGCTATCGGCGCACTCGTCGCGTTCGGCGTGTTGCGTCTGATCGGCGCGGCACTCGCATACGAGCGCGGCTGGCGCATTTCGGTTGTCGAAAAGCTCTTTATCGGCGCAGCGGTGCTGTACTGCATGCCGCAACTGTTCGATCTGCTGACCCACATGTATGGCGCGCACTTCGCGGGCGCCGCGCAGGAACTGGAGGGCGCGCTGATCTTCAATCCGGTCGACATTGAAGTATGCGATCCACGAACGACGTTCCCCAGAGTAAGGTAGCGGAGCGCGTGAGGTGTGGTAGT
>CALNWS010000101.1 GCA_940747215.1 uncultured Paraburkholderia sp. | reverse complement strand
AAAAGCTTGCTCGGCAAAGGACTGACCTATCTGCGCACGCAGTGGCCGAAGCTGATCCGCTTCACTACCACACCTCACGCGCTCCGCTACCTTACTCTGGGGAACGTCGTTCGTGGATCGCATACCACCATAGTCACTGGCCCGTTCAACACAGAACCTCCTGACGTTACGCCACTTCGTGACTTTCGCACGCACGGACATACCTCACCCTTCCGCTGGCTGTGATGGAGAATCTAATGAAGTGCTCGACCGCGCACACCTGTCCAAATGGACAGGTGATCAACATTCAGGATATCCGTAGGATGGGTGCTGACGAGTAGTTTCATTGCTAGTCCATTGAATCAGAAGAATTGGCAATGGTACGCCGCGTCGATCGGCGTAGCTCCACTTCATTCCACCCCGCGATCGAGCACGAATTTTCCCACGGATAGAGTTGCAATGAAGACTTCGAATCTAAGAATCGTACGTTCGTTACGCGAAGCAATCGGTCGCACTCCTCTATACCGTACCAAATATCTATCTAAGAATCCGTCTGTCGAAATCTATCTGAAGCTTGAATTCCTCAATCCAGGAGGCAGCATAAAGGACCGGACGGCTCTTGGCATGATCGATCAGGCTGAACAAGATGGACGACTCAGAAGCAACAGCCGCATCATCGAAAGCTCTTCTGGCAATACCGCTATCGGGCTTGCGATGCTGGCTAAAAGCTCCGGATATCACGTTACAGCAGTGTGCGATCGGCATTTGCCCGCAACAAAAAGGGCGAGGTTATCAGCCTTTGGTGCCGATACCGTGTTTTTGCCAGACACGCCGCCGGGTATGGATACCGTGGAACTCCGGATCGCAATCGCAAAACACCTCGCCGATGCGATTCCTGATGGAGTGTCACTCGGACAATATTCCGATCCGGCCAATCCCGCAATCCATCGAAAAACGACCGGACCAGAGATTCTCGATGCTCTCGATGGCAGAGTCACTGCGGTTATCGCTGCGGTTGGCACGTGCGGGACTATTTCCGGGATCGGACAAGCAATGAAGGCCTACAACCCGGCGATTCGGATCATCGGCGTTGAACCGATCGGCTCGATCATTTTCGGCGGTGAGGACGCTATGTACCACATCCAAGGCGGAGGGCTAAGTTTCATTCCGTCAATATTAGACCGCTCGGTGATCGATTCCGGAATTAAGGTGAGCGACGCAAGCGCGATCAGCGCAGTCCATTTATTCGGAAAGAGCGATGGCATCATGGTTGGAGGTACCGGTGGCCTGGTTCTAAAAGCGCTAGCCGATTTGAGCGAGCAGAGCCCCGATGCGTCCGTGCTGGTGGGCATTATTCCAGATGCGGGAGATCGCTACCTTGACACGTTATTCGACAGCGACTGGCTCCGCCGTCACCATTTCTCAGATCTCACGCTCATGCCCACTTCGGGGGACCCGTTGAACGACACGGTCACCGACCTAGGCTGCTCGTTAAATGAAATCCCCTCCACCCGCGGCCCTGCGTTGGACGATCTATGTTCACGACTTAGCGTAAGGGTACCGGCCGTCGTGGGCAAATTTTTGAGTGCCTCCGCGTGAATACCCTGTTGCTTTACTACGATGAGTACCACACACCGGTAACTGAATTCATGCTACGTACGAAAGTACCTGTCGGTCAACTGCATATACTTGTGGTGGATTTGGGCGATGTCGTGGCTACAGAGAAACCCGTCTTGCGCTTTAGTGAAGTGCCGGTCGGCAATGTGAAGCGAGTTAGAGCAGTGTCTCCGTTTTGTGAATCGATATTGGTTCCACTTGTGCGCGCCAATGGTTGCTATCAGAACGGCTATCACCTGACTGCCGCTGCTTCGCGCCCCCTTCTGGCAACACTGGTTGTCGATTACGCCAATACTATAGGGGCTAACTCGATTGTCCATGGATTTGCGGGAAATGATGCGCTCCGGTTTGCCACCGGAGTTCACTCATTGAGCGCGAGGTTAGAGACAGTAAGCTTCGCCGAGGCCTGTGGGAGTCGGACCGCGAAGAACGGAAATGGGATTACGGTGAGTCGCAACATCGCTGGCGCATCGATTGAGGCTGGTTGCCTTGAGCAATCCGATCGCCCTTCCTCATTGACCGAGCTTGCCTTGATATTGGACATTGAAACGTCTATGACAAAAAGTATCGACAGTGAAACGCACTCAGTGACATTTTCCGCGGGTACGCCTGTAATGCTGGACGACTCGCCCTGCACGTTTGAGACAGTTCTTGAACGACTAAATGCCATCGGGCTTCGTTACGGTGTAGGCTGGTACGACATGGTTGAAGATGGTCATGTAGGCTACAAGTCGCGGGCCGTCTACATTGCACCGGGCCTACACGCTTTGGTCAATGCTCATCGCGATTTAGAGAGATATATCGCGTCTCCTCAAGAGAATCGCATCAAGCGGACGATAGACGCGGAATGGGCGGATCTAGTCTACAAAGGTTATTGGTATGACCCCGCACGAGCAACCGTGGACGCATTTATCGACACACTGAATGAACGAGTGAACGGAAAAGTCTGGTTGGAATTTGGCTTCCAAGGATGCAGGGTGGCTGCGCGCCAGTCCGTTCGAAATGTAGACGACACTCGG
This sequence comes from uncultured Paraburkholderia sp., assembly GCA_940747215.1. GTDB lineage: Bacteria > Pseudomonadota > Gammaproteobacteria > Burkholderiales > Burkholderiaceae > Paraburkholderia. Next base: position 5,090 of record CALNWS010000101.1, on the reverse strand, counting down.
TTCGCGACATACCGCGCAGGCGAAGACTTTGGCGCGTCTCTTATTGATGAACTTTCCGTACTCCAATCGGTCCCTGCTTCGTTGCATCCGATGTCGTGGGCGCTACGCGAGCAGAAGTTGCACCAGAGGTCATCAAGATGATTCGGTTACTCTGCCCACCGTCTTATTTTGATGTTATCTATAGCATCAATCCATGGATGGACGTCAACATTCCGGTCGATAAGCCATTGGCTGACCGCCAATGGACTGCTTTTGCGGAAACGTTACGCGAGCTCGGTGAAACGGTGCTGACAATAGACGCACAACCAGGTCTTCCGGACATGACATTTGCGGGCGATAATGGCTTGGTACTTGGGAATACCTTTATCCCGAGCAATTTTCGCTCGCCCCAACGAGCTGGTGAGGTAGCCCACTATATCAAGTGGTTCGAGGAGAGAGCATACACAATCCGCCCGCTACCTGCAGATGTGGTTTTCGAAGGACTGGGCGACGTCGTCTTTCACGGTCGTGCTGCGCTTATAGGCCATGGAATCCGCTCTGACCAGAAGGCTTTTGATTACTTGATGGACTACCTGCCCAAGCTCAATATTCTCGGCGACGTTCGGATTGTAGATGATCGCTATTTTCACCTCGCGATGGCATTCGGATTCTTAGACAATGAAACGGTGCTGTACTACCCGCCTGCGTTCGACTTTGAGTCTCAACAGAAGATAATTAGACTGTTCAGGAATCCAATACCGTTGTCTGACGTCGACGCCAACGAACACTTTGCATGTAATAATCTAGTCATCGATAAGACTGTTCTCATCGACGACTGTACCCTTGCCCTTCGTCACCGTCTCGATCAATATGGATATAAGATCATTTGTTGCCCAATGTCTGAATTCAAGAAAAGCGGCGGATCGCTGCGCTGCTTGGTACTCAGTTTCTTAGACGATGAGTTGAATTGAGACAAGTTATGAACGTTCTGGGAATCAATTCGGTCTATCACGAATCCGCCTGCAGCTTGATCGTCGATGGTGTTTTGGTCGCCGCTGCGGAGGAGGAAAGATTCAACCGTCGAAAGCATGGGAAGCTTGCGCTTGTCGATAATCCCGATACCTTGCCGGAAGCCGCTATCGCTTACTGCTTGCAAGAAGGGAGGCTGACCGGAAGCCAATTAGACGCCGTTGCGTACTCGTTCGCACCCACTGTACGCCGTCGCAGATTTCAATTAGACCCTCTTGTACAGGAAGGCGACTGGGGAAGTCCAGACGGAGAAGCTACGTTTTGTGGTGGTCTGGACAGAGTCCCGGCTGCGCTTGATAGAATTGTGGGATCCGGATGCGGCGGCAAACTTCACTGGGTGCCCCATCATCTCGCTCATGCAGCATCGGCGTTTCTCCCATCTGGATTCGATAAATCAGCAATATTGGTAATTGACGGAATAGGCGAGGCCAGCACGGGTTTCATAGGCTACGGCGAAGCACAGCATATCGAACCCATTCGAGAATTCGAATTCCCCAACTCGCTTGGATTCGTCTGGGAAAAGCTCAGCCGATTTCTTGGCTTTTCCGAGTATGATGCGTGCAAGGTAATGGGACTAGCGGCTTATGGAGACGCTGCTTTTTACAGGGAAGCGTTCTCGCAATTCTTATCCACCGAAGGCGACAAGCTCTTCCGGTGCGACCCGACGGTCCTCAAATACCGCGTCGGAGATTTTTCACCTTTGGAGCGCCTGTTGGGACCCGCCCGATATAAAGGCGATCCTCTTGACAGACGGCACGCCGACATAGCTGCTGCTCTGCAGGCCTCCACCGACGAGATTGTCCTTGCTCTTGTCGACTTGGCGGCGGAAGAGGCCCCCGCCGAGGCGTTATGCTACGCGGGCGGCGTCGCGCTTAACTGCGCAACCAATTGGCAGGTCCTGAACTCCGCTAAGTTCAGACGCTTGTTTATTCCATCAGCGCCGCACGACGCGGGGACGGCAGTCGGCGCAGCGCTCTATGTGCACGTACGAGCCAATGTCTCTAGGGACAGTTTTACTCCCTATTCGGGCCCACGCTTCGACCCCGACGCGATTGAGGCAGCGTTGGAACGGGAAAACTTGCGCTACCGCAAGTCCGCAGATTTGACGTTGGAAATTGCGGAACGTCTTGCACACGGGCAAGTTATAGGTTGGTTTCAGGATCGCATGGAGTTTGGCCCGCGTGCACTCGGAAACCGCTCATTGCTCGCCGATCCAAGGAGGTACGAGTCGCGCGAAAAGTTGAACCTGATTGTCAAACGTCGGGAAACTTTCAGGCCCTTTGCGCCAAGTGTCATGGCCGAGTACGCGGACAAGTGGTTCAATCTTGGGCGCGCCACAGACAGTCATGAATTCATGTTGTTCGCGTGTCCTATAATCAGCGGCAGAGTCGATCGTATTCCTGCGGTCGCACATGCTGATGGAACAGCGCGAGTGCAACTAGTCAAGGCCGGTAGCAACCCAAGGTTCCATGCACTCCTAGCACGCTTTCACGGATTGACTGGCGTACCCATGGTCCTCAACACCTCGTTCAATGATTCCGAGCCGATTGTATGCACGCCCGAAGACGCAATTCGTACTTTTAATCGTGGTCATATCGATACGCTCGTCATTGGTGATTATGTCGTTGAGTCAGGGGCAAACTGAGGATTATTTATGAATTCGCAGGCAACGTATCCGACGCCGCTCAACAGCGTCGAGACGTCATCGAACGATGAGGTTAGAGGCTGGGTCGAGGAAATCGAACACGGATGCGTGGTCATAGTCCGGTCCGCCTCGAAACGAATCCGGATCGACTGCAGCGCAGAATCCTTGCAAGGAGTCTTCGAAGTTCTACGTCCGGAGTTTGTGATACGCACACGAGTCAAATGCGCTGAAAACGTGGAATCAGTCGATGAGAATACCCTGTTCCGGGCCTGCACGTTGGAGATTCTCTCTCGATCGGACGTGCCTCCATTTCTTCCTCGCGGAGCGTTCGCAGCGTTGCCCGCAGCGCGCGCGCGGTACCGTTATCTCGACTTTCGCAGCGATGCGATGCAACGCATCCTTCGGACACGCCATCGATTCGTCGTCGAGCTTTCGAAGATCCTCGATAGTCACGGATTTATATCGGTCGATACCCCATTGCTAGCAACACCGTCTACAACCGGCGCACGGGAGTTTCGTGTTCAGGGAAAAACGACCAATCGCTCATACGCCTTGCCGCAGTCTGCCCAGATGTATGGCCAATTACTCGTGGCGGGTGGAGTCGAGCGGTACTATCAATGGTCCCGTTGCTTCCGAGATGAGGATCTGCGCGCTAACCGTCAGCCAGAGTTCACACAGTTGCACCTAGAAATGGCATTCATCGACGGTGCGGGACTTCGCAGGTTGATCGAAAAGACGCTCATTGAAGTAAGTATATCGCTTGGACATCGCGTTTCGAGCCCTTTCCCCGTGTTGCCGTACCACGACGCGATAGAGCGATTTGGCGACGACAAGCCGGACTTGCGCTACGAACTAGAAATGACTTCCTTCCCCTTCAGTGTCAGCGTTACAAACAGAGGCGGCTCGCTGGTGCAGCTTAGCTGGGATGGACGGCTGCCCACCACAAGCGACTTGATGACTGCGCTCCCGTCCCTCTGTGAAAAATACGGCCTACTTTGCCAAGGCTATCTGCCGAAATCAGCCTTTCGCGAACGATTTCTTCCGCGACACTTGGCGCTCGCAGAGTTGAAGGCGATGCCAGGCTACTCATCTGAACCGCAGGTCGACCGTTATCCTTTGCTATACGGTGAGCATCAGAAAGTTACGCAACTTCACCAAGATTGCTATCGGAAGCTTCGGTCAACGGAACCGTTCTCCGATGCTGGTCTGGCATTTGCGTGGGTAACGGATTTTCCGCTCTTTTGCGAGGTTCCCGAGCAACCTGGCCGAATCCAAACAATGAACAGTCCGTTTGTTGCTCCATCAGATCGGGATGCATTACTCGGGACCCGAAAACATCGAGATCTCTTGCGCTTGTCGTCCACCTCTTTCGATCTCGTCCTCAATGGAGATGAGATTGCGAGTGGTTCGTCGGTGATTCACGAGCCGGACGTCCAGCGAGTTGTGTTCGATGCATTGGGTCTATCGCGGAAGGAGTTGCGTGCCGCGTACGGCTACTGGATGGACGCGCTAAGGTTCGGTGTGCCGCCCATGACTGGAATGGGAATTGGCTTGGAAAGGCTTCTTGCCACGTATCTTGGGGAAGCGAAAATTCGAAGCGTGATGGCATTTCCGAAGACTAAGCAAGGCTATTGTCCGGTCACCAACGAAGACACATTTCCAACCTCCTAATTTGGATCAGAGCTTTTTAGCGTATTCGATTGAATTCAATTGTACCGAAGTGGCGAAATTGGCTTAGACGCGCAGGTCTCTAAAACCTGTTATCCCTAGCTCGTTTCGATATGCGTGTGCCGGCAACATGCGTAGAAAACTGCCCTGTGCCCAAGGGGGGACGTTAAATCTACGTTAGATGGTAGGATCGAAACGGGGCGTGGCTAAAGTCATCCCGGACCACGGCGTCGCTCCATCGGGAGTTTCGAGCACCGCCATCCGTGTCTGGTTCGGCGTGTATGAGATGGGTTGGGGATTGGGGGTTCGAGTCCCCCCTTCGGTGCCCTTTTTGTGACGGCATGAAACACGCAGCAACATGCCGTTTTAACTCTGCTGCTAAAAGGAGGTGAGTAGAATGGCACTTTAGGATTAAAAGAGAACGGTGTCCACATGAATGCGCAACTTGGGTGACAAAGGCGCATTCGTCTTGATGTAAGCTACACCCTTGGGAAACGGCGGGGGTGGCCCAGCTTGGGGCACCCCTCCTCGACACTGGTCTTTCCCACTGAATTTGCGGTCGCGGACGGCCCGCGGTCTTGCAACGGTTCAATGCGCACTAAAACCCTGTACGGCTACTTCGAATCTTTCGACGCCAAGCGAAGAGAGGTAGCCCTGTTCGTTCGGACAGTTTTCTGAGATTTTCAAGTGGAACGTCCGGGGCGATCATGCTGCCGATCTGATCGCAGGCAGCGTTGCGAAGTATGCCTCATCCGGCATCCGGTCTGCC
>CALNWS010000100.1 GCA_940747215.1 uncultured Paraburkholderia sp. | reverse complement strand
CTTCGCAACGCTGCCTGCGATCAGATCGGCAGCATGATCGCCCCGGACGTTCCACTTGAAAATCTCAGAAAACTGTCCGAACGAACAGGGCCACCTCTATAATAGAAGAACCGACGCGTTGCAAGCTATCCGACAGGCCGTTCAGGCTGTCACCCGGCCTCAATAAGTCGATTCAGTTTAGGCGATGAGTACATTTCTACAGTCGCACAAGCCCTGCGCTTGAAATTCACGATCTGTCGCTTCGTGACAGCATTGCCAAGCGATGCGTCGTAATGTTGCAGCGATCCTTTCAAGATCCTCCTAATGGGTGCGTGGCCATCGTCTTTGGCGTGATGTCAGGTTGTGCTTTCGTCGACGTATCACGGCTCGGAGAAAACAACAGCCGCTCGAACCTCAGGATGCGTGCGCGTGCGACCACTGTGGCTATCCATGCGGACCATACCGTTCTCTATCAAGGTACACAGCATGTCGTTGACCTGCGCCATTGACGAATCAAGCCGGGCCACAAGCTCGTTCGCCTGATAGGACTGCCCCTGCTCCATCATTCGGAACAGGCTTGCCGAAGTGAGTTTCATCAAAGTTTTCTTCTCGCCGAACAGCAGTGTACAGCCGTGCCACAGTGGCCGGAGCACCGCGCCGACGCGCGCTACTCACTTCCGCCCCTGCCGCCCCTGATAGAGGAGTGATGCGCCATCGCGACTTCGGGTGTGGAAAAACAACCAAATCGACTTCCGGGGCAAGAGAGCACCCACTGTGATTTACCGTTTATCAGCGGGCTGACGATTACCCAGCCGCCTAGATGCTCGTATTCGTACGGGCCGCGTTTCGTCCAGCCCTTTGACGGGTCTCTGTTAGATTTTCGTTCAGCCATGTCTCAGATTCATGCAGGGTGCGTGTATATTAGTACTATAGCCGTAACTAATTTCATGGCGGCAAACAACGGCGGCTGCGGTAATGGGACTGCTGCGCCCGCCACGGATGGGTTCGACGCCAGATCGACCATTCCAGTACGAAATCGATTGAATGGATCACGCACCACTCAAGCCGGCACAACAAACGCCGGATCTTCTGCACGCTGAGCGGCACAACGCCATCAGGAGTTTTTTGCCCCGTGATCGAAGCGTGACGAGTACAGCATGCGCAAGTAATGCGAAGGTGATAGGCGATACCAGCCCTGCCACCTATGCACCTCATACTGGTAGTCCAGACCACATTCTCCCTTGGCCGCCTCGAAGCCGATTTCGATCTCCCACCTGCGGCCTGCGACGTTTGCAAGTGTTTTCGCGACAGTGTTTTCGCGACATCTTCCTGCGTGGAGCATAAAGCCACATAGTAGGCGTGTTCACGCTTCTCATCAAGGCTGCGTCGCACCAGAAGGTTTCGCCTGTACCCAACTGCACGGCACGCCGCATCCCGTGCACGCTCAAGCATTTGCCTAGCAAGCCGGGGTTTGGTCGCGAACTTCGTCGCATCCGGAATGCCGACAGCCTTGCAACGTTGCGGATCGCCGGTCCAGGATTGAGGTAAATAAAGCTCGCGGTCGATGAAGGCGCTACTACTCTGGCCGGCATAGCAGAGAAACACCCCGATCTGGCTGTTCTCGATATGTCCCACAGTGCCGCTGTACTGGCGCTGCACACCTGCTGAGTGTTCGCCTTTCTTGATAAAGCCCGTCTCGTCCACGATCAGCACTGCATCGCGTGCACCCAAGTTGTTCAACCACGTAGCGATGCAAAACATCACGGGCAGCGTCTGCCTCCCACCGCGCACGCTCAAGCAGGTACTGCACGCCGTCGGGTGTCGAGTCACCTGTACATTCCGCGAACTGCCAACCGTTCTTGCGCCTGGCTGTACCAGCAATCCCTTCGGGTAGGACAGCGATCGCTCGCGCAATTCGGAACGACAGAACTGGGCTGCCAGACGCTCATGTAACGCTTCAATCTCCCCCCGCCCCATCCTTTTACGAGTGTTTTCATGCCTCATGATTTGATAGCATCGCTGCTGTTTTACAGTAAAGGTATATTTACGGCTGTAGTATTAAGGCTTCTTCTTCAAGAATGGGAAGGATGCGAAAGTTCGTATGGCGGTACGTCCTTCAGGCTACCCATCAATCCGGATACCGACAGTTTCGGCGGAATGCACACCAAAACATGATCCAACTGAACATTTAACTTCACAACCTCGCAACCCAGTTTTTGACTAAACGCCATCACACATTTGTAGACCTCTTTACCAACCGGACCTTGCAGTAGGGGGAACCGATACTTCGGCACCCACACAATGTGATATTGACAACGCCGTATCACATGCGAGGTTCTCTTGAAATCTGCTCACGCATGCTTTCCTTTTCATACGTTGCGGGGGCAATGCATGAAATGGTAGGTAGCTGCATGGACAGGCGCTTTTAACTGTGCCTGTACTCATTAGGTGTCCCTCAGTGGATTTGTGTATTCAATCGGTCGAGTTCCTGGTTCATCGTGCTCAACATCTTCTACACTTTGTGCAGCGCCTTGCATCATCCATAGGTTGGCCAGTGCAAGCAACGTATGATTTGAGCAATGTTTTTCGCCAGTCCCCGGTATTGCCTCTTCACGTAGCCAAACTATCGCTTGAGGATACGGAAAGAGTGCTCAAGCATTTACACCAATGTCGAGCTTCAGTCGTTCGATTTTTTCGTATATCGCATCGACAAGGTTCTTTACGTTCAGTTGTTTTCGCTTGCTGGGTCGATTGCAGCATCCCATCGTACAGAGGCCGTTTGCTCGTGCTTTTCGATTCCCTGGTGTCCGGTGTCGGCATAAACACCTGTTTACTCCGCGTGCGCTACCGTGATGAGAATTTAATGAAGTGCTCGACCGCGCACACCTGTCCAAATGGACAGGTGACCCACATCCAGAAGTCCGTAGGATATAAGGCGTTGGCGAGTACATGCACGTCGTCGATGTGTCGGATATCAGGCTGCAGCCGTAACATCGGAAAACAAAGCAACGGCTATCTGTGCGCAGCGGCTGCGCATCCTTCCGGCACCACACATAAGGATTCACACTACCATAATAGCAGATCAGATCAGATCAGATCGGGAGGGCTATGAAAATGCATCGTTTTACGAAGCCGCTCTGTGCTTGGTTTGCCTGTGTCGGACTGCTCCCGGCATGCAACGACAGTAGCATCCAGTCAAGCGGCACGCCGGCCTCAAGTTCGGCACTGTCATTCCGCATGGACACGGGTGGCCAGATCAACGCGTTCTACCGGCAGGACAAGGTCGCCGCGCATCTACTGGCGCGCTCGTCGACGAAACCCCGGCTGCTCGTCGTATTCCCCGCTGGCAACAGCGGCACGGGACTGTGGTTCGACGATACCGCGCAGCCGGTGAGCTGGAGTCTTGACAGCGCCCCCTCCGCACTATCGGATCGCGACAGAGCTGGTCGGCCCCTCTATGGCATCGGTGCCGATCTCTCTGTAGATACCGATGCGCTGACGATTCATGAAGGGCTGCTCAGCAACGTGCGCTTCCTGCGCGACTTCAACGGTGGTGCAACGGTGCCGCCGCAGATCACCACGCAGCCGGTGGTACAGAAGGCCGGCGTGCAATGGCAACGCGACCGTGTCGATGGCGCGGTGGGTTACGCACTGCGCGTGTCGCTGCGCGATGGCGGCAACATCGTGCCAGCGGCGGGCGGCAAGCTTGTACTGCGTGCGCCTGCCGGCGCACACGCGCTGAGGTTGCACGTCGATGCGCTGTCGGGCGAGACGCCGATGTCGCCAATCGCTCACGCTGACCTGCTCGCACCGGCAGCGAATCCCGATCCGGTGAGCCAGAATGTGCTCGAATTCCTGAGCTTTCGCGACAAGCTGCTCGCAGGCTCATGGCAGTACGACACGTACTTCGGCCGCGATACGCTGATCTCCGTGTGCATGCTGATGCCGGTGCTGCAGCCTGCTACGATCGAGGCGGGCCTTACGTCTGTGCTGGGTCGCCTGTCGGACGACGGCAGGGTTGCGCACGAGGAAGGTATCGGTGAGTTCGCGCTGATCAACAATGCGAAAAACAACCGGCCACGCGACCCGACGCCGACTTACGACTACAAGATGATCGACGGCGACTACCTTCTCGCGCCTATCGCGGCCGCGTGGCTGATCGACGACGCACGCGGTCAGGTGCGAGCGGCTGCGTATCTTGCGCAGCGCGGCAGCGACGGACGGACCAACGGCAGCCGGCTCGCCGTCAACCTGCTGCATGTCGCAGACACCGCAAAGCCGTTCACTCAACAGCCGACGGTTGCCAACCTGATCCGTCTGCGGCCAGGGCAGATTGTTGGTAACTGGCGGGACAGCACTGACGGGCTTGGCGGCGGGGCGTACCCGTACGACGTCAATGCGGTACTGGTGCCCGCCGCGCTGTATGCCGCAAGTGCGTTCCTTGTGCGCGGTCTGCTCGATCCTTATCTGGACGCCGGGCAGCGCGCCACGCTGGTGGACGTGGCGAACGAGGCTGCGGTGTGGAAACAGTATGCGCCGGCGCTGTTCCGGGTGGACGTGCCGGCCGCGCAGGCGGCGACTGACGTCGCCGGGTACGCGCCCACGGCGGGTGTGCCTGCGGGAGCCGCACCGGACGCGCCGCTATCGTTTTATGCTCTATCGCTCGACGAACAGGGGGCACCGGTTGCGGTGATGAATTCCGATGGCGGCTTCGCGCTGCTGTTTGGTACGCCGCCCCAAGACGAACTGCAGCGTATAGTTGCAGACGTGACAAGACCGTTTCCGGCGGGACTCGTCACCGACGTTGGGATGCTGGTCTCGAACCCGGCGTTTGCGAGCCCCTCGCTCTGGCCGAAGTTTACGAGTTCTGCATACCACGGTGCCGTGGTATGGTCATGGCAGCAGGCGATGTGGGTCGCCGGCCTCGACCGGCAACTCAGGCGCGAGGATCTGTCCGGTCCAACGCGCGCCCTGCTGACGCAGGCACGTCTGACGATCTGGCGGGCGATCTCGAATGCGCGCGACATGCGAACCTCCGAGATGTGGACTTGGTCGTACACAGGCGGACATTACCAGGCGGACGCATTCGACACACGCAGCGCAGACGCGACTGAAGCCAATGCTGCGCAGCTATGGAGCACGACATATCTCGCGATACGCGATCCGCAGCTACGCACGGGTAGGTACTGGTGGCAGGCATCGCAGCACATGCAAGATGGTCAGCGGGGCAGCGTTGCTGCCGTAGCGTCCCGATGATTTTTTACGTGCGTGGAGCGGTCAGACATCGATTTGTCGCGCGGTCGCGGGCATCCCTTGAGGGTGCGCGCAGCGGATATTGCCAGTGGCGTAGCCGCGGGCCAAGCCAGCGAGCGCAGGTCAACGCCGCGCTCGATCAGGAGGTGGCGGCGATCCATTGCACCAGTCGCGGCAGCTACGGCCGTCCTCGGAGCGGGCCGGCAATTAAGGATCCAAGGCCAGCCGGCGAGCGCCGAACGTGTAAGAGGCCGTAGCCTGCAGGAGGCCGTAGTCTGCAACGCCTCGGGCTGCGGCCGGTCTACAAACGCCCGTATCGAGGACGGCGGATTCGACGCACCGCCTACCGGTGGCGCCCAATCTGCCTAGTCGTCGCCTTGACGGGTGGCAGCCTGATCAGGCGTGGGTCAGCGACATCACGTTCATCAGGACCTGCGAAGGCTGGTTATACCTTGCTGCCGTTTTGGATCTGGTAAGCCGGCGCATCGTAGGCTAGTCAATGTCAGAGTGGCGTTGTCATCTGGCTTGTTGATGCATATTGTCCGCAGCAAGAGAGTAGTATTTTGCAAAATAAGGTCGGTTGCTCGCTCATTTCTTGGCCACAAAACTTGGTGGTGAGTAGGCTGGCAAATCCCACTACTGAAATAATGCGGATAATCTGCGTCTTTTTCTAGCCTCGTGCGAGTGAGAAATCGCTCTTTGACCGACGCGACACGCTTGAATTTGCCAGTGTCATGGAGGAGCGAGCTAGTAGAATTCTCATGAGCTTTTTGCTCTGCAGTGTTGGAACTGAATCTTTCTCGCAAGGAATGGGGGCGTGTCTAGACCAATTGATTGAACTGGTGGATTCCGTTAATACCGGGCAGCTATACTTTTTCTCCCAGATCTTTTACCCAAGTTTTTACAGTATCTATCAAACCGGTACGGTGACCTCGATGACGCCGTTGCATGATATCGCAGCTGAAATACTCCAGTCATGCACAACCATGTTAAACCGCTGACAACAGCATAAGTCATGCAGATCCAGGAGTGAAAATGCACTCACTTTGTCGATTTGTATCTAAAGGTGATTTGATTCTGATAATTGAACTAGCCGCCAGACTTGCAACCCGTTGCGAGACAAACGATGCAATCTATGCGGCACTGGGAAACATTTTGCCATTCCAAAATTTTATTGCGTGCCGGGTCAGGCCATCTGCCCCATCGCATGGATTGAAACATATTCTCAATCTAGGGTACCCGAAAGAATGGCTTGCAAGCTATAATGAGTTAGGTTATCATAAAATTGATCCAGTTGTGACCACTCCGACTGAAGGGTTGATTCGCTGGGATCAAATTTTCCAATCCGTTACGCCGGATCAAAAGTATTTGATCAGGAAGGCGGCGGAGTATGGGCTTATGGATGGCTTCAGCGTACGGCATCAGGACCGCGAGGAGTTGAGAGTAACGTCATTTGCAGGTAAGGAAATATCCACGCATCCTAGGCACACGTCCGTCATAGAGCTAATATCGCCTTACCTTCAGTTTGCGAGTGAAAGCCTCGACACAATTGTCTGCGATTTTATTAACCTATCCGGTCGGGAGATGGACGTTTTGCACTGGGTCGCAGCCGGAAAAACAAACTGGGAGATTGCCTGCATATTGAGGATAAGCGAGCGAACGGTTAAGTTCCATCTTGTAAACATAATGACGAAGCTGAACTGCAACACCCGATCGCAGGCCGTAGCGAAAGCCTTTAACTGCGGAATACTAAGGCTTTAACATGTGCACAAACCGAAGACCTCAAAGGTGTCCAAACGGTCCCAATACATACCATACGCGCAGCCACACTTCTCACGCCCCCAGAAAGCGTCTTGATATTACTGAAAGGAACGCAAGGAAAACCCCTCTCGCGAATGGAATGAACGAACTCTGGCGTTGATACGAAATCAGCTTGGTGAGCATTTCGGCTCAGACATACTCGATAAGCTGCGTAAAACAGTGCCTGCGAGGCCTGTCTTCCTAAGCCGCTCGGCGTATTCGGGGACTCCTCATAACCGTGCCATCTCCGCGGGGCCGTTTGGCCTGTCGGACAGTAAGGTAGCAAACTCACGCTCAAGCATGAATGTATCAGTTTAAATAAGATTCGAATAGTGCCGATGGCTGATCCATCCGAGTCAAGGATTCCAATTAGCGTGGCACGAGTATCGTACCGGTCCTTCTCCAAGCCAGAATTAACCTGCGGTACCCAATGCAACTCTTCGGCAAACACCTGATGTCGTAACCTAAAAATCTGCTGCAAATCATCTTTTGACGAAGCCAGATGAATTCGATAAGCCCGCAGTATTTCCCGCCGATCAACGTCGATACTCATGCTTTCGCCAGATTGGGTTGACGCGTTCTAAATATTGAAATCGGAAACGAGTTGGTTGCATAGACGGCTTACCGTCGATCGTCTTTTTCAGGGTTGAGCGACATTTTTCAAGCAGGTTTGAGCACGAACGCCGTTCGTTCTTTTGCTGGCTGTGGTGAGAATCTAATGAAGTGCCAGACCGCGCATACCTGTC
>CALNWS010000099.1 GCA_940747215.1 uncultured Paraburkholderia sp. | reverse complement strand
ACCCCGCTGAGTGCGTGCGTCTGGTTCCCTTTGTCATTCCCCGGTTCCTCTGCCCGCATTATCCGCTGGCTCAGGCCCCGGCCGCTCCACTGATCCGGCTGTCCAAATTCCCGCGACCACCTCTCATCGAACCTACGTTAGTCAAGTTGAGCGGTCGACCAATAATGTGACTATCGATAATCTTCAAAGACTGGCCGACGCGCTCGGCGTCGACCCTATCGAGCTTCTCAAGCCCTCTAATTGAGCCGTTCGCGCTCACCCTCTGCGCGGCTCAAAAATCTGCTCCTGCGCCCTCAACGAAACATTTCGCCGAAAACGACCCATGAACCGGGACGCTTACTGTGCCAAGTTTGAGAGTTGGGGACGGTAAAGAGGTGCTAACTAAATAAACGCCGAACGCACGAAATCTTGATTTTTGCGTCGCACCATTTCTCAATTTTGTGATTCCCTGTTTGCACAATTTCGCTGTCCACACCGCAAGGGTGTGGACAGCCCGCCTGACGGCGGTTCCGAAGGTGCACACACTTGTTGAGCCTGACGCGCCGGCGTTGCCGGCTTGCCGAAAATTTAATAAATAACCCTCAACCGAGCTGCTAACGGTTTGCGTCAATGAAAACCACTAATGCAGGCTAGACCCACACTCTTCGCGAAGTAGTAGTTAAGTCAACATGCTGAGACACTCAAAAATAGTGTTGGTAATTAAAAAGCCCGCCTCCCCTATAGGGAAAGCGGGCTTGAACCAACAAAAAACTGAGTTAGTACATTCTAAAACGGAATATCGTCCTCCATCTCATCGAACCCGCCGCCTGCCGGCGCGCTCGGACGGCTCGAATCGCCACCGCCGCTACCACCACGCGAGCCGCCACGGCCGCCGAGCATCTGCATCTGTTCAGCGACGATTTCCGTCGAGTAACGGTCGGTACCGTCCTGCGCTTGCCACTTGCGCGTGCGAATGCGGCCTTCCAGGTAAACCGACGAGCCCTTCTTCAGATATTCGGACACGATTTCCGCAAGGCGGCCGAAGAACGACACGCGATGCCACTCGGTTGCTTCTTTCATTTCGCCGGACGCTTTGTCCTTGTAACGATCCGTCGTTGCAAGGCGGATGTTCGCCACTGCGTCGCCGCTCGAAAGGTAACGGATTTCCGGATCGGCTCCGAGATTGCCGATGAGAATGACCTTGTTCACGGATGCCATGAGTTTCTCCTGTTGATTCCGTTGCGGGTAGCGCGGCATGCACAATTCGCGTCTCATGGCCGGCGGCCCCGAGACCAGAACTGCGCCTCAGCCCCGCTGCCGGGTGAGTTCTGGGTGAATCATCTGCGCCTGCTACGCCTTGCGCGGCGGTGCCTTCATTTTTGCGGCGATTATAAGCCAGCAGAAAACGAGGCCAGAACACGTGAAGAACACCGCGCTTTGTCCATCCGTTTTCAGCAGCCATCCGCCCACCACACCGCCGAGCGCAAGACCGATGGACTGCGTGGTGTTGTACACGCCGGCCGCCGCGCCCTTACGCGTTCCCGGCGCCAGTTTCGACACCAGCGAAGGCTGCGAAGCTTCGAGAATGTTGAAGCCCAGAAAGTACACGAAGAGGATCGCGGCCACAGTAAGAATCGTATGCGGAGCCACGCCCAATAACAACTGGCCGATGAGGATAAGAGCGATCGCGGAAAGCAGCACGATTTTCATCTTGCCGCGCTTTTCGGCGGCAATGATTGCGGGCACCATCATCACGAACGAAAGGCCCATGACCGGCAGATACACCTTCCAGTGCCAAGCGACCGGTAGGCCGCCCGCTTCGAGAATGCGCGGCACGACGAGAAAGAGCGCGGTTTGCGTCGCGTGCAGCACGAGCACGCCGAAGTTCAAACGCAGCAGTTCCACGTTGTGCAGCACTTCGGCGAACGGCGCGCGTACGTGCACGGGTTTCGGTGCCTCCGGCACGACCCACAGCACCACACCGATCGCGAGAATCGAGAAGATGCCGACCAGCGTGAAGAGCCCGCTCATGCCGACCCAGTGGAACACGATCGGCGCGCCGACGATCGCCACCGCGAACGAGATGCCGATGCTGCCGCCCACCATGGCCATCGCTTTCGTGCGATGTTCTTCGGCGGTCAGATCGGCGATGAACGCGATCACCGCGGACGACACCGCGCCCATGCCCTGAATGACCCGTCCGACGATGATCCACGTCATGTCGTGCGTGCCCGCCGCGACGAAGCTGCCGAGCGCGAAGATCAACAGGCCACCTGCAATCACAGGCTTGCGGCCAATCTTGTCGGAGATCCAGCCGTAGAGAATGTAGAGCATGGACTGCGTGACGCCGTACGCGCCGAGCGCGATGCCCACGAGCAGCACGTTGTCGCCACCCGGTATTGTCTTCGCGTAGATCGAGAACACCGGCATGATCATGAAGAGACCGAGCATGCGCAGCGCGAAGATCGCGGCAAGCGACACGGTCGCGCGCTTTTCGGAAGCGCTCATGCGTGAGGAAGTGGCGGACGGATTGGACATCGGGAACGTTCTTTGTTGATCTGGGTGCGGCACGGTAAGACGGGCCGGCACCGGTAATACGGCCGCGCTTCGCGCGGCTTGCGGCCACAAGCGCATGGGTCAGTTGCGGCCTCGCTGCGAGTTCATACAGCCTCACATTGGCCTCGCAGCAGGTTCGCATTGGGCTTGTACTCGCGGAAAATGGCCCCAGCTACACCTCTTCTCCGTGACACTCGACCGCTGCCTTACAACTCGCCTGAAACCCTCTTCGGGCCGCCAGGAAGCCGTAACGGCGGTCTTTAAAAGTCGTTATAGTAACAGGTTTAGCCCCTTCCTCTTTCCGCCGGTTCATGGAATAAATCCGTGGAACAAATCCGTATTCGTGGGGCTCGCACCCACAACCTGAAGAACGTCAATCTCGATCTCCCGCGTCACAAGCTCGTCGTGATTACGGGCCTTTCAGGCTCAGGCAAATCGTCGCTCGCGTTCGACACGCTCTACGCGGAAGGGCAGCGGCGCTATGTCGAAAGCCTTTCCGTCTACGCGCGCCAGTTCCTGCAACTGATGGAAAAGCCCGACGTCGATCTGATCGAAGGCCTGTCGCCGGCCATCTCGATCGAACAGAAGGCCACGTCGCACAATCCGCGCTCCACGGTCGGCACCGTCACCGAAATTCACGACTATCTGCGCCTGCTGTTCGCGCGCGTCGGCACGCCCTACTGTCCGGATCATGAAATTCCGCTGGAGGCGCAAAGCGTCTCGCAGATGGTAGACACCGCGCTCGCGTTGCCCGAAGAAACGAAGCTGATGATCCTCGCGCCCGTGGTGGCGAATCGCAAGGGCGAGCACGTCGAGCTGTTCGAGGAAATGCAGGCGCAGGGTTTCATCCGCTTCCGGGTGCGCTCGGGCGGCGGCACGGCGAACGAAGGCGAAGCGAAAATCTACGAAGTCGATTTGCTGCCGAAGCTGAAGAAAAACGACAAGCACACTATCGACGTGGTGGTCGATCGGCTGAAGGTACGCGGCGATATGAAGCAGCGTCTCGCCGAGTCGTTCGAAACGGCGCTGCGTCTCGCGGACGGCCGCGCGATCGCGCTCGAAATGGATACGGACAAGGAGCATCTGTTCAGCTCGAAGTTCGCCTGCCCGATCTGTTCGTACTCGCTGCAGGAACTCGAGCCGCGTCTCTTCTCTTTCAACAATCCGATGGGCGCGTGTCCAGAATGCGATGGCCTCGGCCAGATCACGTTCTTCGATCCGAAGCGCGTAGTCGTGCATCCGTCGCTGTCGCTTGCGGCGGGCGCCGTGAAGGGATGGGACCGGCGCAACCAGTTCTACTTCCAGATGCTGCAAAGTCTCGCGACGTTCTACGAGTTCGATATCGACACCGCCGTCGAAGATCTGCCGGAAAAGGTCCGCAAGATTCTGCTGTTCGGCTCGGGCAAGCAGGAAATCCCGTTCTCGTACATCAACGAACGCGGCCGCACGTCGGTTCGCGAGCATGTGTTCGAAGGGATCATTCCGAATCTGGAGCGGCGTTACCGTGAAACCGATTCGGTCGCGGTGCGCGAAGAACTCGCGAAATACCAGAACAACCAGCCGTGTCCGCATTGCGCCGGCACGCGTTTGTGCCATGAGGCGCGCTTCGTGCGCATCGGCGCGGACGGCGACGCGCGCGGCATCTTCGAAATCAGCGGCTGGCCGTTACGCGACGCGCTCAGCTATTTCCAGACGCTGCGCCTCGAAGGCTCGAAGCGCGAGATCGCCGACAAGGTGATCAAGGAAATCGTCGCGCGGCTCATGTTCCTGAACAACGTCGGGCTCGATTATCTGTCGCTCGAACGCAGCGCGGAAACGCTCTCGGGCGGCGAGGCGCAGCGTATTCGTCTCGCCTCGCAGATCGGCTCGGGCCTGACCGGCGTGATGTACGTGCTCGACGAGCCGTCCATCGGCCTGCATCAGCGCGACAACGACCGGCTGATCGCCACGCTCAAGCATCTGCGCGATCTCGGCAACTCGGTGATCGTCGTCGAACACGACGAGGACATGATCCGCATGGCCGACTACGTGGTCGACATGGGACCGGGCGCGGGCGAGCATGGCGGCATGGTAATCGCCGAAGGCACGCCGAAGCAGGTGCAGGCGAACGCGGCTTCCATGACGGGGCAGTACATGTCCGGCGCGCGCAGCATCGAGTTTCCGGACGAGCGCAGGAAGCCGGACAAGCGCCATCTGCGCATCGTCGAAGCTTATGGCAACAATCTGAAGCACGTCACGCTCGATCTGCCGGTGGGGCTGCTGACCTGCGTGACGGGCCTATCCGGTTCGGGCAAATCCACGCTCATCAACGACACGCTCTATCACGCGGTCGCGCATCACCTGTATGGCTCGGCTACGGAGCCCGCGCCGTATGAATCGATCGAAGGGCTGGAGCATTTCGACAAGGTCATCAACGTCGACCAGTCGCCGATCGGCCGCACGCCGCGTTCGAACCCGGCGACCTACACCGGCCTTTTCACGCCGATCCGCGAACTGTTCGCGGGCGTGCCGGCGGCGAAGGAGCGCGGCTACGATCCGGGCCGCTTCTCGTTCAACGTCAAAGGCGGCCGCTGCGAATCCTGTCAGGGCGACGGCGTGCTGAAAGTGGAAATGCACTTTTTGCCGGACGTGTACGTGCCTTGCGACGTCTGCCACAGCAAGCGCTACAATCGCGAAACGCTCGACATCCAGTACAAAGGTAAGAACATCAGCGAAGTGCTCGACATGACGGTGGAAGCCGCCTACGAATTCTTCAAGCCGGTGCCGGTCGTGGCGCGCAAGCTGAAAACGCTGCTGGACGTGGGTCTTGGCTATATCCGCCTCGACCAGTCGGCCACTACCCTTTCGGGTGGCGAGGCGCAACGCGTCAAACTATCTTTGGAACTGAGCAAGCGCGATACGGGTCGCACTCTTTACATTCTCGACGAGCCGACCACCGGTCTGCATTTTCATGACATCGCGCTGCTGCTGGAAGTCATCCATCGGTTAAGTGACCAAGGTAATACCGTCGTGATCATCGAGCATAATCTCGATGTAATAAAGACTGCAGACTGGGTGATCGACATGGGTCCGGAAGGCGGAGCGGGCGGCGGTCAGATCATCGCTCAAGGTACGCCGGAGCAGGTCGCGAATTCGAAGGCAAGTTTTACCGGCAAGTATCTGGCGCCTCTGCTGAAACGCGCGGCCAGTAACAAGTAACGCTGCACAACTCGGGTTGGGGACGGAATTAGCCATGGCCAAGCGGAATCAGGCGCGCGACGACGGGCAGGTGCAGGACCTACGCCCACGCCCAGTCAGGCTGACTAGCGACATGAGCCTGCCGAAACTGTCGGCGGTCGAAATCGGCAGTTACGTGCTGATGCTGATCGGCATGTGGGGGGTCATCGAACTGAAGCTGCTCGGCGCGTTGCTCGCCGGGCTGCTGGTGTTCCAGCTCGTGCACACCATAGCACCGCGCATCGAAAAGCACATGTCCAGCAAGCGGGCGCGCTGGCTCGCGGTGGTGATCCTTTCCACGGTGATCGTCGGCGCGCTGACCGGCCTCACGCTCGGCATCATCGGGCATTTCGAGAACGACTTGTCGAGCGTGCAGAAACTGCTCGACCAGGCGATGCAGTTGATCGACCAGGCGCGCGGCCGCATTCCGCAGTTCGTCGCCAACTATTTGCCGGTCGACGCCGAGCAGATGAAAACTCGCGCCGCCGAACTCATGCAAACGCACGCCGGCATGCTGCAGCAAAGCGGCAAGACGGCCGCGCGCGCGTTCACGCATATTCTGATCGGCATGATCATCGGCGCGATCATCGCGGTGGGCGCGCAGAATCACATGCACCGGCTGCCGCTGTCCACGGCGTTCGTCACGCGCGTGTCACGTTTCGCCGACGCGTTCCGCCGCATCGTGTTCGCCCAAGTGAAAGTCTCGGCGATCAACGCCGTGTTCACCGGCACCTTCCTGCTGATCGTCCTGCCGATTTTCCACGACACGCTGCCGCTCTCCAAGACGCTCGTGCTGATGACGTTCATCGTCGGCCTGCTGCCCGTCATCGGCAATCTGATCTCGAACACGATCATCGTCGCGGTGGCGCTCTCAGTGAGCTTCCCGGCGGCCGTCATGTCGCTCGTGTTCCTGATCCTCATCCACAAGCTCGAATACTTCCTGAACGCGCGCATTGTCGGCGGACAAATCGAGGCGCGCGCGTGGGAACTGCTGATCACGATGCTCGTCATGGAAGCCGCGTTCGGCATTTCGGGCGTGGTTGCCGCGCCGATCTTCTATGCGTATATCAAGCGCGAGCTGATCTATCTGCGGCTAGTTTGACGCCGCGAACCTTGAGCCAATAAAAAAGCGGCATCGCGGTGCCGCTTTTTTATGCCCGTGCCGTACGACAACGAGGATGGAGAAATCAGAAGTCGATACGCGCGTTCAACGACAAAGTACGCGGATCGCCCGGCGTCACGTAATCCGCATACTGGTACTCCCAGTAGCGGCGGTTCAGCAGATTGTTGATCGCCGCGCGGAACGTCACGTCGTATAACCGGCGATGCGTGTCGCATAACTCGCACCGAGATTGACGAGCATGTAGCCCGGCGCGTTCAGGTTCGCCGTGGACGCACGTTGGTGTTGCCGGTGAACTTGGCGTCCGCACCGATCCGCAGGCCGGGAACGTACGGCACGAAATACGTCGCATGCCCTGCGACGACGAACTGCGGCGCGCCCGCCACGCGGTTGCCGTTGTTGGAAGCGTCCTTCTCGTACTTCGAGTTGATCCACATGAGATCGCCGCCGACGTTCCAGCTCGAGCCGAGCCGCACGTCGCCGCCCATTTCCACGCCCTGAAAAATCGACTCGCCGTCCTGCGTGTAGACGTTCGCACTGTTCGCATGCGCCGAGCCGCGCTCGAGCGGAACAGCGTGGCCGTCGCGCTCCAGCGCGCGTGCTCGGTCTTCACGCCGACTTCGTACTGCTTGCTGCGCAACGGCTTCAACAACTCGCCGCGGTTCGCATACGTATCGCCGACCACGGTGCCCGCTTCGAGCGACTCGACGTAGCTCGTGTAGGGCGTCGTGGTCGGCGCGAGCTTGAACATCAGCGCGACGGTCGGCGTGACGACGCCGTTCTAGCTATACGTCGACGTGGTTGCGTCCGCAACCGAATAGCCGTGCTGCTCGTAGTTCGTGTAACGCACGCCGCCGAGCACCGACCAGCGCTGCGTCAGCTCGATCGAGAGGTGGCCCTGTTCGTTCGGACAGTTTTCTGAGATTTTCAAGTGGAACGTCCGGGGCGATCATGCTGCCGATCTGATCGCAGGCAGCGTTGCGAAGTATGCCTCATCCGGCATCCGGTCTGCCA
>CALNWS010000098.1 GCA_940747215.1 uncultured Paraburkholderia sp. | reverse complement strand
CGTGATCACCCATTTCGGCAAGATGCTCGCTCGCTTCGAAAACCGCTGATCAGCGATCACCTTCAACCGAAAGGACCCGTCACGTTCAACCCGAATCCCCTGATCACGTTCGCCAAAATACGCAACCGGCCTGCCGTAAATCGCCTCGATTATCCGTGGCAGAACGGCCATTCGCGTCTCTTGTTTCCGTGCTCTCAGACGCCATCCGTGGCACGTCGTTTGCGATAGGTCGGCTTCTAGTCCCATATCAATAACGAGAACCATCATGCAGCCAGACTACACAGCTAACGAGTTTGTTCAGCCGCAACCGCTGCTCGCCGCACCGCTCGACGGCGTGGACGGGCCCGAGCCGCGACACGAATCAGCACGCTCACCCGTGTGACGTTCTGCTTCGCTTGGCTCTTTGGGCTGGAGCCGTTCTTGTCGGGCGCAACAGATGACGCGCCGCGCTCGCGCATCGACCGCCATTGAAGCTTTTGCTGTCGCGCATAGTATTTCTACAAACGAGACCTGACCGCGCCGGGGTGCGCAGTCGGGCGCGTGGTGCAGGCGGCGGCGCGCCAACTCATGGGAATAGCGGCTGCGCAGGATGGGTTGGGAGCCGTTCCCATCTCAAGGAGCTGAAAGTGCAAACCGTTCCGACGATCGACCCAGCGTCCGATCCATCGATCGAACCTCTTGAACAACCTGACGACGAGCCGAATTCGTAGCCGAACGACACGCCCGGAAGCACGCCGCAACCTAATCCACTTATGCTGGATCTCGCGCCCGAGCGTGAGTTCGGCGCGTGCAGAGGCTAGGGGTAAGCCCGTTGGGGTAATTCCGTGTCAAAAAAATCGCGGTGGCACCGTTAACTGAAGGTGGAAGGCTGTTCGCTGTATGCCGTCCGCTTTCAGTACGGGTTGTTGCCACGCGGCGGTCGGCGCCGCAACTCACCTCCGGGCAACGCCCGTGCTGAAGGCTTTCACTTGCTTCGAGGCCGCGTCAAGTCCTCTTCAAGGCCGCCGCATTAATGCCGCTTCAAGACCCCTCCCGAACTGCCGCAAGGGCGGTTTTTCGTTTTCACGCGCGGCTGCACTTCACGATTGGCTTCAGGGTAATTCGCAAAGCCGCTTAATTTGCACGCAATTAATTAATCGAATTGCCAGCCGTTCAGACCCGATTACGTCACGTATATTAAACACTGTTGCAAACGCACAACTTGTATTATTGATAAGTTGTAAAGTTATTGCGGTAAAGGCAGCCATCAAATCAGAAAATTGACGAATAAATGCTGGAGAAACAATAACTTAATCGAATTGCCATCAGGATTATTGCAGTTTCCGAAAAATCCTGTTGCGGAAATTGCTAGGGTTAGTACCTAGGTAGGCCCATAAACTCACGCTTCGTTTCAAGGGTGCCCGGCTGGCCGAAACAATGGTCCAGCGAACAGGGCGGCAGCGATTGCGATGCATGTGCTGTTGAGGCTTGTCCCGCTCCCCGCGTAAATTAATTAAATTTATCGAACAGGAGTTCCCACGCATGAAAAAGGGTCCCATCGTTGTCGCGGTTGCCGCATCGTTCGCATCGGTCGCACACGCACAAAGCAGCGTGACGCTGTACGGTCTGCTGGATGCAGGTATGACGTACACCAGCAACGTCAACCACAACTCCAAGTGGGCAGCGGGTAGCGGCGGCATCAACCAAAGCATGTTCGGCCTGAAGGGTTCGGAAGATCTGGGCGGCGGTCTGAAGGCAATCTTCACGTTGGAAAGCGGCTTCAACATCAACAACGGCAAGTTCGCTAACAACAACGGCATGTTCAACCGTCAGGTATTTGTCGGCCTGTCGAGCGCACAGTTCGGTACGGTCACGCTGGGTCGTCAGTACGATGCAGCTCAAGACTACCTGGCACCGCTGACCGCAACAGGCAGCTGGGGCGGTACGTTTTTCGCTCACCCGTTCAACAACGACAACCTGAACACGAACGGCGGCTACGCAGCTAACAACTCGATCAAGTACTCGAGCGCCAACTACGCTGGCTTCACGTTCGGCGGCACGTACGGCTTCTCGAACCAAGCTGGCGCATTCGCAAACAACCGCGAATACAGCGTCGGTGCTGCATACCAGTGGCAAGGTCTGCGTTTGGGCGCTTTGTACGCTCAGCAGAACAACCCGGCTGCAAACGCAAGCGGCTCGTCGGACGGCGTTCTGGCGAACACGTCGGACGTGATGACCGGCAACTTCCGTCAGCGTGAATTCGGCGCGGCAGCTTCGTACTCGTTCGGCCCGGCAACGGTCGGCGCGGCTTTTACGCAATCGCGTGTTGACAACCTAGTCGGCGCAGCAGCTGGTCAGCGTCAAGGCCGTTCGAACAACTACGAAGTCAACGGTAAGTACAACCTGACGCCGGCTCTCGGCCTGGGCGTTGCTTACACGTTCACGGACGCACGTGGCTACGGCGTGAATGCCGACGGCAACGACATGAAGACCCGTTACCACCAGATCGGCGTTCAGGCTGACTACGCGCTGTCGCGTCGCACCGACGTGTACGCGGAAGCCATGTATCAGCACGCAATGGGCGACGGTGGTGTCGCTTCGATCTACAGCGGCGACAACTCGCAACTGTCGTCGTCATCGAAGAACCAGGCGGCTGCTATGATCGGTCTGCATCACCGCTTCTAAGCTTCGGCAGAAGCTCGATGCTGTGAAAAGGTGCCGCTTGCGGCACCTTTTTTTACTTGCGCGAAAGGTTGGCCACCGACAAACGACCGCAGAAAAATCGCGCGCAAACAGAGCGCTACGCCGGTCTGATTGCTCTTGCCCGGCAACTCGACCGATGCCGCGCCCGTCAGCGCGAGTGCGGGCGTGGCCTGCCACGTTACGCCGGCGAACGGGCCGTTATCGACGCGGCCCGTGTCCTTCAGCATGTCGATGCCCGGCACGACCGACTGCTGCGCGAGCGCGCTGTCGACGAAACCGGTGTCGTCCTTCGAATGCAGATAGCCGATGTACACCTTCGCGGTGCTGAATGCGTAGACGGCGTTCGCGTTGAAGATGGTCTGCTTGTGATTGCCGTTGTCGCTGTCCTGTTGTATGCCGGCCGCAACGCTCAGCGGCCCGGCTGCGTACGACAGCGTGAAGCCGTAATATTGCCCGCGCCCATGTGGCCCGACAACTGGCCGGAGAAGCCGTTCACGCCCGTCGATTCCGAATTCGTGCCAACGAATACATCGCCGACAGCGTCAACCCCTTGAGCGTGCCGGTGTACTTCACGGCGTTGTCCGCGTAGAGACTCGCGCCGAGCGCGCCGGGCAGCCACGAGTTCTCGTTGTAGTTGCCTACGGTGAGCGGATCGTAGGTGTCGCCGAGCAGGCCGAACAGCGGCGTTTTCTGGCGGCCGAACGTGATCGTGCCATATGGGCTGCTCACGCCGACATACGCATTGCGGTTGAAGAGGCGCTGGCTGTCCGACGCCGAGCCGTCTTGCAGATTGATGCCGCTTTCCAGGTCGAAAATCGCCTTCAGGCCGTTGCCGAGATCTTCGGAGCCGCGCAGACCCCAGCGGCTATTCGTGATTGCGCCGTTGGTCATGTAGACGCGGCCGTCGTTATTCGCGTTCGAGTTGCTCAGGTAGCGCACGCTCACGTCGGCCACGCCGTGCAGCGTGATCGAACTTTGCGCCGACGCGTAGCCGGACGTCATCACGAAGACAGCGCCGCCGACCCAAGCGGCGGTCCGGATAATTCTTGCTTGTCTCACTGAAATTCCTGCGTATTCGGTTATGGATTTTTCATTCAAGCCGCCGCGCGCGTTCGGGCCACGCGTCAGGGCGCGCCGATGATAGATCAGCCGCTTCTCACGCCATTAAAGCATTGTCGCAATTAATTATTGTCGTTTTTGGAAATTGTGCCGGGCGATTCGAGCGATCTGACAAGAATTAACCTTCGCTAAAGTTGGCTTGCGGTAGGCTGAATTGTTTATAGACTTGTTCGTTCGCGGTGGCTCTTAATGTGCACCCGAATGAAGAAGCCTATCCAGCGACGCATGAATAATCCCCGCATCCAGCTCGCACGCGCTTTATCCGCTCGTCAACGATCTGACCGCGACGAGCAATGGCGGCGAATCGCGCCGCTTTTGCCGGAAATACGCGAAAACGGTCCGAAACGCGGCCGCCCGACCAACGACATTCGCCGCGTGGTGGACAGCGTGATGTGGGTGCTGCGCACGCACGCGCCGTGGAGCGCAATGCCCGACGGCTACGCGCCGAAGCCAACTATGTGCCGCTTACGCCCATCGATTTCATCGTGCGCGCAGCGGAAGTCTACGGCGAGCGGCTCGCGGTCGTCCACGGGGACATCCGCCGCAACTGGCGCGAGACCTACGAGCGCGCGCGGCGTCTTGCCAGTGCGTTGCAACAGGCCGGCGTCGGACGCGACGACACGGTGGCTGCCTTGCTGTCCAACATTCCTCCGATGATAGAAGCGCACTTCGGCGTGCCGATGGCGGGTACCATGCTCAACACGCTGCGCTGAATACGCAGCTCGACGTCGCGTCGCTGCTATTCATGCTGCGTCACGGCGAGGCGAAGGCGCTTATCGTCGATACCGAATACGCGGAGTTCGCCCATCGCGCCGCGCTGGCGTTTCCCGGCTTGCGCATCGTCAGCGTGGCCGACGCGATACCCGCCGATGCCGACGCGTTTCCGAACGCCACCGACTACGAAACCTTCCTGCAAAGCGATGACCCCAAGTTCTCGTGGACTATGCCCGCCGACGAGTGGGACGTGATCGCGCTGAACTACACGTCGGGCACGACGGGTAATCCGAAGAGCGTGGTGTATCACACCATCGCGGCGCGTATCTGAACGCGCTCAGCAACATCCTCGAATGGGACATGCCGAAGCACGCCGTGTATCTATAGACGCTGCCGATGTTCCACTGCAATGGCTGGTGCTTTCCTTGGACCATCGCGGCGCGCGCGGGTGTGAACGTATGTCTGCGCAAGTTCGATGCGAAGACTGTGTTCGAACTGATCCGCCGCGAACGCATCACGCATTACTGCGGCGCGCCGATCGTGCAGAGCGCGCTCGCGAATACGCCGGCGCCGTGGCGCGAGGGTATCGCGCACGCGTGTCAACGATGGTGGCGGGCGCCGTGCCCGCGCCTGCCATGATCGCGAAGATGAAGGAGATCGGCTTCGATCTGACGCACGTGTACGGCCTGACCGAAACCTACGGTCCCGCCGCCGTGTGCGCGAAGCAGGAAGAATAGGACACGCTCGACGACAGCGCGCGCGCCGAAATGAACGCACGCTAGGGCGTGCGTTATCATTTGCAGGCTGTGGTCTCCGTGCTCGATCCCGACACGATGCAAGCCGTTCCCGCCGACGGCGAAACGCTCAGCGAAATCATGTTCCGCGGCAATATCTGCATGAAGGGTTATCTGAAGAACGAGCGCGACACCGAAGCGACGTTCCGCGGCGGCTGGTTCCATACCGGCGATCTCGGCGCGCGTATGCCCGACGACTACATTCGTATTCGCACTACATTCGTATTCGCGACCACAGCAAGAACATCATCATCTCGGGCGGCGAAAATATTTTGAGTATCGAAGTGGAGGACACGCTGTATCGCCATCCGGCGGTGTCTGTTGCCGCCGTGGTGGCGATGGCCGATCCGAAATGGGGCGAAGTGCCCTGCACCTTCATCGAACTGAAGGAGAGCGCGGAGGTGAGCGCCGAAGAAATCATCGCGCACTGCCGGCTTTTCTCGCGGGCTATAAATTACCGAAAGCCGTGCGATTCGGCGAATTGCCGAAGACGTCGACGGGAAAAATTCAGAAGTTCGAATTGCGCGCGCATCAAGGCCTAAACCGGCGAATGATGCATCTCTGAGGGCGAGCGCGTGTGCGCACCCAAGCACTCTTACACGTACGCATGCCTGATTGAATACCCGCCGCATGTGTGCGCAGTGCGCATTAGCTGCGCATGACCGCGGAGTCGCTCTTCGCCGTCATTCTCGGGCCCGCGTGGATGTCGGCGGTGCCGCTCTTCAGGATCTTCGTCATCAACAGGCGATCGGCGCGTTGATCGCGGTGTTGTTCGCCTATCTGCGCGCGATGGGCGACGCGAAGGCGACCCACGCATGCGTCGCTGATCCAGATGGTGATCCTGCTCGTGATCGTGCCGCCGCTCGTGCATTTCTGGGGCGTGACGGGCATTGCGTGGTCCATGACAATCGGCATGGGTTCGGCCGCAAGCTGGATGCTGTTTCGCACGCTGACGCGATCCGATCCGATCCGATCCGCGTATCCACATATAACGAGATCAATCCAGTCATATAAATTCATTTTTCTGCATGGACGCCGTGCGTAAGCTGACGACATTGGGCGCGCGTGGTTCACCGGATTGCTCCGGTCGGGCCGCGCGCGCCAGCGATTCCGAGGCTTTTCATGGCGATTTCTGCAAACGCGGCAAATGTGGCAAACGCGGTCCATTCCCCGGATCCGCACAGCTACGTCGCACGTAACGGCGCTTACTGGCGGCGCAAACTCGTGGTGTGCGTGTTCGGCTCGTTCACGACGCTCGTGAGCCTGAGCATGCTGCTGCCGTTTCTGCCGCTTTATGTCGAACAACTCGGCATGCGCTCGCCGGCGGCGATCGTGCAATGGTCCGGTGTGGCGTTCGGCGCGACGTTCTTCGGCACCGCCTTGACTGCGCCGTTGTGGGGACGGCTCGCGGGCCTTTACGGCCCGGCCGCAAGCCGATGCTCGTGCGCGCCGCAATCGGCATGGCGATCGTGATGTCGCTGATCGGCGTCGCGCGCAACGTGACCGACCTCGTCGTGCTGCGTCTGGCTGCGGGTTTGATCGGCGGCTACGCGTCGGCTTCCATCGTGATGATCGGCACGCAGGCGCCGCGCGAACGCGCAGGCTGGGCGCTCGGCGTTCTCTCGACAGGCGCGTTGGCCGGCAATCTGATTAGGCCGCTGGTGGGCGGCTTTCTGCCCGGCTGGGTCGGCATACGCGGCACGTTCTTCGTGGGCGGCGTGATGATCGCGGTGGCCGCCATTGCAACCATCGTGCTGGTACGCGAAGACTTCGACCGCACAGTGGACGCGAAAGCCCGCAAAGCGCCTCAAGGCGCGTCAGGCACACGTGCGAACCGCGCCGTGATTTCGGCGCTTCTCGTCACCGCGATGATGGTGCTGCTCGCCAACATGTCGATCGAGCCGATCATCACCGTGTATATCGGCGGACTCGGCGTCGCGCATTCGCATCTGGCGCGCGTGGCGGGCATCGTCATGGCGTGCTCGGCATTCGGCAGCATGCTGACCGCGCCACGGCTCGGCGCGCTCGCGGACTGGGTCGGCGCATGGAACGTGATCATCGGCTGCCTGATCGTAACCGCAATCGTGCTGGTGCCGCAGGCGTTCGTCGAACAGTGGTGGCAACTGGCGGTGCTGTGCGGAATCATGGGTATAACGGTCGCTGGATTGCTGCCCGCGATTGCGAAACTGGTGCGCCATTCCGTCGACGAAAGCCATTCCGGCACCACGCTAGGCTATTTGCAATCGGCGCAATTCAGCGGGCAGGTGGTAGGTCCATTGATCGGCGGACAGATTGGCGCGCACGTCGGATTGCGTGTCGGTGTTCTTCGTCACGGCTTCATTGCTCGTGCTGTGCACGTTGTTGAATCAGTGGGTATGTACGCGAGATTCGGCGACTTTCAATTGAGTTCAGGCGTGCTGAATCATTGCGTCAGTGCCAGAAAATCGCCACTGTAATGCCGCCGAACAGACACCACTTCACAACGTAATACACCGTGCGATTCCACGCCTTGAGTGCTTTTCCCGCGTGCCGCACGGCATAAACATAACGGAATGCGCGATTCAGTTCGCCAGTACGGTTGCCGATTTCATTCCGTGACGCGGCGGCGCGCATCAGAAATCCGTCCACTACGTTCATGGCCTTTTGCGCCCAGCGAGCGGTATTTCATTGGCCGTTCGATATCGCAAAAGAGAATGATGCGATCCTGCGTCGTTTCATTGGCTGCGTGATGCAGGTAGGTTTCGTCGAAAACCACGTCCTCGCCGTCGCGCCACGAATAAGGAATGCCGTCCACGACGATCGAGCAGCGATCGTCGTTCAGTGTAATCAGACCAAGGCGATAGCGCAATGAACCGGCAAAAGGATCGCGGTGCGGATTGAGTTTTCCGCCTGCGGGCAGCATGGCGAACATGGCGGTTTTCACAGCGGGAATGCGCCGAGAATCTCGATCGTGCGCGGACACAGCGTGGCGGCTGAAGGATGAGGATTGTCGTACAGAGAGGTAGCCCTGTTCGTTCGGACAGTTTTCTGAGATTTTCAAGTGGAACGTCCGGGGCGATCATGCTGCCGATCTGATCGCAGGCAGCGTTGCGAAGTATGCCTCATCCGGCATCCGGTCTGCCA
>CALNWS010000097.1 GCA_940747215.1 uncultured Paraburkholderia sp. | reverse complement strand
CGGCATGCTCGACGACATGCCGCTCGAGCATGCGTTGAAGACGGTGCCCATGAACCACGTCGGGCAGCCTGCCGAAGTGGTGTCCGTGGTCAGCTTCCTGATGTCGGATGCGGCCTCGTACGTCACGACGCGCCTCGAGTACGACGTCAACCATTATCCATTATGTGACCGTGTACGGCGCGGCGGGCAAGCACTACGGCACGTCGGCGCAGAACTTCCCGTTTGCGTCCGGCATGACCTCGGCCGGCGCATTCAGCGTGGCCAATGGCTATTACGACACGTATTCGCGGACCAAATCGGTCGACGCGGGCTTCCGCTTCCACTTCGACACGTTCGGCGTCAAGCACACGCTGGTGACGGGCATCACGAGCCTGAACCAGGAACAGTGCTACTTCTACGCGTCGTCTACGGCTTCGGTGGATTCGAACCTTTACACGCCGACCTCGCTCGTACCCGTCGGCGTTCCGCGCGACAGCGCGCAGCGCAGTGCGCAACTGCGCCTGAACAGCCAGCAGTTGATCGACACGATGTCGTTCTTCAACGATCGTCTGCTGATCACGGGCGGCTTCCGCCGTCAGACGATCGGGCTCAACAACTACAATCCCATCACGTCGGAGCAGCAAAGCTCGATCGACTAGCAGGCCATCACGCCGCTCGCGGGCATCTTCATCAAGCCGCTGTCGAACATTTCGGTGTACGGCAACTTCACGTCCGGTCTCACGAACGGCGGCACCGATTCCGTGACGAACATCTACGGCTTCAATGGCCGCACGCGCGTGCGCGGTCTCGAACTGGGCGCATACGGCGTGGGCGCATACGGCGAAGTGTATCGCGGTCTGCGCCTGATGGCGAGCGCGACGTTCTACGACCCGAAGGTATCGGGTACGGAAGGCAGCACGCAGGACGGCAACACGGCAGGCGGCGTGCCGAAGTTCGCCTTCAACCTAGGCGCGGATTACGACCTGCCGTGGGTCCAGGGCCTGAGCGTGAACGGCCGCGTGATCCACACGGGCGCGCAGTACTACGATTCGAACGACACGTTGCGTCTGGCCGGCATGGACGCGTTACGACATCGGTCTGCGCTACAGCACGCGGATTGCCACGAAGGATGTCGTGTTCCGCGCGAACGTCGAGAATCTGTTCGGTAGCCGTTACTGGATGCAACAAGGCACGTACGTGACGAATGCCGCGCCGCGCACGGTGCTGCTGTCCGCGCAAGTGGATTTCTGAGCGCGTCTCTCACGAGGCCTAGATGCTCCGAGGTTCTAAAGCAACGACCCGAAGCCTGCCGGCGATTTCCTCGCCGGCAGGCTTCGCGCATTCAGGAGTTACGACGCGCTCGCTGCCTGGTCGATGGATTTCATCGGCACGAGTGGCGCGAGGAATTGCTCGAAGTGCGGCAGCCAGATCGGAATCGAATCCTTCACCGCGAACATGCCGTGACCGTTCCTGCCGAAAGGCGGCTCGACGACGATCCGCCCTTGTCCGCCCGCCGCCTGAAACGCCGCGAACCACGTGGCAACCACGTCGGGTTCGAAGAACAGATCGTTCTGCACGTAATGCCAGAGCACGGGCACGCGGGTTGTCGACGCGAAGTGTCCGATCGTGGCGGCCATCTGTTGCGGGCAGCACGGTATGCCCGGATGCCGCGAAGGATTTCCGCCGCGTCCGCCCGAAACGTTCACTACTGCGACGAGTCGTCCCTTCGGCGCGAAACTGGCGGCGGCAAGCGAAGCGAATCCGCCCGCTGACTGCCCGACCAGCACGATGCCCGACCAGCACGACATGATTGCGGTCGACTTGCGGCAGCGTCTCCGCGTAGTCGAGCGCGGCGAGCACGTCTTGCGCCGCAGCTTTCCCGGCCGACGTGTAGTCAGGGCTTTTGCACGAGCCCGAGTCTTCATCGAACGCGGTCCGCGAAATCCGTACGTCGATGAGCGCCGACGTTCCCTTGCGCGCCGCGTGCAGAACGAAAACCACAAGCGCCACAATGCCTGCCAATAAAATTAAAAGTCCCTCTGTTTACGAGGCATTCTGCAATCCATAGATCGCTGCGACCAATCCCGGCGAAATTAGCGCGAAGCCCACGAAGTCGAAGGGCCGCTTCTGCAACGAAGCGCTGTCGCCCGGCAAAAGAAACATCGCGAGCACGATGCCGAGCATGCCGACGGGCACGCTGAGATAGCCACGACCCACGACGCATGCGCGAGGATCGATCGTCATTGCGACGGTGGCTGGCGCGCTTGTGGCGGATGCTGGCATGTTGTGGACGCAACCGGCGTTAAGCGCAACCAGTAATGTACAGGTGGCGTTTTCGCCAAATGGCGGCGCTGAGCAGCTGATCCTGCAAACCATCCGCGGTGCGCGACGGTAGATCCGCGTGATGGCGTATTCCTTCACCGCGCCCGCCGTCGTGAGAGCGCTGCTTGATGCGAAGCGCGTGGTGTGGACATGGCAGTCACGGTCGATTATCACAGCAATATCGATGAAGATCGCAGTGGGAAAGCTGCTGCCGCGATGGGCGCGCTTGCGTATGCGGGCGTGCCTGTCGTCGTGGTGCGTGCTTACGCGATCCAGCATAGCAAGTTCGCGGTAATTGACAACGCAACGGTGGAGACGGGTTCGTATAACTACACCCAGGCCGCCGCGCGCGTGAATTCGGAAAACGTGCTGGTACTGTCCAACCGTCCTGAGATTGCAAAAGCGTATCTCGATGACTTGGGAGGCCGTGACGTCGCAAGGCGAGGCGTACCGCGTCCGCTAAAGGCTGAATCCGTTTTCCTTTCCTCCTGACCCTGCGGGCAAGCGACCCCCCGGGGTCACTCCGCATTCATTGTGGAGTTTTCATGGTTAATGCACGAATACCCAGTGCGGCGTTCGCGGAACCTGCTTGGCTCACGCCGTACGCCCGTGGCGAGAAACATGGGTGGGCTTAGGCTGTGATGGCCTATGCGGACTATTACTGCGTCGATGGCAGCGCAGACGACGAGCCTGACATTGATTGAGGAATGTCTGCCGCTTCACCGTCCGCCAATGGTGGGCTATGCGAGCCGGACGCCTTCTGGTCTCAGCGAAAGGCGAACACCGTGCCGAAAGCATGCGCTACGCGATCGACAACGGCGCGTGGGCTTGCTCATCAGCGCGGCGAACCGTTTGATGAATCTGCGTTTCTCACTGTTGGACAGACTGAGCGTGCTGACTGGATTGTCCTTCCCGACATCGTTGAGGGCGGCCTTGCGTCGCTCGACTTTTCGCTGCGCTGGATGGAACGTCTGCGGGGCATGCCATCGCAAATGCTCATTGCCGAGCAGAACGGGATGCAACTCGACGACGTCGCGACGTATCTCTCGCCCGTCGTTGGGATTTTCATCGGCGGCTCGACGGACTGGAAAGAATTGACCGCCAAGCGGGGGCCTGCCTGCGCGTCGACGTAACTGTTACCTGCATATCGGTCGCGTCAATTCGGCGCGCCGCATTCACATCTGTGCTGCCGCCGGCGCTGACAGTTTCGACGGCAGCGGGCCAAGCCGTTTTTCCGATTCGCTGCCGCGACTGGATCGGGCGAAACGACAGCCGGATCTTTTTCGCCGCGGCCGACCAGCCGCTCAAAGAGGCTCAGGCCGGAAGTTGCGACCTGAGCCTGTAGTAAACCCATGATTCATTAACTCCTTCGGGAGTCGATCCCGAAGGGGCGTCTTTTTTTGAGCGAACAAGATGAGCCATGATATTCAAACCTTGATGGAAAACCGCCATTGCATCTCCGGAAGTCTCGCAGTTTGAGGTCGATGCAGAAGCCGCTTGCGAGTTCGTGACGTGCACGTATGACACGGCGTTCATGCATCAGAAATGCAGCACCATGATGCGATCGGGTCAGCGCGTTTCTGGCTGAATGAGGGCATTGTGTGAAACTGCCTGTCGGTATGGCACAGCGTTATCAGGAAATGGCAAAGTGTGGCCAGTATTTCAGCAGGCTCGCGCAGCGTCTGAACCTGACGCCTGACGAACTGGACTCGCATCTGATGGCCAGCCAAACAGCCTGAATGACGCGGAGCACTCGGCAATGCTCAATCCGGCCGCGCCGCAGTTAAAACTCTTCGCCGCAGCAGTCTGACCGACGAAGGATTTTCCAACATCCCCGGGACCACACCCCGGGGATATTTTTTGCAGACCGCTGTTTAAGTTCGCTGCTCTAGCAGCTGAACTAACGGCCCGATTCGCCCGCCATCAACACGCTTCTTCCTGCCTACTCGATATTAATCGTCCGGCCTGCGGACCGCGCTGGCTCTGATTTCGGCACGGTCAAGGTAAGCACGCCGTTGTCAAACTTTGCCAGAGCGTGGTCAGGGTCAGCGTATTCCGGCATCGGAATCGTGCGCATAAAGCGCCCATGGGCGCGCTCCAGCCGGTAGCAGCCGTTTTCCTCGCTGTGCACATCCTGCTTTTTCTCGCCGCGCAGCACGATCGACCCATCCTCAACACTCACGTTCAGGCCTTCGCGCTCGACCCCGGGCAACTCGACGGTCACACGCAGCACCTTTCCTTCGTCGACCACGTCGATGCGCGGCTGGAAGCGCGATGAACTGAAGTCGCCAAACCATCGTTCGAGCGTACCACGGCCTGCAAAAGGGTCATGCAAGAACTCTTCCACTGCACGCCACGGTTCGCCTGAAAACAGTCGCGTAATTTCTGGCCACGAGGGTCGCCCTGTTTCGCTCGCCGGCGGGCTTTCCGGGCCGTCCGCATCAGATTTGCGTGCGGCCGTGCGAAGGAACTTGAAGGGATTCCATTTTTTCAGATTGGTGTTCATCGTATTCTCCTTCGGCATCAGACAGGGGAACGGGGCTGCAGTTGCGGCGAAATCGCGATCCCGTCCGATATGACCGGCGGCCCGAGGGACCGCCGCCCCCCATTTCTCCCCGTCGCTGTTACCCGCCCTTCAATCCGTACGTACCTCGATCCGGCGCGGCCGAGCTTCGTCGCGGCGCGGTATCGTCAGCTTCAGCACGCCGTCCTTCAGGCTGGCACCGATTTTCGACGCGTCAAAGTCCGGGCTGAGCGAAAACGCCCGAGCGAAATGTGGCTCACGGATTTCGGCATGCTGCAGTCTCAGACCGGCAGGTGTCGGTACCGACGCTTCAGCCTCGATATAGAGATTGCCATCGTGCACCTTCACGTCGAGCGTCTCTTTCGTGACGCCCGGCATGTCTGCCCACAGCGTGATGCCATGGCTGTTTTCAAACACATCTACCGCTGGAGTGAGCGTTAGCCGCGGTGCCGGCCGTTGGCTCCCGGCACGGGCTGCCGCGTTCTCCTCGCGCCCGGCGAGTTGGGTCTTTTCGTTCATGACTGTTCTCCTTTCTGGCTGGAAAGAAATTTACTGGATCGCTATGGCTTTCGGTTTCGACGACTCGCGCTTGCCGACACTGATGGTCAGGCAGCCGTTGGTGTAGCGTGCCTGCACTCTGTCGGGGTCCGCATGTTGTGGCAGTTCGATTGCGCGCCGGAATGAGCCTGAAAAGCGTTCTTGCGCATAGGTGCGAATTTCGCCGTCACCTTGGGGCTGAATGCCTTTGCGCTCGCCGCTGATCGTCAACAATCCTCTTTCAATCGAGACATCGAGTTCGGACGGCGTGAGGCCAGGTACAAACGCAATAATTTCCATCGAGTCGTCCGTGGTGCCGATATTGATCTGCGGAAATGTACCGAGGCGGGTTGAGCGTAAGCTGGACGGGAAGCCGCTAAAAAGGGTGTCCATCTGTCGCTGCAGCCGGGCGAATTCACCGAACAGATCGGCGCCGGAATAAAGAAGATCACTCATGGTCGTATCCTTCTTGAATAGGGCATGGAGGAGGCATGGAGGCGAACGGGCCTACGCGCTCCAGTTCGCCTGCCAGAACAAATCGGAACACGCAGCGCGCCGTACCGCTGGCGCGATTGCCTGAACGAAGCCTGAGCAAAATCAGAATAGGATTTCCGGCGGAGATTTCAAGGGCGGAAATCACGATTTTTTTGTCTTGAAAATTCTTTGTTCATCCATATTCTCGCAAACTATTCATTGCGTGAGAAACGGAGAACCTCATGGAATTCAGCTCAGACTGGTGTTTAACTTGGGCTGGCACCGCATCAGGCTGCGCTCGAGCAAAGGCTTTCCAACTGAAACGATGCGCAGCGTGGCGGAGGTCGTGCGGCTGGCGATAGACAACAACATGAGCGCGCGTGCGCGGCTGGTGGAAATTGTCTTCCAGCGGGAAAAAACCTACGATGCGATCATCGGAACCACGTGCGCCGAAGGCCGCCTGTGTGTGCCACAATTGGAAGCGGCCATCGCCGTGGTGTTAGGTCTTCTGTCCGAGCAGATAAATATTCTGGTGACGCCGGTGAGCTAGGAAGAAGTCGATCTTCACTTCGGCGTGTATGAGCGAATGCTCGCCGAGAAGCTCGGCGTTGTGCCGCCAATCCAGTGAAGCCCGACAAGCGGCATTTCACCTCTTGCAGAGTTAACGGACGGTTCCTGACTGGAACCGACGTTAGAATGTCTGCGTGGCGGTATGAGCGAGTGACGCAACATGGCCAATTGCAATCCGATACATCCGGCCGCGACGACTCGAAAGAGGTGCCGCGGCGTCGCGTCCAACTCAAAGCGGACATCGATTCGGGCACCAATTACATTGTGGATGGATGAGGTGCGCAGTTGAGTGTTTAGAGGACTTCATGCCTTGTCGCTTACCATGCGTATCTAGCGATTTTGTAGCACTTCCAGTGCCTCGTCCAGAGCAGTGACCGATTCGACAATTCTGCGCCCAGTAGCGCAGTCAAATTCATGGTCTCGTTGTGAGTCATGCACGCCGCTGTTAAGGTAGCCCCACTCAATGCTTGAACCGCTGACATTAAGCAGGGCGGCAAGAGCGGCGACCGCCGATCGCAACTTATTGCATTTGTTGCTCGACTCCCAAGGCGAACGTGGTCCACCGACTTTGATGTCGATTCGCCCGGCCGCGCGCCAACCCAGCCACGTCCAAAGACGGTCGGTCAAACTCTCCAATGCGGGCTGCGCTTGGCGCAGCGCTTCGCGTTTTTCGTCCGCGACCAATGCCCGCTGGGCCAACAGAACGTAGTTTTTTGTCGGGGGGCGCTGTCAATGCGCAGCTCGTGCTCACCATGGTCATGGTGCGACAGACTTGTAGCGCTTGATGCCTGCGGTGCGCTTGGCGCCCAACTCCTGCTGGATCCGATGCAGAAATTCCTCGGCGTGCGAGGTGAAAATGACCTGTTTGCCATCAAGCAAACCATCCTCGAAAAAAGTCGCCAGATGCCGTCTCGGTGGTCGTCGTCGATCGCGTTGACGACGTCGTTGAAGATGACCACCGGGCAGTTTTGCGCGATGTTCTTGGCCAACAGGATTGCCAGACCTAGGCACTTGATGTGCCCTGCGCTAAAGATGACCAGCGCGTCATAGCGCACGCCAGCAAACTCCACTTCGATCTTGCCATTTTCGGTCACCGGCAGCCACAGCGCGTTCAACAGATCCCTAAGCGGATCGGCGCGATTGAACGCGTTGCGTTGTATAGGTTGCGGGCCTGTTCTCCGAGGCCCTGAAGCAGCACGCCCGGCAGTGCAGCCAGGTAAGCCCGGATCTCGGGCAAGAAGCCATCGTAGGCTGCATTGATCCGATGATGGTGTGCCACCGCCGGCACTTCCATCGCGGCAGCCTAGATCAACTCGCGATTCGCCTCCTCAAATTGGGCCACGGTCTGGGGGGCGGTGGCCAGTTCCTAGTCCGCTGTCGTGCGCATGGTCCGCAACCGTTCGATCTCCAACCGGTACTGG
The DNA here is from genome assembly GCA_940747215.1 of uncultured Paraburkholderia sp. GTDB lineage: Bacteria > Pseudomonadota > Gammaproteobacteria > Burkholderiales > Burkholderiaceae > Paraburkholderia. The sequence continues at coordinate 922 of CALNWS010000097.1, read as the reverse complement.
TCCAGTCCGTCCCGCTCCTGAGCCAAGGCACCCCGGTGAGCCTGTACTTCGCGAGCCTGCGCATCGGCGCGCTCGATGATTTCGGCAATCTGCAGCAGAGCGCTCCAAGCGCGGCGATCGCCATTGACCCACGCGCCTAGCCAAGCACCCGAGAAGGTAGGGGGCAATGGAGGAAGGGCCACCGCCTGCAACTGCGCAGAGCACGCGTTGGCAGCCACCGCGACCACGCGACGCATCCCGTCCCACAAAACTCGCACCGCTTCGTTCAACTGCGTCCGTAGGCCAGCTTCCTGCTACTGGAGGGCGGCCAGCTGCGCAAGCTGCTCCAGACCCGCGCGGGCCTTGGCGAAAGGATCCTGCGCTACAGCAGTCAATCCGGTTCCACATGCGGGGCAGGTGGTTGCCCCATCAGCCAAAGCCAGCACGGCCTCGTAAAGCTTGGCGTACGACACCTCGCCGGCACTCGCCACAAGCTGCCCGGAGGCGGCTTGCCACTGGCTTTGAAGGTGGTAAATCTCTTTTAGCAGCGCCTGCAGCCGTTCTTGGGTTACCTCATGGACGGGCGGGTGGGACGGCGACCAGCTGTGCCTGCACATACGAAACCGCCCTTGCTGCTGCGGCGTACCGAGCAGCCAGTCAACGCAGGCCTGGTAAGTCGCGCCGGGCGACATGCGTTGCGCCAGCGCCCGCTCCAACCCCTCGACCGCTGCGATTTTTTGCGGATAGGCAGCTATCATCTGCTTGGAGTTCGTCAGCTGCAAGCGGCGCTGCGCCAGTTGAGCAGCCTGCGGCCCGGAGAGGTAGCCCTGTTCGTTCGGACAGTTTTCTGAGATTTTCAAGTGGAACGTCCGGGGCGATCATGCTGCCGATCTGATCGCAGGCAGCGTTGCGAAGTATGCCTCATCCGGCATCCGGTCTGCCA
>CALNWS010000096.1 GCA_940747215.1 uncultured Paraburkholderia sp. | reverse complement strand
TACACCACCCGCTCCGGCCTCGTACTGCTTAACCAGCTTCAACTGCTCACCGTGTTTCGTCATGAAAACACCCCCAAAGGTTGGATTGCTGTCCAACTTTTGGGGTGCAGTTCACAATGAAGGTGCCGTTTTTCTTTCTGAACCCCGTCGCGCGCCTCTTGCAAGGCGGTGACAGACAGCATCGCGGGATCAGTTCAACCGCGTGCGCTGCAACTTGTTGTACAGCGTCTTCGGGCTGATGCCGAGCAGCGACGCCGCACGGTGACGCGTGCCGCCTACTGCGTCGAGCGTCGCACGAATCAGCATTTCTTCGACGTCCGCGAGCGGCGTGCCAACAGTGACCTGTACGCGGCTGCCGTTCAGGTCGCGGCCGTTGCCCGAGCCGGCTTCGTCCGCACGCAGCGATTCGATTACGTCGCCCGACGCGTGATACGCGCGTCGTACGCGATCCTGCAATTCGCGCACGTTGCCCGGCCAGTCGTACGCGAGGCACTCGCGCAGGAAGTTCGGACCGATCTGTTTAGCGACATCCGACGAACCGCGCGATACCGCTTCGTGATTCAGATCGTCGACGATCCCCTGCGAGAGCAGCGTCGCATCTTCGCTGCGCTCGCGTAGCGGCAGCAGTGCGGTGGCCGATGCTTCGAGACGCTGAGCCAGGTCTTCGTGGAGCGAGCCGTCGGCCACGGCCGCGCGCGGCGCCTTGCGCATGGAGGCGATCAGACGGAAGTCCGTCACCACCTGATGCGTGCCGGCTAAGCGCATGAACGTCTGCGAATCGAGCACGCGCAGCAATGCTTCCTGCTGCGGACGTGGCAGCTCGGCGATCTAGAGCATGGAGCGTGCCACATTTATTTACTTAGACTTATCAATGGGTTGTCCCTGTTGAGACGGAAATTTCCGCATACTCCGCATACTCACTAGGCAAATTCGAGCGTAGCGCCGGTAAAGATTTCCTTCACCATACACGGCACCGCAAAAAAGAAAAAGCGCCCAATAAGCGCGCTTTCGTTGTTGCCGATGTATTCGGGGCCGGGTTGCGCCGGCCGCCGGTTCAAGCATGCAGGCGCTTAGGCGCGGCTGCGGTACTCATGCGTACGCGTGTCGATTTCGATCTTGTCACCGATGTTGCAGAACAGCGGCACTTGCAGTTCGAAACCGGTGTTCAGCTTGGCAGTCTTCAGCACCTTGCCCGACGACGTATCGCCCTTGACAGCCGGTTCCGTGTAGATGATTTCGCGGACCAGCGTGGTCGGCAGTTCGACCGAGATGGCCTTCTCTTTGTAGAATACGACTTCGCAAGCCATGCCGTCTTCGAGGTAGTTCATCGCGTCGCCCATCATTTCGGCTTCGACTTCGTACTGGTTGTAGTCGGCGTCCATGAACACGTACATCGGGTCGGCGAAGTACGAGTAGGTGACTTCCTTGCGCTCAAGCACGACGACGTCGAACTTGTCGTCAGCCTTGTAGACGCTTTCCATGCCTGCGCCGGTGAGCAGGTTTTTGAACTTCATCTTCACGACGGCGGAGTTACGGCCCGATTTGTTGTATTCGGCCTTTTGCACGACCATTGCGTCTGCGCCGATCATCACGACGTTGCCGGTGCGGAGTTCCTGTGCGGTCTTCATAAAACAAGTCCTGTACGAAAAAGTAGCTTCAACTTTTGCTCAACGGCATACGGCGCAAGCGACTTCGGCGCTTCATTCGCCGCGTGCCTTGTCGCCTCGGGCAACGCAGTGAAACACGGTGGTGAAGCGTGGCCGGCTTGCCGCGGGAGTCCGCGCAACTACGACTGGAATGTCACGGCCTGATCCGTTACCTGCTTTTTACCCGATGCGGGCGTGTACACGAGTGGCGCCGCTTGCGAGTATGTGGCCCCTTTTTTTGACAGATTTGCTTTCCCATCCAGTTCAAACAGATGGGGTCGCTGCCTGCCGTTTTCGAGCATTTCCGTAACCGCTCTGGACGAATTGCGCCGCGCATTCGCGCCACACATTGGTCAACTAGTGGATTTTGGAGAGTGCCGACCGGGATCCGCTATCGCAAGTGGGCCGCGCTTGCGTCGTCGGCCGTTGGATAACTTCTTATTTTAACTGAGTTTTTGCGAACAAGGCCAGATTTCCGGCGAGGTCGCCCACTTCGGCGAGTTCGCCGGCCCAGTCGACGGCGCGCTCTTGCAGCGCCGGCAAGTAGCGCTGCAATTCAGCCCAGTCCGACCGGCCGGCACCGTTCCACGCGTGCCAGAAGCGCGCGATTGCGTCGTGGGCGTCCGAGGGCAGACCGCGCGCGTAGTGCGCGAGCGCGGCATCGAGCTTGGGCAGATGCGCGTCGTCGGCTTGCGGATAGATATGCCAGATGAATGGACGCGCTGCCCATTGGGCGCGCACGAACGAATCCTCGCCCCGCACGAAGTTAATGTGGCTCACCCACAGCAGCGCGTCGTAGGCAGTCTGTTCGGTGAAGGCGAGCGCGAACGCACGCAGGTTGCCGCTTTCGGCATGTGTGCCCGCCGCGAAGGCCGGTAGACCGAAGAGGCGCGCCACGGCGCCCGAAATGCAGCCTTCGGGTACGAGCAGGATCACGGGTTCGGCGCTGTCGCGCCATTGCGCGAGCAGATCGTCGACGGCGCGGTTTTCGTAAGCGAACAGCGAGACGACAGTCGTGCCTTCCGGTGGCTGCGCGTGGCCGGTCGCTTCGCGCCACCATGTGTCGCGTGCGCTCGCCGACGTTTCGAACGCCGCGCGCGCCGCGTCCAGATGCTTTTCCTTCAGCACGCCGCCGGTGCCCGGGCCGATGCCCGGAAAAAAGAATGTCTTGGTCAGCGGATAGCGCGGATGCGGCGATGGCCGCAAATGGAAATCCGCGACCCAGTCTTCGGCGCTCAGGTAGTCGAGGTTGAACCACGCCGGCGCGTGCTCGCGCCGCGCCATCGCGGCCACGTAGACAGGCGGCAATTCGCACGCGAACGCTTCGATCACCACGTCGGCCACTTCGAGCATGTCGCCCGCATACTCCGGCTCGTGCCAGTGCTCGATGACGATGCCGCCGATGTTTTGCCGAGCCCGATCCAGCGCCAGCGACGGATACAGTTTCTGGAACGCGTGCAGCTCGTCGACGAACACGCGCACCTGCCAGCCGTGCTCGGCGGCGAGCTGGCGCGCGAGGCGCCAGCACACGCCGATATCACCGAAGTTATCGATCACGGCGCAGAAAATGTCGCAGCCGATCGCGTTGGGCACGGTAGAGGAGGACTCTGATGCGGAGGCGTTGGCGGACATGGCGGCAAGAGAGTAGAGCAGAACGAAAGTGTGCGCGGACGATTCAGAACGGTACGGCTCGAACGCACGTGGAATGTTCTAAACTGGCGATTCTAAAGCACCTCTCCAGTTCGTCACGTGACGGCTGCCACGAGGCTTGCGAGACCGTTCCACCCAATCGATCCTGCATGACTGCACCCGAAGCAACAGACGCTTTCGAGCCGAAAAAAGTGCTCGCCCAACTGCCACATTTGCCCGGCGTTTATCGTTATTACGATGTGAACGGCGCGGTGCTCTACGTGGGCAAGGCGCGCGATCTGAAGAAGCGTGTGTCGAGCTATTTCACCAAGACGCAACTGTCGCCGCGTATCGCGATGATGGTGTCGCGCATCGCGCGGATCGAAACCACGGTGACGCGCTCCGAAGCCGAAGCGCTGCTGCTCGAAAACAATCTGATCAAGGCGCTGGCGCCGCGCTACAATACCCTGTTCCGCGACGACAAGTCGTATCCGTATCTGAAGCTGACAGGGCATCAGTTTCCGCGCATGGCGTATTACCGTGGCGCGGTGGATCGCAAGAATCAGTACTTCGGGCCGTTTCCGAGCGCGTGGGCGGTGCGCGAAAGCATCCAGATCCTGCAGCGCGTTTTTCAGCTGCGCACCTGCGAAGACTCGGTGTTCAACAATCGCACGCGGCCGTGTCTGCTGCATCAGATCGGTCGTTGCACGGCGCCGTGCGTGGGCGCGATAAGCGAGGAAGATTACGCGCACGACGTCGCCAACGCTTCGCGCTTCTTGCTCGGCCGTCAGGGCGAAGTGATGAGGGAGCTCGAACAGAAAATGCACGCGTTCGCGGGCGAGCTGAAGTTCGAGCAGGCCGCGGCGGTGCGTAACCAGATGAGTTCTCTGTCCACGGTGCTCCATCAGCAGGCGATCGAAGTGGGCAGCGATAGCGACGTCGATATTCTCGCGGTGGTCGCGCTCGGCGGGTGCGTGTGCGTGAATCTGGCGATGGTGCGCGGCGGCCGTCACCTTGGCGACAAGGCGTATTTTCCCACGCATGTGGAAAGCGCGCTGACGTCGGAAGAGGGCGGTCTCGAAGATGGCGAAGGCGAAGCGCTCGCCGCTGTTTCGAAAGAGACGGCTTCGGTGACGGCCGCTTTGCTGGAAGACGCGGCGATCGACGATGCGAGTGCAGGTGCAGGCGACGAAGTTTCAGCGCAGGACATCTCGCAGGAAGACGAAGCAGAGGACGAAGCGGAAGACAGCGCAGAAGCCGACACCGAAACAGAAGGAGAAGGCGACGCTGAACCCACGCCTGAAGACGAGACCACCGCGGCAAACACAACCAGACCGCGCAAAGGCCGCGCAGCGGGCGGGATCGAATCGGAAGTTCTCGAGGTGTTTATTGCGCAGCACTACCTCGGCAATCGCGTGCCGCCCGTGCTCGTGGTGAGTCACGCTCCCGCCACGCGCGAACTCGTCGACGTGCTGACGGAGCAGGCCGGTCACAAGGTCACGCTGTTGCGTCAGCCGCAAGGCCAGAGGCGCGCGTGGCTCGCGATGGCCGAGCAGAACGCGCGGCTCGCGCTCGCGCGTCTGCTGTCGGAGCAGAGCTCGCAACAGGCGCGCACGCGCGCGCTCACCGACACGCTCGGCATGGAGTGCGACAACCTCGCGCATCTGCGCATCGAATGCTTCGACATCAGCCATACGATGGGCGAGGCGACGCAGGCGTCGTGCGTGGTGTATCACCATCACAAGATGCAGTCGTCGGAGTACCGCCGCTACAACATCAACGGCATTACGCCCGGCGACGACTACGCCGCCATGCGTCAGGTGCTCACGCGCCGCTACGAGAAGATGGTCGCGCAAGCCACCGCGAATGCAGCGGACGAAGCCGCCGAATTGCAGGATGACGCGGCTGCGGACCCGTTGTTCGCGCTGGACGTCGCCGAACCCGCGGCTGCGGGCGGCGTGCTGCCGACTATCGTGCTGATCGACGGCGGCAAGGGTCAGGTTGAAATCGCACGCCAGGTGTTCACGGAACTGGGGCTCGATACGGGCATGCTGGTGGGCGTCGCGAAAGGCGAGGGACGCAAGGTCGGTCTCGAAACGCTGATTTTCGCCGACGGCCGCCCGGCGCTCGAACTTGGCAAGGAGAGCGCGGCGCTCATGCTGGTCGCGCAGATTCGCGACGAAGCGCACCGCTTCGCCATCACCGGCATGCGCGCGAAGCGCGGCAAGACGCGCCAGACGTCGCGCCTCGAAGAACTCGAAGGCGTGGGCGCGAAACGGCGTCAGCGCCTGCTCGCGCGCTTCGGCGTACTGCGCGGCGTGGTGGCGGCGAGCGTGGAGGATCTGGCGAGCGTCGAGGGCATTTCGCAGGCGCTGGCCGAGCAGATTTACCGTCAATTGCACTGAGCGCTCTGGCGCGCAATCGGTGCGCAAGCTGCAACGAAGCGGTGCGCATGCCTCGCCTGGCGCGCCGCGTTGCTTGTGGCAGGCCCGTCGACACGGCACAATTGCATCATCTCCCTTGCCTGACGCTGCGCCTGCCCATGCCGTTTAATTTCCCGATTTTCCTGACCTGGCTGCGGATCGTGCTTATTCCGCTCGTCGTCGGCGTGTTCTATTTGCCTGACATGATGATGAGCCCCGCGCACCGCAATCTGGCTGCCGCGACGATCTTCATCCTTGCGGCTCTCACCGACTGGTTCGACGGTTTTTTCGCGCGCAAATGGAATCAGACGTCGGCGTTCGGCGCGTTTCTCGACCCGGTCGCCGACAAGCTCATGGTGACCGCCGCGCTGCTCGTGCTCGTGCAACTCGCACGCATCGATTCGGCGATCGCCCTTGTGATCGTGGGCCGCGAGATCGCGATCTCGGCGCTGCGCGAATGGATGGCGCAGATCGGCGCGTCGAAGAGTGTCGCAGTGAACTCGCTAGGCAAATTCAAAACCGTGTGCCAGATGGTCGCGATTCCAATGCTGCTGTTCTATGGCCCGTTGCCGTTCGGCGGCGGTCTCGTGATCGAAACGCGCGTGTGGGGCTTGTGTCTCATCTATCTCGCAGCGTTCCTGACAATCTGGTCGATGCTCTATTACATGAAGCTCGCGTGGCCGCAAATTCGCGAGCGCGGCGGCGCGATGTGAGTGTCGATCCGACCGCGGGCAAAAATGCGCGCGAGCATTTTCAGTATTTTCAGTTAAAGAAGAGATGAAGAAAGGGAGGTTGACACGTTTCAGTCGTTTCTCCATAATTTTGCCTACCCGATGCACGCCCAGTCCCAGTAAGCGGTAACAAGGCAGTAGTTAGCAGCACAATGCGGGAGTAGCTCAGTTGGTAGAGCGCAACCTTGCCAAGGTTGAGGTCGCGAGTTCGAGCCTCGTCTCCCGCTCCATACATAGGGGGAAGCAACGCTTCCCTTTTGGTAGGCCGGTCGAATTGGCGTCACCAGACGAATCTGAGAATCTGCAGCTAGGTTCCAGTCCGCTTGCGGCGCGATAGCAAAGCGGTTATGCAGCGGCCTGCAAAGCCGTTTAGGCCGGTTCGACTCCGGCTCGCGCCTCCAGTCGTTGGTGTAAAGAAAAGCCCGATGCGTCGAGGCTCTTTTTTGCGAGTTCTTTCGCGCGAAAAATGTCTATCGACACATGCGCAAGCACTCGCGGTTCCCGCCCGCAGTGCTCGCGACGAAAGTAGCGCACAATTGGTTTTTCGCGATTTGCATTCCGCCATTCGTCGTCTCTCTCCCTCTCCATGAGCGTGCCGTCGTCCCGCGAACGGCATGGTTGTTCAACGCGAGGTTGCATGTACTTTCAACTTACCGGCACATGTGTCCGTCTGATGGGCTCGATGCATCTCTTTCCCGCAACGAGCCGCCGCTCGCCGCCGTGGATCGCAGAAGCCTACGACTGGGCCGAAAGGCTGGTCTTCGAATCGGACCCGCCCACCATCCTCCCGCTCCTCAAGGCCGATCCGCAGAACGGCGCGGCGACATCGCGCGCCTCTATCGCATCGCAACCGATTCGCCGATGTTCAATCTGCCCGGCATACGCGAGGCCATTCTCGATGCCCGTAATCGCGCATGGGCGCGCGGCTCGCCGAACTGCCCGACAGCCGCGAGCGCACGCTGGTCGTCGTCGGTGCATTGCATCTGGGTGGACTTGGCAATCTGCTCGGTTGCCTCGCGCGTCCCGTCGAGCCTGTCAGTTTCGACGCGAGCGCATAGCGTTCCCGAGCGTGCAGGCTACGCGCGGGAACTCCGCGCGTAGCGTTTCGCTCTCAGTGACGACTTGCCGCTATACACTTACATGCCTACGACTGGGGTTTCCCTAACTGCCTTAGGAACACGACATGCACGTACCATCGTTGCCCAGTAATGAAAGTGCCCGTCTCGACACCTTGCCAGAGGAGCGCTTCGATCGTCTGACCCGGCTCGCGCGCCGGCTATTCGGAGTGCCGATCGCGCTCGTGAGTCTCGTCGATGCAAACCGTCAGTGATTCAAATCCTGTGTCGGTCTGGCGGCGAGCGAAACGCCGCACGACATCTCCTTCTGCGCGCACGCGATTCTCGGCGACGAAATTTTCACCGTGCCCGACACGCTCGCCGACGAACGGTTTCACGACAATCGGTTTCACGACAATCCGCTCGTCACCGATAACCCGAATATCCGCTTAGGCTGTCCGCTTACCGTGCCGAATGGCAGTAAGCTCGGCACGCTGTGTCTGATCGACGTGAAGCCGCGCGATCTCGACGACGAAGAGCGCGAGCTGTTGCGCGACCTCGCGCGCATGGCCGAACAGGAACTGGTAGCGGTGCACACATGGTAACGCTTGGCGACCCTCACGCTGCTCTCCAACCGGCGCGGTTTCGAGGTGCTCGAGCAACATGCGCTGAATCTCTGCCGGCGGATGGAAAAGCCCGCGTCGCTCCTGTTTTTCGACCTGAACGATTTCAAGCAGATCAACGACACGCTCGGTCACGCAGAAGGCGATCAGGCATTAAAGACCTTCGCCGATGTATTGCGCTCGGCGCTGCGCGATAGCGATGTGATCGGCCGCTTGGGCGGCGACGAGTTCGTCGCGTTGCTCACCGACTCGAGCAGCGACGAAACGCGCGAAGTCACGCAACGTCTCGCCCAAGTGTTCGATGCGCGCAATGCCGAAGCGTAACGCGGCTACGCGATTCGTTTCAGCGTGGGGCAGACCGAGTTCGATCCCGCGCATCACGTGACGATTGCAGAACTGCTCGCCACCGCGGACGCCGCGATGTACAGCCACAAGCAGGCGTCGAAAGCGCGCGGTGCTCGCCCGGTTGAAGCTTGGTTACCGCCCGGCTGCCGCTCGGTTGCCCCTTAGTATCACGCCACCGCGCACAGCATAATTGCGTTTTGCAGCCCGCTCCAGGGCGCGTCCTTTCCCAAAGCATTGTTCATGACTGGATCGCAGCAAAGCTCCACCACGCGGCTCGCGCAACTCGAATGGCGCTGGAAAAATTTCGACGGACTCACGAGTGTCGAGGTCTACACGATGCTGGCTGCGCGTAGCGCGGTGTTCGTGGTGGAACAGAATTGCGTGTATGAAGACATCGACGGGCTCGACAGGGGCGCGTGGCATCTGCTCGCCTACGGCCGTCGGCGACCAGCGCAACGGATCGCGATGCGCCGCTCGCCGGCTATCTACGCGTGCTATTGCCGGATGCCGACGACACCGACGTGCGCATCGTCCGCGTGCTCACGACGCAGCCTTTTCGTGGCATCGGACTCGGCAATGCAATGCTTGAACGCGCGCTCGTGCATATCCGCTCGCAATGGCCGGGGATGCCGATTCGTCTGCATGCACAGGCTCATCTGCAAAAGTTTTACGGCGCGTTCGGATTTGCGCCGGTCTTCTGTATCCACGACGACGGCATCCCGCATGTCTGGATGTGCTTGGCCTAAAGATCGACCCGAGGTTAACCTAAGGGCTAAGGGCGAAATAGCGTCGGCCATTCCAATCTGTCGAAGGCGCAGGCACCGGCACACCTTGCGTCGTGCCGCGCGCTGTCTTTGCGCGGCGTTCGCTGCGCACGCGTCCATGCGCCGACAGCCGCATCCAGTGACGCAGCGCCAGCAGCGCGCCGATCACACTCATTATCGAACCCGGAATCCACAGCAGCAATCCGCCGATCTGCTGATCGCGCATCGGGCTCAGCCACGTGAACGCGCGGCCGCAGATCGAATAGATCGGATACAGCTCGCGCGGCGTGAAGAAAATGAACGCACCGAGCACGATCTGTGGCGGGATCGCGGCGATCACCACGAGCACGCGCTTACCCGGAGACAGACGCGCCGGCGGCGCGGGCCGCGGATCGAGCACGAGCCACCAGAACAGCAACTCGTCGATCACCATGCTCCAGTTCATCACGCGATACAGCCGCCAGTCGAGCATCGCCATGAAATGGATCAGACCGACGAAGAGCGTGACCGCGACGACTGGATGCATCACCACGTCGAGCAGTTTGCGCACGACAGGCGTAGCGAGCGCGGGGCGCACGAAGCGCTGCCGCCAGCTGAACGGAATACCTGCACGCAATGCCGCGCCCGGATACGAAAGCGCGATAAAGCGATAAAAATGGCCCGAGCAGCACCAGATGTTGCGCGCGATGCATGAAAAACTCGTGCTCGAAGAAATAATCGAGCCGCGTATGCAGCACGGTGTAAAGCGCGATGAGTCCAAACCAGAACGAGATGCGCCGCGCGAGCGTTACCTTCGCCTTGCGCGCACCGCGCAGAAACAGAATGGCCGGCACGAGCAGCGCGATGACGACGGTCGGCGAGAATTCCCAAGGATCGAGCCAGTAGAGCAGATTCATTGCGCGGCGCTATATTGGGTTGTGAGTGGGTTGTGAGCGGTGCGTTAAGCGGGCTACTTGCTTTGTTGTGCCGGCGACTTCACGGCGAACGGCGTGTTCAGCGTTTCGCCGTCGGAGAATTTGAGTGTGAGGTGCACGGTGTCGCCCGGCGCGATCTTGTGCTTCGCGTCTTCGAGCATGACGTGGTAGCCGCCCGGCGCAATCGCCACCTGACCGTGCGCGGGAATCGTCAGCTTGTCGACCATCACCATCTCCTGCGACGAACCGTTGGAGACGGTCTGGTGCAGCATCGCGTCGCCGTAGTCGTCGCTGGAGATGTCGACGAGATCGACCGGCTTGTCGCTCGCATTCGCAAGTGTCACGTAGCCTGCGGCGGGCAGATTGTTCGGCAGCCAGCGAACCCACGCGTTTTTCGTGCTGATGGCTTGCGCGCCGGCGGCGTGCGCCGTCACTGCAAATCCGCACGCGATGGCGATAGCGATGGTCAGGGTGCGAAGCGTTTTTGCGTTGGTCTGCATGGATAGCTACTTGAAAATGGATTGTTCAATGAACGCTGCCTACGAGCGCTCGCTGCTTCCGTCGCTACCGTCGATCACTCGGCGCAGGTCCGAGGCGATCGCGTCGGGCGTGTCGTGATCGGTGGCGAGCAGGCGCGCGTGGCCTTGCTGGTCGAATACATACACCGCCGAGCTATGCGTGACTTCGTAGTCGCCGTTCGGTCGCGCTTTTCCATCTGATACGCCACGCGATAACACTTGGCGAGCGACTCGATCTGCCAGTCGGTGCCAGTGAGTTCTTCGGCATGTTGCGCGTCGAACGCACCCACGTAGTCGTGCAGCGCCTTGGGCGTGTCGCGTGCGGGATCGACGATGATGAAGAGAATCCGAACCTTCTGCGCATCGGGCCCGAGCTTGCCGAGCACCTGCATCAAACGCGCCATCGTTTCCTGGCACACGTCGGGGCAATGCGTATAGCCGAAGTACAGCGACGGCCGTCCCTTGAACGAATCGCCGTTCACGGGACGGCCGTCGTCGCCGGTCAGCCTGAATTCGAGGTCGGGCAGGTGGCCTGTAACATTGGTCAACTGCCACGGTTCGGACGGGTGCGTGCAACCGGCGAGCAGGACAACGGCGCCGGTCATCATGTGGCCAGCGCCAACCGGCGCGCGGCCGGCGGCAGGACCCGCGTTGCAATGTCTGATAGCTTCTGGCGAAGCGGCGTGATCGGGAACAAAGCAGGGCTCAATGACTCGATTGAAAGGCGGCGCACGATGCGGCCTGTGATATGC
>CALNWS010000095.1 GCA_940747215.1 uncultured Paraburkholderia sp. | reverse complement strand
TCGAGAGCATCGATGCATTGAAGACCGGCATCAAACAGTACATTCACTACTACAACCACTACAACCACAAACGCATCAAGCTGAAACTGAAAAGGCTGAGTCCAGTGATGTACAGGACCCAGCCCTTCAACGGCAGCTTGTGGGCTTGCTGTACGAGGCGGTCGGGAATCGCGTCGGCGGGTGTCGGGTCCTGCAGCCAGGCATGCCAGTGTTCGAGCGGTAACTGACTGTTAATAATTGTGGGGCGCGTGCCGACACGGTCGCGTCGCAAACGCTGCTCAATCACTTTAGCGTCGTGCTGGCCACGTTGATTGCGATCACCTAGTACAAGCAGACGCGCGCGCTCGTGCGCGGCAAACTCGAATGGGCGGCAACGGTACTCGGCTGCATCGCGCTCTTTCTTCTATGCGCGCAGTCCCGCGGCATATGTCGTGATGCTGGGCGGCGCGTTCGGTGCGGGCTGGATCGCGAGTCCGATCCGTCAGTCGCGCCTCGTCGTGTCGTTCGAACGCGGCGACTGGCAATTGCTCGCCGCGCTGTGCGTGCTTATCCTCATCTTTGCGTTGCCGCTGCCGCATCGCTACGACCTGGCGCTGCTGTGGCCGCGGCTCGCGGTTGCCGGCATGACGCTCTTCGGAGGCGGATTTTCGGCGCTGCCCGTGCTGAAGACATTGTTCGTCACGCCCACCATCGGCGTGTCGGATAACGATTTCACGCTGGCGTTTTCGCTGTCGCTGCTCTCACCGGGACCGCTATTGAAGAACGTGGTGCCGTTTTCGGCTATTTCGTGGATGGCTGGCCCGGCGTGCTCATTGCCACACTCGCGCTGTTCGTGCCGTCGGGTTGTCTCGTGGTGCTGGCGCAGCGGCATCTGCATCAGTTGAAGGCGAACCCGCGCTTTGAGCAAGGCATGCGAATTCTGCGCGCGGTCAAGACGGCGTTTCTCGCGGTGGCCGTGCTGCGCATCGGCGCACACGTACCGTTCAAGCCGGTCTATCTGCTGACCGCGTTGTTCTCCGCCATGTGTTTCGCGAAGCTGAAGGTGCCGGCGTACGTGGTGTATGGGACCGTGGCCGCGGTGTGCGGCCTCTGGCTTGCGTATGGCGCGTTGATCTGAGCGGCGTGCCCTGCGCACGGGAATCCGTGCGCAGGCGGCTTGCGTTAGAACACCGCGTCAGAAGCCGCGCGACAGCACCGCAACGCCGATCGTCACGACATCCAGCACGATGTTGATCAACACGAGGCGGCGAATCGTGCCGACGGCCTGCACACCGTCAGGCCATTTTTGCGCCTGAACGGCGCGACGAATGCGCGGAAAAACGGCGAAGCGGATGTGCCCGAAAATCAACATCATCATCACGATGCCGATGCCGGCCATCGCATGCAGTGGCCAAGTCGCATGACCGCCGCCGAATTGCATGAGAAGGAAACCGCCCGTGAGCAAGGATGACGAGGACCGCACCCGCGACCCAGTTGAAGAAGCGGCCGAACACCGATTCTCACAAAGGCAGCCGCAATTGAGGCGAGAGATCGGCGATTGCCGGGCGCAAGCAGAAATACGCGAAGATCATCCCACCTACCCACACCGCAACAGCGAGCAGATGGAGAAAGAGCGCGAGTTCGATAGCCTTGTTCATGTTGTTTTCCTCTCCCGACGACGCCACGACGCTTCTCACGAATACCGTCTGCGCAGCACCACTGCGCGACCCGTTCCCGCAAGCGCTGACACGATTCGCAACGGCTATTGAACGCAATTGACCGCGCACCGTTCACGCAGTTCCATGCATCCCATCGCATTTTCGTCGTTTTTATCGTTGTTTGACGTTCGTTGAACCGCTGTTTCCGATCACTGTGACGAGCTACCGTCCTGAACGCTTTCCGCTCTTTTTCGCGGCATTGTTGCGCAATTGCGCAAACAACGACGCGCGCCGCAGTGTGGCCTACACCCGAACGCGCGCCGCGCTTCTGCTTCGACTGCTTAGCTCGCCAGCACCGGACGCATGCCTTCGAGCTTCAGCTTGCTTTCAGGCGTACGGCCCTTGCGTGCGCGCTTGCCGACATGCAGCGCGAGTGCCGCGCCGCTCAGCTTCTCTTCATCCAGACGGCCACCGCGACGCGTGCCGATCAGCATGACGCCCGCGTTGTTGATGGCGAGCGCCTGCAACAGCTCTTCCTTCTTGTAGAGCGCCATCAGCGTCACGCCGCGCCCGCCGCCCGAGAGCGTCTTTATTTCGTCGAGGCCGAACACCAGCAAACGGCCGCCCGACGACAGACACGCCACCTGCCCCGCACCCGGCAACATCGGCATAGGTGCGAGCGGCGCAGCGCCTGTGTCGATCGTCATGAACGACTTGCCGGCCTTCACGCGGCTCACCATGTCGCCCACCTTCGCGATGAAGCCGAAGCCGTTGCTCGACGCGAGCAGCAGCGCTTGGTCCGCGGACGCCGCGAAGTAATGCATCAGATAGCTGCCCGACTCCAGTTCGATCAGCGACGTGACCGGCACGCCGTCACCACGGCCGCCCGGCAATGCCGTGACGGCGACCGAATAGACACGCCCGTTGCTGCCCCACGCGATGAGCGCGTCCAGCGTGCGGCACTGGAACGCGGCGTACAGACCGTCACCGGCCTTGAACGTGAAGCCAGCCGTGTCGAGCCCGTGACCCTTCAGCGCGCGAACCCAGCCGCGCTGCGACACCACCACCGTCACCGGTTCATCGACCACGCGCGCTTCGAACGTCGCGCGCTTTTCCTGCTGAATCAGCGTGCGGCGGTCGTCGCCATACTGCTTCGCGTCGCCTTCGATTTCCTTGATGAGCAGGCGCTTCATCGACGATTCGCTGCCGAGCAGTTCTTCGAGCTTCGCCTTCTCATCGCGCAGCTCAGACAGCTCCTTCTCGATCTTGATCTTCTCGAGGCGCGCCAACTGACGCAGCCGGATTTCGAGAATGTCCTCGGCCTGACGGTCGGACAGACCGAACGTCGCCATCAGCGCTACCTTCGGCTCGTCCGATTCGCGAATGATGCGGATGACTTCGTCGATATTCAGGAAGACGATCATCCGCCCTTCGAGAATATGGATGCGGTCGTCGACCTTCGTCAAACGATGACGCGTGCGACGCGTGACCATAGCGAAACGGAACGTGATCCACTCGTGCAGGATCTCGCTCAAGCCCTTCTGACGCGGACGGCCGTTGCCGCCCACCATCACGAGGTTCAGCGATGCGTTCGATTCGAGACCCGTATGCGCGAGCAGCGTGTTGACGAAATCGGTCTGGTCGATACGGCTCGACTTCGGCTCGAACACAAGGCGCACCGGTGCATCTTTGCCCGACTCGTCGCGCACGGCATCGAGCAGGCCCAGCATGGTTTGCCGGGTTTGCAACTGCTCGGGCGTGAGCGTTTTCTTGCCAAGTTTGATCTTCGGGTTGGTCTGCTCTTCGATCTCTTCGAGCACCTTCTGCGCGGCCGTGTTCGGCGGCAGTTCGGTGATCACTAGTTGCCACTGGCCGCGCGCGAGTTCTTCGATCTTCCAGCGCGCACGCACTTTGAGGCTGCCGTGGCCCGTTTCGTAGGCCGCCGAAATTTCCGCTTCGCTCGAAATGATCTGGCCGCCGCCCGGGAAGTCCGGACCCGGCAAATGCTGCATCAGTTCGGCATGCGCGATTTTCGGGTTGCGCACCATAGCGACCGCCGCCGCTGCGACTTCGCGCAGATTGTGCGACGGGATTTCCGTGGCGAGACCGACGGCAATACCCGATGCGCCGTTCAGCAGCACGAACAGCAAACGCGCGGGCAGCGTCTTCGGCTCTTCGAACGAGCCGTCGTAGTTCGAGACGAAATCCACCGTGCCCTGGTTGATTTCATCGAGCAGCAGTTTTGCAATCGGCGTGAGGCGCGCTTCCGTGTATCGCATCGCCGCCGCGCCGTCACCGTCGCGGGAGCCGAAATTGCCCTGACCGTCGATTAGCGGATAGCGCATCGAAAAGTCTTGCGCGAGTCGCACCAGTGCGTCGTACGCCGACTGGTCGCCGTGCGGATGATACTTGCCGAGCACGTCGCCGACCACGCGCGCCGACTTGACCGGCTTCGCGTTGTCGCTCAAGCCCATCTCGTTCATGGCGAACAGGATGCGGCGCTGCACCGGCTTCTGACCGTCACATACGTCAGGCAGCGCGCGGCCCTTGACCACGCTGACCGCATACTCAAGGTACGCGAGTTCCGCGTAATTGCCGAGCGTCAGAACGTCGCCTTCCGGCGTTGGCGGCTCGTTGAAAAGGTCGAGAGTGTTATCGTCGTCCATCTAGATTCCGTATCCGTGTTTGGCTTGAAGTGTCGTATGAAGCATGAGCCGACTAGCGCGCTCAGATGTCCGCTTCGACCTCGTTGCCCTTTTCTTCCAGCCAGCTGCGCCGCGACGCTGCTTCGCCTTTGCCCATCAACATGGTCATGCGCGCGACCGTGGCGTCGTAGTCGAGTTCGCCGAGCGCGACCGGCGTGAGGCGGCGCGTGTCCGGGTTCATCGTGGTGTCCCACAACTGCTCCGCGCTCATTTCGCCGAGACCCTTGAAGCGGCTGATCGACCATTGCGTTTCACGCACCCCGTCCTTGCGCAGCTTGTCGAGAATCGCTTCGAGCTCGCATTCGTCCAGCGCGTAGAGTTTCTGAGCGGGCTTCTTGCCGCGCACCGGTGCGTCAACACGGAAGAGCGGCGGACGCGCGACGCAGACGTGACCGCGTTCGATCAGTTGCGGGAAATGCTTGAAGAAGAGCGTGAGCAGCAGAACCTGGATATGCGAGCCGTCGACGTCGGCGTCCGACAGGATGCAGATCTTGCCGTAGCGCAGATTGGACAGATCGACCTGGTCGTCTGGGCTGTGCGGATCGACGCCGATCGCAACCGAAATGTCGTGCACTTCATTGTTGGCGAAGAGCCGGTCGCGCTCCGTTTCCCACGTGTTCAGCACCTTGCCGCGCAGCGGCAGGATCGCTTGGTATTCCTTGTCGCGGCCCATTTTGGCGGAGCCGCCCGCCGAGTCGCCCTCGACGAGGAAGAGTTCGTTGCGGCCGATTTCCGTCGATTCGCAATCGGTCAGCTTGCCGGGGAGCACGGCGACGCTGGAGCTCTTGCGCTTCTCGACCTTCTGGCCGGCGCGCGTGCGGGCCTGCGCCTGCTTGATGACGAGGTCCGCGAGCTTCTTGCTGTGTTCGACGTGCTGGTTGAGCCACAACTCCAGCGCCGGGCGCAAGAACGACGACACCAGCTTTACCGCATCGCGGCTATTCAGACGCTCCTTGATCTGCCCCTGGAACTGCGGGTCGAGCACCTTCGCCGACAACACGAACGACACGCGCGCGAACACATCTTCGGCGAGCAGCTTGACGCCCTTCGGCTGCCGATTGTGCAGTTCGACGAAACTCTTCACGGCCTGATACAGACCGTCGCGCAAGCCGGACTCGTGCGTGCCGCCCGCGGGCGTGGGAATCAGGTTGACGTACGACTCGCGCATGAGCGGGCCTTCCTCGCTCCACGCGACGACCCACGCGGCGCCCTCGCCCTCGGCGAAGGTTTCCTCACTCATGCGCGCGTTTTCGACATAACGCTCGCCTTCGAAAAGCGGAATCAGCAGATCGCTGCCGTTCATGCCTTCGAGCAGATAGCTGCGCAAACCGTCTTCGTATTTCCAGCTTTGACGCTCGCCGGTTTTCTCATTGATGAGCGTGACTTCCACGCCCGACAGCAGCACCGCTTTCGAACGCAGCAGACGTTGCAGTTTGCCGAGCGGCAGATTCGGCGAGTCGAAGTATTTCGGATCGGCCCACGCGGTAACGCGTGTGCCCGACTTCTTGTCGGTTTTCGCGGCGGCGCGAACCTGCAGTTCCTTGGCGACGTCACCATGCGCGAAACTCAGTTCGGCGACTTTGCCGTCGCGCCACACGGTGACGTCGAGGCGCGTGGACAGCGCGTTGGTGACGGACACGCCCACGCCGTGCAGACCGCCCGAAAACGTGTAAGCGCCGTCGGTTGCCTTGTCGAACTTGCCGCCGGCATGCAGACGCGTGAAGACGATTTCGACGACCGGCACACCTTCTTCCGGATGCAGGCCGAACGGAATGCCGCGGCCGTCGTCTTCGACGGAAACCGACTGGTTCGCGTGCAGCGTGACGGTAATCTGCCGGCCGTGGCCGCCGAGCGCCTCGTCCGACGCGTTGTCGATAACTTCCTGAATGATGTGCAGCGGATTTTCGGTGCGGGTGTACATCCCGGGCCGTTGCTTGACTGGCTCGAGGCCCTTCAACACCTTGATAGACGCTTCGCTATACGCGGCGTTTGGCTTTTTCGTAGACATGGTTGACTCGGGTGCGTCGGTTCATCATTGTCCACAGGTCCTGTGGACAGGTCCGTGGACAATGCGTTGAGTTTTCAAAAAAAGCGAAACGAAACAATGTAGTAATCGGGTGCCCGTGCTGCGGGCAAGCCGCTTTATTCGTGGCTCTTTGCCCTGGCTTCCGGCCCTGGCTCACTGTCTGGCATTTCGTCCTGCTTTTCGCCTTGCCGCCTGACGGTTCGCCCGGCAACGCCTTGCGATCCACGGGGCAAGCCCATTCGCGGGGTATTTTACTGATTCGAATCGGGCGGCAATTGAAGCGGCGCCGGATTGACCGCATGGACAAGGCGCGCCGCCCTTCATCGACGAAGCAGCGGCGCTTTTTTGCGCAGTTCAGGCTGGTTGCGATCCTGTTTGTCGCCCTGTTCGTCACGCTGGTAACCAGCCTCGTTGCCAGCTCAGTTGCTGCCTCGGTTTCCGCTTCAGTTGCCAGCGCAATTCACATTATTTGCGGCGGTTTTCCAGTTCGTCCCAGCACTCCAGCGCGACCATCAGTTCCTCGTCGATCGCGGCGTAACGTTCGGTGAGACGCGTACCTTCCTGCGCGTCTTTGGCGAAGATCGAACCGTCTTCGAGTTGCGCGCCGATGGTTTTCTGCTCGGCTTCGAGCGCGGCGATTTTCTCCGGCAATGCGTCGAGCTCACGCTGCTCCTTGAACGACAGCTTCGCCGGACGCTGCGCGTTGCGAGCCGCGTTCGCCTCTTTCGGCGCTTCCTTCGCCAGCTCTTTCTGCGCCTGCTGCGCGGCGATCTGCTCCGAGCGCTCGCGCTGGATCTGCCAGTCCGTGAAGCCGCCGACGTATTCACGCCACTTGCCGCCGCCTTCGGATGCGATCACCGAGGTCGCGACGTTATCCAGAAACGCGCTGTCATGGCTGACCAACAGCACCGTGCCGTCGTATTCGGTGAGCAGTTCTTCGAGCAGTTCCAGCGTGGGAATGTCGAGGTCGTTGATGGGTTCGTCGAGCACAAGCACATTGACCGGCCGCGCGAAAAGACGCGCGAGCAGCAGACGGTTGTGCTCGCCTCCCGAGAGCGACTTGACGGGCGACCGCACGCGTTCCGGCGCGAACAGGAAGTCGCCGAGATAGCTCATGACGCGCTTTCGCTGGCCGTTCACTTCGACCCATTCGCTGCCGGGGCTGATGGTGTCGGCGAGACTCTTTCGAGGTCGAGTTGCGCGCGCATCTGGTCGAAATAGGCGACCTGCAGGTTCGTGCCGGTGCGCACCGTACCTTCGTCGGGCAGCAGTTCGCCGAAAATCAGCTTGAGCAGCGTGGTTTTGCCCGCACCGTTCGGACCGACGAAACCTATTTTGTCGCCACGCATGACGGTAGCCGTGAAATTGTCGATCACCGTGCGCGAGCCGTAGCGTTTCGTCACGTCCGTGAGTTCGGCGACGATCTTGCCCGACTTCTCGCCCTGACCGACGTCGAGCTTCACGTTGCCCTGCACGTTACGGCGTTCCGCGCGTTCGGCGCGCCTCGACGCCCTTGCGGATCCACACTTCTTCCTGCGCGAGCAGCTTGTCAAACTTGGCGGCTTCCACCTGTTCGATTTCGAGCTGCTGTGCCTTGCGCGTCTGATACGCCGAGAAATTGCCCGGATAAGACAGCAAACGCCCGCGATCCAGTTCGACGATGCGTGTGGCGACGCGATCGAGAAATGCGCGGTCGTGGGTGATGAAGAGTAGTCCCGCGCACAGCGACCCAAGCAATTCTTCGAGCCAGCGAATACCGTCGAAATCCAAGTGGTTGGTGGGTTCGTCGAGCAACAGCATGTCCGGTTGCACGACGAGTGCGCGCGCGAGCGCGACGCGCTTTTGCATGCCGCCCGAGAGCGAGCCCACGCGCGCTTAGCCATTCAGGCCGATCTGCTGCAACGTGGTGGAAACGCACGTGCTCCAGTTCCAAGCATCGGCCGCGTCGAGCGCCGATTGCAGCGTGTTCATGCGCGCCATGAGCGCGTCGTGTTTGGCGCCTTCGGGTTCGTCGGCGAGCTGGTTGGCCACCATGTCGTATTCGTCCAGCGGCGCGCGCGTGCGTGAGACCTGCGGCGACGGCCTCGAACACCGTGTCGTCCGTGTCGAACTCCGGCTCCTGCGGCATGTAGACCGTGGTCAGATTCTGTTGACGCGTGACGAGGCCGTCGTCCGGTTTCGTCAGATCGGCGACGATTTTCAGCAGTGACGATTTGCCCGCGCCGTTACGGCCGATCAGCCCGACGCGCTCGCCCGCTTCGAAAGAGAAATCCGCGTGATCGAGCAACACGACGTGACCGAACGCGAGTTGCGCGTCGGAAATGGTGTAAAGCGACATGGAGAATTGGAGAAGACAGCGATGAGCCGGAATTGCCCATTGTACCGGTCGCACGTGGCAATGCCTCTAGGCCGAAAGACATAGGTCGAATGGCTGAGTTGTCTTGATGGGCGCGGGCGGGCACGCTGGGGGGGTTGGCCGGCGCTGGAGATGCTGAGGTGCGGGACGTGCCGCAGGCTATTGCGGGCGCGGCCGGCCCGCGTGAAAAACGTTACTTCACGTGGACAGTGATGGTTTTGCTCATCTCCGGGTCGTAGGAGCGGTGCGCGCCGTCGCCGAATTGCAGCGTGAGCGTGTGGTCGCCCCGGCGGCAGTGTCAGATCGGTTTCCGTTTGACCCTTGCCGAAGTGCAGCGATTTGTCGGTGGCGGGAATCACTTCGCCTTTGGGGAGCGGCTTACCGTCGATCAGCAGGTGGTGATGGCCCGTGCCTTCCGTCATCGTGCCGGCCGGCGCGATCTTCATGCCGTCGACGCCGAACACCACGTGCACCGGATTGCTGACCGTCGCGCCGTCGGCCGGCTGCACGAACGAAACGCTCGTGGCCTGCGCCACGCCCGACATGAGGAAGCATCCTGCGACTGCCGCACCCGCCAACCACTTGATTGAACATCATTCTTCTCCTTGTTGGATAACGAAACTCACCCGACGACCGCTCGCCGTAAGCCCATGATTGCTCGAGACAAATTCCCGCGCCGCCTGCCTGGACAATGCGAGGCTCGCGCCAGTGGTTCGCGCCACACAGCATACACGCAGCGTGCGACGACGCTCGAGCGCGGTGCACGATTGCGCCGCATCGGTAAATAAAGGTGCCCCTGACAAATTCCGGTAATATTGCAGGTCGCCGCCGTGCCCAAAAAGGGGCACACCTGCGGATCATTGCATTGACTAAAGAAGAGTGCGTCGTGAGTGAAGTAATCGAAGGGACTGAATTCAAAAGCTGGGTCTGCCTGATTTACGACTGGATCTACAACGAGGAAGAAGGCCTGCCTGAGGAGGGCATCGCTCCGGGCACGCGCTTCGCCGCGATTCCCGACGACTGGCGCTGCCCGCTGTGCGACGTCGGCAAGGCCGAATTCGCCGTCGTGGAATTCTGAAAGGGGTTTTGCTGAACCGGCTGCGCGCATATTTTTCCAGCCTATGCGTTTGATATACTCTGCGCTCTCTGGCGAATTCGAATCTGCTGAGTCCTCACGGGCGTCCCGCGAGAAGATTGCAGCGATCATGCCGGTTCGGTCCTCTCCCTGTAGTTCAATGGATAGAACAAGTGCCTCCTAAGCGCTAGATACAGGTTCGATTCCTGTCAGGGGGACCAGCCCTGCTTCACAGCCTCACCGGTTTCACATGGATGTGTCGAGAAAGCCCCGCATGCTTAACGCTGCGGGGCTTTTGCTTTCTGACGTCACATCCTCACGCAACACACTCAAACGCGAACGGCCTCCCCTTGCCCCGCCTGAAAACCCGCTCCACCCACCGATAACACGCGAGCCCCACCACCAGCGCAATCAGCATGACCAGCACACACGTGAGATCCGCAGGAATCCGATGTCCCGCATCGACAACGTGCAGCAGTTCCGCCGCCAGCGGTACCAAAAAACGTGCGACAGATAAAGCGAATACGACGAGTCGCCGATTCGCTCGAATAGCGCACTCCAGCGCACCTTGTATTCCAGCGAAAGACCCGTCACCACGACGGCAAGCGCCGGCAGCCCGAACACGAGCACGCGGTTCGCGTCGGTGAGCGTCGGCGCAAACGCCTTGCCCGCAAGCGCCGTCACTACCAGCAGCGCAGCAGCGCCAAGTACCGGCACCTTGCGCCCCGACGCGTAGAGCGCACCCACGCAGCAGCCGAACACGAATTCGAGCACGAGCGAGTTCGTATAGAAATCGGCCGCAACGCCCGGCGCGTGCAGAAGCCGCAACGCGGACGTCAGCAGCAGAAACGCGCCGATCGCGAATAGGCGGTAACGCGTCATGCACAGCGCGATCGCGAACACGACGTAAAACCACATCTCGTAGTTCAGCGTCTAGCCGACGCTGAGTACCGGCGCCGTGATGTGCGTCCCGTTCACCGAAGGGAAAAATACGAACGATGTCAGCACGTTCCACGCGATCACCGGGACATGGCCGAACGTGTCCGGCGACACATACAGCAGCACGACATAAAGCGCGGACAGAAGCCAGTAGCGGCACGACCCGGGCGAGACGCGCCGTAAAGAACCGCCGTAAAGAACAATTCGATGCCAAGCCCGCGGGCTCGTCATGCGTGACGATCGCCATCACGAAACCGGAAATCACGAAGAAGACATCGACGCCGATCTCGCCATAACGCGACACGCGCGCAACGCCTAGATCGAGCGATATTTCCTGATCCTTTCCATACCCTTCGGTTCGTTATATCCAGAAAGGGCGTCATGGTAGCGCAGGTACTTTTCTGGGACTTGCGACACCCCGCACTACGCTTCAAATGAAAACGGCCGGCAACGCATCGCGCCGCCGGCCGCACGCTCAATCAGCAAACATCGAGCAGGTCCGAAAAGCTGCCCTCCAAATCAAGCGGGCCGCTTCGGAATATTCAATCCGCGCTCCATCGCCGGACGAGCAACGAATGCGGCCAGCACTCGCTTCACGTTGGGGAAGTTGTCGATGCCGACCAGATCGCCCACTTCGTAAAGCCGATCAGGTTACGCACCCACGGAAACGTGGCGATGTCGGCGATCGAATAGGTGTCGCCGAGAATCCAGTCGCGCCCTTCGAGCCGCTGTTCCAGCACACCGAGCAGACGCTTCGCTTCGGCAACATAACGGTCGCGCGGACGCTTGTCTTCGTATTCCTTGCCGGCGAATTGGAACATCACCCACTGGAGCGCTTCGTAACGGCCGGCCACGTCTTCCGACATGAACTGACCGGCTTTGCTCGCGAGATAAATCATGATCGCGCCCGATTCGACCGTATGCGATCCACGAACGACGTTCCCCAGAGTAAGGTAGCGGAGCGCGTGAGGTGTGGTAGTGAAGCGGATCAGCTTCGGCCACTGCGTGCGCAGATAGGTCAGTCCTTTG
>CALNWS010000094.1 GCA_940747215.1 uncultured Paraburkholderia sp. | reverse complement strand
CCGCTGAGTGCGTGCGTCTGGTTCCCTTTGTCATTCCCCGGTTCCTCTGCCCGCATTATCCGCTGGCTCAGGCCCCGGCCGCTCCACTGATCCGGCTGTCCAAATTCCCGCGACCACTTCTGAGCGCCGGCCGTCGCCGACAGCGTGCATGCGGACGAAGGCGGCATGCACTTCGTGTGGATCGGCACGGTACTGTCCTCCATCGCGCTCTTCGCAATGCTCGCGTATGTCCTCGTCACGCTCGACTCGGTCGCCGCGCCCGCGCAACAACCACGTCTCACGATCACCGTCACCGCGTATGACTGGTGGTGGAAAGTCGATTACGACAACCCGGACGCGCCGGCGCACCACCTCACGACGGCAAACGAAATCCGCATTCCCGCCGGTGAACCCGTCAAGATCGAATTGCGCAGCGCCGATGTGATCCACGCATTCTGGGTGCCGCAACTCGCGGGCAAAACGCAGGCGATTCCCGGTGTCGTCAACGAACAATGGATTCAGGCGGATCATCCCGGCATCTATCGCGGGCAGTGCTCGCAATTCTGCGGCGCGCAGCATGCTCACATGACCTTCGAAGTCGTCGTGCAGACGCGCTCCGATTTCGACACGTGGTACGTCGCGCAAGTCCAGCCCGCAGCCCAATCGCCCGCAAATGGCGACGCACGCGCGGGCCAGCAGCTTTTCATCGAACGATGTGCGGGTTGTCACGCGATCCGCGGCACCAATGCGGCGGGCGCGCAGGCGCCGGATCTCACGCATCTGAACTCGCGGCGGCTGATCGCCGCGGGCACGCTAGTCAACAACGAGGCGAATCAGCTCGACTGGATTCGCCACGCGCAGCAGATCAAGCCGGATTTGCTCATGCCATCCATCGCGCTTTCCGACGACGCCCGCGAACTGTCGTATCTGCGCACACTGCACTGACCGTCGAGGAGCCACGCTGCGATATTCGATATGTCCAAATCGTCCGCACTGCCGGACACCGCGCCTTCGCGCGGCACGCCGCCGCATGAACGCACGCTGCGGCTCGGCTGCGTTGAGCGTGACAGCCCCGCGGAAGAAAAACTGCGAGAGCTATGGGAAACAGAACCCGGCTGGCGCGGCTGGTTTTCCACGGTCGATCACAAGGCGATCGGCCTGCGCTATCTCGTGACGGCGTTCCTGTTCCTGATTGCGGGCGGTGTCGAAGCGTTGATCATGCGTGTGCAACTCGCGCGTCCCAACGCCCACGTGCTGATGCCGGAGCAGTACAACCAGCTCTTCACGATGCATGGCATCACGATGATCTTTCTCTACGCGAGTTTTCCTTTCGGCGAAACGCCGAATGCGGGCTGGTTCAACTATGCGCTGCTCACCGGACTTCAATACGACACCGGTCCGAATATCGACGTCTACGCGCTCGGCATGGTGCTGCTCGGCATATCGACCACCGTCGGCTCGATGAACTTCGTCGTCACGTTCCTGCGTATGCGCGCACCGGGCATGTCGCTCGATCGCGTGCCGGTGCTCGTGTGGGGCACGCTCACCGCGTCGGGCGTCAACCTGCTTGCTATGCCGTCCGTGAGTTTCGCGTTCCTGATGCTGTGGCTCGATCGCCGCATCGGCACGCATTTCTTCGACGTGTTGAACGGCGGCCACGCGCTGCTCTGGCAACACCTGTTCTGGATCTTCGCGCATCCGTGGGTGTACGCGGTCGTGCTGCCGGCAATGGGCATCGTGTCGGACGCGCTGCCCGTGTTCTGCCGGCGGCCGCTCGTCGGTTACGCGCCCGTCGCGCTTCCGACGGTGGCGACGATGGTCGTCGGCTTCGTCGTGTGGATTCACCATATGTTCGCGACCGGCATTCCCGTGCTCGCGCTCTCCTTCTTCGGCGCGCATGATGAGCGAGCGGATCGGGCGCATCGGTTTCTGGATTCTCTTCGTCGGCTTCAACGTCGCATTCTTTCCGATGCATCTCGCCGGCCTGCTCGGTATGCCGCGGCGCATTTACACATATGGCTCGGACATGGGCTGGAATACGGTGAACATGATCACGTTGATCGGTGCATTCGTGTTCGCGTTCGGCGTGCTCGTGTTTCTGATCGACCTTGCCTGAAGTCTTCGCCGCCGGCCGCTCGCCGGCGACAATCCTTGGGATGCGCCTACGCTCGAGTGGTCGGTATGGTCGCCGCCTCCGCCGTATAACTTCGCGGTGGCGCCGCGCGTAGGCAGTCGTCATCCGTTATGGGAAACGCGGCTCGACGGCACGGCGCGCTCGCGGCTATCGACAGGCTATCTGCTCGACAACGGCCGGGAAGCACTGGGCACGAGTTCACTCGATAGCGATCCCGACGTGATCCTGAAGATGCCCGAGAACTCGTTCGTGCCGTTCTGGCTCGGCGTTGCATCCACGGGCGTTTTTGTCGGACTGCTGCTGCGTGCCGAGTGGCTCGCCGCGGTGATGCTGCTCGGCTGCGCGGTGGCGATCGCCGCGTGGTTGTGGCCCGAACGGCATCTCGGCCAGCGCGAAGCGCACGTCGTGGAGGCAGGCAGCAGCGGACAGGGAGACGCGCCATGAGCGATGCCTTGCCCGAACACATCGCGTTGCCCGTCGGCAGTTCCGGCAAGCGATCCGGCGGCTGGTGGGGTTGCCTCACGCTCATCACGACAAAAGGCGCCCTCTTCGGCTATCTGATCTTTTCGTATCTTTACCTCGCGTCGCAAACGACGCAACCGTGGCCGCCCGAAGGTTTGCCGAAACTCGGGTTCGGTCTGCTCAATACGGCGATTCTGTTGTCGAGCAGCGTGTTCGTGTGGTTCTGCGAGCGTTGCGTGAGACGCCGCCGGTTGCCACACAGCCGCGCCGGGCGCATCGCCTGACGGCAGCAGCAGCGACCGCGCCGACCCGTCGCCGTTCGCGGGCGGACTCGGCATGGCATCGCCATTCGGCACGATCTACTCAAGCAACATCACGCCTGACCCGAATGCCGGCATCGGCCGCTACACCTACGACGACTTCGCGAAAGCATTGCGCGAGGGCGTCGCGCCGGGCGGCAAGCGGCTATCCGGCGATGCCATATCCGTCGTTCGTGAAGATCGACGATGACAACATGCACGCGCTCTACGCCTATTTCATGCACGGCGTGCAGCCCGTCGCACAGGCCGCGCCCGCCACGCATCTGCCGTTTCCGTTCAATCAGCGCTGGCGCTGCGCTTCTGGGACTGGGCGTTCGCGCCTTCGTCGGCACCGTCATCACGTTACGTTGCCGACCCGAAGCACGACGCGCAATGGAATCGCGGCGCGTATCTCGTGCAATCGCTCGGGCATTGCGGCGCGTGCCACACGCCGCGCGGTCCCGCTTACAACGAACTCGGCTATACGCAAAGCTCGCCGTTCTATCTGACGGGCGGCGTCAACGACCACTGGTTCGCACCGAACCTGACCGGCGACCGTGGTTCGGGTCTTGGACGCGTTCCGCAACAGGACATTGTCGCGTTCCTCCGGGCGGGACACGGCGGCGGACTCGTGACGTTCGGCGCATGGTGCAGGTTGTCGAGGACAGTACCCAATATCTGAACGACAGCGATCTCAATGCGGTGGCGTCGTACTTGAAAAGCTTGCCTGCAAAAGCATCGAGTGGACATTTCGATGCCGGTTCAAAAGCGGCAAACCAGAGCATGCAGGCGCTCTCCATCGGCGACACGTAATGCTTCGGCGCGGGTTAACCAGCAGTTCGCAGTTTGAGGGGCGCGCTGACCGGCGCTGACAGTTAGTTGTGTTAGAAGATCCGAACATCGTGTCGATCCGTAACCGGATAAACATCAGATCGCGCGATAATGCAGACGTCGGCAACAACTCGAGTGGCAGCCAGCGCTCTCGGCGCGTGGGAGATCGGCATGATCGATGAAAACAGAAACATCAATGTTCCAGACGACGCGCCGCTCGTGCTGCAAAAGCTCGCCGGCTATCTGGAGCAATCGCTCGACCGGGCCATGAGCGTCGTGATGATGCGGCACACGGCCGCCGCCTGTACCGTCTATCTCGGTGACCCGGCAGGCGAAGCTGAAGAGCTCAAGCAGATAGACAGTATTCCCACCGCGCTCGCGAACGGCATGCTCGAATTGACCTCGTCGGGCGCGAATCAGATCAGCGTCGGCGATCAGATTTATCGCTTCGTTCGCAGCTTCACGCAGATCGGCAATACGGCCGCAATCGTTTTTCCTCGCCGATTTAAATGTTGTCGACCCATCGCTCATAGACAAATCGCTGCGCGCGTTGGCACGAGGAGCGTTGCTGCGCCTGCTTCGGCACGAATGCGCATTGTGGGCGCCATCTATGGTATTACGCGTGTCCGCCGTCATCCATGAATGGACAACGCCCCCCTTCTCCGCTTGAATCATCCGCTCCACGACGAAGCGTGAGCCCTCGAACTGACCGTGCGGCCGCTGCGCCACCTGCGAGGCAAAAAGAATCCACAGGATTGCCATTTCGGCTCGCCAGAATGGTTTGCCGTCACCGAGGATTTCGCACGCGATATCTACCGCGCATTAGGCGGTGATCCTGACGATCTTTCGACAAACGCTCCGGACGATACGGGATCTCACATCTGAGTTTCGCGGATGCCATGTCGGGTGCCGCATAAGCTCCGATCTGCGCGCGGTCGATCACTTCAACCGACGGGTTCCGCAAGAACCCGGCCGCACCGATTTCAACACCTGCAGCGGCATCGACTGCATATCGACCAGGTGACGCACCTGTTCGCAGGAGCATCGGCGAACAGCTTCTATCAACGTTGTTAGTCAAGGAATCGCACATGGCATACGAACTAAGCCAGGAAGATCTCGAACCGCTGCTGTTGGGCGCAGCGTTCTTTGGAAGCGGTGGCGGCGGCACGATCGAATCCGCGCGACACCTCGCCGCGAATTTTGTGGCGGGTGACTATTACCCGACGGGCACGGTCAAGGTCGTTTCCGTGGATGAAGCGACGGAAGGCGCAGCGGTCATGGTCGCGTATCTCGGCGCGCCGGAAGCGATCGATTCGGCAACCTATCCGATCGGCCCCGTGATGGCCGCGCAGAACGTGCAGAAGCGTCTCGCGTCCGAGGGAACGAAACTCGCCTACGTGATGCCGCCGGAAAGCGGCGCGCTGGGCTTCACGGTCGCGGCGCTCGTCGCGGCAAAACTCAGCCTCTCGGTGATCGACGCCGACGGCGCGGGCCGCGCTGTGCCTTCGCTGCCGATGCTCACGTTCGCCGCAGCCGAAATCAATCCGCGCCCGGCGTTTCTGGTGAGCCAGGGTGGCCTGTGTGTCGAACTCGACGTGACGCCGCGCGAAGGCAGCGACGGCGGCAGTGCAACGCATCAGCGCGATGTGTCCGCCATCATCGAACAGATGATGCGTCCCGTCGTTGCCGATCTCGAGTTCGGCCAGTTCGGCGGCCTCGCGATGTGGGTCATGCAGCCCAACGATATTCGCCGCGCCACACCGATTCGCGGCACGCTCAAGCGTGCGCTCGATCTCGGCCGCGCCGTGACAGCCAGCAAGATCGGCAGCGCCGCGCAGATGATCGACTACCTGAACGAACACTGCAAACTCGGCGCGCACGCGGTGTCGGAGGCCGGCGAACTGATCTCCGCCGAAGTGGACACGAGCGGCGGCTTCGACGTGGGCAAGATCGGCATTCGCGCCGGCGCACAGAACTACACGGTGATCTATCAGAACGAGTCGCTGCTCGTGTGGGATAGCGCCAAGCCGGTGCCCGTCGTGCTCGCACCGGACAGCGTTGCGTACTACGTGGGCGGCGAAGGCCAAGCGATCTTCAGCAACGGCGACCTCGTCAAGTCCGACGGTTCGCTAAACCCGGTGGTCGGCAAGCGGCTCGTCACGCTGATCGCGTGGCGTGCCGAAGCCGAAGTGCGCAAACCCGGCCTGATTCTCGACAGCTTCCTGCAGGAGCTCAACAAGTTCGGCTATCTCGGCCCGTACGTGCCGCTCGCCTCCCGTGAATCCGCTCACCAGGAAAACGCATCGTGAATTCGCCCATCCGCATTTGCATACTCGTGCCGGTTAGCCACGTCGCAATACCAATACAACGACCGCATCATGAAGGCGGTTGCGCCCGTCGTGCCGCCGGACGTGCAGGTCGAAATCCGCAATATCACGCAGGGGCATCCGGATATCGAGAACCGCACGAACTGGCTGCAAAACGGCATGCCCGTGGTGGAGCTTCGCGCAGTCGATCGCGAACGACGGTTTCGACGGTATCTGGTTCACCGACTTCGACATGTGCGGCGTGGAAGCGGCGCGCGAAGTGATCGACATTCCGATCATCGGCGGCTTTCCGGCGACGGCCTTCATGGCGCTCGCGCTCAGCCAGCGCTTTTCGATCGTGACGATTCTGCAAAGCACGGTTGCAATGCAGCGCGCTCATCCGCAAACGTACGGAATCGAGGACACGTTCGCGTCCATTCGTGCGATCGACTAGCCCGGTCGCACAACTGGAAAACACGGACGTGGTCGTGATGCGCACGTTCGAAGCCGCCATGAAGTGCATCCAAGAAGACAACGCGCAATCGATTCTGCTCGGCTGCACGGGTTTCGTCGACGTGGCGAGCCGCGTTTCGATGTTGCTCACCGAAGCGCTGGGTTCGTACGTACCGATGACCGATCCGAATCAGGCCGGCTTCAGCTTCCTCGTTTCGCTGGTGCGGATGCAGGTGCGCCCAAGCCGTCTTACATATAGCAAGGTTAGCCTGCAGGCGTAAATCCACCGATAGATGACGCACGTCATCTGCAATGAAGCGACGAATCCAAGCGGCGACGGTTTTCGGATCGTCGTCGCTCGAAGTAATCCGCGCCACACGCGGCGCCATGCATGCCATCGCGCACAAAAACATCATAACGGCCAGGCGCGAACCGCCATCAATCAGCGCACGCAACCTGCTCCTTTTCAAGGCATTTCGTTTCGCGCCGTCTTGCTTGCGTCAGGAAAGCACTTCGCGTGCCACGGCGCGCTCATCTCACGACCTGTGACAGAACATACTCGATCGACGAGATCGACCGAATCGTATTGCGCGTAATAACCGCGTCGGGATAAACACGAACGCCGCATTCTGGCGGGCGAGATACGGCGAGCACCGTTCCGCAATGGCCAGCCATCGTTTCGATTACTGAATGGCAACCAGGAGTACGGCATACAACAGAATGTCTCTCATCCGTACCTGACTCAGTGGCTCGAGTCATGCCAGCGCTCTCTGAAGATCACGACTACCACGACGGCCGAACACGGCCAGACGATAGATTGGGTTCCTAATCGAAAGTCAGACGACTGAAAAGATCGTCGAGCCGCCGCCTTCTGTCGAGATGAAGCGCGAGATGGATCCAAAACGGCAGACGCAGCCCGCGTCGCTCGATACCAGTCCCGCAGGACCGGCAGGACATGTGCCCATTTTGCGGCCGAACATCGCGAGAGTGCCGCACGACATGACGCTCGAACGCTATCTGTCGAAAAAGGGCGGCCTGCTCGTCAACATGAACCGCGCGAACAGAAAGCCGACCGATCCCAATCCCGCCGGCTATTTTCACGCGACCAGTTCGAGCACCATGAACAACTACGGTTGCGATGCATGGCTGAATGTGTGGGATCCGGTGGTGGATACGCCGTCTTCTCCCGGCGACGATCACTCGATCTCGCAAACGTGGCTGCAGAATTATCAAACGCCGCATGTGCAATCGATTGAAGCGGGACTCACCGTCGATCACTCGCTGAACGGTGACGCCGCCAATCATCTGTTCACGTACTACACGGCCAGCGGCTACGCGTCGGACGGCAATAACATTGGCGGCTACAACCGTCTAGACGGCGGCTGGGTGCAATACAACGCGACGATTTTCCACGGCATTCGCATCAACGGCAGCAGCACGCAGGGCGCGCAATCGCAACTGGAAATCGGCATCAAGTTCCAGCTCTATCAGGACAACTGGTGGTTCGGTTTCAACAACAACGAATCCGGCCCGTGGACCTGGCTCGGCTATTATCCCGCGTCGCTTTTTTCGAACGGGCTCGGCAATCTCGCACAATGGGTAAGTTTTGGCGGCGAGGTGTACACCGCGATGGCGAATCCCTGTGCGACGACGGATCAGATGGGCAGTGACCGACAAGCGGCGGAAGGTTTCAGACGCGCCGCATTCCAGCGGCTGTTGCATGTGCAGACCGACACGGCCGGCACGCTCGGCAATTTCAACGGCGTGGCGGAAGTGGATGCGGCGGTGAGCACCTGCACGTCGGACCCTTACACGATCACCACCTTCATGAATAGCGGTTCGTCGTGGGACAGTTATCAATTCTATGGCGGCCCGACGGCCTGATGCCATACAGTCACACTCGCCGTTCGACCGTAACGGCGAGTGTGACGAACGCTGACGCGTTCACGCAAACGGACAGTGCAGCACGATCGCGTCGTCGCGTTCGGGACCGGTCGTGACCATCGCCACCGTCACGCCGACTTCGCGCTGAATCGCTTCGATCAACGCGACGGCCTGCGCCGGCAGGTCGCCGTAGGAACGCCCGCCGCGCGTCGATCCTTCTCAACCGTCGAAGCGTTCCAGCACGGGCTTCAAACGCTGCTGTTCCGCGTTCGTGGCCGGCATGTAGTCGATCCGTTGGCCGTCGAGTTCTCACAGCCGACGCACAGATACACGGAGTCGAATCCGTCGAGTACATCGAGCTTCGTGAGTGCGAGCAGATTGATGCCCGTCACCTTGCTGCTCTGACGTAACTGCACAGTATCGAGCCAACCGCAGCGGCGCGGGCGGCCCGTGTTCACACCATATTCGCCGCCGCGTTCGCGCAAGGTTTCGCCGAGCGCACCGTCTACTCCGACGTGAACGGACCTTCGCCGACCCGCGTCGCGTAGACCTTGCTCACGCCGAGCACCTTGCCGAGATGTGACGGCGCGATGCCCGCGCCGCTCGCCGCGCCCGCCGCAATCGTGCTCGACGACGTGGCGTACGGATAACTACCCAATCCACGTCGAGCATCACCGCTTGCGAGCCTTCGAATACCGTGCGCTTGCCCGCCGCGTGCGCCACATCCAGTTGCTCCCATACGCGGCCGACGAACAGCAACACTTTCGGCACCATCGCGAGCAGATAGCTCAACATCGGTTCGAGCGGGAACGGATCGAGACCAAGTCCGCGAAGCCCTGCGTTTTGGTGCGCGAGCAGCGTGTCGAGTTTCTGCGGCAGCAGGTCCCGGTTCCGCGAGATCGCACACGTGCAGGCCGCGCCGCCCCACCTTGTCTTCGTAGGTCGGGCCGATGCCGCGCAACGTCGTGCCGATGGGTTGAGCACGCATGCGCTCCTGCGCGGCGTCGATCGCGCGGTGAATGGGCAGCACGAGCGTGGCCGTCTTCGCAATTTTCAGCACATCGGGCGTGACGTGAACGCCCTGCGCGGCCATGCGGCCGATCTCGGCCAGCAGCGCCTCGGGATCGAGCGCGACGCCGTTGCCGATCAACCCGAGTTGCCGCACACAACGCCGTTCGGCAGCAGCGCGAGCTTGTACGTCTGGCCGTCCGCGACGAGCGTATGGCCGTCAATTATGACCGCCATTGTAGCGGACGACGACATCTGCCGTCTCGGCCAGCCAGTCCACGATCCACCCTTTTCCCTCGTCGCCCCACTGCGCGCTGACCACAACGACATTAAATATACAGTAACCTTCCTGGTGAGTTAATCGAACAGATCGCAGCCCGATCTACAACGAACCGATCTACAACGAACATCTGCACTATATGGCCGTGGAAAGCTGACGAAAAGCGATATAAACTGGCCAGATATGTCAGCAAAAGTCACATAGAGATTTGCCGTATGCCCCACCGCTGAACGCATTGCGCGTGTTCGAAGCCGCCGCCCGCCTCGAAAGTTTTTCCGCCGCAGCGGGTGAATTCTGCGTCACGCACGGCGCCGTGAGCCGTCAGGTGCGGCAACTGAAGGAATAGCTCGGCATCGAGCTTTTCGAACGGCGCGGCCGCCGGGTCGCACTCACCACGCCGGGCCGCACCTATCTGCTGGAAATCGCGGCGGCGCTAGACCGAATCGCGCTCGCTATCAACAACGAACAGCTTCGCGCGTCACGGCAGCAGATCATTCGTGTGAACGCTCCCACCACCTTCGCATTGCGCTGGCTTTGCCGCAGCTTTCCAGCTTCCAGCTGGCAAACCCTGCCATCGAAATCCGGCTCACCACGTCAGATGAACCGATCGAAAAGCTGCTGCGCGAAGAATGCGATGGCGCGATTCGTGGCAGCGAGCAGAAACCGGTGGGATACGTGGTCAGCGAATTTCTGTCGGAAGTACGTTTGCCCGTGTGTTCGCCAAAGGTGCTGAAAAAGCATCCGATCCGCAAAGTCGCGGATCTTGCGTATCACACGTTGTTGCACACCGCCACCTATCCGGGCCTGTGGGCCGAATGGCTTGCGGCGTGCGGAAGTCCGGGGCTGGCGGCTCATCGGTCGCGTCAGCTGGATCACTTTTTCTTGACGCTGCAGGCTGCCATCGATGGCCTCGGCATCGCTATGGGACCGACCGCTCTCGTCGCGCTCGACATCGAAGAAGGTCGCCTCGTGTTTCCGTTCGAAGGCCCGGCGTTGCCCGCGTGGCGTTATTGCAGCTATGTGCGCCATGCACGCGTTGGCGATCCCGCCATCGACATTTTTCTCACATGGCTTCAAGAGTTGGACAACGCTTTTCGCGTCACGTGTAGCGGCATAACGCCCGGCTCATCGGCTTTCGTACCCGAACGGCCGGCCCGGAAATTGCAAGCGGTTCTGCTATATTCGTTCGACACCTGACGAATCGACGGAGACAGCACAACCATGAAGATTCCGCAGATCAAGCGCATGACGAGCCTCACGAAAGTCCTGGCCGTCATCACATTCACGCTCTTCACCCTGTCGCCCGGCGCGCCTGCATGGGCCGACGACAATGCCGCGGCGCTGAAGGACAGGTACGATTCGCTCGCGCCGCAGCTCAAATCCAATGCGTTTCACCGGCCTATTTACCTCAACTCGGAAGAAACGCTGAATACGCTGAAGGGCGATATTTACGCCGTCGTCGATTACCCGTTCGCCACCGTCAATAACGCGTTCAACGATCCGCAGCAGGGTCCCGCGAACTGGTGCGAATTGCTGATCCTGCATCTGAACACGAAGTACTGTCACGCGAGCTCGGGCAGCAACGGCGCGACGATCACGATGGACGTGGGCAAGAAAACCGAACAGGACCTGAGCGACACGTCGCAGGTGCAATTCAACTACCGTTCGGTCGCCACGAACCCCAACTACTTCCAGGTCGACCTGAGCGCGGCCAAAGGTCCGCTCAGCACGAAGGATTATCGCATCGTTCTCGAAGCCGTCGACATCGGCAAGCAAGGCACCTTCCTACACCTGACCTACTCGTACGGATTCGGCATGCCCGGGCGCGTCGCGATGAAAACCTATCTGGCAACCGTGGGCAGCGCGAAAGTGGGCTTCTCGAAAGACACGGACGGTTCTTACGTGGGCGGCGTACGCGGGCTCGTCGAGCGCAATACGATGCGCTACTATCTCGCGATCGACGCCTTCCTCGGTTCGCTCAACACGCCTGTGGCCAAGCGCGCTAATCAGCGTTTTGCGACGTGGTTCGATACGACCGAACAGTATCCGCGTCAGTTGCACGAACTGGACCGGCAGGATTATCTGCAGATGAAGAAGAACGAATATCAGGGTCAGCAGACGGCGCAATAGCAACGCTCGCTGTGTAAGCCTCGCGGCGGCGCGGCGCGTGGCGGCCATGACCATTGCCGTCGTGCCTCGTGGCATGTCATTCCCCTTCAACGACCTGACTCGGGCGCCTTTTGCCATTGGCAGACAAGAGCGCCCTTCGCGCTTACTGGTATTCCACCGGTATCAAAAGCCGCATAACGGCCTCTTCTCCGCTCTCAAAATGCGTCAACCCGCTTCGGCAACGTGCGCTGAGGACCGAACCGTAGCCCCATCACAACAAAACGCATAAAAAACCGTTCTGGTATGCCAGATCGGCATTACAATTGCGAACGATTCTTATTATCTGATCTTTTCGTCAGTTCAGGTTCGTTCACGGTTTCCAAGTTCAAACAGATACGCCATGCAAAAACGGGGAAAGCAGCAACACATCGTCATCAGTCGACGCACGCAGGTCGCATCTGCCATCCAGCGTCTTTTCGTCGGGCTCGCCGCCACTGCCGCATTGCAGACCGGCACCTATGCTCAGGCAACCCAAGCCACGCCGGCCGCGCCGGCCGCCGCCAGCGGCACGACGGTGCAGACCAACACGCTGCCCACCGTCGTCATCAAGTCGACGGCGGCGCCCGGCGAATTGCCGTCGGCCTTATGCGGGCGGTCAGGTGGCGCGCGGCGGCAGTATCGGCGTGCTCGGCACCGCGAACGTGATGAACCAGCCGTTCAGCACGACCAATTACACCGAGCAGGCGATCCGCGACACGCAGGCGCGCACGATCGGCGACATCGTCGTGAATAACG
The DNA here is from genome assembly GCA_940747215.1 of uncultured Paraburkholderia sp. Classification (GTDB taxonomy): domain Bacteria; phylum Pseudomonadota; class Gammaproteobacteria; order Burkholderiales; family Burkholderiaceae; genus Paraburkholderia. The sequence continues at coordinate 523 of CALNWS010000094.1, read as the reverse complement.
CCTCGGTGCGCACGGAGCAAAGCAGCGGCGGTTTCGGCGACGTGTTCCAGATTCGCGGCTTTGACGTGCAGGTAACCGACGTCGCGCTGAACGGCCTGTATGGCATGGTTTCCGCCGCGCGCGTGCCGGTGAACCTGCTCGAACGCGTGGAAGTGCTGCAAGGCTCGGGCTCGCTGATGTACGGCATGGGGCCGGGCGACAGCGCGATCAACATCGTCCACCAAGCGCGCCGACGACGAGCCGCTCACGCGCCTCACGGGGCTGTATCAGTCGAAAGGCCAAGTCGGCATGGCAGCCGACGTGGGCCGCCGTTTCGGCGACGAAGGCCAGTGGGGCATCCGCTACAACGGCCAGATCAAGGACGGCCAGACGGGCATCGCGCACGGCAACCAGCTTCAGCCTGCGGGATTTCGGTGATGGTGATCAGGCCGTTTTGGCGACCGTGATCAGTTTGGAAGGTGGCGTTGCGCGGGCAATGGATTATATGGTGAAGGTGATCATGATCAGGATGCGGAGGACTGCT
>CALNWS010000093.1 GCA_940747215.1 uncultured Paraburkholderia sp. | reverse complement strand
CAGACCGGATGCCGGATGAGGCATACTTCGCAACGCTGCCTGCGATCAGATCGGCAGCATGATCGCCCCGGACGTTCCACTTGAAAATCTCAGAAAACTGTCCGAACGAACAGGGCCACCTCTGAACTGATCTACCAGCCGGTGGTGAATGCGCAGCAGGCACGCTCGATGGCGGTGGTGGGCGCGGGTCCGGCGGGTTGTCGGCGGCGACTGTAGCGGCTTCGCATGGGCATCGCGTGACGCTCTTCGACGCAAATGCGAGCATCGGCGGCCAGTTCAATCTGGCGATGCGCGTGCCCGGCAAGGAGGAGTTCAGCGAGACGATCCGCTATTTTCAGAGCCAGTTGCTGCGGCACGGCGTGGACGTGTGGCTCGGCACGCGCGTCGATCCTGCGCTGCTCGCCGCCGGCGCTTTCGACGACGTGATCGTCGCCACCGGCATCGGCTTCGACGTGAGCGAGTTCCTGCTGCATCACGAAGACGCGCTCTTGCCCGTGCCGCGCGAAACATGGTTCGACGAATGGAGCGTGGATATCGACGTGAAGGAGTGCGGCAGTCTCAAGCCGCCCGCGACAGCCGAACCAGCGCGTGAGATCTGGCTGCTGCAGCGCAAGCCGGGCAAGCCCGGCAAAGGGCTCTGCAAAACGTCGGGCTGTGTGCATCGCGCGACGCTCGCGAGAAACGGCGTCCGGATGCTCGGCGGCGTGTCGTACCTAGAGATCAGCGCGCGCGGTTTGAAGATTGCTCGCGACGGCTCGGAGGAATGGCTCGAAGTCGATACGATCGTGGTCTGCGCGGGACAGGAATCGCTGTGTGAGTTGTGCTGCCTGCGGACTATGTTGATCGGGCGGATCGCAAGGCAAATGGCGCGGCACTGGCGCAACGCGCCGGTGCGAATGGCTCGCACGGGCCGCGCTTTCACGTTATTGGCGGTGCCAAAGTCGCGACGGAACTGGACGCGAAACGCGCAATACGCGAAGGCCGCGGAACTGGCCGCGGGGCTTTGAAAACGCCTTCAGGTGCGCGGCTTGAGTGCGGTTTTGTGGCGGTTCGAGTCTGCCTGAACCCACTTGACTATGGCTTCTCTACCGCTAGCAGCGTGGCGCGAACGTAGCGTGGACAACCGTGCGCATGCCATAGGCAAGCATCCCGCTCGACAGCCCCACGAGCATCGTGCCGACGAGCCCCGCGTTGCGGATTTCGCTCGCGGTCGGCCAAACCGGCTTGCGGCGCGCCGCGAAAATGAAAAGCCCGATGCCCGCGAAAAGATTGCGCAAGCCGGACAGCAGCAGCGGCGGAAACGAGCCGAGCGCGACGTGCACGGCGAGATACGTCGAACCCCACACGAGATAGACGACGGCGAGCGCGATCTGACCGTTGCGCGACTGCGGCAAACGGATCGGCAAGCCACGCGGAAATTCGCGCAAAAACCCGCGCGACAGGTCTGGAAACTGAAACGACATACGCTCAACCCACCTGTGCCGCTCGAGGTGCCGCGCCCCCCACTCGAGACCCGAAGGCAGGATGGCGGACACCGCATTGGTAATGCGGTCTGACGGGCGAGGCTGGCGGACATGATGGTGGAGCGGAAGACGATGGATGACCAATGGGGTCATCGGGACCATGACGCCGCGGCAGTGAATGACCATCCGCTTGCGGCTGACACGCGCCGAACGTTTGGCGCGCGACGCATTATGCAGTAAGCGCCCGCCGCCCCGCTCGAAAGAATCGTAACTTTTTGGCGTACTTGCAACAGAAAGCCGGGGGACGTCCCCCGGCTTTCTGATTCTCGCCTATCCGCCGACGCAAACGATGCACGCGGCATGCGCGCAAACACGCGGGCATGGAAGAAGCAGCAAAACTACGCGCTGCGCGCCTTAATTCGCCATAGCGCCCGACGCCTCGTGCTTCATGCCCATCGCGTCGCCCTTTTTCATCTTGTCGTGTTTCATCGCGTCCTTTTTCATGCTGTCTTTCGACATCGAATCCTTGGCCATCGAATCATGCGACATCGCGCCGCTGGCTTGCGCGAAAGCGACGCCGCCGCTCGTCAGAAGGGAGAAGGCAACGGCTGCAATTGCGAGCTTTTTCATGGGATCACTCCGAGTGTGTTGTAGGTGAATCGGGACCGGCTTAAAAAATCAGGCCGGGTTACTTCCGAAGCGTCTGCCGCCCAGGGTCGCGCCGCGCGCGCGTCAGGAGCCTCCGAACCAGTTGTAGCCCTAGTCGACCCAATAGCCGCTGGGATACGTGTTGGTGACGAACATCTCGACGATGTGCTTCGGATTCTTGTAGCCGAGCTTCGTCGGCATGCGCAGCTTCATCGGAAAGCCGTATTTCGCGGGCAAACGCTCGCCGTCGTATGAGAACGTGAGCAGCGTCTGCGGATGCAGCGCAGTCGCCATGTCGATGCTCTCGTCTCGTAGTAGTTGTCGACGCACTTGAAGCCGACGTATTTCGCAGTCGTTTCCGCGCCGATGCGCCGCAGAAACGCGCCGAACGGCGTGCCACCCCAGCGGCCGATCGCGCTCCACCCCTCCACGCAGATGTGCCGCGTGATCTGCTCGGCGTGCGGTAACGAATAAAGCTCGGGCAGCGTCCAGACGCGCTTGCCGGAAACCAGCCCGCTCACCACCTTGAGCGTGTAGTCGTCCGCATCGACGGCGGGCACGTCGTCGATGCCGTAGAACGCGTTGAACGGAAACGGCCGCGTGATCTGCGCTTCGGTGTAGGTCGACGCAAGCTGCTTCGGATCGAAGAGCGCCGCTTGCGCGCGATCGTTCAGCCGCGAAACCGCCGTAAGAAAACGGTTGACGGAATCGTCGTCGGTGAGCGAGCAGCCGGTCAGCATCGAGAGGCCGCCGAGCGTCAGCAGACGCTTGCCGAAAAGTCGTCGCGAAGGCATGGCGAGTTCGCGGCGTGCATCGATCAGGATCGATCCATGGTCAAGTGTCGAGCGGCCCGTATTCGCGGATTTTTCGGTGGGCGTGTCATGGTTCGCTATCCTCAATCAATCGGCTTCGTGCGCGTTTCATGCGCGTTTCATGCGCGTTTCGCACGTTCAACGTCCGCGCAACATCGCGAGCAGTAAGCGTGGCACGAGCGCCGCCATCACGAGATGCACGACGACGAACGCGGCCATCAGCGACATCGCCCAGAAGTGGACGATGTGCGCGTTGTCGTAGTCGCCCATCAGTTCACGCAGATGCGGAAACTGCACCGATTTCCAGATCGCGAGTCCCGACAGCACGAGCACGATCAGATCGCACACGACGAAGAGGTAAGCGAATTTCTGCACCGCGTTGTAGACGCGTAGGTCGGTGTGCGAGAGCTTGCCCGCAAGCGCCGCGATGAAGTCAAGTCGCGCAACACGGCGCGCGGCGAGACCGGCAGAAACTTACGCACGAAGCGGCCGCTCGCGAGATTCAACGCGAGATAGACCAGGCCGTTGAACACCAGCAGCCACATCGCCGCGAAATGCCATTGCAGCGCGCCGCCGAACCAGCCGCCGAGCGTGATTTCCGGCGCAAAGCGGAACGCGGCGAAAATTGGCGAGGCGTCGTAGATGCGCCAGCCGGAGAGCATCATCAGAATCGCCGCAAGCGCGTTCAGCCAATGCGTGACGCGCACCCACACGGGATAGGTCGCGCCCTAGAGCGGTGCGGCCGGCGCAGGCTCCCGGAGTGCATGCGGGGTGGCCATCAGACTTTCCAGTCGACAAGCTGCATGAAGCGGGTTAGCATGGCATGTTCCATTCGGGTTCTGCACGTTCGTCGGACAACGCGGTCAGTTACGACAGCCCATCGAAAATTTTTTATTGCCCGCGGGTTGTCCGCCGTTTGCCTGCATGAAAGCCCGCTGCAACATTGGCGAACAGGTCGGTCAAAGCGCGCGTGCTAGCATTGGACTTTCGATCCGGCCACGTGCGCACACCGCGCTCTTACGTGCTGACCTTCGGCTTCTTTCTCAAGACACCGCCTCATGCGCCATCCGATTGACCGTGCCTTCATCCGCTTGCGCCCTCGCTGCGCGCGCGTGCGAATCACGTGGCGCTTCACGGGCGCACTGTCCCGAACGCTCCCGCTTCACGCCGCCTGGCAACCGCACTGACGCTGCTCACTCCATGTCCGGAAGCCGCATGAACGGGTTCCGGGCCGATCTCATTGGCACGCCGTTTCCCTAACATGCAGATCGAATTGGAGAAGTCATCGTGAAGAGAAAGCGAAAACCTGTTACCTGACCGAACTCGACGTCACGCGTCTCGAGAAGTACGCCTGCGCGCCCGCCGACGCGCGTTTGCAGTACATGCTCGACGATGTGCTGGAGCGCGCGGTGATCGTCGACTCGCGCGAAATTCCCTCGAACATCGTCACGATGAATTCGCAGGCCACGCTGGTGGACGAAACGAATAGCGAAGTGATGACAGGACGGTGGTCTATCCGACCAACGCGGATTTCGCGCAAGGACGCCTAAACGTGTTTTCGCCCGTGGGTCTCGCGCTGCCCGGCGTGAAGCGCGGCGAGCGCATCCGCTTCACGCCGCCAAGCGGCACGGAAAAGGTGTTGAAGCTCGACAAGATTCTGTTCCAGCCCGAAGCCGCCGACAATTTCACGTTGTAAGCCGCAGCGCCAGAACACGTAGCAAATCCCCACTTCCGTCGCGAATCCATCGCGCGACACGGCCCAGCAGCCTCATCAGCGAACTCATCGCGCGCGGCTGACCGGCGTTATGTTCGTCATCAGCATGTTCAGGACGGGTTGCCAAGCAGCGCCCGGCCAGGTTATCGTGTGCGCTGCTAACATGGGGGTCCTGCGTTGCACGGTGGTTGGAGGTCCGTGCCGCGCGGGTGAGAAATACCCTTTGAACCTGATCTGGATAATGCCAGCGCAGGGAAGCGTGCGGATTTCGCACTCCAGCTCCATCGCCTCATCTCTCGCGAATCCGACTACTTCCGTCTCGTCTCCTGCTTAGCGGCCCCATAACGCATAGGACAGAGCTAGGTGTTCTCACGCCGGTTCTGCCCGACAATGGAGATCCGCATGAACGCCAATCCCAAGTTCCTCTCCGCCGACGCTCACGTCGACGAAGCCGCCGTCGCGCCGCTGCCGAATTCACGCAAGGTCTACGTGACCGGCTCGCGTCCCAACATTCGCGTGCCGATGCGTAAGATCACGCAATCCGATACGCCCGACAGCTTCGGCGGCGAAAAGAACCCGCCGGTCTATGTCTACGATACGTCGGGCCCCTACTCCGATCCTGACGCAAAGATCGACATTCGCGCAGGCCTGCCAGCGCTGCGTCAGGCGTGGATCGAAGAGCGCGGCGACACGGAAGCGCTCACGGGTCTGACGAGCGACTACGGCCGCGAACGCGCCGCCGATCCGGCCACCGCCGATCTGCGCTTTCAGGGTCTGCACCGCACGCCGTGCCGCGCGATCGCAGGCAAGAACGTTTCGCAGATGCACTACGCTCGCCAGGGCATCGTCACGCCGGAAATGGAATACATCGCGATTCGCGAAAACCAGCGTCGCGCCGAGTACCTCGAAAGCGTCAAGGCGAGCGGCCCCAACGGCGAAAAGCTCGCCGCGATGATGGGCCGCCAGCATCCGGGCCAGGCATTTGGTGCTAGTGCATTCGGGCCGAACGGTCTCTCCGCGATCACGCCCGAGTTCGTGCGCGAAGAAGTGGCGCGCGGCCGCGCGATCATCCCGAACAACATCAATCACCCGGAAAGCGAGCCGATGATTATCGGCCGTAACTTCCTCGTGAAGATCAACGCGAACATCGGCAATTCGGCGGTGACGTCCTCGATTGGCGAGGAAGTGGACAAGATGACGTGGGCGATCCGCTGGGGCGGCGACACGGTGATGGATCTCTCCACCGGCAAGCACATTCACGAAACACGTGAATGGATCATCCGCAATTCGCCGGTGCCGATCGGCACGGTGCCGATCTATCAGGCGCTCGAAAAAGTGAACGGCAAGGCCGAAGATCTGACGTGGGAAATCTTCCGCGACACGCTGATCGAGCAGGCTGAGCAAGGCGTCGACTACTTCACGATTCATGCGGGCGTGCGTCTGCAGTACGTGCCGCTCACGGCGAAGCGCATGACCGGCATCGTGTCACGCGGCGGCTCGATCATGGCGAAGTGGTGCCTCGCACATCACAAAGAAAGCTTCATCTACGAGCATTTCGAAGACATCTGCGAAATCATGAAGCAGTACGACGTGGCGTTCTCGCTCGGCGACGGTCTGCGTCCGGGCTCGATCTACGACGCGAACGACGAAGCGCAACTGGGCGAACTTAAGACGCTCGGCGAACTCACGCAGATCGCGTGGAAGCACGATGTGCAGGTGATGATCGAAGGCCCGGGTCACGTGCCGATGCAGCTCATCAAGGAGAACATGGACCTGCAGCTGGAATGGTGCGACGAAGCGCCGTTCTACACGCTCGGGCCGCTCACCACCGACATCGCGCCGGGCTACGACCACATCACGTCGGGTATTGGCGCTGCGATGATCGGCTGGTTCGGCACCGCGATACTTTGCTACGTCACGCCGAAGGAACACCTCGGTCTGCCGAACAAGGACGACGTGAAGACCGGCATCATCACGTACAAGCTCGCGGCGCACGCGGCCGACCTCGCGAAAGGTCATCCGGGCGCACAGGTGCGTGACAACGCGCTCTCCAAGGCACGCTTCGAATTCCGCTGGGAAGACCAGTTCAACCTCGGCCTCGATCCGGACAAGGCGCGCGAATTCCACGACGAAACCCTGCCGAAGGACTCCGCGAAGGTCGCGCATTTCTGCTCGATGTGCGGCCCACACTTCTGCTCGATGAAGATCACGCAGGACGTGCGCGAGTTCGCCGCGCAACAGGGCGTGACTGACGACGAAGCGTTGAAGAAAGGCATGGAAGTGAAGTCGATCGAGTTCATGAAAAAAGGCGCGGAAATCTACCAGCGGCAGTAAGGTTGGCAGGCGGATCGGCGCTTTACGGAAGCGTCGTTTTTACGCCAACCGATCCGCCAGACGATTGCCTCGCAGTAACGAAGCCCTCACTGACGGGCTTCTGCGTTTCTGGCGTTCAGGCACGCCACATGCTATCGTGGAAGAAACATTTGATTACGAAACCGTCGTTCCGCTGACAAGCGAATACAACTGGATACGGGGCGCACGGATAACATCAAATGCAAGGGATGGACGCGCCGCGTGCCTTACATGAATGCACGACTACTGCATGAACAGCGACAGGCATGCGCCGCGGATCGGGTAATCAATAACAACTACTGGAGTCAGTATCATGAAGACGATTCGTCAAATCGGCGCACTTGCGGCCATCGTTGCAATCGTTACCTGCCCTCCGCATGTGAAGGCATGAGCCGCCAGGGACGCGACACGGCTATCGGCGCAGGTCTGGGCGGCGCAGCCGGCGCGGCCGTCGGCAGCAACGCGCTGTCGACTTTAGGTGGTGCCGCAGCGGGTGGGCATTATCGGTAATCAGGTCGGCAAGTAAAGGCCGATGGCGTGCGTTGCGTTGGCTTTCTTCGTAGCGCGGCCTGTTTCAAACCGCTTTGCAACGGCGTGAAATAGCCGTTACGGTTTTGCAATCCTGTTCGCGCGACGGCGGCGTAAGCTCTTGGGATTACGCCGCCGTCGGCGGTTCGGTCTTTGCCGTGTGTATTCGTCCGCCGTATTCGCGATATGTGCCAATAGGAGCGCGTCATGAAGTCCCGCGTCATCAATCCGTTTTATCCGCTCGTTCGGGCAACTGCTCAGCGTAAAACGACGTCTGGTTTGCGTCGCGCTTCGAGCGTGGCCCTGATGTTAGGCGTCGCCGTTTGCGCGTTGAGTCTGTCGGGTTGCTATTACCCGTATGGCTACTATCCGATCGGGTACTACGCGCCGTATGCGCCTTATGACACTGTGCCTGCAACCGTACCCGCCGTGACGAAGCAGCAGGACGTGCAGGTCGGTTCGCCGGATACTTCCGCTACAGCCGCGGCGCAATCGACCGCCCCGCCACCTTCACAACCCGTGCCCGCAAGTCCTCCGCCTACTTACGCTGTCGCCCAGCCGCCGGTGTATGTCGCGCCTGCTTATCCTGCGTACTATCCGCCGGTTTATCCTGCTTACTACGGCTATCCCGGATGGTATGGGCCGTCCGTTTCGATCGGCTTCGGCGGCTATTGGGGCGGTCGAGGCGGATGGCATGGTCACTATCATTAAGCGGGTCTTCGATCACGCCGCTTGATGCGCGATCAAAGACTCAATGAATGTGAATGCTGGAAGCGTCAGGAATGCGGCCCGCGTATTTGCGGGCCTTTTTCATGGGCTTCCTGATGGCGCTTTACAGGGCGACCGTAGTTTCCCTTCTTGACTCATAGCCGCCTCGCTCTATGCTTGCCTAAGCGACACAGTACCCGTTTAATTACGTGGCCCCGCGTGTATATTCGCGCTGGCGCCGTCCATCCGTCAAGCCAGAGCGACGCGCCTTGCAATGCTTAGTTCCGCGTCGAGTTCGAACAACAACGAAGGAGACGTGATGTTTCACCATTCACCAGCTACTCACTCCGGTCGGCAACTCGCTATTCCCGTCGTTCATCGTCGCGGCGCTTCCCATCATCGTCGTGCTCGTGCTGCTCGGCTGGGCGCGTCGGCCGGCGTGGCAGGCATCGCTCGCGGGTCTGATCGTCGCGATTTTCGTCTGGCAGTTTCCGGTCGGGCTCGCCGTCAATTCGGTCGTGGCCGGCGGGTATTCGCGTGCTGGCCGGTCATGTGGATCGTCTTCACCGCGATCCTGCTCTACAACATCTCGCAGCGCTCGGGCCGTTTCGCGGCCTTTCGCATGTGGATGATCGATAACCTGCCGAACGACCGGCGCGTCGTGCTGGTGGTGATCGGCTTTTCGTTCGGCGCGCTGCTCGAAGGCATTTCGGGCTTCGGCACGCTGGTCGCCATTACGAGCTCGCTGCTGATTCTGCTCGGCTTTCCGACGTTCGAAGCGCTGACTTTCACGCTTATCTTCAATACGGCGCCGGTGGCATTCGGCGCACTAGGCGTGCCGATCACCGTGCTCGCGCAGTCACGCATTTGCCCGCCGATTCGCTCGCGAAGATGGTTGGCCGTCAGTTGCCTTTCTTCGCGTTCTTCCTGCCGTTCTACGTGATCGCCGTCTACGCGGGCGTGCGCAACATGCTGCGCATCTGGCCGGTGCTGCTCGTGTCGGGCGCGAGCTTCGCGCTCACGCAATTCGTCGCGTCGAACTACGTGAACTACAGCCTGACCGACATGCTCTCGTCGATGGTCTCACTCATCGTGACGATCGCGTTTCTGCGCGTCTGGCGTCCGGCAGCGGATCCACGGTTCGCGATCAACATCGATCGCGTGGGCGAAGTGCGCGGCAAGATCGGCGGTGGCCAAGGTTGGTATCCGTGGATCATCGTGTTGATCGTCGTCATCGTCTGGACGGTGGCGAAGATCTTTCTGATCGGCGACGTGAAGGTGCCGTGGCCCGGTCTCGACAAAGCCGTGTTCATCACGCTGTACAACACGCCGTACGGCGCGATCTGGGACTTCCAGCCGCTCGCAACCGGCACCGCGATTTCTCGTGGCGGCGCTCATCACCACGTTCGTGGTGGGCCTGAGCGCGCGAATTCGGCGCGGCCGTCGCCGACACGTGGGTACAGCGCGCATCGCGATCCTGACGGTGGCGACCATCGTCGGACTAGCCTATCTGATGACTACTCGAGGCTCACGTACACGCTCGGCTTAGGCGTCGCGTCGGTCGGACCGTTCTTCCCGCTGGTGTCGGCGTTCCTCGGCTGGGTTGCGGTGTTCCTGTCCGGCAGCGACACGTCGGGCAACGCGCTATTCGGCAATCTACAGGTGGTCGCGGCGCATCAGCTGAATCTCAATCCGGTGTTGATGGCGGCGACCAACTTGTCGGGCAGCGTGATGGGCAAGATGATCTCGCCGCAGAACATCTCGACCGGCGTAGCCACGACCGAACTCAAAGGTAAGGAAGGCGAGGTGTTCGCGCGGACGTTCAAGCACTCGTCCTGTTGACCATCCTGCTCGGCGTGCTCGTGTGGCTGCAGCAGAATTTCCTGCAGGGGATGATTCCGTACTAAGTGTTTCGTTTGGCGGTCTGGTTGCGGCTGTTGCGCTTGTTGTGCCGATTACGGTTGCGTGCGGGTTGCTGTTCGGTCCGTTCGTGGCCGTAGTCTTTTGTGGCCGCTGAAACGCTCTAGCGCTGGCGACGGCGGCCGCGCACGCCGCCTTAATTTAATTCACGTCTAAACTCGTCAGCTAGCGACGCCTCGCCCACAGAGCGTCGCCGCACATCGCAATTTTTCTCACATAAGCATGAAAATTGCTCGTTTTACGTATGCCCCACCGACGCTTACGATTCCCGCTATCAGACGCTGCTTTTCTCCCGGATCTTGCTGTTTCACTCCAGCCTGAAACGATTCGGACGATCGCGCTGCTACGATTTGCGGGCGTCTCGACCTAACCGCGCGCGGCACCACCTCGATGAACACGAAAAACCTCCGCTACTCGTCCTCGCCGCTTTGTGGGGCGCGTCGTTCCTGTTTATCCGCGTCGGCGTGACCGACTTCGGCGTCGCACCGTTGATGGCGCTGCGCGTCGGCATCGGCGTCGTCTTTCTCGCCGTCGTGCTGGTCGCGCGGTCCACAACGATTTTGCGCACGCGTGCGTTTCCGTTGCTCGTAGTCGGCATTCTCAACTCGGCCGCGCCGTTCTGCCTTTTCGCGTACGCGGAATTGACGCTGTCGGCGGGCGTGACCTCCGTGATCAACGCGACGACGCCGCTGTGGGGCGGCTTCGTCGGCTTCCTGTGGTTGCGCGACCGGCTAAGCGCGCTGCGCACGCTCGGTCTGGTGATCGGTTTCTTCGGCGTGTTGATGCTGGTGTGGGACCAGATCGCAACGCCCGACGGTTCGGCCGTCACGCCGCTCATCACCGCGCTCGGTGCGACGCTGCTGTACGGCATCGCCGCCAACTAAACGAATCGTCACCTGACCGGCGTCGATGCATTGACAGTCGCCACCGGCACCATGACGGGTACCACGATCGTGCTCGCGCCGCTCTACTGGCCGACGACGCCGACTTCGCTGCATGCGTGGGGCGCGCTGTTTCTCGGCGAGGACGTGTCGGCTGGCATGCTCGAAGGCTGCGCCGTGATCCTCGTGGGCACGGCGCTCGCCACGGGCGTGATCAAGCGTTTGCCGTGGGTCGGTGCGCGGATACATGAATGGCGCTTGCTGGTTGCTGATCGTTCCCTCTGATTGCTGCTGATTTCCGGTGCCGCCGTTCTGTGCGGTGCCAGCCTCCGCCCTCGCTTTTCTCCGCACACATTCTTTAAGGGCGAAACTGTCGCCCTACGAGGATAGGCGACGGGGCCACCGAGGCCGCGCGCGTGCGCAGGCCATCATAAGGCTCGGCCACGGTTCGTCGACCGAGGCCGGAATGTGTTGGGACTGACTGATTCTGATGATCGAGGCCACCGCGAGATTCACGGTGGCCTCGATCGTTCCATCCCTGTGAACCTATAAAAGCAGCTTGTGTGCCAGTTTAATTTTCAGGCTGGAAAACCCTTGCAATTGATTGATTTTTAATGATTTTTATTGCAACAGGAAGATGGCGGAAGGACTGGAAAAGAGGATTTTGAGAGTTACGTCACCGGGTAACGTCACGTTACATGCGGCCGCGCGGGGCGGCCACATGTAACGAAAATGCCGACGGGATGTTTGAAGCGCCTGTCACAGATGTGTGTGGCAGGTCTATGTCGCGGGGGTCAGGAAGTTGGCCACTTCGTACGCTGCGCGGCCGGGTGCCGCACGCGCAGGCCAAAGCGGCCGCCGCGTCGTTTCGCGCACGCTCAAAGCAGCGCCGCAGACGATTGCAAGGACGAGCAGGCTCGCCGCCCACACCCAGTAAGGAATAACGTCGAACATGGCCAACTCTCCGGGGAAAATTTCGATTCATGCCGGTTTATTTCCTGAGAAGCAAAATGCGTGCTCGATTTATGCGTTGCTGGCCTAACTGCAAAGACCATGAAAAAACCCGCCCGGCGAACCTCGCCTAGGCGGGTTTTTTGGGGACTTCAGATACGGCCGATGGACAGCCGGTGCGTCCGGTCAGCGCAACTGGTCGACCATCAGACTCATGATCTGCTTGGCTTGCGGGCTTTCGTCGATGCTGCCCTTGTCGTCCACGACGGCGACACGCGTCTGGTTCGGCGTGATTGCGCGGACATTCACGCGATACTGCTTGGCAACTTTTTCCCTCTTGCCGTGGAAAACCTGGCTCCAGAAGCCCTGCTCCGCCGAAATCATGTCCTTCGGATCCACATAACGGACGAAGTACAGACCTTTGGTTAGATCGCGGTCGTCGACCGTAAAGTTGCTGCGGTCGAGCGCGAGGCCCACGCGCAGCCAGGCGCGGTCATACGGCTCGCCGAGTATCAATTCCGTTGACGAGAACTGCGCGGACGTGTTCGCCGAATCCGGATCAGCCACAGGTTGCTGCGCCGACAACGCAACGTTCTGTGCCGCCGTAGCAGCCGCCACCGATTTCGCGCCCGCGGTAGCCGCGTTCGGTGCGACTTGCGCGCTGGCTGGCGAAAGATCGGCGCTCTGCGAGTCAGCCGGCTTGCTGCGCGAATCGGCCAGCGCGAGCGCGGCCATCAGACGCTTCAGATACTCCTGCTCGAGACCCGGGTCGTTCGGCTTCGGCTGCCACGTGCTGAAGTCGTTATTCGTGCCGGTGAGCGCTTCGCGCATGCCCTTCTGGCTGATGAACACATACGTGCCGCCGTTCGGCGCCGCTTCGAGGCGCGTGTGGTACTTGTTGCGCTCGGACGTGACGTAGCTGTTGCCCATAGCCTTGGATAACGTGTTACGGATCAGGCCGTCGTTGATCTGCGGGTGGGTTTCGTTCCAGTTGGTTTCCATCACGCCCTTGTCGCGCTGGTCGACGATCAGCAGGAAACCTTGCTCCTGCCAGAAGCGGCGGATTTGCGCCCATGCCTGGTCGGGCGCCTTGTTGTCGATGACGAGCCAGCTTTCCGTGCCGTCACGCTGAATATGCATGCCGTTGACGGGCGGCACAACCGCTACCGAATTCGACGACGGCGCTTGCGCCTGAATCTGCTTGAGCGTGGACAGCGAGGTTTCGCCGCCTTGCGGGGGCAACGAACGCTGATCGGACGTCTCATCGATCATGTTCGGCGGTACGGCAAGTGACACTTGCTTCGATTTCGAGTCGCTCTTGTAGTCGATTTTGGTCGGCGACGAGGTGCCGCAGCCAGCGACCAGCCCGCCTGCCATCAGCATTACTGCAAACCGCTTGGTAAGACGAAGATCAGTCATGTTCGGGGAATCCTTCCGCTACGCCACGGCAAGTTTCCGTGGATTAACCTAACATTTTACCGATCCCGGCTAGTCATGTGCAATCGGGGTTTGCCTGCGAAATGAGCAGCCCGTCGCGCTGTGTCGAGGCTGTGTTAAGGCGAGGTTGCGCGGGGCTGGTGCGCGATCCACGCGGGGTGCGCGACGGTTTGCGCGAACGCGGTTTTGGTGAGCTGACCGATAGTTTCCGTTTGCTCCCTTTTGCTAATGGAGCGTGCAAAACAGGTGATCGATGGGTCGGATTTAACAGTTGCCAACCTTTCCGAATCACGCGTCAGACGCGCCCTACACGCTCTGCAGACCATTGATTTGAAAAAGGCTTTGCTGCGGACAACGCCTGTTTTCTGGATAACCTCGAAGCCGCAAGGTCCCGCAGCGCAATGATCAGGAAACTCCAATGCTACCTTGAGTTGAGCGATTCATCACCTCAGAACGCACCCGTTTCAAGCCCTGACAATGCCGAAATTTCCTTCGCTCTCGCTGCTCGCGCTCGCTGAAATAGCGGTCACGCTGACAACGCTATGCACCGCTATAACCGCCTCTGCCGAACTCGGCGAGACCATGCCCGGATTCGCGATTTCATCGTCTTCGGCGTCGTCTCCCGCGATGTATTCGCACTCAACTGCGTCCTCTGCCGACGTGCTGTTAAACGGCGCACTACGTCTGCGTACGCTGACCGACGCCGGTAATACGACGATCAACAAATACGCAACCAGCACCGGCCTGATCGTCGCCTACACGTGGCAAGGGCCCACCATGCCCGACCTGTCCGCTTTGCTGGGCAAATTACGCTGACGGCTACCGAAAAGCTGCCACCGCCGCGCCGCCCGACGGCAACCTGCACGCTTCACGGATCGCTCAGCGAGACGTGATCGTCGAGTCCGGCGGACCGATGCGCGGCTACGTGGGGCGCGCGTGGCTGCCCGCCGCGCTGCCTGCGGGGGTGAGCGTTGATGATTTGCGGTAGGCGGTTGCCACGGGTCTTCTGCATGGGAAGTGCGTATGCGACTGGTGCTGGTGCCAAGGCCAAGAACCGAAGCCGATGCGTAAGCCACCGGCAACACCGGGTTCTGGTACTGAAACTGAAACCAGTGTTGAAACTGAAGCTAGCGCTAAGGCTAAGCCGAAGCCGGCCCAGTGTAGGCCCCAAAGCCAGCGCCAGTACCAGCGGCCGATCACAGTCCCGGTTTCGAAACGAAGGCCGGCCCAAAAAGCAGAACACGAAGCGCCAGCGACGCGCCCTACGTTCGCCCAAATTCGTTGACGCCGGCGTTCCCCCCTCAACCGACAACTTGAACCGACACACTGCCCGGAGAGGTGGCCCTGTTCGTTCGGACAGTTTTCTGAGATTTTCAAGTGGAACGTCCGGGGCGATCATGCTGCCGATCTGATCGCAGGCAGCGTTGCGAAGTATGCCTCATCCGGCATCCGGTCTGCC
>CALNWS010000092.1 GCA_940747215.1 uncultured Paraburkholderia sp. | reverse complement strand
GATCTTTGCCGAACTACTCTTCGCTCCGAGTCTTTGTCAGCCATAGGTGTCCACCTCACAAATAGGTGAACACCTATGCCCCTCGCTCAGAGTGCTGTTGGATAGACGTCGATATTGGATCGCTTACAAAAAACGCATGCACAGGGGGAGGGCATGCGTTCGAGGTCGACGCGGCGACGCGCAAGGCGTGCCGCGCGAGAGGGGAAAACTAGTGCGTGACGCGCGTTACGCCGCCGCTGGAGAGCAGACGCACACGGTCGCCTGCACGGAAGATTTCGCCGGTTGCGCTCTGCGTGATCGCACGCAGAGCGCCGTTGTCGAGTCGCACGGTGATCTCGAGACCGTCGCGCACCGCAACGCCGTTCTCAACCGAGTTGCCGGCAACCGCACCTGCCAGACCGCCGATGATGCCGGTGACGATCGACCCGCGCCCGCCGCCGATCGCACTGCCGGCCACCGCACCGAGTACGCCACCACCGATAGCGCCGAGGCCGCTCGGCTGACCGTTGTTCGAGCTGACCTTCACTGCACGCACGCTGTCGACCGTGCCCATGCGGACCGTTTCTTCGCGCTGTGCTTGCAATGCCGTGTAGACGTCGGCAGAGCTGCTGTTATAGGCACAGCCCGACATGGCCAGCGAACCGGCGATCAGGGCTGCGACTACCAGGCGACTTGTTGTTTTCATTCCCTTACTCCAATAGCTCTCGGTATTACGGCAGGTCGTATCCGAACGCCTGCTTGAACCGCTCGTTGATCTCCGCCCGGCTGGGCGCATAGTTCTGCGGGCCCTGCTGTTCGATCTTCAGCGCGCCCATCAGGCTTGCGAGACGGCCGGTGGTGGCCCAGCCGAGATTCTTCTCGATGCCGTACAGGAGGCCGCCACGGAACGCGTCGCCGCAACCGGTGGGGTCCAGCACCTGCTGTACCTTCACGGCCGGAATCTCTTCGATGCCGCCGGCGTGATGGATTTGCGCACCTTGCTCGCCGAGCGTGACGATGAGCGCCTCGACCTTGCTCACGATCTCTTCGATCGACCAGCCCGTCTTGTTGCTCACAAGTTTGGCTTCGTAATCGTTGACAGCAACGTAAGTGGCAAGTTCGATCATGCGGCGCAGCGTGTCGCCGTCGAAGAGCGGCAAGCCTTGACCCGGATCGAAGATGAACGGAATGCCCGCCGCTGCCAGATGCTCGGAATGCTGCACCATGCCATCGAAACCGTCCGGTCCGACAATGGCGAGCGTGATGTCCTTCGTCTCGTCCGCGCGATTCAGATGCGACTGCATCATCGCGCCCGGATGGAACGCGGCGATCTGGTTGTTTTCCAGGTCGGTCGTGATCATGGCCTGCGCCGAGTACGTGTCCGGCACGAGCAGAACGTGTTCGGTGGAGAGGCCGAGTTCAGCGAAGCGATCCATGTAACGCTGCGCGTCGACCGCGCCGAGCGTGCCCATGATTCGCGCGTTGCCGCCGAGCAGATGCATCGAGTAAGCCATGTTGCCCGCGCAGCCGCCGAACTCGCTGCGCATCGTCGGCACGAGAAAGCTCACGTTCAGGATGTGGACCTGATCCGGCAGGATGTGCTCCCGGAAGCGGCCTTCGAAGGTCATGATGTTGTCGTAGGCGAGCGAGCCGCAAATCAGCGTAGCCAAGGCGAGCGTTCCTGTAAAAATCAGAAGGGGAATTAGCGCGACGATGTGACAGCGCCGCGCATGAGCGCGGCGCCGGGCGTCGTGCGCGAAGGATTACTTCAGCGAGGCGAGAGCCGCGTCGTAGTTCGACTCGTTCTTGATTTCGCCGACCAGTTCCGAGTACACGACCTTGTCGTTCTTGTCGTTCTCGTCGATCACACCACCGCGCGCGCCGTCAGGCCGGTGAGCGGACCGCTCGTGACGTCGACGCCAATACGCCTTCGCGAATTCATGGCCGCGGAACGTGGATGCCGTCACGACGTTCTCGATGCCTTCCGTCGTGCAGAAGCGCGAAGCCGCGAACGGCAGGTCGCCCGAGATCACGATGACGGCCGTGTTGTTCAGCTTCGCAGCGGCTTCGTTGAACTTGCGGGTCGACGTTGCGCAGGTCGGCGTATCGAGGCTCGGAACGATGTTCAGCACTTTGCGCTTGCCCGCGAAGTCGGTGAGCGACAGCGTCTTCAGGTCTTTGCCGAGCAGCGAGAACGCCGGTGCGCTTTGGCCCACGGACGAGAACGTGCCGGCTACGTCGATCGGGTTGCCACCCAGCGTGACTTGACTCATGTTGTTGTGCTCCGAAAATGCGTCAGTGATGACGGTGAACGCGCCCGGCGAGTGCCAGGCGCGTGAGGATGCGTTAAGGATAAGAAATCTGTACGCGGAAATTGGAAGCGACCGCATTGCCCGTGTCGAGATGCACGATCATGGTTTGCGTCGAACGCGGCGGCAGGCCGGCTGCGATCGGCGTGCCGGGCGGCACGTAGTTCTGTGGCCACAACACGCGGCGCACGGCAACGTTGTTCTGCTCGTCGAGCAGCGTGAGTTCGATAGCAGGGTAGGCGAGCGGCACGTTGAAGCGGTTGCGCAGCGGCATCTTCAGTTCGAGCTTGTGCGGACCGTCGATCTGACGAAAATCGGACGGCTCGACCTGCAAGCCGTCAATGTCGTGCGGCGGCATGATCTGGCAGTTCAGCTGTTCGCAGACCTTCGCATAGAGCGCCTGCGAGCTCGGCATATAGATCAGCACTGTTTCGCGCTGCCACCAAGCGAGCTGCGCGAGCAACGCGACGATCAGCAGCGCAGCGATGACCCAGCCGCCGACCAGCCAGCCGATCCGGCGCGGTTCGGCGGGACGCATTTCGCGCGTGACGGGGAAGAGATCGGTGTCGCTATGGACCGGATTGACGGAGAACGGCTCGTCGCTCGCGCGCTCGGTTTTGTGCCAGACGCGCGGCGCTTCTTCGGCGGGCGCGTGGTCTTCATAGGCGAACGGTTCGAGCGGTGCGTCGGCGAGAACCGGTTCGTGTTCCGGCGTGACGGAAGCGGAGGGTGCAGGCGTCGGCGCGGCGGGTGGCGGCTCGTCCTGGTGCTTCGGCGTGACCGCGATGCCTGCGTCGGTGGATACAGCCTGAAGCGGCACGTTGCGCGCGTTGTGCAGCAGACGGTCGTCGATTGATGCACCGGGCGCGGGCGCCCACGGATCCCACGCTTCACCGCTGAAATTGGGGCCGTCCGAACGCACGCCGGAGAGCGCTTCGATGGCGGCTGCCGCGGCCACGGGTTTGGCGGTGGAGAAGTCTCCTCCGCCGCTTACGTCGTAGAGACTGCTGGAAGCGTCGAACACTTCCTGGCAATGCCCGCAGCGCACGAGACCGCGGCGCAGCGCGAGCTGCGCCGGTTGCAGGCGGAAGACGGCTTCACAGAAGGGGCAACGTGTTGCCAGGAGCATATTGAGCCGATGAGCCAAAGGGCCGTTGGTTGGACAATACGCCTTATTCTAATGGCTTTCGCGGCGTGTTCCGGCAAGACATACCCAACCTTCGTGTTCGCGCCATACGCCGATGTCGATCCATCGTGCGTAGACCTGTGCGACTTCGTCCGCCTGCCGCGCAAGGATGCCCGACAGCGCAATCCGGCCGCCCGGTTTGACCTTCGACGAGAGCATCGAAACCATCAGCTTCAGCGGATTCGACAGAATGTTGGCGACGACGATATCGAACTCGCCGGTGGGGCATTCGTCAGGCAAACCGTAGGTGACTTCGGCGTAATTGCGCTCGCTGTTGTGGCGCGCGGATTCGACCGCCTGCGGGTCGATGTCGATGCCGTACACGGGGTTGGCGCCGCATTTCTTCGCGAGAATCGCAAGGATGCCCGAGCCGCAACCATAGTCGAGCAGAGACTGCCTCGGCTGCACCGATTGCTCGAGCCATTCCATGCACAAACGCGTGGTGGGATGGCTGCCGGTGCCGAATGCGAGACCCGGGTCCAGTTCGAGCACGAGTGCGTCAGGATCCGGCGCGTCGTGCCACGACGGCACGACCCAGATGCGCTCACCAATCGGAATCGGATCGAACTGCGATTGCGTGAGACGCACCCAGTCCTGCTCTTCGACTTCGCGCACCGTGAAAGAGGGCACAGCGTCGAGCCCGATCTCGTTGGCGGCGGCCGTGAGCAGCACGGCGGGTTCGTGTTCCGGCGCGAGCAGCGCGATCACGCGCGAGCGCTGCCACGCCGTGCGGTCTGGCGTGAGACTGGGCTCGCCGAACAGCGGCTGCTCGTCGGGCGTGTCGACGTCCGCATCTTCGACCGATACGGAGAGCGCGCCCAACTCGAGCAGCGCGTCGGACAGTTCCTCCGCGTGCTCGCGTGACAGTTCGGCGATCAGTTCCCGGTAACTCATGACTTACGCTTCTTCCTGTGCGGCCTGCTGCTTCGCGGCCAGACGGTTTTCGAGGTAGTGGATGCTGGTGCCGCCTTCGACGAACTTCGCGTCCAGCATCAGCTCGCGGTGCAGCGGGATGTTGGTCTGAATGCCTTCCACGACCATTTCCGACAGCGCAATACGCATCCGCTTGATGGCCTGTTCGCGCGTAGCGCCATAGGCGATCAGCTTGCCGATCATCGAATCATAGTTCGGCGGCACGAAATAACCATTGTAGGCGTGCGAATCAACGCGGATGCCGGGGCCGCCCGGCATGTGCCACGACGTCAGGCGTCCCGGCGACGGAATGAAATTGAACGGATTTTCCGCGTTGATACGGCATTCGATCGCGTGACCCTTGAACACGATGTCGCGCTGACGGAAAGCGAGCTTTTCGCCGGCCGCGATGCGGATCTGTTCCTGCACGATGTCTACGCCCGTGATCAGCTCCGTGACCGGATGCTCGACCTGCACGCGCGTGTTCATTTCTATGAAGTAGAACTCACCGTTTTCGTACAGGAATTCGAACGTGCCCGCGCCGAGGTAACCCATCTTCTTGCAGGCGTCTGCGCAACGATCGCCGATACGGTCGATCAGACGGCGCGCGATACCCGGCGCCGGCGCTTCCTCGATCACCTTCTGGTGACGGCGCTGCATCGAGCAGTCGCGCTCGCCCAGCCAGATTGCGTTCTTGAACGAATCCGACAGCACTTGGATTTCGATATGCCGCGGGTTCTCCAAGAACTTCTCCATGTAGACCTGCGGGTTGCCGAACGCACGGCCGGCTTCTTCGCGCGTCATGTTGACCGCGTTGACCAGTGCCGCTTCGGTGTGCACCACGCGCATGCCGCGGCCACCACCGCCGCCGGCGGCCTTGATGATGACCGGATAGCCGACCTGACGGGCAATCTTCACGATCTCTTTCGGATCTTCCGGCAACGCGCCTTCCGAACCCGGCACGCACGGCACGCCGGTCTTGATCATGGTCTGCTTGGCCGTGACCTTGTCGCCCATCATGCGGATGGTTTCCGGACGTGGACCGATGAAGGTGAAACCGGACTGTTCGACGCGCTCGGCGAAGTCGGCGTTTTCCGACAAGAAGCCGTAGCCGGGGTGAATCGCTTCGGCGTCCGTGACTTCAGCCGCGCTGATCAGCGCCGGCATGTTCAGGTAGCTCAGATTCGAAGGCGCCGGGCCAATGCAGACCGCCTCGTCGGCGAGCTTCACATACTTGGCTTCTTTATCGGCTTCGGAATAGACGACGACCGTCTTGACGCCGAGTTCGCGGCACGCGCGCTGGATACGGAGCGCGATCTCGCCACGATTGGCAATGAGGATTTTTTCAAACATAGCGGGTTTTCGACTCATCAATAGGTGCCCGGTTGATCACAACGCAGGCTGCCTCAGAGGATCGGGCGCGCGGGCGGCAGGCGAGAAAAACGCGAAGCGTGCCGCGTTAGCCGACCACGAACAGCGGTTGGCCATACTCGACCGCCTGGCCGTTTTCGACGAGGATTTCCTTGATCGTGCCGGCCAGATCCGATTCGATCTCGTTCAGCAGCTTCATCGCTTCGATGATGCAAATCGTCTGGCCCTCCTTCACCGTGTCGCCCACCTGCACGAACGGATCGGCGCCCGGCGACGGTGCGCGATAGAAGGTGCCGACCATCGGCGAGGTCATCACGTGGCCTTGCTGCGCGGCGGCGGCCGGTGCTTCGCCGCCAGCGACCGGAGCCTGCTGCGCGAATTGCGGTGCGTACTGAGCGGACGGTTGCACGTAAACCGGCGGCGCATTCTTGACGATGCGGACCTTGCCTTCGCCCTCGGTGACTTCCAGCTCGGAGATGCCGGACTCGGAGACAAGGTCGATCAGAGTTTTCAGTTTACGTAGATCCATCAGGATGCCCCTTTCAAATGCGAAGAGTGCCGGCGCATGCGCAGCCGGCGCAAATTAGTCGTGTTGGTATTAGCCGCGCGACGAGCCGTCAGCGAGCCGGTCGAGCGCGTACATATAGCCCTTCCCAGCCGAGGCCGCAAATCACGCCTTCGGTTTGGTCGGAGAAATACGAGTGATGCCGGAACGGTTCACGATGATGCACGTTCGACAGATGAATCTCGACGAACGGGATGCCGACCCCCAGTGCGTCCCGAATGGCCACGTTCGTATGCGTGTACGCGGCGGGATTGATCAGTACGAACTCGGTTTGTTCCGTCCGGGCGGATTGAATGCGATCGACTAAAGCGCCTTCATTATTGCTCTGGAACAACGCGAACTCGACGCCCGCGTCCGCTGCGCGGTCCGCGAGCGCCTGATCGATCTGCGGCAACGTTACGCGGCCGTAGACCTCAGGTTCCCGGGTGCCGAGAAGATTGAGGTTGGGGCCGTGCAGTACCAGCAGCCGCGTCATGGTCGCTTCTATTTCCGTGGAATTGGGCGCACTTTAGCGCTGATTAGAGAAACTTGTCTATCTAGTTTCCCGCACCTACGAAACAATTCAGGCGAGAAGTAATCTAGCGCCCGCCGCCAGTCTCGCGTGCCGACGATCTTCTCTCAAACTCGCCGAATTTGTGCCTAAGTTCCAGCGTTCCGGTGCCATTTCAGCGTCAAGATATAATAGAGCAATTTAGAGCGAGTCGAGCGTCTGTTTGAGCGCCTGCTGATCGATTTGCCCTAATTTTGCCGAGCGTACGTTGCCTTTGACGTCAATTACGACCGTATAAGGTAAGCCGCCCGCGGTGTTGCCGAAGGCGCGCGCGAGGTCGGCACCACCGAAACCGGTCACGTAGACCGGATAGGCCACTTTCACTTTTGGCAGGAAAGCTTGCACGTTCTTGTCCGAATCTACGCCAAGTCCGACGAACTGAATGCCTTTCTTCGCGTAATCGCGCTGAAGCTGCGAAAGCTCAGGCATTTCTTCAACGCAGGGGCCGCACCACGACGCCCAGAAATTGACGACGATTGGATGGCCTTTGAGCGAAGTTAGCGTTTGCGACTTGCCGTCCACGGTTTTGACGGGCGTCGACCACAATTGGCTCACCGCGCTTTGCATGGAGGCTGGCTGCGCCGCGTGCGCGACTTCGCCGTCGCCATTCAGCAGATGATTGGCGAACACACCGCCGCCCGCCGCAACGATGGCGACCAGCGCACCGCCCAGAATCCGTCTCGTATTCATGTTGGTCTGTCTAGTTGGTTGAGGGAGCGACGTCGCTGTCGTCGAGCAGCGTCTGCACCGCCTGCAGATTCGCGCGCGCCGTGCGGCCGCGCGCGTCGGCGCGCACGGCGCCCCGCAGGTCGTCGGTTTCATACAGCGCCACGTGTACGCCGACCTGTTCCGCGTCGCGGCCTTCGTTCGCCGGCCGCCACAAAAAGCTCAGCGTCTCGACGTAGCCGCGGCCCGCGAAGTGGCGCGTCTCGGAAACGTCGTACTGAATGTTGGCGTTCAGAAAATAGATCGCGACTTCCTTCGGGTTGTCGCAGAACACCTGAAGATGAATGTCCGAGTGCTCGCCCGCCGTGCCGCCGAACACCGCGCCGGTCAAATACGGGTTGAACGGCGCGAGCCGCTCCATCCACTCCACGGCGATCTGGCGCAGCCGCCTGAGCAGCGCGGGCTGGTTGTCGCCCTGGAAGAGCGACTGATATTCCCGGATTTCTTCCTCGATTTGATCGTTATCGGGCAGCCATTTTCCGGCAACACGCGTCTCGCCGACGACCTGCCGTGCCGCTTTGCGCTTCGCCGTGGCGTAGTCGAGACCGTCTTCGGCGATGAGCCTCGCAGCCGCGATGGCGATTTCCTCGCGCACGCGCTGCGGATCGAAATGTGATTTGCGAATCATTCTTCAATCATACTAGAGATTGATGACGCGACTTTCCGGCGCCAACGCGGCACGGCGGCATATGCGGCGGCACCTGGCGGCAAAATGTGCCGTTCGCAACGGTCCGCCGTGCGTGGGGCGATGTGGATGCGTCGGTTACGGTTACTACGGTTACAATAGCGTCCTTGGCAGGCGGTCGTTCCGGCCGCTTTGCTGCACTCTCATCCCTCCCAGGAAAATACCGGGCGAGCTTGGCATTTCCGCCCTTCGCGGGGCCCGGCAGCCGGTTGGGAGACTCTTCCAAGAAAACGCCCGCGCGGCACGACAGACTTATGCACATCCACATTCTCGGTATCTGCGGCACGTTCATGGGCGGTCTCGCGGTCCTCGCACGCGGCGTGGGTCACACCGTGACGAGTTGCGACGCCGGCATCTATCCGCCCCCCATGAGCACGCAGCTCGAGGCGCAAGGCATTCGCCTTATCGAAGGTTACGACGCGGATCAGCTGAATGGTCTGAATGCCGACCTGTTCGTGGTCGGCAACGTGGTGTCGCGCGGTAATCCTCTCATGGAAGCCATTCTCGACCGCGGCCTGCCGTACACGTCCGGTCCGCAGTGGCTCGGCAAGCACGTGCTGAACGGCAAATGGGTGTTCGCCGTGGCCGACACGCACGGCAAGACCACCACCAGCACGATGCTCACGTGGCTGCTCGAAGACGCGGGTCTCAATCCGGACTTTCTGATCGGCGGCGTGCCGCTGAATTTCGGCGTGTCCGCGCGGCTCACCGATTCGAGCTTCTTCGTGATCGAAGCCGACGAGTACGACACCGCGTTCTTCGACAAGCGCTCGAAATTTGTTCACTACCGCCCGAAAACCGCGGTGCTGAACAACCTCGAATTCGGTCACGCCGACATCTTCCCGGATCTCGCCGCGATCGAAACGCAGTTCCATCACCTAGTTCGCACAGTGCCCGGCATTGGGCGCATCGTCACGAATGGCCGTGAAGACACGCTCGAATGCGTGCTCACGTACGGTTGCTGGAGCGAAGTGGAATGCTTTGGTGTACAGGGCGGTTGGGAAGCGCTGGCCGCCGAAGAAGGCGTGCCGGTCGACGAGCGCTTTGCCGTCTATCACAACAGCGAGCGCGTGGGCGTCGTGGAATGGCAGGTGCAGGGCGAACACAATCGCATGAACGCGCTCGCGGCGATTGCCGCGGCGCGCAGCGCCAGCGTACCGCCCGCGCAAGCCTCGAAGTCGCTTGCGAGTTTCCGCAACGTGAAGCGGCGTATGGAAGTGCGCAGTAGCGTCGACGGCGTGACGGTGTACGAGGTGTACGACGACTTCGCGCACCATCCCACGGCGATCGAAACCACGCTCGCTGGGCTGCGCACACGCGTGGGCCGCGAGAACACGCGTATTCTGGCCATGCTGGAGCCCCGCTCGAATACCATGAAGCTCGGCGTGATGAAAGCGCAGTTGCCCCCGCCAGTCTCGCCGACGCCGACCTCGTGTTCGGCCACGGCGCGCCGACCGGCCGCGACGCGCTGGGCTGGAATCTCGGCGAAGCGCTCGCGCCGCTCGGCGGCAAAGCGCAAGCTTTCGACAATCTCGACGCACTGGTTAAAGCGGTGGTCCACGCGGCGCGCCCCGGCGACCAGGTTCTGGTGATGAGCAACGGCGGCTTCGGCGGCGTTCATCAGAAGCTGCTCGACGCACTTTCCGCGCGAGGCACCTCGTGATTCTCTATCTGCACGGTTTCCGTTCGTCACCCAACTCGTTCAAGGCGCGCGTGCTGGCGGCGCGGCTCGTCGAGCTCGGCAGGAGCGACGAATGGTGCTGTCCGATGCTGTCGGTTTCGCCGTTCGAAACCGTGGCGCTCGCCGAATCGCTCGTGGCTGCCGCGAAGCCGAAGAACGTCACGCTGATCGGCAGTTCGCTCGGCGGCTATTTCGCCAGCGGAGAAGCATGGCTGGTCGGCCGTGCTGCTGAATCCTGCGGTCGTGCCGCAGCGCGACCTGAGCGCCTATCTCGGCGAGCAGCCGTTGTGGCACGGCGGCGGCAGCATCGTCGTCGAGCCGCATCATCATCTAGACGAGTTGCGCGAACTGGGCTTAGCTTCTATCACGCGGGCAGAGCGCTACTATCTGATGGCCGCCACCGGCGACGAAGTGCTCGATTACCGCGAAATGCTCGCGCACTATCCGGGCGCGCGCACGAAGCTAATCGAAGGCAGCGACCACGCGATCAGCGAGTTCGCGCAATACGTCGACGAGGTGCCGCTTTTTGCGATGCGGAAAACGTCGAATCGCCCGCACCGCGCGAAGCGGCCTGAGCTAAAGGCCACACGATCCGGACGCGCAGGCGGTCCGGTCAACAGATTCATACCGCCGGCGCACGTATCGCGCCGGGATCCATTTTCACGAACACGCTGCCGTGCCGCGCATGTAGTGACCGATATCCGATAACCACGCAGATCGGCGCGCCGGCAGATGCAAGTCAGAACGAGAGTATTGAGTGAACGTTTTCTTCGAGGAATCGGGCAGTTTCAAGGCGGGCAGCGTGCTGTCGCGCCAAGGCGATGCTTTTCAGGTCGAGTTGCTAGGCGGCCGGCGCGCCAAGGTGCGCGCGAAAGACGTGCTGATCGAATTCGAGAAGCCCACGGCGGCTGAACTGATGCAGCAGGCGGACGCCGCCGCGCAGGAAATCGACTTGGACTTCCTGTGGGAATGCGCGCCCGACGACGAATTCCCTTTCGCCACGCTCGGCGCCGAATATTTCGGCGAAGGCTTCGGCGCGATCGAACGCGCCGCGCTGGTGTTGCGCATGCATGGTGCGCCGGTGTATTTCCGCCGCAAGGGGCGCGGCATGTATCAGCGCGCGCCGCAGGAACAGTTGAAGATGGCGCTCGCCGGTCTGGAGCGAAAGCGTCAGCAGGCGCTCGTGCAGCAGGGTTACGAAGACGAACTGAAGGCCGGCCGTCTGCCGGATGCCTTCACTGGAAAGACTGCGCTCGTGCTTCTCACGAAGCCGGACAAAAACACCATCGAATACAAGGTGCTCGAAGGCGCGGCGGCCGCGCGCGGTATTTCGCAAGCGCGGCTCATGCTCGAATGCGGCGGCATTGCGTCGCCGCGCGCGCTGCACGAGGCGAAGTTCCTCTCTGAATTCTTTCCGCACGGCACGGGTTTCCCGCCGGTCACGGTCGGCACGTTGCCGGAGGATCTGCCGGAAGCGAATGTCCAGGCGTTTTCCATCGATGACATCACCACCACGGAAATCGACGACGCGTTCTCCGTCGAATATCTGTCCGACGGTCGCGTGCGGATCGGCGTGCACATCGCCGCGCCGGCGCTCGGTATCGTGCGTGGCGACGACGTCGACGCGATCGCGCGCACGCGTTTGTCGACCGTGTACATGCCGGGCGACAAGATCACGATGCTGCCGGACAGCGTCGTCGAAGCCTTTACGCTCGCCGAAGGCGGGCTGCGTCCGGCGCTCTCGCTCTATGTGATCGTGAATCGGGAGACGCAGGAAATCGTCGCGAGCGAAACGCGCGCCGAGCGCGTGTTCGTGAAGAACAATCTGCGTCATAACACGCTCGACGAACTCGTCACCGAAGAAGCGCTTGCCGAAGGCACGGGCGACTATCCGCACAAGGACGATATCGCGGTGCTGTGGCCGTTCGCGCAGGCGCTGTTCAAGAAGCGTCAGACGGCGCGCGCGGGCTACGGCCTGCGCCGCGAAGTGCAGCGCAATACCGACTTCAATTTCTACGTCGACGGCGAGCACATCACGATCACGCCGCGTCGTCGCGGTTCGCCGCTCGACACGATCGTCGCCGAGCTGGCGATTCTCGCGAACTCGTCGTGGGGCGGGTTCCTGCACGACCACGGCGTGCCGGGCATTTACCGCACGCAGCGCGCGTTCGGCGCGCCGAGCGGCCCGAAGCGCACGCGCATGCAAACCAACGCCGCGCCGCACGAAGGGCTGGGCGTCACGCAATATGCATGGAGCACGTCGCCGCTGCGCCGTTACGTCGACCTGGTGAATCAGTGGCAATTGCTAGCGTGCTTACAGCATGGCGTCACGGCCAAGCTCGCCGCGCCGTTCAAGCCGAAAGACGCTGACCTCTTCGCCGTCGTGCAAGGTTTCGACGATACGTACACGGCGTACGCCGATCATCAACGGCGCATGGAATATTTCTGGTGTCTGCGCTGGTTGAAGCAGGAGAACAAAAAGCAGGTCGTGGCGTCCGTCGTGAAGGGCGACCTCGTGCGTCTCGAAGAGATTCCGCTGTTGTTGCACGTGCCGGGTCTCGGCGTTCATGCACGTGGTACGCGTCTGCAGATGGAAGTGATGTCGATCGACGAACTGACCGTCGAAGCGTCCGTGCGTCTGCTGCACGTGCTCGACGCGCCCACCGTCACGAGCGGCAACGACGCCGAAGAAGCGGACGAGGGCGATGAAGGCGACGAGGAAATCATCGACGCTTCCGACAAGAGCGCCGAAGGCGAAGCCGAAGCGCGCGCCGAATCCGAACTGGACGGCGCGGCGAGTAACGAAGAAGGCAAGGCGGCGCTCGGGCCTTCGCCGGTGCCGACGCCGACCGCCACGTTGCGGAGCCCGGACGATGAACACACCGGCAGTGACGGTGTGCGACCGTTATGCGGTGATTGGCAATCCGGTCGCACATAGCAAGTCGCCGTTCATCCACGCGCGTTTCGCCGCGCAGACGGACGAGGCGATCGAGTATGGTCATCGGCTTGCGCCTGTCGACGGATTCGTGGCGAGTGTGCGCGAGTTCATCGAAGCGGGAGGCCGTGGTTTGAACGTCACCGTACCTTTCAAGCTCGACGCACATGCGTTCGCTCACCGTCTCTCGCCGCGCGCGGCGGCGGCCGGCGCGGTGAACACGCTGCGCTTCGACGCGGATAGCGTATTCGGCGACAACACGGACGGCTTCGGCCTCGTGCGCGATATCGAAGTGAACCTAGGCGTGTCGCTGAAGGGCGCACGCATTCTGCTGCTGGGCGCGGGCGGAGCGGCGCGCGGCGTTGTATTGCCGATGCTGGACCGAGCGCCACACACGTTGACCATCGTCAACCGGACGGCGGATAAGGCCGAGGCGCTCGTCGGCCAGTTCGCGCAGGCCGCGCTTGAAGCGGACTGCCGCCTAAGTGGTGGAAACGCGCGGGCGATCGAAGCGGGCGCTTACGACGTGATCGTCAACGCGACGGCGGGCAGCCTAGACGCGTCGCTGCCGGAGTGCGACGATCGGGCGTTCGGCAGTGGTACGCTCGCGTACGACATGATGTACGGCGCGCATCCCACGGTCTTCATGGAGCACGCGAGCAAGCTGGGCGCGCGTGGCGTGGACGGTCTTGGCATGCTGGTCGAGCAGGCCGCCGAATCGTTTTACGTGTGGCGCGGCGTGCGCCCGGACGGCGCGCCGGTGCTGGCCGAACTGCGCAAGTTGCTGGCAGCGCCCGCTGCTGCATAAGCGGCGGCGTAGCGAATCCCTTCATCCTAGGACTGACATCACGACGACAGCGAAGCGACGCGCGAGCCGGCCGGGTCCAGCGCGGTGGTTTTTATGTTGGCGTTGTGGTGACGGTGGCTTGGCTGTCGACCTAGGCGTTCTACTTCGCGCAGATTGCGCTGTGGAACTTGTGAATCCCCAGTCGACGGCGTTCATGCGTTCCGACGCGTGGCGTCTATCTCAAGACCGTCCCGATCTCGCCGTTCAGCACACGTGGATTCCCTACGACCAGATCTCACGCAATCTGAAGCGCGCGATCATTGCGTCGGAAGAGGCCAATTTCGTCAATAACAACGGGTAGAGATTGGCTGTGATGCTGCCGAGGCCTAAGTATTTTGATGAGCATCGCGGGTCTGGGTATCTGGCCCAGAGGTCCCGGGTTATCGGACGGAGGATGGGGACGGCGGAATTGCCGGAATGATTTTTTGGATTTGATTTTTTGTTGTTCTGGTTTTTTGGCCTTTCCTTCTTTTTTCGTGATCTATTAGCGTCGCCCCTGTGCGGGGCAGGCACCTACTCTCTTTGCCGCTGCAAAGAAAGCGGCTTCCCACCGCCAGCTTATAAGTGGGCTCCTAGCTTGGAGGGGGCAGTGGTGCATCTGAAATCTGTGCTTTCGCACACTCGGCTTCAGTGACAAGGCAGTCATTCTTCTGGCGACGACGCTTCGCGCGCCTCCCGCGGTCGTTCTAAAATCTCCCGCCACTTTTAGCCTCCCTGCTCAACAAATTCTTGGCCGCTTCCCCATCTTTTCTTGGGGTGCCTCGCCTAGAGAAGCGACGGCTCCCGCCACGCGTTTTATCACCACTGGTTTCCCTCGTATATCCGTCCACGACGCACGCAGTGCGGAGTGGGAGCGAATGACGGCTGTGTCAAAGACGCCTGCTGCGCGAGGGATCGTTCGTTAATCGCGCTACTGCCTCCTCCGAGCCAAGGTACTCACTTAAGAGCTAGCGGTTGGAGCCGCTTTCTCTTGCCTACTTCTCTTTGCCGCCGCAAAGAGAAGTAGGTGCCGCCCCGCATAGGAGAGGTGGTCGCGGGAATTTGGACAGCCGGATCAGTGGAGCGGCCGGGGCCTGAGCCAGCGGATAATGCGGGCAGAGGAACCGGGGAATGACAAAGGGAACCAGACGCACGCACTCAGCGGGGT
>CALNWS010000091.1 GCA_940747215.1 uncultured Paraburkholderia sp. | reverse complement strand
GCAACGCCACCTTCCAAACTGATCACGGTCGCCAAAATACGCACTTTCTGGCCGACCATTGGCGCTTCAATGCCAACTCTTCACAATGCCGACTCTTCAGTCTGCG
Source organism: uncultured Paraburkholderia sp. (assembly GCA_940747215.1). Taxonomy (GTDB): domain Bacteria; phylum Pseudomonadota; class Gammaproteobacteria; order Burkholderiales; family Burkholderiaceae; genus Paraburkholderia. The sequence continues at coordinate 14,930 of CALNWS010000091.1, read as the reverse complement.
CCGAAGCGATTCGACGATGTATGTAAGTCCAACGCGCCGCACGAGCGCGCCGGAATATACAGGAGACAAGGACATGGAACTGTCCATAGAACCGGAGAAAGACCGCACTGCATTCTGGCATCACCGCTGGATTCAACTCGCGATCGGCATTGTGTGCATGGGGCTCGTCGTGAATCTGCAATACGCGTGGACCCTGTTCGTCGTGCCGATGGATAACGCCCACCACTGGAGGGCAGACGGCGATCCAGACGGCGTTCATCATTTTCATCGTCACCGAAACGTGGCTCGTACCCGTCGAAGGATGGCTCGTCGACAAGTTCGGCCCGCGCCCTGCGTGATCGGCGGCTCCATTTGTGCGGCACTCGGCTGGATCATCGACGCGCATGCAAACAGTCTCGCCGCACTCTATATCGCGGCGGTCATCGCCGGGATCGGCGCGGGCGCGGCCGTCACCGTCATTCCGATTGCCAACATGATCCAGAGCTCGGGCTACCACAGCACACGTTCATGTTCTTCGGCATCTTCTAGGGCGTCTGCATTCTGCTGCTCGCCACGCTGCTGATCCGGCCGAAGCCTTCGAAACCGCGATGGCCGCGCGGCGCGTGGTGGCGAGCCGGGTCGACTACACGTCCCGCGAGATGATCCGCTCGCCGCTTTTCTGGGTGCTGTATCTGATGTTCATTTTCGTGGCCGCCGGCAGGATCATCGCGACCGCGCAGCTTGGTCCGATCGCGAAAGAATTCGGCTTCGCGAAGATGCCGGTGAATCTGCTCGGCATCACGCTGCCGCTGCTCACGATGACGCTTTCCATCGACAACCTGTGCAACGGTTTCACTCGCCCGTTGTGTGGCTTTCTGTCGGATCGCATCGGCCGTGAAAACACGATATTCATGATCTTTCTCGGCGAAGGCGTCGCGTTGCTCGGTCTGATGCAGTTCGGCGAGAACCCGTACGTGTTAATGTTCTTCGCTGCCGCAGTGTTCCTCTGCTGGGGCGAGATCTTCTCGATCTTCCCCGCAACCTGCGCGGACACATTCGGCAGCAAATACGCCGCGGCCAACGCAGGCACGCTCTACACCGCCAAAGGCACGGCCTCGATGCTGGTGCCGATCGCGTCAATGTTCTCGGCGAGCGGCGGCTGGAACGCGGTGTTCATCTCGGCGGCGGTGGTGTCGATCGCGGCAGGCATCTCCGCGAAATTCATTCTCGCGCCGATGCGAAAACGCTGGATCGAAAACGCCGGCGCGAGCGCGAACACGCCGATTGCCGAAGCGTGACTGCAGCCTTCGTCCAGCGGTTCATCCGATTGAAATCCGCTTGATAGCCACGGATTGAAACGCGGGGCGCAGCCCGCGCCCCGAAGAGCATCACACGCCCCGTCCAAAAAGGAGAGATGTCATGGCAGAAGTCGACCAGCCTACTACAAACGACACGCAAGACCAACAGGCGGTCGAGACGACCGACGGATTCCATCTCGTCATCGACACGCTGAAACTGAACGAAATCAGCACCATCTTCGGACTGGTCGACATTCCGATCACCGATCTCGCGCGCCTCGTGCAAGCCGAAGGCATGCGCTTCATCGGCTTCCGTCACGAGCAGCATGCGGGCAATGCCGCGGCCATTTCCGGCTATATGACGCAGAAACCCGGCATCTGTCTCACGGTGTCCGCGTCCGGTTTTCTGAAAGGACTGACGGCGCTCGCCAATGCCACGACGAACTGTTTCCCGATGATCCTGATCAGCGGCTCGAGCGAACGCGAGATCGTCGATCTGCAACAGGGCGACTAAGAAGAGATGGATCAATTGAACGCGGCGAAGCCGTACGCGAAGGCCGCGTACCGTGTGCTGCATGCGGAGGACATTGGCATCGGCGTAGCGCGTGCGATTCGCGCGGCCGTGTCGGGCCGTCTTGGCGGCGTGTATCTCGACCTGTCCGCGAAACTGCTGTCGCAAACAATAGACGCCGTGAAGGCGCAGCAGTCGCTCGTACGTGTGATCGACGCGGTGCCGCGTCAGTTGCCCGTGCGCGAATCGGTGACGCGCGCGCTCGACGTAATCAAGACCGCGAAGCGTCCGCTGATTCTGCCAGGCAAAGGTGTGGCCTATGCGCAGGCGGACGCCGAGATTCGCGGCTTCGTCGAACAGAGTGGCATTCCGTATCTGTCGATGTCGATGGCCAAGGGTCTCCTGCCCGACACGCACGACCAGTCGGCTTCGGCCGCGCGTTCGTTCGTGCTGCAGGAAGCGGACGTCGTGCTGATCGGCGCCCGTCTGAACTGGCTGCTCGCGCACGGCAAAGGCAAGGCGTGGGGCGCGGAACCGAAGCGCTTCGTTCAGGTGGACATTTCGCCGACCGAAATCGACAGCAACGTCGCGATTGCCACACCGGTGATCGGCGATATCGGTTCGTGCGTGGCCGCGCTGCGCGCAGGCATCGGCGCGGATTTTCCGAAGCCGAACGCCGAATGGCTCGACGCGATTGCGGAGCGCAAGAACAGGAATCTCGCGAAGATGATCGTGGCGTCCGTGAAGGGCTTTAGCGACGGCCACCATTAAGACGACCTGAAAGTCTACGAGAACGTCGCGCAGTGCGCGGGCGGCGGCGGTCAGCCTAGCTAGGTGCTCAAGTGCAAAGGTTGGGGAAACTGATCCGAACGCCTACATTTGCTTCACGATTCAGGGCCATGCGTGGGAGCCGATCTGCAAGGCGATCGGCAAACCCGAGTGGATCGAAGACCCGGCTTACAAAACGGCGGAAGCGCGCCAGCCGCATATCTTCGAGATCTTCAAGACGATCGAGGACTGGCTTGCCGACAAGACCAGGTTCGAAGTGGTGGACATTCTGCGCAAGTTCGACATTCCCTGCGCGCTGGTCATGACGATGAAGGAACTGGCGAACGACCTGTCGTTGCGTGCGAGCGGCACGATCGTCGAAGTGCCGCACAAGACGCGCGACACGTATCTGACGGTGGGCAGTCCGATCAAGTTCTCGGACATGAAGCCGGAAGTCACCGCTTCGCCGCTACTCGGCGAGCATATGGAAGAAGTGCTGGCGAGCTTGGGTTATAGCCGTCAAGACATCTTCAACCTGCGCGAAGTGAAGGCGGTGTAAGGGCATTTTGTCCCATAAGTCGGCTAATGTAACGAGTGAAAGCGGATGCCGAAACGGGTCCCTTTCACTCACATGCAGTTCTACATTCGGGGAGTTGCCGTGACGACAGCCATCGATTTCGAACAACTCGTGAATGTGATCGGCGACGCCGTGATCATTTCCGACGCGGGCGGCAGTATCACACTGTGGAACCCGGCCGCCGAGCGCATGTTTGGCTTCACGCAAACCGAGGCGCTCGGACAGTCGCTCGATCTCACCATTCCGGAGCGTTTGCGCGACCGCCATTGGAACGGTTATCACAAGACCATGGCCACGGGCGAAACACGCTACGGCAACGATCTATTGCACGTGCCGGCGGTACATAAGGATGGGCGCGCGCTTTCGATTGCCTTCACCGTGGCGCTTCTGCATTCTGATCAGAACGTGCTCACCTGCATTGTCGCCGTGATTCGCGACGAAACCAGCCGCTTTCAGGAAGACCTCCAGCTGCGCAAGCGTCTTGCCGAACTCGAAGCGGCTGCACATTCGTGATGAACGCATGAACCTCGACGAGTACTTCTTGCAGCCTGTTTCAGCGTGATCTTTTTAGCACATCTCCCGAGCGGGCATTGCAATGGACGAAAAGGCCGGATTCGAACGCTCCGCGTACGCTTGCCGGCCTGAGTCCCGCGCCCATTTCTTCTTCAGCTTGCCAATTATTGCAAGTCGAAATTCGCATGTGCGTTTCATCACAAACGCATAAAGTGCATGGTTCAGAATCAGCCAATCTTGATGTTACACTGCGACTCGCTAGAGCCAATCTGGCAAAGGGTTTAGTGTTTTCAGTGTGATAAGGCGTTAAACAATCTCCACGGTGTATATTAAAAGCCGTATGGGCGGCGTCCATTCACTGAATATCGCCAATTCCCCACTGCGTTTCCCGGATTCCTCAGGTTCCAATACCGTGTACTCTCAAACGCAAATCGACCCGGTAGTCAGTTTTCGCAACTCACAGCGCGAGCAGGTGCGAGGGACAATCATTAATCTCCAGAGAAAGTCTTTGGTGATGGAGATCTATAACCCTACTCCATCGTTCAGGTCAGCGAGATGTTGAGCGATCTGAGCGTGCGTATGGGTAACAAGAACGCCTATCTCGTGCGTCTCGAGGAAGAGACCGAGCGCGTGGACGCGGAAATCGCACCCGTGCATCGCACTTACGCGCAAGCGGCGCTTCATCCGCTGCTGCTGCGCGCGCCTTTCGTCTACCGCACCTTCACCAAGCCGCTGGGCTATGCCGGCGACTATGAAATGGTGAACCAGATTATGAGCGACCCGCAGCAAGGGCCCACCACGTACTTCCAGATCGTCAACACGGCGTTCCTGAAGGCGGCCGTGGCCACCGCGCACCGCAACCGCATCACGCTGCTGATCGGATTTCCTCACGCGTCAGGCCGAAGCCGCGCGCGTGGCCGGCCGTTCCGCATTCTCAACATAGGTTGCGGTCCCGCGTTCGAAATCCAGCGCTTCGTGCGCGAATACGATCGTCCCGATCTGCTGGCGTTCCAGCTGATCGACTTCAGCGAGGAAACGCTGGCCTTCACCAAGGCCGCGATCGAGAGCGCGGCGGCGGAGAGCGGGCGCACCGTTTCGGTGGAAACGGTGCATCAGTCGGTGCACGATCTGCTCAAACGCAAGCTCACGCCCGACGAGTCGCTGCGCGAATTCGACGCGGTATACTGCGCGGGTCTGTTTGACTATCTGTCGGACAAGGTGTGTGCGCGTCTGTTGAGCTATTTTGCCGCGCGCACGCGGCCGGGCGGCCACTTGTTCGTGACCAACGTCCACTCCGCCAACCCCGAAAAGTTCGGCATGGAACATCTGCTGGAGTGGTATCTGATCTATCGCAATGAACTCGGCATGCAGTCGCTGCTGCTGCCGCCGCAGTCGGCGGATCACAAGTTCTACGTCGACGAGACGGGAGTGAACGTGTTCGCGGAAGCCACGATTCTCTGAAACGTCAGCAGACATTCGATCCATGAGCATCAGTCAACTGCACACCGGCTATCAAACTGAACTGGCGAATTTCCGCGTGACGTTCAGCCGTGGCGGCGCCTACACCGCCATCGTGCTCGTCCTGCTCGGTGTGGGCCTCGACTACGCGCAATATCCGCAACTGCTGACGCCGTTTGCGATTGCGCGCTTCGTCGTCTCGCTGCTGATCGGCGGCATCATATTGATGCTCGGCAGCGCGCTCGGGCACCGTCTGTCGCCGTGGTTGACGATCTCGTGGCTGCTGCTGCCGCAAGCCATGATTTCGTGGATGATCTGGCAAACCGACGGCGTGCAGTCGCCGTACTACATGGGCCTGAATCTCGCGATCTTCGCCGCGTGGATCGAGCAGTTCTGAAGCAGGTCTCTGAAGCGAATCGCTGATGCAGGTCTAGGGGCAGGACCACAACTACAACAGAACAAGAAGCGCACATACAGTGGAGTCTTTGCCAAAACTTGGCGAGACTCCGCCTCGATCGGATTCTTCTAATTGCTGCCCGATGCAACCGGCAGCCCTTCCAGCTTCCAGCGCAACATGCCGCCCGCCAGATTGGCGACCTTGCCAAAGCCCGCTTTGGTGAGCAGCACACTCGCCTGAGCGGAGCGAACGCCGGAGCGGCATACGGCCACCACGGGCTGCTCGCGATCCAGTTCATCCAGACGGCTCGTCAGTTCAGAAAGCGGCACGAGCTTCACACCGTCGAGATGACCAAGACGATCGATAAATTCCGGCGCCTCGCGCACATCGACGATCTGGAGCGCCGCCGCATGTTCGAGCAGCGTCATCGGCTCGATTTCCCAGACGCCGCTGAAGCGCAGCGTGAGCGGCACACAGTCGGGCGCCTGCTCTGCGATCGCGCCGTCTTCCGGCTGCCCGCAGCGCATGTTGGCAGGCACGGCAACGGCCATCAGTTTGGGATGTGGCAGATTCAGATTGTTCATGTAGCGGGTGAAGTCACCGACATCCACATCGCCGCCTAATCGCGGATTGAAGCGCCGCTCTTCGGCCACGCTCGTGACCGTGATGCCACGATAGTCGTGCGCCGGATAGAGCAGGCAATCGTCCGGTAACGTGAGAATCTGCTCGCGCACGGAGTCGAACAATTGCTGCGGGCTGCCCTGCTGGAAATCGGTACGGCCACAGCCGCGTATCAGCAGACTGTCGCCAGTGAACGCCATACTCCCGTCGTCGAGGACATACGTGAGGCAGCCGTTCGTGTGGCCGGGCGTTGCGCGCACGGTGAGGTAGCGCGTGCCGAAATCGATCCGGTCGCCGTGGTACAGTGTCCTGCTCACGCCTTCGGCATGCACCGCCTCGGCGAGTGCGATCTCGCTGCCGCAGCGTTGCCACAAACGCCACGCGCCCGTGACGTGATCGGCATGAACGTGTGTGTCGAACGTCGCTCGCAACTGCAGATTCAACTCTTCCAGTAGCGCGATGTCGCGTGGCGCCTGTTCATAGACGGTGTCGATCAATAGCGCTTCGCCGCTGTTGCCGAGCAGGTACGTGTAGGGTGGACGAGGTGGAGTCGAACAGTTGTCGAAAGATCATCGCAAACCTTTGAAAAGAAGTGGCATGGCGGCCGCGCGCCGCCATGCATGCCGTTTAGCGCGGCTGCCGGGTGGTGCGCAAATACGGCTTGATGGTCTTGAAACCCGGGAACAGTTGCTCTGCTTCGTCGTTGCTGACCGCGGGCGTAATGATCACATCGTCGCCCTGTTTCCAGTTGACCGGCGTCGCGACCTTATGTTTCGCAGTCAGTTGCATCGAATCAAGCACGCGCAGGATTTCGTCGAAGTTACGGCCCGTGGTCATCGGATAGGTGAGCATCAGTTTGATCTTCTTGTCCGGGCCGATGATGAAGACGGAGCGCACCGTCGCGTTGGTGGCAGCCGTGCGGCCTTCGCTCGTTTCGCCGGCGTCGGCGGGGAGCATGTTGTAGAGCTTCGCGACGGTGAGGTCCGTGTCGCCGATCATCGGATATTTGACGGCGGCACCTTGCGTCTCCTCGATGTCGGCGGCCCATTTTTCATGAGCGTCGACAGGATCGACCGAGAGGCCGATCAGTTTGGCATCGCGGCGCGTGAACTCCGATTCGATCTTCGCCATGTAGCCCAGTTCGGTCGTGCAGACGGGCGTGAAATCTTTCGGATGCGAAAAGAGAATCGCCCATTGATCGCCGATCCAGGTATGGAAATCGATCTTGCCCTGAGTCGTTTGCGCAGTGAAATTCGGTGCGACATCATTGATACGGAGTGACATATTTCCATCCTGAAGGAGTGGTTACAAGGAATGCGGCGAGCGGGCCATTGCCGATCGAAAGGCAAACGCCTGCGTTGCACGAAGTGCACGTGCTGCCGCGTAGAGATGTGGTTCATATACATACAGAGCGCATCGCGCGTACTTGCGCATTCGCGCGCCGCCTGACGAACAGCAGGGCTGCACCGGTAAATCATACTCGCGCACGCGCGTGATGTTCGTATGTCGACGGACAGGCATGCATTGCACTGCAACGAGGGTGGTGCATTGCCCGGCATGCATAGGCCAAAAACGGTACCATACTTATATCAAGTTGCGCTGCGGCGCCGATCCAGAATGCAACGTCACCACGTATGACGCATGAAGAGGGGAAATGAATCTGGCAGACTTTATCGAGGCCGATCTCGAAGGCCTGATCGACGACTGGGCGGACTATGCACTCAAGATCAGCCAGCAAGACAGCCGTCTTTCCGATAAGCAGTTACGCGATTCGGCCAGCGAGATCCTGATGGCCATTGCCGCCGATATGCGCGAATCGCAGAGCGCGACGCAGCAACGGGCGAAATCATGGGGCGAAGAGCGCGACGGGCAATCCGGCTTCAACCATATTGCCCGCTTGCACGCGGAAGACCGCCTTGCACACCGGTTCAACATCAACGACGTGGTGTCCGAGTTTCGCGCGTTGCGCGCCACCGTGCTGCGCCGCTGGCAGAAAACCGGGCCGGACGGTGATTCGGGCTTCCAGCAGATGATCCGCTTCAACGAGGCGATCGATCAGGCGCTCGCGGAGTCGGTGCGGCATCACGCGTATCGAACGGAGCGCATCCGCGATCTGTTTGCGGGCGTACTTGCGCACGACCTGCGTTCGCCGCTTGGCGCGATACTGAATTCCGGCGAAGTCCTGCTGCACGACAGGAGCCTTTCCGCAAGCAGCGTGCGCGCGGTTGCCTTTGTGCAGCGCGGCGCGCTACGCATGAAGCAGATGATCGACGACCTGCTTATCTTCACGCGCACACGTCTCGGTGACGCGTTGCCGGTCAGTTTCTCGATGCAGGACATGGGGCGCATCTGTCAGGACGCAGTGGACGAGGTGCGTGCTTCCTATCCCGATGCCGGCATCAATCTGAGTCTGGCAGGCAACATGGAAGGAAACTGCGATCCGAGCCGCATCGGGCAATTGCTCGTCAACCTGCTCACGAATGCGGTTCGCTATGGTTCCGGTGCGATCGCCGTCGAGGCAGAAGGACGTGACGGACAGATGACGCTCACTGTCGCCAACGAAGGCGATCCGATATCGGAACGTGCGCTGCCCACGCTGTTCGATCCGCTGACCCGCGCAAGCGCGCCGAACCGCAGCGGCAATGCGGCGGGCATGGGACTCGGCCTCTATATCTGCCGCTGCATTGCCGCGGTACATGCGGGGTCGATTGGCGTCGAGTCGTCGGGGCGCGAAACCCGCTTTGTCGTTCATATGCCGTTCGGTCCCTCTGTTTCCTGCTAACGCAGCGCGAGGCCGCGTCGCGTGCGGCCTGCTGCGACTTTGCGCATAAGCCATCTAATTTACTTATCAGCTTTTCGCGCGGCCGCCACGTGACTGCCGTGTGGCTTGGTACGGCGCACGTGCGCGCATCGTCTTTGCTTACCGGCTTTCGCCGGAAATCACACGTCTGCTTTCGCCAGTGAAACTTCGCCAAACCGCGCCTCTGCCGCCCAACCTCTGGTTAACCCGATCTTTTGAATCCTTACATCGCTTCGCTAACGTGCGTCGCAGGCGATGGCTCGCATCGGGCATCACATCATTGAATCAGTTGGGGACAAGTAATGCGGCTGGGTTGGTACTCTGATCTCACGTCGGTCGAGCAGCGCACTTACTGGGCGTGTTTCGTGGGCCTCGCGCTCGATTCGATAGACGCCACGATCTTTTCGCTCGTTATTCCGGCGCTGATCGCGGTGCTCGGCTTGACGCATCCGCAGGTCGGTTATCTTGCGACGGCGTCGCTCGTCGGCGTGGCGATCGGCGGATGGGGCACGGGCATTCTCGCCGACCGCATCGGACGTGTGCGGGTTTTGCAGTTCACGATCCTGTGGGTAGGCGTGTTCACGCTGGCAGCAGCCTTCGCGAATTCGTTTCCGGTACTGTTCGGCATTCGCGTCATGCAAGGCTTGGGCTACGGCGGTGAAGCAGCCGTGGGCGGCGTGCTGATCAGTGAAGTGATCCGTCCCGCGCTGCGCGGACGCGTGGCGGCTTTGGTGCAAAGCGGTTATGCGCTGGGCTATGCGATGTCGGTCGCGCTGTTGCCGGTTATCGGGTCGTGGTTTCCCGAGCAGATCGGCTGGCGCGTGTTCTTTGCGATCGGCATCCTGCCTGCGGGACTGATCGTGATCATTCGCCGGCTCGTGCCGGAATCGGGCGCGTATGCGGACGCAAGGCGACGCGCGACAGCGGCGTCACGGCCACGCCGTTCTGGGAAATTTTCCGCCGCGCTCATCTGCGCCGCACGCTGGCTGCCGTCGTGGGCATCTACGGTGGCGCGTACGTAATGATTACGTGGCTGCCGACTTACCTGTGCACCGCGCTGAACCTCTCCGTCACGTCGAGCACCGGTTATCTTGCGTTGAATATTCTGGGTTCGCTGGTGGGACCGTTCTTTCTACGGCTGGATGTCCGACCGCGTGGGCCGCCCGCCGTCCGCGTTCATGACGTTCCTCGTGCTGCAAGCCGCGAACGTCGCCGTGTATCTGCTCGCGCCGATCGGCACCGGCATCACCATCGTGCTCAGCTTCTTTCTCGACGCGTTTCAGGCGGCGCTGGCATCGGGCATGTTGCCCACCTTCGCCGAGCTATTCCCGATCAACATCCGCGCGAGCGGCCAGGGTTTCTGCCTTGGCGGCGGCCGGGGTTTTGGCTCCATCGTGCCCGCGACGGTCGGCGTGCTCGCCGCGACGTGGTCGCTGGGCACAGCGATGGGCGCATGTGCGTTGTGCGCTTACGCAGTCGCACTTTGCGCGGCGGTGTTCCTGCCCGAAACCAGCGGCACGGATCTGCACAAAACCACGCTCGACGACAAGGCAGAAGAGGCCGGTACCGACCGGCAAGTCGAGGCGAGAGCTGTGCGGACCTGAAGTGCGTAACCAGAAGCGGCGGGCGTTCTTTTATCAACTGCTCACGACACTGCGCAGCATGCCCGCCACTTTTCCGAGCGCCGCGAATGGCACGGGATCGAGCCCATAGTCGGGCGCGAGTACCTGGGTGACGTCGGCGTAATCGACATGAACGCCGTTTGCGTCGTCTTCCCAGATTACCGCTTTCAACGGCAATTCCACCGCGGCATGTGGATTCGCCGCCATGATCGGCGTACCCGCAGCGGGATTGCCGAAGACGAGCAGCACCGTTAGCCGCAGCGCGGTGCCTGAATCGGCGGCCGCCCTGGCCTGATCGATCTTCGCGAACAGCGCAATGTTGCGCTCGGCGAGCGCGGCTTCGATACGCGCGACCGTCGTCGTGAAATCGAAAGCGCTCGGCATGCTCACGACATGCGCCGGCATGACAAAAGATCCGGATGCGGAACCGCTCATGATTGCTCGCTCCTTCAGGAAAGGACCGTAGGGTGACGACAGCGCGGGAGGACGTACCGCGTGCTGTATGCGGGAGTATAGCGAGTTGGTGGACGATGCATTGGCAGCGCGCATACCATGACGCCGTGTCCGGAACGTGCACTTGCCGTCAAGCATCGGTGCGTTTCACGTTGCGGCCCGTGACACAAAAAAGTTGAGACGGGTGCGCGGGTTTTTGAGCTTCGCGCGTTCGCACTGCCGGGCGCGTTCGCTAATCTGCGCGCTGGACGAAACATCGCTTCTCAGGCGACAAGCCTCGGCCGTTCCCCTCTCAACTCTCCGGCACTCCCAACAGGCATGCGACCGAAACCGGCGCATCGCGCATGTGGGCTGATTTCAACGTGAAGCTCGCCGCCGACGGCCTGCGCGAAGCCACCGCGATGACCACGCAGATCGCTGGCGAAGTGATTCCCTCCGACGTGCCCGGCAACATGGTGGTCGGCATCGCGCCATGGAATGTGCCCGTGATCCTCGGCGTGCGCGCAATCGCGCTGCCGCTCGCGTGCGGCAACACGGTGGTGCTGAAGAGATCGGAGATCTGTCCGGCCACGCACGGTCTCATCATCGAGGCGATTCAGGACGCGGGCTTGCCACGCGGCGTCGTCAACTTCGTGACGAACGCGCCAGCCGATGCGGGCGCCATTGTCGAGGCGATGATCGCGGAACCTGCGGTGCGTCGCGTGAACTTCACGGGCTCGACGCGTGTCGGCAGAATCATTGCGCAGCAGTGCGCGAAATATCTGAAGTCGGTGGTGCTCGAACTCGGCGGCAAGGCGCCGTTCGTCGTGCTGCACGACGCGGACATCGACGCCGCCGTGGATGGCGCGGCGTTCGGCGCGTTCGTCAACTCGGGACAGATTTGCATGTCCACCGAGCGGATCATCGTAGATGCAAGCATCGCCGATGAATTCGTCGCGCGCCTCGCGGTCAAGGCGAAAAGTCTGCCGCTCGGCGATCAGCGCAAAGGACCGGCGGTGCTCGGCTCGGTCGTGGATATAAGGACGGTGGAGCGTTGCAACGCGCTCATCGACGACGCGCTCGCGCACGGCGCGACGCTCGTGTGTGGCGCGAAAGCCGACACGACGCTGATGCCCGCGACGCTGCTCGATCACATCACGCCCGACATGCAGATCTATCGCGAAGAGTCGTTCGGGCCGGTGAAGGCGATCGTGCGCGTGAACGGCGACGAAGAGGCCATCGCCTGCGCGAACGACAACGAATACGGGCTCTCGTCGGCCGTGTTCAGCCGCGACGTGGCGCGTGCGATGACCGTCGCGCGGCTCATCGAATCGGGCATCTGCCATATCAACGGCCCGACCGTGCATGACGAAGCACAGATGCCGTTCGGCGGCGTGAAGTCGAGCAGATTCGGCCACTTCGGCGGCAAGGCGAGCGTTGCCGAATTCACCGATCTGCGCTGGATAATGATTCAGACGACGTCGCGTCACTACCCGTTCTAGGCGCTTTACAACGACGCTTCAAAACGACACAGACAGGACGCCGCTCAGAAGCGTCCGCCTGCGAGCAGGCAATAGAAATTTCACAGGAGACAGCCATGCCCTTCGAACACGCCGTCAGGCACTCATGCAAACGTCTTTGCGCCGCTCCAAGAGGCGCACGATGAACGACAGCAATCTGCGTCTGCCTGCCACGGTCGACATCGGCCGCACGCTCGACGACGGCCCATTCGTCGCGTTCCAGCGCATCGTCGTGTTTCTCGCGGCGCTGTCCATCGTGATGGACGGTTTCGACGGACAACTGATCGGCTTTGCGATCCCGAGTCTGATCAAGGAATGGGGCATCACGCGCAATGCGTTTGCGCCTGCGGTGGCGGCGGGGCTCGTCGGCATGGGTATCGGCAGCGCGTGTGCCGGACTGTTCGCGGACCGCTTCGGGCGGCGCTGGGCTGTGATCGGCAGCGTGCTCGTGTTCGGCGTGGCGACGAGTTCGATTGCATTGTCGCAAGGCGTGGGCACCATCGCGATCCTGCGCTTCTTCGCGGGGCTCGGCATTGGCGGCGCGTTGCCGAACTCAACTACGATGACGGCCGAATTCACGCCCGCGCGGCGTCGCACGCTGGCCGTGACGGCGACCATCGCTTACATCGAATCAGACAAAAAACATCAATTCTCATCGGATATTGTTCAACTCACAATGGCTCATCCGTCGAGAAAAGAAGCGACGCGATAACACGTAGAACTTTCAGAAAAATAAATAGGAATAGAAAGCGAATCGTTATCTATCCGTTACCGTTCAAGGGGAAACAGCAATGCACTTCAGTCATCTTCGTCACGAGGTTGCGACGGTGGCTTGTGTTGCAATCACGGGTTTCATTCTGTCCTGCTCGCCGCCTGCAATTGCGGCCGATACCGAACTCAACGTCTACAACTGGTCGGACTACATCGTTAAAGACACGATCCCGAACTTCGAAAAGGAATCGGGCATTTACGTCCGATACGACAACTACGATAACGACGATACGCTGCAGGCCAAGCTTCTCGCCGGGAGTTCCAGATTCAACATCGTCGTGCCGTCGTTGAATTACATGGCAAGAGAGATTCAGGCGGGCATGCTTCAGAAGCTCGACAAGTCGCAGATTCCGAACCTCAAGAATCTCGATCCTGTACTCATGAAAATGATCGCGGGTGCCGATCCGGGCAGCTACGTCGGCATTGGCGTGAACTATACGCAGGGTAACTGGGCGTGGAAGTTCCTGCTCGGCAACGAGCAGTACCGCACCAACGGCGCGATCACGCAAACGGGCACCAATGCGCTCGGCGATCCAATCACGACCAGCAACAGGGTGCCGACGTTCACCGCGCGTGTGGATTACACGTGGTCGAGTGCGCTCAATATCGGTGCGTCGGTGAATATCGGCAAGCAGACGCTGCCGAGCGCGATCGATCCAGCAACCGGTACGGTGAGTTACGGCGTGAGCGGCCAGGCGCCGAATGCGTACGGCATGTTCTTCTTCTCGGGAGCGGATCTCACCTACATGCTCGCCGGCGTGCAATACAACGTCGAATTCGATTACGGTCAGCAGCAGAACGCGGCGTCAATGGCGGTCAGGCGCAATGGTATGGCATGTCGCTGCTCGCGCATCGCAAGTTCAGCGTGCCGGGGCTCGGCAGAATGGGCGTGACCTTGCGTTACGACTTCCTCGCCGACAGCAAGAACGGCGGCGGTGGCGGCGGCGTCGCGCTGAACGGGCAGGGGCGCGATCCGTATAACGGCTTCGGCATCGGCACGGACTGTTTCGCCAATTCGCAGGCGGGCGGCGGGCTGGGTCTTCAGTGCAAGGGTTCGAATCGCCAGGATGTCGCGCTCGATCTGCTGTTCTTCCTCACCGCGCAGATCACGATGAAAGTCGAATACCGGCACGATTGGGCCAACAACAAGGTGTTCCTGCGCAATGACGGCTCGTATAGCAGCTCAAACGATCTGCTCGCCCGCAGTTCATCTACTCGTTCTAAAAGCGCTTTGTACCGGTGTCGCGATGACGCCGGAGATTCACTTCCGTCAGAACCACAACCGCTGGCTCATAACACATGGAGATGCGATGAAAGACACGGCGAATGCGAATGCCTTGTGTGCGGTGAGTTTCAACTTCAATGGTTGGGGCAACCGCGAATACGGACGGTTTGAACATGAGCCTTGGTATGACGGTGCCGCCATCTGTATCAGCGAGCAGCAACAGGTCGAAGGCGGGCAAGTTCTTCCAGCCGTTCGCGAAAGACCACACGGTGGCAGCCTGGATGGCGAAGGCGAACAACGCCACGCTCATTCAACGTAAGCGATCCAATATCGACGTCTATCCAACAGCACTCTGAGCGAGGGGCATAGGTGTTCACCTATTTGTGAGGTGGACACCTATGGCTGACAAAGACTCGGAGCGAAGAGTAGTTCGGCAAA
>CALNWS010000090.1 GCA_940747215.1 uncultured Paraburkholderia sp. | reverse complement strand
AGATCTTTGCCGAACTACTCTTCGCTCCGAGTCTTTGTCAGCCATAGGTGTCCACCTCACAAATAGGTGAACACCTATGCCCCTCGCTCAGAGTGCTGTTGGATAGACGTCGATATTGGATCGCTTATAGAAGATCACCGGTCGTTCCGACGACATGATGATCGTGCGCGGCGTCAATGTTTTCCCGACGCAGATCGAAGAGCTGCTGCTCAAACAGCGCGCGATCGCGCCTCACTACCAGATCGTGCTGACCAAGAAAGACCCGCTCGACGTGCTCACGCTGAACGTCGAACCATGTCCGGAACGGTACCGGACACCGCCGCGCTGAACAGCGCAAAGCAAGCTCTCACTTACGACATCAAAGCGCTGATCGGCGTGAGTGCGATCGTCAATGTGCTGGGTGTGAATGGGATTGAGCGCTCTGTGGGCAAGGCGCGGCGCGTGGTGAACAAGCGCAAGTCCGGTCTGTGAAGTAAAAGGCGCCGAGTATAAAAGGCCGCCAGACGTTACGCGCGGCGGCCAACCGAAAGTCTCGACGCACAATCACCCAACACAATTACTCGACGCAACAAAAAGGCGGCTGTCTGGATCTACTCAACCGCTTTTTTACTTGCACAAGGCGCGAGACTAGCCCCGGCACCTCGTCACGCTTCAATCACGAATTCGGCAACAGAAACCACATCCTGCCGCCCTGCTTCATCTTGCCCGCGAGATCGCCGGCGTTGTCACCGAGACCCCAGAAATAGTCCGCACGCACGCCGCCTTTGATCGCGGAGCCCGTGTCCTGCGCAAACACAAGCCGGTTCATCGGCGAGTTCGTGAGCGGCCGCGTGGTTTGCAGGAACACCGGCGTACCCAGCGGAATCGACGTCGGATCGACGGCAATCGAACGCTCCGGCGTCAACGGCACGCCGAGCGCGCCAATCGGACCATCGGCGCCACCGCTCGGCACACTTTCCCCTGACGGCATCTCGCGGAAAAATACGAAGCGCGGATTCGTGTCGAGCAGCGCATCGACCCGGGTCGGATTCGCGCGGGCCCAAGCCTTGATGCTCTGCATCGTCGCCTGAGCCGGCGTGAGTTCGCGATCCAGCAACCAACGTCCGATCGACTTGTATGGCTGATTGTTCGTGCCGCCAAAGCCCAGCCGCATCACGCTCCCGTCTTCAATCACGATGCGCCCCGAGCCCTGCACCTGCAGAAAGAACGCTTCGATCGGATCGTCGACCCAAACGAGTTCGTTGCCGTTCAACGCGCCCGAACGCTCAAGTTGTGCCCGCGACGGCATCGCCGTGCCCGGTCGATAGGCGGAAGGCCAACGGTAAAGCGCCGTCTGATACACGCCATGCCGCGTGCGCGAACCACGCAGCAAAGGCTCGTAATAACCTGTGACGAGTCCGTCGAGCGTGCCGTCCATGTTGGCTAACTGGAAGGGTGTGAAATACGTTTCGAAGAAAGCGCGGGCACTCGTCACGTCGAGGTCGTCGATCTGCGAGGCCGCCGCGCAGGCGCGCGCCCAGTTCGGTTGACGCGCGAATCTCACGCAGTTTTGCCGCAAAGCGGCCGTCGCCCCGATAAGTGAATCGTCCTGCCAGCCCGGCACCTGTTGCCAAGCCACGGCCGTGAGCCGCGTCGCGGCAATCTGGCCGGGTATGATCGCCGCTCCGGTGGGCGGCGAAACCGAAGGCCGGATCGTACCGCCGCCACCGCAGGAGGCGAGCAATACCGCAACCGAAAGCGCTCCGAGCCATGCTCCGGCCGTGCGGACAAAACGCATATAACGTTCGTTCTTGATGGAAACCGCCATGTCTGATCTGTTCGACGAATACCCGATGCTCATCTTCGCACTGGAATCGCTTCTCGCGCTTTTCCTGCTCGTCTTTATCGTTGTGTGGACGTCGTCCGGCAAGAAGAAAGCCGCACGCGCCAATCGTAGTGAACAGCCCAAGCAGCAAAAGCCACAGTAACGCGAGCGCAATTGCGAGGCGTTACACAGGCTGCGCCGAACTGCCCTGAACCGTCCGAAGACCGTTTTAAAGACCGTGCGCCGCGCCGCCGGTTCAATGCAAAGTGCGCGGCATGCGCAGAATGAGCTCGGGCACCGACGCGTAGAAACGCTCGCCGTCTTCCGCGACGCAGAAATACTCGCCGCGCATCGTACCCACCGGTGGGCGATCACCGCCCAACTCGTGTATTCGAAGTGCTCGCCCGGTTTCAGCAGAGGCTGGTGGCCGACCACGCCGAGACCCTTCACTTCCTGCACGGTCTCTTCGCTGTCGGTGATGACCCAATGCCGCGCGATCAATTGTGCTGGCACCTGACCGGTATTGCGAATGGTCAGCGTATATGAGAACGCGTACTGGCGGCGCTCCGGGTCCGACTCTTCGGGCAGGTATTGCACCTGCGCCGAGACGCTGAATTCGTACTGGCTCATCCTGACTCCGGTCTCATGAAACGGGCTGTGAAAATCTCGCAAAGGCCGGCGCAAAGCCTATCGGCAAGCGCATGAGCGACGCGGCACTGTTAGTTTGGCATTCTGCGTCATGGCGCGCAGCCCCGCAACCGGACAAATCCCTTTGGCTAGGGACGTATAAGGTGAATCGCACCGTTTGCCGTCCGTCGTGCCGTGCGACCGCCCGAGCCCGTAAGCAGGTCAGCGAGCCGGTCCGCAAGCGCACAAAATGGTAAAATGGTGCTTTCCCGCTTGCATCCGCCCCCGCCATGACGCAATTCCGCATTTCGCCCAGCATTCTTTCCGCCGATTTCGCCCGTCTGGGCGAAGAGGCGCGCAACGTCGTCGTCGCCGGCGCCGACTGGATCCACTTCGACGTGATGGACAATCATTACGTCCCGAACCTGACCATCGGTCCGCTCGTGTGCGAGGCGATCCGCCCGCACGTCGACGTGCCGATCGACGTGCATCTGATGGTGCGTCCCGTCGACCGTATCGTGCCGGACTTCGCCAAGGCGGGCGCGAACATCATCAGCTTTCACCCTGAAGGCTCGGACCACATCGACCGCACGCTCTCGCTGATTCGCGATCATGGCTGCAAGGCCGGTCTCGTGTTCAATCCGGCCACGTCGCTCAGCTATCTGGATTACGTCATGGACAAGGTCGATCTCGTCCTGATCATGTCGGTGAATCCGGGCTTCGGCGGTCAATCGTTCATTCCCGAGGCGCTCGTGAAGCTGCGTGAAGCACGCAAGCGCATCAACAAATACAAGGAACGCACCGGCCGCGAGATTCATCTGGAAGTGGACGGTAGCGTGAAGGTCGAGAACATCGCGGAAATTGCTGCAGCCGGCGCGGATACCTTCGTCGCAGGTTCGGCCATTTTCGGCGCGCCGGACCACAAGGCCGTGATCGACAAGATGCGCGCCGCCCTCGCCCACATCGAACACTGAACCCGAGCCAGACCGAATAACCACTCCGGTTCCCTGCCCCGACTTTCACCGGCCCGCGCCTGCAGGCTGTGATCATCGACCTCAACGGCACGATGATCGACACCATCGACGGCTTCACCGCCGGCCTGAACGGCATGCTCGCGCAACTCGACGCGGAGCGAGACGTCGCGTGAAGAGGTGGTGGATTATGTCGGCAAGGGTTCGGAGCATCTGATTCACAGCGTGCTCGCGCCGCGTTTCGAAGCGGAGCACGCGCGCAAGACCGTTTCGACGAAGCGCTCGCCATTTATCAGGCGGAATACGCGAAGATCAACGGCCTGCACACGCGTTTATATCTCGACGTGGAAGCCGATCTTCGTGCAATGCGCGACGCCAGCATCAAGCTTGCATGTGTCACCAACAAGCCGCATCGTTTTGCGGTGGAATTGCTGAAACAGTACAAGCTCGCGCCGTATTTCAGCGTCGTGCTCGGCGGGCAGTCTGCCGAAAAAGAAGCCAGATCCGTTGCCGATGCTCACGGCAGCTCAGCAACTCGGCGTAGATCCGGCGGCCACGGTCGCCATCGGCGATTCGGAAAACGACGCGCTGGCGGGCCGCGCGGCCGGTATGGCAACGCTTACGGTGCCCTGCGGCTACAACCATGGGCAGCTATACAAACAATAAAATGCGATGGTATAGTTGCCTCGCTGCTCGACGCCGCCAAGGCGATCGCAGCGCACCAATCCACGACTTGAAAAGTCCTTCATCCTCATGTTTCTGAATAAAAAACGGAGTTTGATTAGCATCGACCGGGGAGCTTGGCCTTGGCGTCGCTGGTCGCGCTAACCTCGCCTGAGGTACGCTGAAGCTCGTCTTCGGCAACCGTTTTTTAATTCGCTGCGCTCACGCATTTTTTCCATCACTCTGTTTCGCTGCACCGGTTGATTCGGCCTTCGTGTACCCAAAAAGTACCCGCTGCGTGCTGAAACCCGCTGCATGCGTCGATGGAAAACTCGCGCCGGTTATCATCGTATCGACCTGCCGAACGGCCCTTTGCCGAACCTTCGGAAACTCGGACGACCGCCTGACCGGCCGCGCACTGCCCCCGCTTTGTCCGACGCATGCCGCCGCCGGACCTATGAAACCGGTTCGGTGGTCGTCACCGACAAGATGGTGATCGAGAAGTACTCGCACGTGCAGCACATCGTGAGTTCGGTGGAAGGCAAGCTGAAGCCCGGCACGACCAATTTCGATGTGCTGCGCGCCACCTTTCCGGCCGGCACGCTGTCCGGCGCGCCGAAAGTGCGCGCGATGGAACTGATCGACGAACTCGAACCCGTGAAGCGCGGGCTGTACGGCGGTGCGGTCGGCTATCTGTCGTTCACCGGCGAAATGGATCTGGCCATCACGATCCGCACCGGCGTGATCGCGAACGGCAATCTGTATGTGCAGGCGGCAGCCGGCATCGTCGCCGATTCGATGCCGGAATCCGAATGGCAGGAGACCGAGAACAAGGCGCGCGCCGTATTGCGCGCCGCCGAACAAGTGCAAGACGGCCTCGATAGCGACTTCTGACCGGAGAACACCATGCTGCTCATGATCGACAACTACGACTCGTTCACCTACAACCTGGTGCAATACTTCGGCGAACTGGGCGAAGACGTGCGCACCTACCGGAACGACGAAATCACGCTGGACGACATCGCGAAGCTCAACCCCGAGCGCATCTGTCTGTCGCCCGGACCGAGCAACCCGCAACACGCCGGCATCACGCTCGACGTTCTGCGCGAGTTCTCCGGCAAGACGCCGATTCTCGGCGTCTGCCTCGGCCATCAGGCGATCGGCGAAGCGTTCGGCGGCCGCGTCGTGCGCGCGCAAACTATCATGCACGGCAAGGTCAGTACGATCGAAACCGATTGCAAAAGCGTGTTCTCCGACCTGCCGAAACACTTCGTGGTCACGCGTTATCACTCGCTCGCGATCGAACGCGAATCGCTGCCCGACTGCCTCGAAGTTTCCGCATGGACGGAAGACGGCGAAATCATGGGCGTGCGCCATAAGGAACTGGCAGTGGAAGGCGTGCAGTTCCATCCGGAATCCATTCCGTCGGAACACGGTCACGCGCTTCTGGAAAACTTCGTGAAGCAGTCGAAAGCGAAGACGGCCCAACGTACTGCCTGATGAAGCGAGACGACATCATGACGATTACGCCTCAGGAAGCGCTGCAACGGACCATCGAGCACCGCGAAATTTTCCACGACGAAATGCTGCATCTGATGCGGCTCATCATGCGCGGCGAACTCTCGCCCCTCATGGCAGCGGCAATCATCACCGGCCTGCGCGTCAAAAAAGAGACCATCGGCGAAATCACCGCCGCCGCCACGGTGATGCGTGAATTTGCCCGGCACGTCGAGGTGCAGGACAACTCGAACTTCGTCGATATCGTCGGCACCGGCGGCGACGGTTCGCAAACCTTCAACATCTCTACCGCCACCATGTTCGTGTCGGCCGCGGCCGGCGCCAAAGTCGCGAAGCATGGCGGCCGCGGAGTGTCGAGCAAGTCGGGCAGCGCGGACGTGCTCGAAGCGCTCGGCGTGAACATCGATCTGCAACCGGAACAGGTGGCGGCGTCCATCGCCGAAACGGGCATGGGTTTCATGTTCGCGCCGAACCATCATCCGGCCATGAAGAAAATCACGCCTGTGCGCCGCGAACTCGGCGTGCGAACCATCTTCAACATTCTCGGGCCGCTCACCAATCCGGCCGGCGCGCCGAACCAGTTGATGGGCGTATTCCACGCCGACCTCGTCGGCATTCAGGTGCGCGTCATGCAACGCCTCGGCGCGAAGCACGTGCTGGTGGTGTACGGCATGGACGGCATGGACGAGGTGTCGCTCGGCGCGGCTACGCAAGTGGGCGAACTGCGTGACGGCCAGATTCACGAATACGAAATCCATCCGGAAGACTTCGGCATGCAGATGGTGCCGAACCGTTCGCTGAAAGTGGTGGACGCTTCCGAATCGAAAATCATGCTGCTCGAAGCACTTGACAACAAACCCGGCGTGGCGCGCGAAATCGTCACGCTGAACGCGGGCACGGCGCTCTATTCCGCGAACGTGGCCACCTCGATCGCGAACGGTATCGAGCTGGCGCGCGAAGCCATTGCCAGCGGCAAGGCGCGTGCGAAGGTCGACGAACTGGTGCGCTTCACCCAGCAATTCAAGCAGTAACCACGTAGCGAGACAATTATGAGCGATATCCTCGACCGCATCATCGCGGTCAAACGCGAAGAAGTCCGCGCCGCCGAACAGAGCGCGCCGCTCGAAAAGTTGCGCCTTAAAGCGTCGCACGATGTTCGCGACTTCTTCGGTGCGTTGCGTGCGAAACACGCGGCTGGATTGCCCGCCGTGATTTCCGAAGTCAAGAAAGCGAGCCCGTCGAAAGGCGTGTTGCGCGAGCCTCTCGTACCCGCCGAAATCGCGCGGTCGTACGAAAAGCGCGGCGCGGCTTGCCTTTCCGTCCTCACCGACGTGCAGTTCTTCCAAGGCAGCGTGGCGTATCTGCAGGAAGCGCGCGCCGCGTGTAGCCTGCCAGTGCTACGCAAAGACTTCATCGTCGATCCGTACCAGATCGTCGAAGCCCGCGCGATGGGTGCCGACGCCATCCTGTTGATCACCGCCGCGCTCGGAACCTCGCAGATGCAGGACCTCGAAGCGCTCGCGCATTCGCTGGGTCTCGCCGTGCTGGTCGAAGTGCACGGCCGCAACGAACTGATGGAATCGCTCACGCTGAAAACGCCGCTGATCGGTATCAACAATCGCAATCTGCGTACGTTCGAAACGTCGATCGAAATCACCATCGGCATGCTCGAACTGATTCCCGAAGACCGCATCGTCGTGACGGAATCGGGCATTCTGTCGCGCGTCGACGTAGACCGCCTGCGCGAGATGGACGTGCACACGTTCCTCGTCGGCGAGGCGTTCATGCGTGCGGAAGAGCCGGGTGTGGAACTTGCGCGGATGTTTTTCTAAACGCGCAACGATTGACGCAGGCGCATTTGGTTAGCGGAGCAGATCATGGGAATGGAACGCGAAATCAAGCTGGCGCTGCCGGCCGGTCAGGTGAGCACGGCGACGCAATGGTTCGTCGCGCGCACAGGCGTTGAAGGCCGCGCAATCGATCTGGCCAACATCTACTTCGACACGCCACAACTCGTGCTTGCGCGTTCGAAGAGTACGCTGCGGTTGCGTCATACGCCGGAAGGTTGGCTGCAAACGTTCAAAACCGTCGGCAACGCGAAAGACGGTTTGCACAGCCGCCACGAGTGGGAAATGCAGGTGGCCGGCGAGAAGCTCGAAATCGAAACGCTGCTGAGCGAGTGCGACGAGTCGTCGGCCGCGAGCGCGCTGCGGCAGGCCTCGCCGGAACTGATCGAACTGTTCCGCACCAATTTCATGCGCACGCTGTGGCATGTGAATGTGGACGGAACGGATATCGAAACGGCGATCGACCAGGGCGACGTGCTCATTGAAGTGAACGGCGAACAGCGCAGCACGCCGATCTCCGGAATCGAACTCGAACTAAAATCCGGCGACGAAGCGGCACTCAACGCGCTCGCCGCCGAACTCGGCAAGGCAATCAGCGGCCTCGCGCCGGACAATGTCAGCAAGGCGCAGCGCGGCTATCAGCTGCGCGAAAAATCGCGCGAAGACTGAACCGCACGCCAACAGGTTGCGCGCCGTCGGCGAACTTGAGCGGCGGCGCATTTGCTGCGACACTTCCCCCATGACCTCAGCCTCCCGTTCCCGCTCCGCCGCGTCGCAAGCCTCGCTTTTCGGCGACGACGCCAACGCCGCTGCGAAAAGCAGCACTTCTAGTGTTCATCACGCCGACGCGCCGCCCACGCTCGAAGCCCAGTTCGACGCGCTGCCGCCCACATGGCGCGCGCATCTGAAGCCGTTCATCGATAGCGACGCTTATGCGTCGCTATGCCGTTTCGTCGACGGCGAGCGTGCCGCAGGCAAAACCGTTTATCCCGCCGACGTGTTCCGCGCGCTGCGCCTCACGAGCCCGGACGACGTGAAAGTCGTCATCCTCGGCCAAGACCCGTATCACGGCGAAGACCGCGGCACGCCACAGGCGCACGGCCTCGCATTTTCGGTCGCGCCGAACGTGCGCACGCCGCCGTCGCTGCGCAACATCTTCAAGGAAATCGCCGCGAGTCTCGGTTACGACACGCCGCGTCACGGCTGTCTCGACACATGGGCGAAGCAAGGCGTGCTGTTGCTCAACACGGTGCTGACCGTCGAGCGCGATTCAACCGCGAGTCACGCGAAACGCGGTTGGGAAAAATGCACGGACACGCTCATTCACGAGCTGGCGATGAAGCACGACGGACTCGTGTTCATGCTGTGGGGCGCGCATGCGCAGGCCAAGCGCGCGCTGCTTGGCGGCAAATCGCATTGCGTGCTCGAGGCGCCGCATCCGTCGCCGCTGTCGGCGCATCGCGGTTTCCTCGGCTGCGGGCATTTCGCCAAGGCGAACGAATATCTCACCTCGCAGGGTCGCGAGCCGATCGACTGGCGTTTGCCCGAAGAAGCGCAGATGCTCGCTTAACGCGTCTGATGCATTGGATGCGTTGAGCAGCCACGCGAGCAACGCAAAAACAGAAACGCCACGGTGCAAAAACTCCGTGGCGTTTTTTTACGTCTTTCACCGCGAGCCGGCGTCGAGCGTCGGCAAACGGAAATCCAGCTTTAAGCGCAGCGATAGCTTCGCGTGCCGTCGCCAATGCGGCACTCGCAGCGTCCGGGCCCATGTTCAGGCCTTCGGCATAGATGAAGTTCACGTCGGTCATGCCGAGGAAGCTCAGGAAGCTCTTCAGGTACGGTGTTTGGCTGTCGTTCGGCGTGCCCAGATACTTGCCGCCGCGTGCCGACACGACGAACACCTTCTTGCCCTTCACGAGACCTTCCGGACCGTTCGCGGTGTACTGGAACGTGATGCCGGCGCGGGCGATGAAGTCGAAGTACGTCTTCAGTTGCGACGATATGCCGAAATTGTACATCGGTGCGCCGATCACGACGATGTCGGCGGGCGTGAAGAACGCGCCGAGCACGGCGTCGTCCAGATGCGGCAGCGGTTCGGCTTGCAGATTACGGACGACGACTTGCGCGCCCGGATTCGACTGTTGCAGCTTTTCGGTCAGTTCGTTGACGAGGAGCGTCGAAGTTCGCGCCTTGCGAGCGTGCTGCCGAGTTGATTTGCAGGATCGTGGTCATGTTTGACTCCATGTGGGGGCGCGCTGTATTGCGAGAATGGAGCCATTGTGTTTTTTACCGCGACGGGAAAAAGCCACTCAGCGGCGACGGATTGTTGCAACAGTAGAACAATCCGCCGCCCGGAGCCGTCGATTGATAGCGGCCCGGATTACGATCAGCTTGCCAGCCAGCACTCGCGTGCCTTGCGCACTGCAGGCCGGTTACGCTTGCCGCGAGCTTGTAGCGCTGCGCTTCCGGCCCGTCCAGCTTGAGTTCCGCGGTGCGCAGCTCATCGCGGCGGAACATGTGGATTTCGGCCTTGGCGCCCGGCGCGTAGCGCGACAGCAGGCCTTCAAGATTCGCACCAGTGACGCGCAGGCCATCGATGGCGATTCAGCACATCGCCCGCGGAAAGACCCGCCTTTTGCGCCGCGCCGCCGTCGTGTACCACGGCAAACGTGCAGTCCGCGCCGCCGCGCACGCGCGCCGAGCGACGGCTTGCGTTGCGGTCGAATTCCGGCGTCAGCGTCACGCCGAACGGCGCAAGCAGCGTTTCCAGCGGCAGATCTCGCGTGCCGTTCACCGCTTCGACGAACAGTTCGCCAAGCTTCGCGCCGGTCGCTTCCGTGAAGAGGGTTTCCACTTCGCTCTCGTCGACACCGACCGCCTTGCCACGATAAAAATCGCGGCCGAAACGCTGCCACAGCAGACGCATCACGTCGTCTAGCGATTTGCGATTGCCGGTTTGCGCGCGAATCGTCAGATCGAAAGCGAGCGCGACGAGCGAACCCTTCGTGTAATAGCTGACGATCGCGTTCGCCGCGTTCTCGTCCTGCCAATAGTATTTGACCCAGGCGTCGAACAAGCTTTCGGCGACGGTCTGTTTCAGCCGCCCGCCACCTTGCCGAACAGCCCGAAATAATCGTCTTGGGAAATCAGGCCGGTTCGCACGAGAATCAGGTCGTCGTAATAGGGACGTGAAGCCCTCAAACAGCCACAGCAGCGACGTGTAGTTCTCGACGTTCAAATCGTACGGTGCGGAACGCCGCCGGCTTGATGCGCTTCACATTCCACGTGTGGAAATACTCGTGGCTGCACAGGCCAAGATACGTGCGATAGCCTTCCGACATCGCGTCTTTGCCCTGCACCGGCAGATCGCCGCGATTGCAGATAGCGCCGTGGACGCACAATGTTCGAGGCCGCCGTAACCGTCGGCGACGGCCTGCATCATGAACACGTAGCGGTCCATCGGCGCTTTCTTCGTCTTCGGTTCGAACATCGCGATCTGCGCTTTGCAAATGCGCTTCAGATCGGCGGAAAGACGTGCCATGTCGAGGCCGATCACGCATCCCGCAATCACGTGTCGTGCGGCACGCCGTGCGCCTTGAACGTGGCGAGCGCGAATTCACCGAGCGTGACCGGATGATCGATCAGCTCGTCGTAGTTCTGTGCGCGATATTCGCCGAAGCCGTAGCGCTTCGTGCCGCGCGCTTCCGGCAATGCCGCGGCCACGCGCCAGTTGCGATACGCGGCGCCCGCCGGCTTCTGGATATCGACCACGCACGGCACGTCTTCGTGACGAGCGGCGACAGAAACACGCTCGTGCCGTTGAAGAAGCCGGTGGTGTCGTCGAGATGCGCGGCGCGCACCGACATGTGCCACGCGTAGACCTCGTAGCGCAGCGTCAGCGCACCCTTTACCGGCGCGGCCTGCCACGTGTGCTTGTCGGTTTTCTCCACGCGCACGTTGCGGCCCGCTTCGCTAAACGGCCGCAACGTGACGATGTTGCGCGCGAACTCACGCATCATGTAGCTGCCCGGAATCCACACGGGCAGCATGAAATGCTGACCGGCCGGATCGGGACCGGCAACGGTGACGGTGACTTCGAAGAGGTGAGCGGCGGTTTGCTTGGGAACGATGCTGTAGCGGATCGGCTTCATCGGCGGCGATTAGGAGAGGTGAGGCGGAGTGATGCGGCGTTTGATGCGTAAGGAGGCGCACGGCGCGCCTCCTTGAATGGACGTGATCGGCGTGTCTGGTAACGCGCTCAATGCGCGGCCACAGACATTTCCCGGTCCAGCCGGTCTGCCGGCACCGCGCCCGGCAGGCGGCGGCCGTCGGCGAGGAACACGGTGGGCGTGCCGTCCACGTTCATGGCGTGACCGAGCGCGAGGTTCTTGTCGATCGCGGCGGTGTCGCAGGTGCCGGCGGCGGTGGGCGCCTGGTGGTCCTGCATCCACGATTCCCACGCCTTCGCGCGGTCCGTCGAGCACCAGATCGACTTGGACTTGGCCGTGGAATCTGGCGACAGCACCGGATACAGGAACGTATAGACGGTCACGTTATAGAGCGACTTGAGCGACGTTTCGAGCTGCTTGCAATACGGGCAGTTCGGGTCCGAGAACACGGCGATCTTGCACGCACCGTTGCCCTTCACCACCTTCACGGCATTGCCGAACGGCAGGCTCGCGAAGTCGATGCGGTTAGTATCCGACAGGCGCGCTTCGGTCAGGTTCTTGCGCGTTTTTGCATCGACCATGTCGCCGAGCAGCAGATAGTCGCCGTTCGCGTCGCTATAGACAATCTGCGTGCCGAGATTGACTTCGTAGATGCCCGGAATCGGCGACTTGATGACGCTCTTGATGGTCGCCTCGGAGAGCCGCGATTGCAGCGTAGCTTTGAGCTTGTCGGTAGTCTGGTCGGCTTGGGCCGAGCAGCCCAGCGCGACGGCGGCGATCGCGAGCGCGGCGGCGGCCACGCGGAAAGTCTTTTTCATGCTGAATTCCTAGGTTCAATCGCGCGTGTTGCACGTTTTGCGCGTCTTGCGTATGTGGGACGTTTCAGGCGGAACCGGACGTTGAACCGGTTCGGACCCAAAGTGCACCAATCCATTCATGATACCCGCGTCACTGGCGAGCCACGCCGTGTTGCGGTTCGCGGCGCGTTCTATCCGAGCGCCGCCGACACCAGCCAGCGCTTGATGAACGGCTGCGCGCCAACGAACGCCATGCCGGTATTGCGCACGATCCTCGCAAGCGGACCGGGAACGGCGAAAAGCTTCTGCAAACCGTCGGTGGCGATCATCAGACCGCGAATGTCCTCGCGGCGCGCGCGCTCGTAGCGGCGCAGCAGCACCATGTCGCCGAGACCGCGGAACGATTCTTTACCCGCGACCGTTTCCGCGAGCGTCGCCACGTCGCGCAGACCGAGGTTCATGCCCTGCCCTGCGAGCGGATGAATCAGGTGCGCAGCGTCGCCCACCAGCGCGACGCGCGGTGCCACGAGCCGGTCGACTGTTTGCAATGCGAGCGGGAAGCCTTGCGCGGGCGTGACGCATTCGAGCGCGCCGAGCTGGCCGCCGGTGAGGCGCTCCACTTCGGCGGCAGGCTGCTCGGGGTCGAGCGCGACGAGTTCTTCCGCATGTTCGGTGTGCGCGGACCAGACGAGCGAGACGTGCCCATCCGGCATCGGCAGCAGCGCGATGATTTCACCGTCCCTGAACCACTGGTAAGCCATTTCGCCGTGCGGCTTTTCGGCCTTGAAATTGGCGACTACGCCGGTTTGCTTGTAATCGCGCCGATCCATCTTCGAGCCGATCTGCGCGCGCACCCATGAATGCGCGCCGTCAGCACCCACTACGAGGTCGGCCTCGAGCACGTTGCCGTTGGCAAGACCGACGCTCGCGCTTTCGGCGGAGAAGTCGAGCGCTTGCGCCCGCGTGTCGATCCAGCTGAGATTCGGCTGGAAACGCAGAGCGGCGTCGAGCGCCTTCTCGATCACCGACGACTCCACGATCCACGCCAGTTGCGACACCGAAGCCTGAAACGCGGAAAAGTGAAGTTCGGCGTGCGCGTCGCCATACACATGCATGTTATAGACAGGACCGAGTTGCGCCAGATCCAGCGCCTGCCAGACGCGCAGCCGTTCCAGCAACGCTTGGGAACTGGCGGACAACGCATAGACCCGCGAATCGAAAATGGCGCCGGCCGGCAGCGGCGCGCAAGGCTGCGCGAGCAGCGCCACGCGCAGTCCGCCTTGCGTGAGCGCCAGCGCCGCGGTTTTGCCGACGAGTCCGCCGCCGATCACGGCGACATCAAAGGTCTGATGATGTGCGTTCATCCGCGCATTATAGCCGTGGGGGTTGCCGGGGACGGATCGTGTTCGGAGATTTCTCCGAGCGGCGTGGGGGGATGCGAATGGGTTACAACTATGTTTTACGTGACAAAACTCGCCCAGAATCGCCGCGGCTCTGCCCCGATTCGGTGTCGTGTCCTGCTCCGCTGCGTTCCGTTCGCCCTGCCAACCGCGACGGCTTTCAGAATCCTGCACACAGCGTCGAGCGCATCACGCAACTTGTTGAATCACTGAAGGATTTCCATGAGCCTCAAATGCGGCATCGTCGAAATGCCGGACGCGCCGCCTGAAAGCGCTCGCGGAAATCGTCAAGCCGGAGCGCATCCTGCCGGCGGTCGTCGAATTCGTCGACATCGCGGGTCTCGTGGCCGGTGCAAGCAAGGGAGAAGGCCTCGGCAACCAGTTCCTCGCGAACATCCACGAAACGGACGCGATCACGCACGTGGTGCGCTGATTCGAAGACGAGAACGTGATTCACGTCGCGAATAAGATCGATCCGCTGTCGGAAATCGAAGTGATCAACACCGAGCTGGCGCTCGCCGATCTCGGCACCGTCGAAAAAGCGCTCGCGCGCTATTCGAAGGCCGCCAAGTCGGGTAACGACAAGGAAGCCGTCAAGAACACCGCCGTGCTCGAAAAGGTACACGCGCAGCTCGACTAGGCCAAACCGGTCCACGCGCTGGATCTGACGGACGAAGAAAGGCCACGCTCAAGCCGTTCTGCCTGATTACCGCGAAGCCGACCATGTATGTCGCGAACGTCAAGGAATACGGCTTCGAGAACAACCCGCATCTGGACGCGGTCATGAAGTTCGCAGCGGCGGAAAACGCGCTGGTGGTGGCCATGTACGCCGCGATCGAAGCGGAAATCGCCGACCTCGACGAATCCGACATGGAGAAGTGTTTCTTGCCGACATGGGCATGGAAGAGCCGGGCCTGAACCGCGTGATCCGCGTGGGTTTCAAGCTGCTCGGCCTGCAAACGTACTTTACGGCTGGCGTGAAGGAAGTGCGCGCGTGGACCATCCATATCGGCGACACGGCACCGCAAGCTGCCGGCGCGATCCACACGGACTTCGAGCGCGGCTTCATCCGCGCGCAGACCATCGCGTTCAACGACTACATCACGTTCAAGGGTGAACAGGGCGCGAAGGAAGCCGGCAAGATGCGCGCGGAAGGAAGGAATACATCGTGCACGACGGCGACGTGATGAACTTCCTGTTCAGCGTCTGAACGTTCGGATGTTGATGCAAAGCCCGCTTTCGAGCGGGCTTTTTTACGTCCGCGCCGCCGGAATATAAGACGCGATGAGACGCGTACTCCAACGGCAAGCGCACGCCATTGATCGACGCCCCACGCGCATCAAACAAGCATCGAAAATTTGTTTGCACGCTCAGCGATCGAAGTCTCCCTTCATTCCCGTTTTGTGACAGCAGTGTTAAATTGCACTTTCGGCAAAAGGCGCGTACGACACCGCTCGCCGAGCGACGCCAGACTGTCATCGCACACAAATAGAATCGCGCGATTCACTTTTCGCGCACGTTCCAACCAGCAAGTTCTGCATGAGACCGGAGTCAGCGTCACGACGTCTGATTCCGCTCGACTGCTTTGCACAGGAGACAAAATCGATGAGTCGCACGCCGCTGTTCCGTTCGCTTTCCGTGGCCGTCGTTCTGGGCCTCGGCTGCGGGATTTCGGTGATGGTGATCAGGCCGTTTTGGCGACCGTGATCAGTTTGGAAGGTGGCGTTGCGCGGGCAATGGATTATATGGTGAAGGTGATCATGATCAGGATGCGGAGGACTGCTT
>CALNWS010000089.1 GCA_940747215.1 uncultured Paraburkholderia sp. | reverse complement strand
ACCAAGCAGTCCTCCGCATCCTGATCATGATCACCTTCACCATATAATCCATTGCCCGCGCAACGCCACCTTCCAAACTGATCACGGTCGCCAAAACGGCCTGATCACCATCACCGAAATCCCGCACACGCACGTCTAACCTGCGAAGGCGTGAACAGCGCGCGTCCTGCGCCGGAATACCGCAACAGGCAGGCCCAAGCGGTGTCTGCGGCGCCTATCGCGGTGCATCATCGACGGGTCGGCGAACTCGCGGCGAACGGTCGCGGACTGCGTGTGAACGCGGATTCGCATTGCAACCGGCCGCCGCGATTCACGCGATACGCCTCGAGCCGATGGTTCCGGCGCGGCAGATAAGCGCTTTTATCGCGTGAGAAGACGATGCTGCAGCGTCGCAAGACTGTGTTTGCCGTGCAAACACTGGCGCTGCCTAGCTCGATTTCTGCGGTTCACACCTAAGCGAATGCAGCGTCGTGCTGACGCATGAAGCGCTTCCACACGCGGGTGATTTTCACGAAACTGCCATGCGTGCGCGACCGATCGGATAAGCCGTGTCAGGACACGCAGTGCCGCCGTGAGAATGCGCCGCGACAACGGCCAACGGCCAACAGCGAACGGCGAACGGCGAACGACCAACAGCAAAACGCGAAAAAGCGGAATGCCAACCCAAAACAAGGCCGCCGCGCTCGCACGCGCGGCGGCCTGCGAAAAACACTGGCCGATCTACTGAACCGTGATGGTCTCTTTCATGTCCGGATAATTTGCATGCCTATCTCCGTCCAGATAAAAATAATGTCGGTCAAACGAGTGTGGTGTCGGCGAGTTGCGCCTTCAGGGGATGCTGCGCAATGCTGATGCTGGTCACGCGCCGAGCATTTTCGGAAGCTGATCGCTCGCTACGGTCAACGGGCCGGGACCTGTGCCGTTGCCCGCCGTGGGTTGCAGATAAGCCGTCGAGCGTGCCGTGTGGAACGTGATGTTACCCTCCACTTTCGACACGATCTGATGAATGTGGCCATTCAGGACCGTCACCGAGCCGAAGCGCTTCAGATAGCTCATCGCCTGATCGGCGTCGCCCGTGCCCCAGCCCCACGGTTCGTAGATGGTACACAGCGGCATGTACGCGAACACGACAATCGACGTGCTCGACGAGCGTCCCTTCAGGTCGTTTTCGAGCCACGCGAGCTGCTCGTCGCCGAGACCGCCTAGGCCGTTCGGCTTGAAATGCATCACGTTGACGAGCGCGATGAAGTGCACGCCGCTGTGGTTGAAGCTGTAATAGCCTTTGTTGTTCGACGGTTTGCCGAAGCGGGTGACGTATTTGGTGCCGGGGCCGTCGGTCACGTCGTGTTCGCCAGGCACGGTGTGCAATTCCGTGATGTTCAGACCAGACATGATCTGCGACGCGAGGTCGAACTCGGACGCCTTCGAAAGATGCGTGATGTCCCCCGTATGAAGCGTAAGCTCGAGTTCCATCGGCGAGAGAATGCCGCCTGCCAGCATGAACACGGTGCCCACGCCGCCGAATGCAAGGCATTTCAGCGCGCCGCGGCGCGACAGATCGAACGAATGATGTGACAACATGGTGACCTCACGGAACTGGATTCGCATACGAGCCGCGGATCATCCGGCGGCCCTCGCGATTCGGTTGATCTGCAAGACCACCGCTCGCGTGCTTTTATTCCTGCTTATTCCGTTGAGTCGAAAAAAGTTTTTGAGCCGGTCGTCAAAGCCGGTCTTCGAGGCTGGCCGGTCGCTCTGGATAAGACCGAAGCGGACCAGTCCGGCGGACAAGGCATCGCCGCGCGTTCAAGCTCTATCGAGATTGCGGCATGCGGCGGCAGTTCCAGCTCGCTGAATGCGCAATCGTTCGTCGCGAATACGCTGGTATCGGACGGCGCGGTGGCCGCGCCACACACCGATCCGAACTGAAGAATGCGTGGGGCGTGGCGTTCAATCCGAAAGGCTTCGTGTGGGTGGCGGACAACACGACATCGGTCGCCATGCTTTACGACGGCAACGGTGTGCCGCAATCGCTCGTGGGTGAGCATTCCGAATGGAATCAACGGACCGGCGAATCCACCGGCATTGTGTTCAACGGCAGCACCGATTTCAGCGTCACCGCAGGCGGCAAAACCGGCGTGGGCACATTTGTGTTTTCGGGCGAAGGCGGCACGATCACCGCATGAGCCCCACCGTGCTGCCCACGACCGCCGTGGTCATGTACGACGACGGCAGCGGCGGCGCCGTCTACAAAGGACTCGCGCTCGCGAACAACGGTACGGCCAATTTCCTCTACGCGACCGACTTCCACAACAACAAGATCGACGTGTTCGACAAGAACTTCGCGAAGGTCGCGACAACCGGCAAATTCCGCGATCCGAAAATGCCAGCCGGCTTCGCGCCGTTCGGCATTCAGACCATCGTCAATCGGTTGTTCGTCACGTATGCGACGCAGGACGCGAAAGCGCACAACAATCTGTTTGGCGCAGGGCTCGGCATGGTCGACGTATTCGACACGGCGGGCAATCTCCTGCAACGCTTCGCAAGTGCGGGACCGTTGAACGCGCCGTGGGGCATCACGCAGGCGCCCGCGAACTTCGGCCGCTTCAGCGGCGACGTGCTGATCGGCAATTTCGGCGACGGCACGATCAACGCGTTCGACGCAACCACCGGCGCATCGCACGGCGCGGTGAATGTGCCGAGCGACGGCTCGTTCGTGCAACGAGAACTGTGGGGTATCGCGTTCGGCAACGGCCTCAGCAACCAGCCCGTAAACACACTATTTTACGCGGCGGGACCGAACAACGAAGCAAACGGTGTGTATGGGCGTTTCGATATGAAGATGTGAGCCCCGCATCGTTGCGCGCGGAAAACGCGCTACGTGGCTAGCTTTTCACGCTGCGCAGCGCGCACGCCGACAGCATGACGAGGCGCTCGGCACTGAGCATTCGCACGATGCACTTCGCCGCATGACGCGCGCGTCCACGCAGATGCGCGGAACGCATATGCCGCTAGAAACGGTTCGGCACGAATTCGGCGAAGCGCGCTTCCTTTTCGAACAACGTCTTGCTGCCCGGCAGATGCACGAACGAACAGCAGCGAAACCAGCGCAGGTCGCGATAGTTGTTGCCGGCTCAGTGACGTCCGACGGCCTGATACGCGCCCACTTCGATCACGACCTGCCCTTCGTCGCTCAACGCACTCAGTGCTGCTGAAACGAATGCCTCGTCGCCGTGATGAACGAGCCTTTCGCTCACGTTCAGGTAACGCGCATACACGGCACGAGACGACGCAACGCGGCAGGCGTCGCGAGCATGAATTTGCCGCCGTACCAGCGCGGATTCATCAAGCGCTGGTACGCGACGACTTCCAGATCTTCCGCGACGCGTTCGCTGCCATACGCGGGAAACACCTGATCCGAAATATCGAACACGCCGAGTCCCGCTTCCGCACAGCGTTCGATCAGTTCATGCGCGAGCGGCAACAGCGCGACCATGTCGGCGTCGAGCAGCATCGTGTCCGGCGGCAAGCTCCCGGCAAGCTGATCCAGCAGGTCGAGTTTGAAATGCGCGGCATAGAACGGCGTGTTCTTCGGCAACTCGATCGTCGCCGCGAGTTGCATCACGTGCGGGCGCTTTCCGGCGGGCACGCTGACGAACCGTTGCGAAACGAGGTCGGGCGCGTTGGTGACGATCGTCAAAGGCGGCTCGCCCAGGCGCCGCAAGCTGTGGTTCAGGCAGATGGCCTGAGTCACGTACGACAGGGGATCGCGGCTCGTCGAGTTGGGGCCCGGCATCGCGTCGACGTCGACATAAACAAGAGTGCACGGAAAAAGTTTCACACTGCTCCTCACCGAATGTGAGAAACGGTTCGCTTTTTCCAGCGCTGCCGTTCATCGCCGAAATGCATTCCGAACGCACTGACGCGGTGCGAATGCGCTAGCCCGCACATCAGGTGCAAGGCAAATGAAACACAAGTGAAGCGCAAATGACGCACGAGCGCCGAACCGCGGCTCGCCGTGGCGTGTCAGCCGAAGTCCAAGTCGAAGTCCAATCCGGTCGGGAAAAACCGGTGTGCGCAGATGGAGTCGGAGAAACCGGGGCGCAGGCATCGGGTACACGTTATCGTTTCACGTCCGCGCGTTGCCTTTCCGCCAAAACTCAGAGACATCACACCTTTCCGATGAATCTCGACGAAAGCCGGCAAAAGCGTTCACTCCTGCGTTTCGGCGTCGTCGCCGTCGCCCATGCCGTACGCGGTCAGCATGCGATAAAGCGTAGCGCGCGACACGCTCAGTTCGCGCGCGGCGTCGCCCGGCCAGCCACGATGGCGCAGCAGCGCGAGCAGTTCGATGTCCTTGTCGCGCGCCCTGAGCGGCGGCTCGTCGATCCGCAGCACGCACAAACGGTGGTACAGGTCCGCACGAAAGTGTCCCTCTACCACCGCCGCTTCCATGTCGACGTGCGTCACCGAAATGATGCGCACGTTGACCGCCACCGAATCGCTGCCACCGAGCCGGTCGATCGCGCTCTCCTGCAGAAAGCGCAGCAGGCTCGCCTAGCTTTCGAACGGCAGATCGCCGATTTCATCGAGAAACAGCGTGCCACCGTTCGCGGTTTCGACGCGGCCGATCTTGCGCTGATTCGCCCCGGTAAACGCGCCGCGCTCGTAGTCGAACAACTCGGATTGCAACAGATGCGGCGGAATCGCGCCGCAATTGATCGCGGCGAACGCGCGTGAATGGCCGCAGCCGTCAGTTCCTTGCCGGTGCCGGACTCGCCGGAGACGAACACGGGTGCATCGCTCGACGCGACTTTGCGGATGCGGCGAAACAGCGCCTGCATCGCTTCGCAATTGCCGATCATGTCGCCTTCCGCCGTGGATGCGTCGACATAGAACGGCTCGCCGAGCGAGATCATGCTGCAGGCGTGGCCCACGGTGTCGACGATGCGCGCGTCCGCGCCCGGCAACGTAACGTAGTCGAAGCAGAGCAGTAGTCGCGCACGAGACGGCGCGTGTTGGCGTTGTCGAGTTGCTTCGCGTCCGCCATCGCGACCCAGCCGATGTTCGGCATCGTGAGGCAAGCTTCGAATGCGCTCACCTGCTTAGGATCGGATACGCTTGCGAAGTCGACGAGTCCGCCCGCGAGCGAGCCGTCCTGCAGCGCCTCACGCACGTCGCGAACGGAACCGAATATCTCGACGTCCCATTCGCGTTCGCTAAAACGCTCGAGGAGCGTGGGCGACGGAATTACGCGTGAAATAGACGACGCGCGTCGTAATGGCCTCATTTTTTGCATTGTTGTCTACTTACAAGTTTCGCGACGCTTTCTCTGCACCGTGAGTCGCGATGTTCCTGCTGCCGCATCGCTGGCATTGCACATGGATGCATGCCCAATACCGCTTCGCGAACAGGCCGCGAAGCGGTCCCGTCATTCGTGTGTCGTGCGATGAAGATCGCCACCGTACCCACATTCAGCTTGCGATATTCACCGCTGATCACGAGCATCGCGAAACCGAGCATGATGCCCGTCACGATGTTCGCCGTCAGCACGATGAAGACCACGCACATGAGACTCGACATCGAATCGACCATGTCGCCCAATGCAGCTTACTCACGTTCGAGAGCATCAGCAGACCCACGTACATCAGCGCAGGCGCGGTCGCATACGAAGGCACGAGGCCCGCGAACGGTGAGAAGAACATCACGACCGAGAAAAAGCAGACCGACAACCGCCGCGGCCATGCCCGTTTTCGCGTCCGCTGCCACGCCGACCGTCGATTCGATATAAGCCGCAGCCGATGCGCCGCCGAGCAGGCCCGAGAAGATCGAGCTGACCGAGTCGGCCATGAGCGCGCGGCCGCCATTGATGATGCGGCCGTTCTCGTCGAGCTGATCGGCCTGTCCCGCGACGGCGCGGATCGTGCCGGTCGCGTCGAACACGGCCGTCATCACGAGCGCCAGCACGCTCGGCAGCACGGCCATCGACAACGCGCCCTTGATGTCCATTGCGCCGATCAGCGATGCATGAGCCGGCGCGCTCAGCGACGGCACCGCGAACACGCCGTGGAACGCGACGGCCGGATCGATTGCGAGCGCAATCGCCGAAATCGCGACGATCATGATCAGGATCGAGCCCGGCACGCGGCGGCGTACGAGGCCGAAGATCGCGGCGAGACCCGCAACCGACATCAGCGCCGGCAACGCCGTGATGTTGCCGAGCGAAACCGGCAGACCCGCACCCGGATTCTTCACGACGAGACCCACGTCGTTCGCCGCGATCAGCAGTAGAAAGAGACCGATGCCGATGCCCGTGCCGTGCGCGATGCCGGTGGACAGATTGCGCAGGATCCACGAACGCACCCCCGTCACCGAGATCCCGGTGAACACAACACCCATCAGGAACACGGCGCCGAACGCAACATTCGGATGCAGACCTTTACCGAGCACGGCCGAACGCGGTAAGCGAAATCGCGCAGCCGATCGCGATCGTTAGACGCGCTCACACGCCCACCAGCAGCGAGCCGAACGCGGTGGTCAGACACACGGCGACGAACACCGCACTGGTATCGAAGCCCGCCTTGCCGAACATGCCCGGCACGACGAACACGGAATAGACTATCGCGAGGAAGGTCGTGATGCCGGCCACGATTTCCTAGCGCTGCGAACTGCCGCGCGAGGAGATTTCGAAGTAGCGGTCGAGAAAGCCCTTCCCGTCGAACGACTCGGTACCGACTTCGGAAATCGGTTGGGCGTGGGGTTCCATCATGATGAGTGCCTCTTATCAGCGTACTGAAACGCCCGGCGATGCCGGCCGTCATCAGGTTCGTCTCGTTGAAGTTAATTTAGTGTGGGTGGGGTCTTTTGGTCTTTTGCGCTGTCTCGAAATGTCTGTAGGTTAACACAAATATGTCTCCCATCGCATGATCGGCATGAAGGACATGTCGTGAAGCTTATATGTCACGGCAGACGGCCCGCCGGCTCTGCGATCCGCGCGTTCGTTTACACCTACGGTTTGTCATGAACCGGTTTCGACGGCTGCGCAGCGCTTCGACACCGCGTCGAAACCGGCTTCGACTCCAAGCCGCTGTATTGCGCCGGGTTCATAACGTGAAAGCATGTGTCAGGACGTGCATCAGGGCACGACGCGGCATGAAGCGTGCTTCCCGCACACCTGTCAGATAGCTTGCAAATCGGGGGCCGGCCGACGTCACGGGTTAAACTCTGGCCCGTACCTACATCACTGCGTGTCATAACTGCGGCGGAATCTGCCCTCCGACCGCACCGGCCCATGGAGTCTTTCTTGATGACTGGCGGTTTTTTGCGTCCTGCCCGGCGTGTCCTGATCTTCGCTGTATTTGCGCTGTTCGCGCTGTCGGGTTGCAGCAGCCTGCTGTGGGGAAACCAGCAGGCACCGATCGTCGATGCCACGATCATGCCCGTCGAGCCCGCGAGCGCGCCGGTCGTCGCATCCGCGCCCGAACCGGTGGAGACCGAGCCCGTCGAAACCGAGCAGCCCAAAAAACCGAAGAAGCCTGTCGTCAAGCCGCACAAGGTCGAGCCGCCGCCCCCGCCACCTCCGCCACAGCCGATCATCGTGTTGCGCACGATCGACCGTAACGAAGCGCGCACGCTGCTCGACAGCGAAGTGCAGAAGCCGGACGGCAAGGTGGTCGGCCGCGCGGTCGACCTGATCGCCGACGCGGGCGGCAAGCCGCGCGAAATGGTGGTGAATCTGCAAGGCTTCCTCGGCGTGGGCGACCGCAAGGTCAACTTCCCGTGGGGCGCGTTCCGCTTCACGCCGACCGCAAAGGCCGCGCCGATCACGCTGAACGCCACGGCCACGCCCGCGAGCGCGGCGGCCGCGGCGAAGTCGGCAGCCGTGCAATTGCCGCTCATCGACGCCACCGTGGAGCGCTCGAACGGCACCAAAGTGGGCCGCGTGATCGACGTGCTGATCGACGCCAACGCGCAGCCGCAAGCCGTCGTGCTCGACGTGAACGGCATGGTCAGCACCGAGCGCCGCACGATTGCGGCGAACTGGTCGGCGCTGCACTTCGTCACGAAAGACAAAGAGCTGCATCCGCTGATCGAGCTGAGCGACGCGCAGATCAACGCGACGCCGCCGTATACGAGCGACAAGCCGGTGCGCGCCGTATCACCCGCGCTGCCACCTGCACCGGCCGCCGCGGCGTCGGCACCTGCCGCGGCCACCACTTCCAACGCACGGGCGGCCCGATGACAGGCCGCACTCTGGTAACGACGCGCAGCCTGCGCGCACTCGACTGGCTGAACTTTTTCGTCGCAAACGTGCAGACGGGCTTCGGGCCGTTCATCGCTTCGTATCTGGCTTCGCACAAATGGACGCAGGGCGAGATCGGCATGGCGCTCTCGGTCGGCACGATCAGCGCGATGGTCTCGCAGGTGCCGGGCGGTGCCACCGTCGACGCATTGCGCAACAAGAAAGGCGCGGCCGCCTGGGCGATCTTCGCGATCATCCTGAGCGCGGTACTGCTCGCCGTGAGTCCGACCGTGATCCCGGTGATCGCCGCCGAGGTCTTTCACGGTTTCGCGAGCTGCATGCTCACGCCGGCGCTTGCCGCGATCTCGTTCGCCCTCGTGGGACGCGCGAATCTCGGCGACCGGCTCGGCCGCAACGCGCGCTGGGCGTCGATCGGCAGCGCGGTCGCGGCGGGTCTGATGGGCGTATTCGGCGAATACTATTCGCCGCGCGCCGTGTTCTGGCTGACAGCCGCGCTCGACGTGCCAGCACTCTTCGCGCTCACGATGATCCAGCGCACCGATACGATCGAACTCCCGAAATCCGCGCCCACGCCGGAGCAGATCGAGCGGCGCGAGAGCCTGCGCGAACTGCTGCGCGACAAGCGCATGCTGCTGTTCGCGGCGTGCATCGTGCTGTTCCATCTGTCGAACGCGGCGATGCTGAATCTCGCGGCCGGCGAAGTGACGGCCGGCATGGGCGACAACGTCCAGCTCGTGATCGCGGCGTGCATCATCGTGCCGCAGGCGATCGTCGCGATGATGTCGCCGTGGGTGGGACGTTCCGCTGAACGCTGGGGACGCCGCCCTATCCTGTTGCTTGGCTTCTCCGCGCTGCCGATCCGCGCGCTGCTGTTCGCGGGCATCAGCAGCCCGTATCTGCTCGTGCCGGTGCAGATGCTCGACGGCCTGAGTGCCGCCGTGTTCGGCGTAATGCTGCCGCTCATCGCCGCCGACGTCGCGGGCGGCAAGGGACGCTACAACCTGTGTATCGGACTCTTCGGGCTGGCGGCAGGCATCGGCGCTACGTTGAGCACCACGGCCGCCGGGTTCGTTGCGGATCATTTCGGTAATGCGGTGAGCTTCTTCGGCATAGCTGCGGCCGGTGCGCTGGCGGTTCTGCTGGTGTGGGCGGCCATGCCGGAGACGCGCGACGCGGCAGCACAGGAAGCGGGAACGGGCGTGGGAGAGAGAGAATCGGCGTTACGGTAGGCGGCGGGGCGCTACTTCGCTGCTTTCCTTGCAGCAGCAGTCCATGAGTGCACGTGCCGATCTTTCGAAGCGCGTGACACGCATGGACCGCACATCGTCAAAAGTCTTCAGCCGATATCGCGCCCTGCCGTTTCCTGCATGAACGGCAGCGGAATCAGCGAGACCAGTCCACAGCCGATCAGATACCACGCCGGCGCGAGATTGCTGCCGGAAATCTGGATCAGCCAAGTCGCGAAGAACTGCGCGAAGCCGCCGAAGATCGACACGCCGAGGCAATACACGATCGACATGCCGGTCGCGCGAATCTCGCGCGGAAAGAGCTCCGGCAGCATGACGATGTTTGGCACCGCCGTGAACGCGACGAGCACCGCGAGACCCGCCACCACTGCCAGCAAGACGGGCACCGTGGGCGCGGCGTTGATGATCATGAACGCCGGATAGACGGTCGCGATCAGCAGCACGCGCGACACCCACAACACGCGCTTGCGCCCCACGCGATCCGAGAGCGCGCCTGCGAACGGCGAGCAGATCACGGTGACCACGGCGGCGGTCCATGCCGCCCACAAGGCCGACGACATCGGCAGATGCAGAATGCGAATTGCGTACGTGGGCAGATAGAACAGCACGATATAGTTCGCCGCCGTGCCGCCGATGGTGGTCAGCACGCCCGTCGTAATCACGCGCGAATGCTCGCGGAACAGCTTGCGCAACGGCTGCGAGGCGGCCTTCACTGCGGCGTTGGCGCTGGAGTTGCCGTCTTCGACACCCAGCAACGTCTCGTCCAGATGACGCCGGATGTAAATGCCGATCGGCCCCATCGCCATGCTGATCACGAACGGCACACGCCAGCCCTAGCTTTCCAGCGCGGACGTGGACAGTGCCGCCGCGAGGCCGACGCCGAAGCGATCCGCACACGGTGTTCAAACCCTAGCTCACGAACTGCCAGCTGCCGTAGAAACCGCGCGTTCTGTTGCTGCCGTATTCGAGCAGCAAAGATGTCGACGCCCCACTTCGCCGCCCAGCACGATGCCGCCCACCGGCCGCATGATGAAACCGACGCCGAACGTGCCGACGGCGAGCATCAGTTACGCGAGTTGTCCTTCGACGGGGAAATACAGCTTGCCGATGATCGTCGCGAAGAAGCTGTAGATCGTGAAGTCGAAAAACTCGAGGCCGTTGCCGAGCGTGATCGCGGCAATCGCTTTCGCGTGACCGCCACGTCCGGCAGCCTGTGACGTATGGGTCAGTCCGGCGCTCTGCATGTTCAACGTGTCTCTCAGGTTCTCGGCGGCAGCGGATTGCGGGGTGGCGGGATAGTCCATCTATGTCTCCATGATGCGGTCAACTGAAGTGCGGCGTTCTTGTCGTGATCGTTCTTGATTCGCCGCGCCGGTGGCAAGGCAATCGTCGTTGAAATCGTAGCCGGGGTTGTGCACCATGCAACCGTCCTCGCCGTCGCCATTGCCGATAATGAGGTAGCTGCCCGCACAGCGTTCGAGCAGGAACGCGAAGTCTTTGCTGCCGGTGAGCGGCTGCATGTTCTGGATCAGGCCACCTTCGCCGAGCCAGTCGAGCGCGACCTGACGTGCAAGGCCGGTCATCTGCGCGTCGTTCACGAGCACCGGATAACGGCGTTGATAGTCCACGTCGGCGCGCACACCGAAAGACGCATCTCCGCCGTTTCGGGAATCACGTTCGGCGCCTCGCCCGCGTGAATCGCGCCGACGGTGATGATCGCCATGTCGAACGGCGCGATGTTGCGTGACACGATGGACTGCAACGCCAGCACGATCTGTGCGCACACCACCACCGGATCGACCGCCTTGTGCGGCACCGCGCCATGACCGCCGCGCCCCGTCACCTTGATGATGACGGTATCCGACGACGCCATGAACGGATCCGGCATGAAGCCCAGCGTGCCCGTGGGAAAGCCCGGCATGTTGTGCATCGCGAACACCGCGTCGCACGGGAATGTGTCGAAGAGACCGTCTTCGAGCATCTTGCGCGCACCGGCGAGCCCTTCTTCGGCCAGGCTGGAAGATCAGGTTCAGCGTGCCGTCGAGATTCTTTTCCTGCGCGAGATGCTTGGCCGCGGTGAGCAGCATCGCCGTGTGGCTATCGTGACCGCATACGTGCATCTTGCCCGGCACCGTGCTCCCGTAGGGCAGGCCGGTAGTTTCGTGAATCGGCAGCGCGTCCATGTCGGCGCGCAGGCCCCAGTTTGCGCGTGCCGTTGCCTACCTTCAGTCCCCCACCACACCGGTTTGACCAAGGCCGCAACGCACCCGTTTAACCCCATTCCTGCAGACGCTCCGCGACCAGATCGCCGGTGCGAACTCTTCATATGCGAGTTCCGGCAGCGCATGAATACGGCGGCGCAGCACGATCATTTCATCTTCGAGTTCGGCGATGCCCGCCGGAATTGCCATGGTATTCACGTGTCGTCTCCATCGAATAAACCGTGAACCCAGCATAATGACGCCGATATTTCAACGGCAGACGTAAAATTGTTACGATGGCAACCAGTGGTTGCCATTCGAATACGGGCTTTCCCTATGAAACTCCATCAGCTCAGCACCTTAGCCGCGATTGCGAATACCGTATATCCGGGCAGCGGCCCGTTCGCTGGATCTTTCGCCTGCCGCCGTCACCAAGGCCATGCGCGAACTGGAAGCCGACCTGCAGGCACCGCTCGTGGTGCACAGCGCGAGCGGCGTCGCCTTCACGGAGTTCGGTCGCGCGCTCGTCGTGCATGCGCGCGTGGTGCTCGGGCAATTGCAGCGCGCCGAAGCTGAAATCGAGGCGCTGTGCGGCGCGGCGGCGGGCAAACTCGACGGCGTCACGCCGTGGGTTGCGCTCACGTTTCTGCCGCCCACGGTGCGGCGTTTCCGGCAACGCCTGCCGGAAATCCAACTGGAATTTTTCGAAGGGTTGCTGGCAGTCGTGCAACCGCGTCTGCGCGACGGCAGCCTGGATTTTTCGATCGGGCGG
Source organism: uncultured Paraburkholderia sp. (assembly GCA_940747215.1). Taxonomy (GTDB): domain Bacteria; phylum Pseudomonadota; class Gammaproteobacteria; order Burkholderiales; family Burkholderiaceae; genus Paraburkholderia. The sequence goes on along the minus strand of CALNWS010000089.1, from coordinate 3,320 downwards.
CCGCCGCCGGCTTCGCCGCAATCCGAATTTCACAACGTGCCGCTATTTTCGACGCACTCGGCGATGGTCGCGCGGCGCGATCATCCGAAAGTGGGCTGCCGCACACGCTGCTCGAACTCGAGGACGCCGAGTGGGTGCTCAACTGGGACCCGGCGAGCCGCGAATCGATCTCGGACAACCTGTTCCGCAAACGCGCCATGCGCGTGCCGCACACCATTCACCTCGCGCACTCGCTCGCGGTCGTGCTGGGCCTGCTCGCGCACACGGACATGCTGAGCATTTTCCGTGGCCGCTCGTCGAGGTGACGCTCGCGCGCGAAAACCTGTGGGCGTTGCCGCTGCGCGAAACGGTGGATGAAACCATCCATCGTAAATGTCCAGATAGCTGCGATGGCCGGGGAACAGATCGGCGACCCATTTCACTTCGTCGTGATTTTCCGCGACATGGCTCTGGATGAAGATGTCCGGGTGCTTGCCCGCGAGCACGCCGCACGCTTCGAGTTGCGCTTCCGTCGAGGTCAGCGCGAAACGCGGCGTGAGCGCGTACATCTGGCGGCCGCGGTTGTGCCAGCGGCCGATCAGCTCGGCGCTGTCGTCATAACCGGATTGCGCGGTGTCGCGCAGGAATTCGGGGCAGTTGCGGTCCATCAGCACCTTGCCGACCACCATGCGCAGATTGCGCGCCTCGCTCCGTGTAAAGAGCGCGTCCGCCGATTCCTTATGCACGGTGCAATACACAAGCGCCGTGGTCGTGCCGCTCGCGAGCAGTTCGTCGACGAAAAAGCTCGCTGTGTCGCGGGCATACGCCGGATCGGTGAAGCGGCGCTCGATCGGGAACGTGTACGTCTCGAGCCACGGCAGCAGACCCGGCGCCGGCGACGCGATCATGTCCGTCTGCGGATAGTGGATGTGCGTGTCGATGAAGCCCGGCACGATCAGCTTGTCGCGCATCTCCTCGACGTGGGTGCCGGGCGCGAGTTGCGACGCGAGCGCCGCATACACGCCCGCCGCGACGACGTGGCCGTCCTCGACGATCAGCAGGCCGTCTTCGTTGAAGACCGCCGCATTGGACGATTGCGCGGGATCGCCGTTGAAGGTAAGCAGTTGTGCGCGAAAAGCCGATTGTGTCATGGGGAAAAACGTCTCCGATAAAAAACCGTGCAGCGCGGGCGACGGGGCAGGTGGTTCAGGTGATGCGTCGAAGCAGGTGCGAGCCGCCGCCGGCTGCCGTGCGTTGGCCCGTCAGTGCGGGCCGTTGTGTTGCCAGTGTGCGTCGAGCTTCGCGATCAGTTCGCTGCATTGCTCGGGCGTAACGAACGACGCTTCGAAGCTGTTGCGGATTATCGTGCAGACTTCGGCATCGTTGAGTTTCAACGCGTCGATGATGGCGAAATAGTTGGCGTTCACATAGCCGCCGAAGTAGGCTGGGTCGTCGGAATTCACCGTGACGGCGACGTCGTGATCCAGCAGGTCCTTCAAGCGTATGTTTGGTCATGTCGTCGAATAGGCAGAGCTTCAGATTCGACAGCGGGCACACGGTCAGCGCGACACGTGAGTCAGCAAGACGCGTGACGAGCGCCGAGTCTTCGATGCTGCGCACGCCGTGATCGACGCGATCCACTTTCAGCAGATCGAGCGCTTCGTAGATATACGACGACAGACCTTCTTCGCCGACATGCGCAACCAGTTTCAGACCGAGCGCACGCGCCTTCGCGAAGACACGCTCGAACTTCGAAGGCGGATGACCGCGCTCCGACGAATCCAGCCCGACGCCGATCAGACGATGTTTGTACTGTTCGAAGAGAGGCCGCGCTTCCTCGAACATGGCGAGCGCGTCTTCTTCGGACAGATGGCGCAGGAAACACAGAATCAGTTTGCTCGTCATGCCGCGCTTTTCCGCGTCGGCGAGCGCGTGTTCGATGCTGGCCACAGCCGTCGCGATCGGCACGCCGCGCTCGGTGTGCGTCTGCGGATCGAGGAAGGTCTCGCTGTGAATCACGTTGTCGGCGAGACAGCGTTCCACGTAGGCCATCGTCATGTCGTAGAAATCCTGCTCATGCAGCAGGACGCTCGCGCTGGCGTAGTAGATGTCGAGAAACGATTGCAGATCGGTGAAGGCGTAGGTAGCGCGCAGCGTTTCGATCGAGTCGTACGCGAGCTTCACGCCGTTGCGCTCGGCGAGCGCGAAAATCAGTTCGGGTTCCAGCGAACCTTCGATATGAATATGCAGTTCTGCCTTCGGCGCGAGCGCCGTTTTTTCGATCATGGACGTAGCGGTTGTTGTATTCATGGTCGGTCAGAAGTTCATTGAATCGTGTTGGGGTCGTAGTGCGCCGGATGCGCGACATACGGATTGGTCTCGTCCCACGCGTAACCCGCGAGCACCACGCTGATCATGCGGCGAATCGACGGTGCCTTATCCTGCGCATAGATAATGTCCTGCAATTCACCCGTACCAGCGTTCGACGAACGCGCGGAACGTGTCGATGCCTTTGCGCAGCGGCACGTCGTAATCCGCGGTCCAGTCCACCGCTTCGCCGTCGAGCTGACGGTTGAGTGTTTGCACGACGAGATGCGCCGGACGCGACGCGCTGTGCAGCGTGTCGTTGAAGCGCCGCGACAACGCGCCCATCGCGTCGAACATGAGCGTCATGTTGTCATGCAGCGATTCGCTGCCGCCCGCAAGCACGATCTGCTGACGACCAGTCTGAATCAGTTGCATGGCTTGGCCGATCGCGAGCGCCGACGTCGTGCACGCCGACGACGGCGCGCGGATAATGCGCGGGCATCGCGAAGTCCGGCAACGGACACGCGAGCCGCGTATGCAGCATCTGGAAATAATCCCACTCTGGCATGTGCCGCACCGCGTTCACGCCGCTTTTCAGCCGCGTTTCGATTACCTCCCAGCTATCGCCGAGTACGGTGACACCGCCATGCCGGTTATGACGACACGCTTCATCAGACCATCCCGCCATTGATGCCGATCACCTGGCGCGTGACGTACGAGGCCGCATCCGACATCAGGAAGCTGACCACGGACACCACTTCGGCAGGCTGCCCGACGTGGTTCATGGGCACCGTCTTCAACGCATGCTCGAGCGGCATGTCGTCGAGCATGCCGGTTTCGATGAGCCCCGGCGCCACGCAATTGACGGTGATGTTGCGCGTCGCCAGTTCCACGGCGAGCGCCTTGGTTGCGTATTTTGGCGAACGTGATCAGGGGATTCGGGTTGAACGTGACGGGTCCTTTCGGTTGAAGGTGATCGCTGATCAGCGGTTTTCGAAGCGAGCGAGCATCTTGCCGAAATGGGTGATCACGTT
>CALNWS010000088.1 GCA_940747215.1 uncultured Paraburkholderia sp. | reverse complement strand
GGCAGACCGGATGCCGGATGAGGCATACTTCGCAACGCTGCCTGCGATCAGATCGGCAGCATGATCGCCCCGGACGTTCCACTTGAAAATCTCAGAAAACTGTCCGAACGAACAGGGCTACCTCTGGGCGAGTCCGCGTCGACGTAGCCGAGGCGAGCATCGCGATGCCGGATTCGTCGTTGATCTGCAGGCTGGTCAGATTCACGAGCCCCGTGCGCAAGACGAGTGGCACCGTCGCTCCGTTCACCTGGCCGAGGATCATGTGAGTCTTGCCGAAGTTGCCGGTGCGCAGCGGCGCGGGGCTGTCGCCGCTCATGATCTGCGGCGGCGTGCTGCTGTCGAAATAGCCGTTGCTGTTCAGCGTGAGCGTGCCACCCGTGCTCAGGCATCCCGACGAACCAGACGACGTGCAATTGCTGCTCGCATCGAATGTCTCGACGGAGTTGGTCGCGATCGTTTCGTAGTTAGCGGTCGGCGAGAGGTGATAAAGCAGGCTGTTGTACGTGCCGACCAGTTTGGTGAGATCGGTCGTCGTGCTGGCGAAGCCGAGGAACGGATAGAAGTCGAAGTGACGGTTCGGCACCGCGCCGAGACCGAGAATGCCCGAAAACTGCACCGTCGTGCCCGGAATGCCGTCGCCAGCCACGCCATTGCCGACGAGGATCATCGGCGAATTCGGGGGTTGTTCACGAAATCGGGCGTGGTGTAGGTTTGGCCGTCGCCCGATGCCGTGCCGGTGTCCGAGCCGAGAATAAACGCGCAACGCGTCTGTTCGGCGGTGGGCAGCGTGCCGGTGGACGGATGGATCACTGCGTCGGTGATCTGCGTGCCTGCGCGCGTCGGTGAAACGGAACCGGTGCGCAGCGGGATCGGCGACTCGAACCACTTCAGCATGTACGTCATCGCCGTGGCGTCGATATTGATCTGGACGATTTCGCCGCTGCCGGCGCCGCCGAGATGGGTGCTCTTGACGATGTCCGCCGTAGCCGGACACAGCGCGGCAGCGCTCGGTCCTGTGGGCGGCGGACCTTGCACGCCGCAGCTCGAGCCCGAGCATTGCGGCGTATTAATTGGGCCCGGATTGTCGGCCTTGCCGCCGCCGCATGCAATCAGGAATGGGGCCGTGGCGAAGGCCATCGCTAGGCCTCGGGTAATGGCGTGCGACATGCGTCTGTCTCCCTTGAGTAATTGTGCGAACTAATTTCGCTGCGCCTCTAATGCCTGTCAATTGAATTGGCCGTCTAAAAAGACCGATTCAAACAGCGCCGAATTCACCGCGCATACGCTGTGCGGGCGTTTGAAGCCCTTTTAAACAAAAAAGGAAATTTCACTCGACAAACCTTCCTGTTGCTCCAGCGCACGCCCTTGCCAGACAGGCATTACAGCAAAATGGCTCTATCTTATACGAACGACCGTTCTAGAAAAAATCCGGAGTTTCCCTAGGCGGAAAACATTGCTGTGCGCATGATTGCGTGGAATGAATTGCCTGAAAATTAGCGATTAGCCCGATTTGGATTTTTTATGTAATGCGGGCTATTATTGATTAACGGTGTTAATTTGAATTTCGATTGCCGTTTTTTAAAACAAAAAAAGCCGGTCTGGATAGACCCGCTTTTCAGCATGCTTCTGCGCGCTTTAGCGGAGGGATGCTTCAGCGTTTCAAGCCGGTTTCCTCGCCGGCACCGATCGCGAGATTCATGCACTGGATCGCGGTGCCCGACGCGCCCTTGCCGAGATTGTCCAGACGCGCCACCGTGACGAAGCGCTCTTCGTTGCCGAACACGAATAGGTCGACACGGTTCGTATCGTTGTTCGCTTGGACGTCGAAGAAGCCGCTGTCGAGGTTCGCTTCCGAATCGAACGGCGCGACATGCACGAACGGTTCGCCCGAGTGGTACTCGGCGAACAGCGCCTGCACGTCTTGCGGCGACGTTTTCTTCGCCAACTGGCTCGGCGAGAAGAACGTGGTGACCGCGAGGCCCTTGTAAAAGTCGCCGACGATCGGCGTAAAGATCGGCGCCGACTTCAGGCCCGTATGCGCGGCCATTTCCGGCAGATGCTTGTGCGTGAGGCCGAGCGCGTACGGGCGTGGGCTCTTCAGCTTGTCGTTACCGCCGGCTTCGCAGTCGGCGATCATCTTCTTGCCGCCGCCGCTGTAGCCGGTGATCGAATAAGCGTGCGCGGCGAATTCCGGCGCCACGACGCCCGCTTCGACGAGCGGACGCATGGCCAGCACGAATGCCGAAGCGTGGCAGCCCGGCACGGCGATGCGCTTCGCCGTGCGCAGACGCTCGCGCTGCGAGTGTGCCAGTTCGGGCAGGCCGTACGCCCAGTCGGCGGACGTGCGGAACGCCGTGCTCGCGTCGATCAGTACGGTGTGCTCGTTGTCGTTATTCACGAGCAAAGCCGATTCGCGCGAGGCGACGTCGGGCAGACACAGGAACGTAACGTCCGAAGCGTTGATAAGGCGACGGCGCTCCTCGAGGTCTTTGCGCTTCGCTTCTTCGATACGCAGGATCTCTACGTCGGAACGTTGCGACAGGTATTCAAAAATCTTCAGGCCAGTCGTGCCTTCCTGTCCGTCGACAAAAACTTTCGTGCTCATCTCGATCTCACTGGCTACTGGAAACGGGCGCGAAACCGTGCCGGAACGTTATTTTAAGACTTCATGGCGGCGACGTGCGCGACCGGCCGAAATTGGCTCAAAAAAACGACGATGCGCGCGGAAAGTGACATCGGCGTGACCTTTTGAGCGGCAGTTGTCCGCCGATGCCGTCTTTAGCCAACGCGCCGCACGCGTTATCGTGCGCCCGCCCGCCAGCGCGCCGTGACGCCGGCCACGCGCGCGGTTTCGAGGTCGCCGGCGGGCGGCGCTTCTTCGGGCGAAGCATCGGCGGGAGATTGCGTGAGCAGGCCCGTGAAGCCGCCGACGTAATTCAGGTCGTTGCGCGGCGTGGCCGCCTTGGTGTTCGACGGCATCATGCCGGTACCCGCCCAGATCATGCTGTGCTGCATGGCGAGCGTTACGAAGTACTGGATGGTCGAGAACTTGCCGCCGTTCATCGTGGCCGAGTTTGTGAAGCCGGCCGCGATCTTGTCTTTCCACGTTTGCGTGAACCACGCTTTCGAGCTTGCATCGGCGAACTTCTTGAAGTCGGCGGACGGGCCGCCCATGTAGGTGGGCGCGCCGAAAATGATGGTGTCGGCGGCGGCAAGTTCGGCCCAGCTCGCGTCGTCCATCTCGCCGACCGGCATCATGAGCCTCGCCTCGGCGCCGGATTCAATAATGCCGGCGAGGACGGCTTCGGCGACTTTCTTCGTGTGGCCATAGCCGCTGTGATAGACGATGACGATCCTAGACATGAGGCTCTCCGGCAAGAGTAGGAAAGGACAAGGCAAGCCATGGCGACGCTGCGCATGCGGCACACGTCGCCCGATTCGAATACACATTAGCGGATGCGGATGACAACAAGCCGAATCGAGCCGCGATGTGATGCTCCGCGCTGTGACGTGCCACTGTGATGCAACACGACGCAGGCGGCGCGCCGGCTCACGTTAAGCCCGGACGCGCTGCGGCTTTACCTGCCGTAGTTCACCACCATGCGCGCGCTGCCGAGCGTCGCCGTGCCGATCTCGTGATCGAACATGAGCGCCGGGCGTCCTTGCGCGAGACGCAGGTGGTCGGCGGTGCTCAATGCATACACCGTAATGATGTACCGATGCGGCTTGCCAAGCGGCGGGCAGGGACCGCCATAACCGTCGATATCGAAGTCGTTGTGCGCCTCGACTGCACCAACTTTTTTCAGATAGCCCGAAAAGGAGGCGTTTTCTGGCACGCTGTCGACCGTGGCAGGAATGCCTGCCACCGCCCAGTTCCACCAGCCGCGACCAGGCGCGTCTTCATCGAACACGGTGATCGCGAAACTGCGCGTGCCGGCGGGCGCTGCGCGCCAGCTCAGTTGCAGTGAGCGGTTGCCGCCTTTGCAGTCGTCCTGATTGAAAACCTGTGCGGCTTGCACGGTGCCGCCGTCGTGGACGCTCGTGCTCGAGAGCGCGAAAGCGCCCTCGGCCAGTGCGCGAGGGCAGTGCGCGAGGGCAGTGTGCCGCTAACAGCGCGAGACCCAGCATCGCGCAAGGGAGAAAGGGCATTCGGCGAAACAGCGAAGCAATCGAAACGACTTGGCAACGCGAGCGCATGTGCCGGTTCTCCTGTGAGGACGCGAGGCGTTGAAGCCTCATGAAGATATTGTCCCTATTTTGTGCCTCAAGGTCGACTCAAAGTCTAACATTAGCTCTACGGCGCATCATAATGGGATGGGTCCTTCCCCACCTGACAGTGGGTTACGCTGTATCGGCACAAACGACCGGAGGCAATGCCATGCAAGACACGACAGTCATTGGAGTAGATCTCTGCAAACGCTCGTTTCACCTGCACGGCTAGGACAAGTCTGGCAAAGCTGTGTTTCGCAAGATGTTATCGCGACAGCAATTGATCGAATTTTTCAGTAACTTTCACGCCTGTACCGTAGTTATGGAAGCCTGCGCCGGCGTCCACTTCATGGCTCGCAAGCTTGCGACCTTCGGGCATCAGATCAATCTCATCTCACCGCAGTTCGTCCGCCCATTCGTAAAGTCAAACAAGAACGATTTCGTCGATGCGGAAGCAATCTGCGAAGCAGCCTCACGGCCGGCCATGCGATTTGTGACGCCAAAGACGGAATCGCAGCAGACGCTGTCTGCGCTACACCGAGTACGCGTACGCGATTCACTGATTCGCGATCGCGTATGCAACGAATAAGATGCATGCCTTCCTGCTCGAGTTCGGTATCAGCCTGCCGATCGGCAACGCAGTCGTGAGGCGACTCCCGGCGCTGCTCGCTGAACCACTCGTTACCGTCGCGGCTGGTTACCATTTTCGAACGCTTACATACCCACTTCAGGTATCTTGAGCAACAGGTCGCGGAGCTCGACAAGGAAATTGCACAGCAACTTGCCGACGACGACCTCGGTCGGCGTCTGTTGACGATCCCTAGCGTCGGCCAGATCACCGCCAGTGTCCTGACAGCAGAGATGGGCGACGGCAAACAATACGCCCGCAGCCGTGATTTCGCAGCCTCGATCGGTCTGGTTCCGCGCCAATACAGCACAGGAGGCCGGGCAAACCTTCTGGGCATCAGTAAAAGGGGTGACAAGAATCTCCGCCGGTTACTGGTCCAGTGCGCGAGAGTGTTCATGCAGCGACTCGACAAGAATTCAGGACCATTGGTCACGTGGACGCGACAAATGCTCGCGCGACAACACTTCAATGTTGTGGCCTGCGCATTGGCCAACAAATTCGCGCGGATCGCATGGGCAATAGCGGCCCGCAAGATGAGTTTTAACGCTGGGGCTGCAGCCATGCCCGCATAGCGAGTTCCAACATAGCAGCAATCAAGTTACCCAACTGGTTTGCGACCGCTGACACCTGATGACGTGAACGGCACAGTGGCCCGACGAGGAACCCGAAACAAGGATGGGCTCATATAGAAGCCGCCATCGTTCTGAGGTTCGTTGGGCGCGACTCTCATCGTGGCGCGGGGAGTGATCCCCTCAAGACGCCGAATAGATTCACGCAAGCCGCCAACCACAACATCGGAATCAGTGTTGCAAAAACGGGGAGGACCGTAGATTCTTGTTGCATGCCGGGATTTCTAAGAGGGAAATCGGCTATAATCAGACGGATATCCGCGCAAAAAACAGGCCGCGCTCCCATCAGTTCAAGTACAACGATCAGAAAGGCATGACAGAAGTTTTGGAGAGGGGTTTATCTGTAGGGGTAGGGCGATGCAAGATCCAGTCAGGGTCGTAGTGGCCGACGACCATCCCGTTATTCTGTTCGGTGCCGAGCAGGCTTTGCTCAAGTTTCCCGGTTTGCAGGTTGTCGCGCGTGCGCGGCAATCCACCGAGCTCATCAAACTGCTTGCTGCAAACCGAATGCGATGTGCTCGTTACCGATCTCGCCATGCCTGGCGGCCAGTATGGCGACGGCCTGCCGCTCATCGGCTATCTACGCCGCATTTTCCCGAAGCTTCCCATCGTCGTCCTGACGATGCTGGAAAACGTCGCGCTGCTGAAGCGTCTGAGCGAGCTCGGCGTGACTTCCGTGGTGAATAAGTCCGACGATCTCAGCCACATCGGTCTCGCCGTGCAGCACGTGAGCCGCAATCTCGAATACATGAGTCCATCGGTGAAGGCGTCGCTCGACTCGCTGCGTATGAACGCCGGCGACAAGAACGACGAAGTGATGCTGTCGCGGCGCGAACTGGAAGTGGTGCGCCTCTTCGTCTCGGGCATGACGATCAAAGAAATTTCCGAGCAACTCAATCGCAGCATCAAGACCATCAGCACGCAGAAAAACACGGCGATGCGCAAGCTCGGCATCGATCGAGATTCCGAACTTTCCCAGTACGCGCAGAGCAATAGCCTCTTGAATCTGTCGTCGAACTCGACCGAAGATCCGGGCGCTTTGTCTTAGCAATTAAGCTTGCTGGTTAAGAGGGAAAAGAGAAAGGCCGCCTGTCATTAAGACAGACGGCCTTTTCATTGATTGCGTGACGCCGCAATGCCGCGACGTTGCACGGCGAATAGGGACTTACTGCGGCGTGGACGTCGCGCCACCGTGCGCAGCCGACCATTCGGCCGGTGCGTGCAGGAATTTTTCGACTTCGTCGAGCGTCTTCGTGTCGAAGTACTTGTTTTCCTTCGCGACGTGCAGCACGTCCCACCACGTAGCGAGCGCGTGCAGATCGACGTCGATGTCTTTCAGCACGGACACGCTTTCCTTGAAGATGTTGTAGTGGAACAGCACGAAGCAGTGGTTCACCGTGGCGCCGGCAGTGCGCAGCGCGTTGATGAAGTTGATCTTCGAGCGGCTGTCGGTGGTCAGGTCTTCGACCAGCAGCACGCGCTGACCTTCGGTCAGCAGGCCTTCGATCTGCGCGTTACGGCCGAAACCCTTCGGCTTCTTGCGCACGTATTGCATCGGCACCATCAGACGGTCGGACAGCCATGCCGCGAACGGAATGCCGGCGGTTTCGCCGCCTGCCACCGCGTCGATCTGCTCGTAACCGACGTCGCGCAGGATGGTGGTTTCGGCCATTTCCATCAGACCTCGGCGCACGCGCGGATACGAGATCAGCTTGCGGCAGTCGATATAAACCGGGCTCGCCCAGCCGGACGTGAAAATGTACGGTTTCTCCGCGTTGAAGTGCACTGCCTGAACTTCCAGCAGCATCTTGGCGGTCGTGTTGGAGATCGTCTGGCGATCGAAGCCTGTCATGGGCGGATCCTTGGGTGTGAGCGAGGAGAAGCGGGCGTGGAGCCGGGTGGCGCAGCAAGAGGGGTATTCCGTGCCAGATTGGGCGGCGCCTTGATAGGCGATTCATACAGATTCATACGCAACCGGACGGTGAGATGCCGGTCGGCTTTTGCTGCGCGCGTAACCCTATATTTTACCCGATCGGACCTTTCCTAGGGACTTGGAGCGCAACGTCGCGGCAAATCAAATCGTGGCCATAACGGCGTGTGCTCACGGAGCAGCGCGTTCATGTTCGCAGCCGGCGGCGGCCTCGATCAAAGAGGTGAGGGACCCGTCTGCCCGCCTGTCCTATGCTTTGGCCAGCTTGTGAGCCATTGGCGCTGCCTTTACACTCACGTGAATTTCATGGAAGGCGGTCGCGAACCGCTTCCCACCACACCTACGGAATGCTTTCAATGACAGCTGCTTCATCCCCGCCCGACACCCGCGCATCCGCGAAAAATGGCTACGCCGGCCGCGCGCTGATTGCCTCGGTGCTCGGCTACGCGATGGACGGCTTCGACCTGCTGATTCTCGGTTTTATGCTGCCGGTAATCGCCGCCGACCTTTACCTCACGTCGACGCAAGTCGGCTCGCTCGTCACGTGGACGCTGATCGGCGCGGTGGCGGGCGGTCTGATCTTCGGCGTGCTGAGCGACTATTTCGGCCGTGTGCGCATGCTCACGTGGACGATCCTGATTTTTGCCGTGTTCACTGGTCTTTGCGCGCTGGCGCAGGGGTTATGCCGACCTGCTCGCGTATCGGACCATCGCCGGGCTTGGTCTCGGCGCCGAGTTCGGCATCGGCATGACGCTCGTGGCCGAAGCGTGGCCGGCCTCGCAGCGGGCGCGCGTGTCGTCGTATGTCGGGCTTGGCTGGCAGCTTGGTGTTCTGGCTGCTGCATTGCTCATGCCGCTACTTCTGCCGATAATCGGCTGGCGCGGCATGTTTGCGATCGGGCTGTTGCCCGCCGTCGTGTCGTTTTTCGTGCGGCGCCGCGTCGAAGAACCGGAGCTTTTCACCGAACGTGTCGCGCGCGGCATGCGCAAACTTCCGCTCAAGCTGCTCGTAGCCGATCGCCGTACGATGTGCGCGAGTATCGGCGTGACGATTCTGTGCTCGGTGCAGAACTTCGGCTATTACGGCCTGATGATCTGGCTGCCGAGCTATCTGTCGAAAACGTTCGGCTATTCGCTCACGAAATCCGGACTGTGAACCGCCGCGACCATTCTCGGCATGGCCGCTGACCGCTTCGGCCGCAAGCCCACGTTCCTGTTCTATTAGGCGGGCGCGGTGGTGATGGTGTTCGTCTACGCGCACCTCGTATCGCCCACGGCGTTGCTGATCGGCGGCGCGGCGATGGGCGTGTTCGTCAACGGCATGATTGGCGGCTACGGTGCGCTGATTTCCGAACCTCTATCCAACCGACGCACGCGCTACCGCGCAAAACGTGCTCTTCATCTTCAATATCGGCCGTGCGGTGGGTGGTTTCGGACCGGTCGCGGTCGGCGCGCTCGCTGCTCGATATTCGTTCGGCGCGTCGCTCGCGTTGCTTGCGTCGATCTACGTGCTCGACATTCTGGCCACGCTCTTTCTCATTCCCGAGCGACGCGGCGCCGAACTCGAATGACGCGACGCGATGCTCGCCTGGATGAGTTCGCCAAACAGCTTCGAATGATGCACGCGTGACAGCGCGAAAAATATGCGGATGAAATGCGGCAATGCAGCATGACGTGCGCGTGTTTCGCTTATGGTGAGGAGTGTTCACCGCTTGGTACATCATCGCTTTCGGAGTGTACACTGATCAACCCGCGAAGCATTCCGCATCGTTCGCACCTCCGCCGAGGTTCGACGCCGTGCCCACCGGCGCATGCGATTGCCGCCTCAGTCGGCTATCCATTTGATCGATGGAAGCGCCCGCTAACGGTGTGGTGTGCCCGGCTCAATTTCTTACGTCTCGCAGGCTAAAAAATGGACGAACAACTCAAGCAAAACGTTCTAGCCTATCACCAGAACCCGAAACCCGGCAAGATTTCGGTCACGCCCACCAAACCGCTATCCAATCAGCTCGACCTGTCGCTGGCGTATTCGCCGAGTGTCGCCGCAGCGTGTATGGCGATTTTCGACGAACCGCTCGACGCTGCGATTGCCGTAGACGAGTGTGAACGAGCTGCGCTGCTCGACTTCGAGCGTCGTCTTGATGATTGCGAGCACCGGTGTGATGCCCGAGCCGCCCGAAAACGCCAGATACTGCTGGCCTTGCTCGGCGTTCAGGTGCGTGATGAAGAAACGGCCGTCGGGCGTCATTACGTCGATCGTGTGGCCGGGTGTAGCGTGCGAACGCGAAGTTCGACGAAAAGCGGCCACCGCGCACGCGCTTGATGCCGATGCACAATTCGCCGTCGCGGTCGTAATCGGTCACGCCAACGCAAATCGAATACGAGCGGCGCGTTTCCTCACCGTCGATGTGCGTCTTGAGCGTGACGAACTGGCCCTGCATGAAACGATAGTGGTCGCGCAGCTCGACAGGGACTTTCGAAGGCGACCGATACCGCATCGGCAGTTTCAGGCCGCACTTAGCGGATTCGCAGCGGATGAAATTGCGGAGTGGCCATATCAGTATGGTTTGAAATAGTCGAAGGGTTCGCGGCAGTCGAGGCAGCGGTACAAAGCCTTGCAGGCCGTGGAGCCGAATTGCGCGAGACGTTCGGTGTGCGCGGAGCCGCAGCGCGGGCACGACGGTGCGGGCAGCGCGCGAAGCACGAAGCACACCACTTTTTCCTGTTCGGGTGCAGCCGAGCTACAATTGCCCGTGGGCGGCGCGATGCCGTAGGCGCGCAGCTTTTCGCGGGCGTCGGCGGTCATCCAGTCGGTGGTCCACGCCGGGGCCACGCGATACGGCTTCAGTTGCGCGACGTCTTCCGCAATCTGCGACATCGCGGAACAACCGGAGTAGGTCGGCGTAATGACGACTTCGAGCGCGCCATCGTCGGCACGGCGCACGTCGCGCAGAATGCCGAGTTCGCGAATCGATATCACCGGAATTTCCGGGTCCGGCACCGTTTCAAGAACGGCCCACGCACGCGTGAGTGCGGCGTCGGTGCTGTGGGCGGCGGTCGGCGTCGTCATGATCAGATTACCTTACTAGGTGGCGCCGGGATGCTGGCGCGCGAGGCTTTGCATTTCGGCCAGCACGAAACTCATGTGCTCGGAATACTCGCCATGTTTGTCCGTTGTGATGTGCTTGACGGCTTCGGGCCGCTTCAACGTGGCTTCGTCGAGTGCGGCGTGCACGTCTTCGGACCATGCCGCTTCGAGATTCGCCGTCAACGGGCCGATGCCGGCTTGCGCAACCGCTTCTTCCACCGCGTCCGTGCTGAAGAACTCACGCGTGTAAGGCACGAGGTAGTCGAGTGTGACTTGCGCGCGGCGGTACGATTCCTCGGTGCCGTCGCCGAAACGGATCAGCCACTCGCGCGCGTAGTGCACATGGTAGCTGGTTTCCTTGATCGACTTTGACGCAATCGCCGCGAGCGTCTCGTCGGTCGACGTGGTGAGCGCGGTCCACAGATGCGCCATCAGCGTGGCGTACAGGAAATTGCGCACGATCGTGATGGCGTATCCTTGTCAACCTGCGCGGTTCCACACAGCGGGCCGAAAGGCGGCAACTCGGCCAGCGTTTAGTTCGCGAACCCACGTTCGGCGCGGAAGTACGCGTAGTCGTCTTCGGTGCGCGCTTTGGCGGTGAATTGCTGTTCGAGCGAAGCAGCATGCGTGTACAGCAGGCGCGCCTGACCGATCAGGTCGAGGCTCATGTTCGACAGCGCGATGTCTTCTTCGAGAATCGGGCCGTGGCCGCACCACTCGGTATTGCGCTGACCAAGGATTAGCGCGGTATCCGCGAGACGCAATACGTACTGAAGATGTTGGGGCGTGATAGTCATGGCCGCGCTTACATGTGGTTGACTTCGTCGGGAAGCGTGTAAAACGTCGTGTGGCGGTAGATCTTGTCGCCAGCCGGTTCGAACAGCTCCGCCTTGTCTTCCGGCGCGGAGGCCGTAATCGCCGACGACGGCACCACCCAGATGCTCACGCTTTCCTGGCGGCGCGTGTAGACGTCGAGCGCCATGCGCAGCGCCATCGGCGCGTCGGCGGCGTGCAGGCTGCCGCAGTGTTTATGGTCGAGTCCCTGCTTGCTGTGCACGAAGACTTCCCAAATCGGCCATTCCTCCTTGTTCATTGCTGATCTCCAGATTCTTTGCTTGGCTTGGCCGCTATCTCAGGCGGCGTATTGTTGCGCGCGCTGGCAGCTGCTTTTCGGCGTGTGCGAGGGCGGCTTCGCGAACCCAGTTGCCGTCGTTATGCGCTTTCACGCGAGTCGCGAGGCGTTCGCGGTTGCACGGGCCGTCGCCGTTGACGACGCGCCAGAACTCTTCCCAGTCGATGTCGCCGTAGTCGTAATGGCCGCGCGCTTCATTCCACTTCAGGTCGGCGTCGGGCAGCGTGACGCCGAGCACCTTGGCCTAGTCGACGGTGGCGTCGACGAACTCTGACGCAGATCGTCGTTCAAAATGCGCTTGATGCCCCATTTCGGCGACTGATTGCTGTGGATCGAGTCCTTGTCGCTCGGGCCGAACATCATCAACACCAGCCACCATCAGTGGTTCACCGCCTGCTGCACCAGTTCGCGCTGCGCTTCGGTGCCGGCCATCATCGACTACGGGCCGTACGTGCAACGGCACAGCGGAATCTGGTTCATGATCGCCGCGCCGTCCACCAACCAGCCGATCACGCCGACGTCCGCCCACGTGGGCGTCGGGTAATTGAAGATGCTCGAATACTTGGCTTTGCCGGAATTCAGCGCGGCGATCAGCTGATCGCGCGAAACGCCAAGCGTTTCGGCCGCGCTATACAGATCAGATAGAAACCGTGGCCGGCTTCGTCCTGCACCTTGGCGAGGAGAATTGCCTTGCGCTTCAGGCTCGGCGCACGCGAGAGCCAGTTGCCTTCCGGCAGCATGCCGACGATTTCCGAATTCGCATGCTGGGAAATCTGACGCACGAGCGTTTTGCGGTACGCCTCCGGCTCCAGTCCTGTGCTTCGATCTTGCCGTCGGCGGCCATGACCGCGTCGAATTTGACCTGCCCGGGCGCGGCCACGCCCGCATCCAGCGGTGCAACGTTGCCGGAAATATCCAAGGATTGCGTGTATATGGGGACGCTCTCTGAGGAAGTTGTCTATGTCTACGCAGTATAAACAACCGACCGGTCGGTTTATAAATTTTCTTGAGAAAGGTCGTTGGGCCAATAGGAGACAGGTGAGCGCGCGAAACCGGCGGCCGGTCAGACGGTCGCCCTTGCGGACGCTTAACCTATAAAATTGCAAATTGGCACGTGATGTGCGGCCCATCTGCGTCCCCTGGTATTCAGGTTACATCTAAGCGAAATCAAACTCCCGCTCGATCACCCCGAGAGCGCACTGGAGGCGGCGATTCGCGCGTGCCTCGCAGCACTCGGCGTGGCCACTGACGGGCTTGTCCGATACACAGTGTTCCGCCGCGCCCACGACGCAAACGCGCCGACGACATCAAGCTCACCTATATAGATTAGTAGATGTCGAAGTGACGGACGAAGCGGCCGCACTCAAGCGCCTCGCGAGCGTGCCGCATTGCGGCGTGACGCCCGACATGACGTACCGCTTCGTCGCGAAGGCGCCGGCGCACTCAGTACGTTGCGCCCCGTGGTGGTTGGCATGGGGCCGTGTGGTCTGTGTGGTCGCGGGGCTGATCCTCGCGCAGATGGGCTTTCGTCCGATCATTCTCGAGCCCGGCGAGGCGGTTCGGGAGCGCACCAAGGATACTTTTGGACTGTGGCGCAAGTCGGTGCTGACTCCGGAGTCGAACGTGCAGTTCGGCGAAGGCGGCGCGGGCACGTTCTCGGACGGCAAATTCTATAGCCAGATCAAGGATCCGAAGCATTGCGGCCGCAAGGTGCTCGACTAGTTCGTGCGCGCGGGCGCGCCGGAAGACATCCTGTACCTGAGCCATCCGTACATCGGCACGTTCTGGCTGGTGAGCATGGTCGAAAAGATGCGCGCGACCATCCACGAACTGGGCGGCGAGGTGCGTTTCGAAACCCGTGTCGACGATATCGAGATCGATCATGGCAAAGTGCGCGGGCTCAAGCTTTCCAATGGCGAGACACTGCGCTGCGATCACGTTGTGCTGGCGGTCGGCCATAGCGCGCGACACGTTCCAGATACTGCACGATCGTGGCGTGTTCATCGAGGCGAAGCTGTTTTCCCTAGGTTTCCGGATCGAACATCCGCAAGGACTGATCGACCGCAGCCGGTTCGGCAAATTCGCCGGCCATAAGCAATTGGGTGCCGCGGACTACAAGATCGTCCACCATTGCAGCAACGGGCGCGCGGTATATAGCTTCTATATGTGTCCGGGCGGCACGGTGGTCGCGGCGACCTCCGTGCCCGGCCGCGTGGTCACGAACGGCATGAGCCAACATTCGCGCGCGGAGCGTAACGCGAACGCGGGGATCGTCGTGGGCATCACGCCGGACGATTATCCCGGCGGTCCGCTCGCCGGCATCGCATTCCAGCGCAAGTGGGAAGAGCGGGTGTTCGAGCTCGGCGGCGGCAACTATATGGGGCCGGGACAACTCGTCGGCGACTTTATTGCGGGACGGCCGTCGACGTCGCTCGGGTCGGTCGTGCCGTCTAGCCGGGCGTGCATCCAACGGATCTAAGCACCGCGTTTCCCGACTATGTGATCGAAGCGATTTGCGAAGCGTTGCCGCAAATGGACCGCAAGATCGCCGGGTTCGCCATGCACGACGCCGTGCTGACCGGCGTCGAGAAGCGGACGTCGTCGCCGATCCGCGTCCGCCGCGGGGACAATTACCAGAGCGTGAACGTCGAGGGCTTGTATCCGGCCGGCGAAGGCGCTGGTTATGCGGGCGGCATCTATTCAGCGGCGATCGACGGGATCGAAGTCGCCGAGGCCGTCGCGCTGAACATGGTTGGAACGAAGGCGGCCACCTGATTGCGTTCGGGGCGCCTTGGGACCTCTCCCTTTGGCGTCCGCCGATCCTAGGTTCGGGCACAATGCACGTTTTGCCCGAATACCGTTTCCGAATGACCATTCGCACTCTGGCCGCCGCCTGTGGCGCGGCGCTGCTGTCTCAATTCGCTGTCTCCACTACCGTTTTTGCCGCCGACGCCGCTCAGTCGCACTGGGTCACGGCTTGGGCAACGACGCTCCAACCGATTCCGCAACGCGAAAATTTGCCGGCGCTGTATCGCGCACCAGACGTCGCGGGGCGGACCGTTCGGCAGATCATTTATCCGACGCTGTCGGGAAAATCGGTTCGTATCCATCTGAACAACGAGTATGGGAAAATGCCGCTCGTGGTGCAGGAGATGCGTGTCGCGCGATCGGGCGGCGGTGCGGCGGCTGCCAGCAGCGAGCGCGTTACTTTTGGTGGGAAGAGTGGCGTGACCATTGCGCCAAGCGGCGAGCTGGATAGCGATCCAATTGCCTTTGAAGTCGCTGCGGGCACGCCGTACGCGGTAAGCGTTTTTATGGGGCCGGAGCAGCGGGTCGTAGCGTGGCATCGCGTTGCGAATCAGGTCAATTATGTGTCGGCGCCGGGGAATCACTCAGCGGACGCCTTCGGCGAGGCTTTTCGCGGCCGCTTCACGCAATACGTCTGGGTAACCGGAATGACGGTGGAGGCGGTGCCGTCCGCGACGGTAGCGGCAATCGGCGACTCGATCACGGACGGCATGCGTTCAAGCCTCAACCAGAACCGTCGATGGCCTGATGCCTTCGCGCGCCGGCTGGCGCGCAGTGGCGAGGGGCGGCCGGTCGCGGTCGTCAATCTGGGTATTAGCGGCAATCGGCTGCTGAGTGACTCGCCCTGTTACGGTGACGCGCTTGCGACGCGTTTCGAACATGACGTGCTTCGTCGGCCGGACGTGAAGGCTGCGGTCGTACTGATCGGGATCAACGACATCAATTTCGCTGCGATGCCCCCGCGCGGCGGCTTGGATTGCGATTTTCCGCATACGGCGGTAACGGCCGCGGATCTGATCGCAGGCTATCAGCGCCTGATAGTTGAGGCTCATCACGCAGGCGTGAAGCTATATGGCGCAACGCTGACACCGGCGTCGCTGCCGGCCGCCCGCGAAAGCGCGCGACTTGCCGTGAACCAATGGATTAGGACGAGCCATGCGTTCGACGGTGTAGTCGATTTCGACGCCGCCTTGCGCGAAGCGGCGCAGCCGGACCGGCTGCAACGTCAGTTCGACAGCGGCGATCACATTCACCCGAGCGATGCCGGC
The DNA here is from genome assembly GCA_940747215.1 of uncultured Paraburkholderia sp. Taxonomy (GTDB): domain Bacteria; phylum Pseudomonadota; class Gammaproteobacteria; order Burkholderiales; family Burkholderiaceae; genus Paraburkholderia. The sequence continues at coordinate 313 of CALNWS010000088.1, read as the reverse complement.
TACGCGGCCATGGCAGCGGCTGTGCCGGAGGCAGTAGCAAATTCGACTCGAAAGTGACTCGCCAAAAAATAATTCGGTCAAACCCTTGTCATATGGCTCCTGCTCGCCTAGTATTCCGTTTCTCGTTGTAAGATGAGGGCCGTGGTGGAAACCAGCGGCGGTGACGTCAACTAAGTTTTTAAGCGAAGTAAAAAACCTGTTGACAACGACGCGAAAGTTCTTCATAATTTTTCTTTTATGCTGATTCAGCGACGCAGAACGAAGCGGTGCCGGTGGTGGGTGGATTTGCTGGTGCGGTGTTCGGTAGTGACTG
>CALNWS010000087.1 GCA_940747215.1 uncultured Paraburkholderia sp. | reverse complement strand
CAGAAAAACCTTCCTTTCATTACCGTGTGAGACTTGATACTTTCGCTTCACGAAACCCCGAAAGATTCCGTGTGCGTCAGCGCATCAAGCGCTCACACTTATCGGCTGTTAGTTTTTAAAGATCGTTCGCCTAGAAGCTCTGCTTTCTTCGCGTCCGCCATCAAACAGGATGGCAAATTATGCGATGCGCTCAGCGCACCCGTCAACCCCCTTCGCGCAATTATTTTCAAAAAGTTCTCGAGGCAAAGAACTTGCTGAAAAAAGCGGCAGCGCAAATTAGTTAGGCATCCAATCTTATTGGCGATGCACAAAAAAATAAGCGAACTGGAAAGTCCAGAAGAAGTAGTACTGCCGCACAACACAAGACCATCACCCGAAAACGCTTGGACACCTGAGTGCAAACCAGAACACAAAGCGGAACACAGCAACGACCAACAATGAATCGCCACGGGCGCACAGCCGTCTACACATCCAGACGACCGGACGAGATACGACTTGAACCGCATCGCACCATCGGACATATGCAACGGGAATAAGTACCGAAACCCTATGCCCCATCGGTCAATTCGTCTAAAGTTTTGCGAGCATCGGCCGTCAATCAGGATATCCCGTTACTCGTACAGTTGCCGACCATGGACAATTCCGTTGAGGATCAAGCCGAACAGGCCGCAAGCACGCCGTCATCGCCCGTTCTGATAAAGACACGGTGCCCGTCGGTATGCCGCTCGCATGGCCGATCGCCGACGCCGACGGCTCCCTGCTGTTCGACGCCGGCGCCACGCTGCCCGGCGCGGACGAGCTCAATTTCCTGTTCACGCACTTCCAGCCACGCCGACCTGCTCGAAGCCGCCGCGCCGCCGCAAGCGGACACCGCCCAGCGCCCCGATTCCAGCGGCGACCTGACGCTCAAGGACATGCATCTGGAGATCGGCGCGCTGATCGGCGTGCGCTCCCAGCTCGGCAGCGGCGCACCGATGCATCCGTGCCGCATCATCGGATTCGCGCCGAATCATTCGCTGTTCGTGACGCCACCGGTTCAGGACGGCAGGAAGCTGCAACTCGGCATCGGCGAAAACATCGAGATCGTCGCAATCGCGAGCCAAGCCGTGTTCCGCTTCGTCTGCACGGGGTCGAGTCGATCTGCCGTCTGCCGTTCGATTACGTGGTGCTGTCGCGTCCCGGCGTGGTTCGTCGTCTGCGTGAGCGTAAGTCGATCCGCGTGCGCGCGCATCTGCCCGTGCGCTTCGGCAAAGGCGAGACGGGCGACGCTTATGAAGGTTTCGGCCTCGCGAAGAGCATCAGCGCGCTCGGCATGTCGCTCACGGCGACGTCGACGCTCGGCGCGGTCAGCGAGCGCCTGCGCGTCGCATTCCGGTTGAAATCGGCGGATCTGGACACGTCGATCGAAACCATGGCCGTGATCCGCAACGTGCAGCCGGGTGCAACGCCGAACGAGCCGACCGCGCACGGTCTCAAGCTCGATCAGCTCGACGCGACCCAGCAGATGGCGATGAAGGTATTCGTGCTCGATCGCCAGGACGACTGCTATACTGGTCGAGTGGGCTGAAATAACGTCTTTCACAAACGAAGGCGGAACGGCTCGCGCTAAACGCACGCACGCGCGAGCCCGCGAAATTCGAAGCGATTCGACTCGATTCAGAGCCGCCCCAGAGAATCACAAAGCACGAAGAAACGTGCAAGCAACTCAGCACATCGCCGCTCGAAGCTCAACGCACAAACCCGGAAGCCAAACTAATCAACCAATTCGGCCGGCGTGACCCGCCGCGCGCCCCAAGCCTGCGCAAGCGCCGCGCAGCGTCCGAGCCGCACTGCTTCCTGTTCGAAATCCACGAAGACGACTTCGTCGGCGAAACCCGGCCGCACGGGCTCGTCGTGGCTGCGGCCGTCGGTCAGAATCCACAGCCAGCGCTGCTGGGCCGGCTTGCGGCGCGCGCAGTTTTCGAGCAGGCGCGTAACGCGCTCCACGCCCGACGCGAGCGGCGACCCGCCGCCGCCGCCCAAGGGCGCGAGCCATCGCTCGTTCCACCAGCGCGGCACGGCGGGGCCGAAGCGCAGATCCGCACCACTCCCGCCGAAGCACACCAACGCCGCCTCCGCACGTGTGGTGCTCGCGTGATCGAACAGAGCGACCAGCAAGCCCTTGGCAAGCGCAAGATGCTGCCCGCCCAGCATCGATCCCGAACAGTCGAGCACGAAGCAATGCAGCACGCCGCCGCGCGGTGCCTCGCGCACGAAGCGCAAGTGCTCGTGCCGCAGCGTGTCCGCGCGCCGCGCAGCCAGCGTGGCAGGCCACGCAATACGCCGGCCGGGCTCGCCGCGAGGCGAGCGGCGAGCATTGGAACCGGCGCCTTGCTGCCGCCATCGGAAACCGCTGCGCGAGTCAGCGGCGGCGACCATCCGATGGCTCAGCGTTTTTTTACGTCGAGTGGAATCACACCTTTCACGCGCGTCGTCCCCGTGGGTTCGGGCGGCATGTAACCCCAGTCGGACTGATCGGCCGTGGCGCTTTTCGTTTCAGGCGACGAAGCAACATCTCGCGACCCACGCTCCACGTCGTCCAGACTGGAACCCGCTTCCGGATGTTGACGCTCATGCCGCCGATGCACCAACACCGCCTCCGCGACCCGATCCACATGCTCGACATCCAACGCCGGCGCGCACTCCAGCGCGGCCAGCGCGCGCGCCGCACGCAGCATCACGAGATCGGCGCGCAAACCGTCGACGGCTGCCTCGATACACAGCGCACTGACACGCGCGTGCACCGCGTCGCCGAAAGACAGTTGCGGCAGCGCGGCGCGCGCCACTTTAATGCGCTGCACATAGTCGTCCTGCTGCGCGGCGTACGCCGCCCGAAAACCCGCCGGATCGAGATCGAACGCAAGACGCGCCTTCACGATCCGTTCACGCACGTCCGGCTCGAAACAGTTCTGCAATTCGACCGTTAGCCCAAACCGGTCGATCAGTTGCGGGCGCAGTTCGCCCTCTTCCGGATTCATCGTGCCGATCAGCACGAAGCGCGCCGCGTGACTATGCGACACGCCATCGCGCTCAACCGTGTTCACGCCGCTCGCTGCCGCGTCTAGCAACGCGTCGACGAGCGCGTCTGGCAACAGGTTCACTTCGTCCACATAGAGCACGCCGCCATGCGCCTTCGCGAGCAAGCCCGGCGAGAAACGCACTTCGCCGTCGCGCAGCACGGTTTCGATGTCGAGCGTGCCGATCAGCCGGTCCTCGCTTGCGCCGAGCGGCAGGTTCACCAGTTGACCTTGCGGCAGCAGTTCGGCGAGCGCGCGCGCCGCCGTCGATTTGGCCGTGCCGCGCGGGCCGCTGACCAGCACACCGCCAATCCCCAGATCGATCGCGGCCAGCAGCAGCGCCTGCTGCAACGGTGCCTGGCCGATCAGCGCGACAAAGGGAAACGCGGGCCGTGGCGTCGCTGCACTCATGTTTGCATTCCTTCTATCTGCTGCTCGCTCGCGAGCAGATGCTGTTCGACCTGCGCGCGATAATCGCCCGGCGCCTGCCACAAGCCGCGTTGCATCGCTTCGAGCAGACGCTCGCAGATCGAGTGCAGCGCGTGCGGATTGTGACGCTGCATGAATTCGCGCGTGCCGGTGTCGTTCAGATAAGCGTCGGTGACGAGCGCATATTGATGATCGGCGATCACACGCGCGGTGGCGTCGTAGCCGTACAGGTAATCCACCGTCGCGGCGATTTCAGCGGTGCCCTTGTAGCCGTGACGCTTCACGCCGTCGAGCCATTTCGGATTCACCACGCGCGAGCGGATCACGCGCGCGATTTCCTCGTGCAGCGTGCGCACGCGCGGCGCGGCGGGGTTGCTGTGGTCGGCGTGATAGATGTCCGGCTGACTGCCGCTCAAATGGCGCACCGCCGCCGCCATGCCGCCCTGGAACTGGTAGTAGTCGTTCGAATCGAGCACGTCGTGCTCGCGGTTGTCCTGATTCTGCAGGACCACGTCCATCGTCGCGAGCCGCGTGCCGAACGCGTGCCGCGCCTCCTCGCCTGCGTTTTTCTGCGTATATGCGTAGCCGCCCCATGCCTGATACGCGTTCGCGAGATCGGCGTCGGTCTGCCACTGCTGCGAGTCGATCATATCCTGCAGACCCGCGCCGTATGCGCCCGGCCGTGCGCTGAACACGCGCCAGCCCGCGCGCCGGCGCGCTTCGGCGACGTCCATGCCACGCGCGACGAGCGCATCGCGCTCGCGCATCACGCGCGCGCGGATCGGATTGAGCGCTTCGGGTTCGTCGAGCTCGGCGACGGCCTGCACAGCGGCATCGAAAAGATGCATCACGTTGGCGAACGCATCGCGAAAGAAGCCGGAGACGCGCAACGTCACGTCGATACGCGGACGGTCGAACACCTCGATCGGCATGATCTCGAAGTCCGTCACGCGATGGCTGCCCGGTGCCCATTTCGGCCGCACGCCAAGCAACGCAAGCGCCTGCGCGATATCGTCGCCGCCCGTGCGCATGGTCGCCGTGCCCCACACGGAGAGGCCGATCGCGCGCGGATAATCGCCCTTGTCCTGCAGATGCCACTCGATCAGTTGCTGCGCCGATTTCAAACCGAGCGACCACGCGGCCTGCGTCGGGATTGCGCGCGTGTCGACCGAATAGAAGTTGCGGCCGGTGGGCAGTACGTCGGGGCGTCCGCGCGACGGCGAACCGCTCGGCCCCTGCGGCACGAAGCGTCCTTCGAGACCACGCTCCAGATGGCGCATTTCCTGCGGGCCGCAGGCGTCGAGGCGCGGCAGGACGTCGAGACGCAAACGCTCGATCACACGCTCCGCATGAGGCAACGAAACACCCGAAAAGGCCGGCGGAGCATCGCCATCATTCAACCCGCACACGTCCTGCAACATCTGCGCGGCGAGCAGTTCCAAGCGCTCGCGCGCGTCGCCGCGATGCCGCCACGGCGCATCACTCACGCGTTGCAGCAGGTCGGGACGCGGACCGTCCCATGCCGCCGACCAGTCCACCGACAACGGATCGAACAGATGATCCATCTGCAGATCGCGCGCGAGCGCGTCGATCAGACCGGCCTTCGCGCCCTGCCCATCGCCGACGGGAAAACGCCCGAGCGCAAGCAGCGTATCGCGCCGCTGCACGCCGACTGGCGACTGCCCGAACGTATGCAAACCATCGCGAATCTGCGCTTCTTTCAGCTCGCAGAGCCACGCGTCGACGCGCGTGAGCAGCGCGTCTTCATCATCCTGACCGGCGGGCACGGCGAGGCTCAGCTCTTCGTGAAGCTTGTGCTCGATGATGGTCGAGAGAATCGTGCGCCGCAGCAGTGCCGAGCGGCGCGGATCGACCATCAGCGCTTCGTAGTATTCGTCGACCTGACGCTCCAGGTCTTGCAGCGGTCCATAACTTTCGGCGCGCGTGAGCGGCGGCATCAGGTGGTCGACGATCACGGCCTGCGCGCGGCGCTTGGCCTGGCTGCCTTCGCCGGGATCGTTGACGATGAACGGATACAGGTGCGGCATCGGCCCGAAAATCAGGTCCGGCCAGCATGCGCCGCCTAGCGCGACGCTCTTGCCCGGCAGCCATTCCAGATTGCCGTGTTTGCCGACGTGCACCACGGCGTCGATGCCGAACTGGTGACGCAGCCAGAAATAGAACGCGAGATACGCATGCGGCGGCACGAGGTCGGCGTCGTGATAGCTCGCGTAGTCGCCCTGATCGCGAGAACGCGACGGCTGGATGCCGACGAACACCTGCCCGCAGCGCCAGCCCGCAATCATGAAACGCCCGCGGCGCAGCGTCGGATCCTGCTCCGGTTTGCCCCAACGCGCATTCAGCGCGTCACGCGCCTCCTGCGGCAGTGCGTTGAAGTGCGTGAGGTAATCGTCGAGCGCGAGGCTTTGCAGCGCGGGCCGCAGATCGCGCACCACGGGATCGTTGGTCACGCCTTCGGTGAGCTTTGCGAGCAGCGCGCCGCCGTCGGCGGGCAGATCGGCCACGCGATAGCCTTCTTCGCGCAGCATCGCCAGAATGCCGACCATCGAGGCCGGCGTGTCGAGCCCCACGCCGTTGCCGATACGCCCTTCGCTCATCGGATAGTTGGCGAGAATCAGCGCGAGTTTCTTGTCGCCGTTGCGAAGCGTGCGCAGACGGCACCAGCGGCGGCTCAGTTCCGCGAGGAAATTCACGCGTTCGATGTCCGGCTGATAACGCACCACGTCCACCTGCGTATGCGGGCAGCGGTACGCAAGCCCTTTGAAACTGATCGCGCGCGTGATGATGCGCCCATCCACTTCCGGCAGCGCGACGTGCATCGCGATGTCGCGCGAATTGAGGCCCTGGTTGTCTTTCAGCCAGTCCTCGCGATTGCCGCCGCTCAGGATCACCTGCAACACGGGCGCGTCGCCTGCGAGCGTGAGCGGCTCGGGATCGTCGATCGCGCTTGCGGCGAACGCCGTCGTATTCAGCACGAGCGACACGCCATGCTCTTCGCAGAGCGCCTGCACCACGTCGCGGCTCATCGCGTCCTTGAGCGACGTAATCGCGATGGGCAGCGGATTGATACGGCGCCCTTCGAGCGCGTCGATCAGCGCATCGAACACGGCCGTGTTGGCCGCCTGCAAGTGCGCCTTGTAGAACAAGATCGCGGCGACCGGCGCGTCCTGCTGCCAGCGCGCCTGCCAGTCGTCGATGGTCGGCGTGTCGTGCGCGGGATGATAGAGCGTCGCCGTGGGCAACACGCGCGGCGGTTCCGGCTCGCGGCCCCAACCGAGAGCACGATGCGCGATACAGCGCAAGAACGCCTCCGCGTTCTGCGGACCGCCTTCACGCAGATAACGCCACAACTGATGACACAGGTCCGCGTCCGCCGTGCTGCGCGCGAGCAGATTCGGATCTTCCTGCAGATCGCCGGAAAACATCGCGAGCGTCTGCCGTTTGCGCGCGGCAAGCGCCACGACCTGCTCGATGCCGTACGGCCAGTACGCTTCGCCGCCCAGATGATCCACCACTACGACGCGCGCGTGCTGCAACACGTCTTCGATATAGAAATCGACCGACGCCGGCTGGCGCAGATACGTGACGTTCGCGAGCCGCACGCTCGGAAAGCCCTCGCCCAGACGCGCGATCACGCTCGCGAGCAGCGACAGCGTGGTATCGGCGGAACTGAGCACCACGATGTCGGCGGGTTGCTGATCGATCCGGATCACGCCTTGCATATCGTCGACGAAACCGCCCGGCGTGGTGCGCAACAGATGCATGATGGGGTTGGAGCCTGTTCTATGCGTTCGGGTTGGCGTCCGCGTGAAACCTGCGGTTCAGGCCGCCACTTTCGACGCCACGCCGAGCGCCGCTTCGAACGCACGTTGCAGCGCGGCCTGATCCAGGTCCTCGCCGATCAGCACGAAGCGGCTCAGTGCCGGTTCGCCGGCTTCGCCCTCTTTCCAGCGCCGGTCGAAATAGCTGTCGAAGCGCTTGCCCACGCCCTGAATCACGAGCCGCATCGGTGCACCCGGCAACGCGGCAAAACCCTTCACGCGATAAATCGTGTTTGCCTCGACGAGCGTCTGCAGCGCCGCAATCGCCGCTTCGCGCGAGGTGACCGGTGCCGCGACGACGACGGAATCGAACTCGTCGTGATGGTGATCGGCGTCCTCAGCCGAACCATGATGATCGTGACGCAGATGGATCGTTTCTTCCGATGCCGCTTCGAGCCCCAGCAGCGTGTGCAGATCGAGTTGTCCCATGTGTGTGCGCACGATCTTCACCTGCGGCGGAATCTCTTCGCAAATCACGGTTTCCACCGCGCTTTGCGGCGCGTCGTCGAGCAGGTCCGTCTTGTTCAGGATCACCAGATCGGCGGCCGACAACTGGTCTTCGAACAGTTCATGCAGTGGCGATTCGTGATCGAGGTTCGGATCGGCCTTGCGCTGCGCATCCACGGCGACGGGGTTGTCCGCGAATTGACCGCTTGCCGCTGCGGGACCGTCCACCACGGTGACCACGGCGTCGACCGTGAAGCTGTTCCTGATCTGCGGCCAGTTGAATGCCTGCACGAGCGGCTTCGGCAACGCGAGTCCGGATGTTTCGATCAGCACGTGATCGATCGTTTCGCGGCGTTCCACAAGCCGCTCCATCACAGGGAAAAACTCTTCCTGTACGGTGCAGCACAGGCAGCCATTGGCCAGTTCGTACAGTTGGCCTTCGGTTTCGACGCCGTTTTCATCGCAGCCGATACCGCAGCCTTTCAGAATCTCGCCGTCGATCCCGAGTTCGCCGAACTCGTTGACGATCACCGCGATGCGCTTGCCGCCCGCGTGCTGAAGAATGTGCCGCAGCAACGTGGTTTTGCCGCTGCCGAGAAAGCCCGTGACGATGGTGACGGGGATCTTGCGCATTTGAGTTTGCATCGTAAGGTCCATCCGTTGACGTTGCACGCGCGCGCCGGCGCACTGTTATTGCAGGGGGACGAATGACGGCGCAGCCGCGACAACCGGAAAACAGAAAGCGGGAATGAGGACATGAACACAGCGCCGCATCCCCGCGGCGTTCGTTCGTCTGCTCTGGCCGGTATCCGAGCTGGCGAAAGCGCCGCTTCCCCTTCCCGGACGAGTGATTTCTCGCCCAGTGGTGATATGCCGACGCGGCCTTGCGCGTGGACATCGAAGCCGGCTCCGCGGCGCCAGAGCATGATTCCGGACACCGCATTTCGCTTACCGTTGCGGGGGCAGCACAGGTTGACCCGACGAAAAAGTGGGCACCCTGCCCTGTTTACCGTTTAACTGCATGTGCGGGAACGCGCACACTAGCACCAAAGTGCGTGCGAGTGTAGGCCGCGAGGCGCGCGCCGTCAAGGAAGGCACGGACCGCCAAGGCTTATCGGACGGGGCTTCCTGTGCTATCGTATGCGCGCGTTTGGTGCCCGCACACGCGCTCGCGTGTGCAGTTAAACGGGAAACAAGGCAGCGCTTTCATGCGCTTAATCTGTGCTGTCCCCGCAACGGTAAGCGACCAGCGGCACCGGTGAGTCCGGCCATGCCGCACATGCGTTTTTTCATGTCACTGTCCGGAGCATTCCAGCGAATGCGGGCGGGAAGGCAAAGCGCGTGGGCCGCCAGCCCGGATACCGGCCAGACGCGCAGGCGGTCGCCCGCCTTATGCCGGAATCCGCGAGGGACGGATGCGAAGGCGCCTGAAGCACGGTACAGCACGTCGATTCACCGCTCTGTTTTCTTCATGCGAAAGCTCATGAAACAGCGTGGCATCGGACTGCACGTATCGCGCCCGATCCTGTCATGCCGCATGACCTCGCGCATCACCTTGCGATTCACGTCGCACATCACTTTCAATGGCACTGCATGCAGCCTTTTGCTGCAACGCGCGTGCTCGTCCACGAATCCACCCACTCCGGTATGGCCCGCGCCATGCATGCCGCGATGACGCGCGCGTGGCTGATCGGCGCGGGTTCCGGCGACGTCGAACTGATGACGCTCAAGGCCACGCGCGCGCTCGCGCAGGCCGACGTGATCCTCGTGGACGATCTGGTCAATCCCGACGTGCTGCAATTCGCGCGCGCCGACGCGCTCGTCGTGTACGTCGGCAAACGCGGCGGCCATCCGTCCACGCCGCAGGCCAGCATCGTCGCGCAAATGCTCGACCATCTGCGCGCGGGACGCAGCGTCGCGCGTCTGAAAGGCGGTGATCCGTTCGTGTTCGGTCGCGGCGGCGAAGAACAGCAGGCGCTGCACGCCGAAGGCATCGACGTGGAGATCGTCAACGGCATTACGGCAGGCATTGCCGCGCCCGCCGCGATCGGCATTCCGGTCACGCACCGCGATCACGCGCAAGGCGTGGTGTTCGTCACCGGCCACGGCGCGGGCAGTGGCGAGCCGGACTGGCACGCGCTCGTCGCCACGCGTATGACGCTCGTCATCTATATGGGCATGCGGCGGCTCGACGAGATCGTCGGCGCATTGCTCGCTGCAGGCATGTCCACCGACACGCCGTGCGCGGCCATCGAATCGGCGACGCGTCCTGAGCAGCGTCACGCGCTCGCGCCGCTTCGCGAATTCGCGCAGGTTGTCGCGCGCGAAAAGCTGGGCTCGCCCGCCATCGTCGTGATCGGCGGCGTGGCCTCGCTCGCGCTTGTGCGTGAAGCGGCGAACGGCGTCACGGGCCAGTCATGAGCGCGTTGAGCGTCGGCATTGGTTGCCGCTCCGGCGTATCGGCGGCACAGATCGAAAGCGCCGTGCTTGCCGCGCTTGGTGCGCATGCTTTCGAGTCGATTGCGGTCGTCGCGTCTGTCGACACGAAAGCCGGCGAGCCTGGCCTGCTCGAATTCTACGCGCGCCACGCGTTGTCCGTACGCTGGTTTTCGCGCGAACAGATTGCGCGCGTGCGAGTCGATGCGCCTTCGGTTGCAACGCGCGAGCATCTCGACGTCGACGGCATCTGCGAGCCGTGCGCGCTGCTCGCGTCGGTCGATCCAGCAACGTCGCATCTGATCGTCCGCAAACAGATTCACGGCGACGTCACCGTCGCCATCGCGGCTTCGCCCGCTCCATCCAGTCAGAACACGCTAAGTCAGAACACGCTAAACTAGGACCTTCCATGAAGACAGATCCCGAATCACATCAACGCATGACCGAGCGGCGCCGCGAAGGCCACGAGAAAAAGCAGGCCGCCGCGACCGTCGAAAAGGGTTTGCTGATCGTCAATACCGGCACCGGCAAAGGCAAGACCACGGCGGCGTTCGGCATGGCCGTGCGCGTGCTCGGCCACGGCATGCGGCTCGGCGTCGTGCAGTTCATCAAGGGCGCGCTGCACACGTCCGAGCGCGACTTTCTCGGCGCGATCGCCCACTGCGATTTCGTGACGATGGGCGACGGCTACACCTGGAACACGCAGAATCGCGACGCCGACATTGCCACCGCCCGTAAAGGCTGGGACGAAGCGCGCCGCATGATCGAAAGCGGCGACTATCAGATGGTGATTCTCGACGAGTTGAACACGGTGCTGAAGTACGAATACCTGCCGTTCGACGAAGTGCTGTCGGTCATCAACGCGCGCGCGCTGATGCTGCACGTGGTCGTGACCGGCCGCCACGCGTCGGACGCGCTGATCGAAGCCGCGGACCTCGTCACCGAAATGCGCATCGTCAAGCATCCGTATCGCGAGCAAGGCGTGAAAGCGCAGCGCGGCGTGGAGTTCTGAAGCATGGCTCGCGTGCCCGCCGTGGCCTGCCCTGCGCTCTTCATCAGCGCGCCCGCCTCGGGTCAGGGCAAAACCACGATCACAGCCGGGCTCGCGCGCTATCACCGCAGGCTCGGCCGGCGCGTGCGCGTGTTCAAGACGGGTCCGGACTTCCTCGACCCGATGATCCTCGCCCGCGCGAGCGGCGCGCCGGTACTATCGCTCGACCTGTGGATGGTCGGTGAAGCCGCGTGCCGTCAGTTGCTCGCGCAGGCTGCGGCTGAAGCGGACCTGATCCTAATCGAAGGTGTGATGGGCCTGTTCGACGGCCCGCCGAGCAGCGCCGACCTCGCTGCCACGTTCAGTGTGCCGGTGCTCGCGGTGATTTCCGCCAAGGCAATGGCGCAGACGTTCGGTGCCGTATCCTTCGGCCTCGCGCGCTTCCGGCCCGACGTGCCGTTCTACGGCGTGCTCGCCAATCGCGTCGGCTCCGCGCGCCACGCGCAGATGCTCGAAGAAGCGTTGCCGCGCGACCTGCGCTGGTGCGGCCACATCACAGCGACGGACGCGATCGAATTGCCCGACCGTCACCTAGGCTTGCACCAGGCGGCCGAGATCGACAACCTCGACGCCCGCCTCGAGCGCGCCGCCGACGCACTCGGCGCAACCGCGCTCGCGCAACTGCCGCCACCGGTCGAATTCGGCGAAGCGCTGAACGAAGCGCCGCCGCGCCTTCTCGACGGCAAGCGCATCGCCATTGCGCACGACGCCGCGTTTTCGTTCATCTATCCGGCCAACATCAGCCTGCTGAAAACGCTCGGCGCGCAGATCGACTACTTCTCGCCGCTCGTCGACGAAGCCGTGCCCGCTCATGCCGACGCGCTCTACTTGCCCGGCGGCTATCCCGAACTGCACGCGGCGGCGCTCGCGAACAATACGCGCGCCGCGCAGTCGATCCGCGCGCATGCAGCCGTCAATAAACCGCTCGTGGCCGAATGCGGCGGCATGCTGTATCTGCTCGAAAAACTCACCGGCACCGACGGCCTCATCACGCCGATGCTCGGCCTGCTGCCCGGCGAGGCGCACATGCAGACGCGTTTCACCGCGCTCGGCATGCAACAGATCGACAGCCTGCACGGACCGATGAGCGGCCACACGTTCCATTACTCGAAGCTCGCCACGCCGCTTGCGCCGCTGCGTTTTGCCACGCGTCCACAAGGCGACGCACCCGGCGAAGCATTCTATCGCGCGGGCCCGATCGTCGCGACTTACATGCACGCCTACTGGCCCTCCAATCCGGCCTTCACGGCCGCCCTGTTCCATGGCAAAGCCTTTTAGCGACTCCGAACGCGACGCCGTCTACCGCGCCATTTACGAACGGCGCGACATGCGCCACTTCGTTCGCGATCCCGTCGATCCCGCCGTATTGCAGCGCCTGCTCAACGCCGCGCATCATGCGCCGAGCGTCGGCTTCATGCAGCCGTGGCGCATCGCGCGCATCACCGATCTGGCGTTGCGCACGGCGTTGCACGCGGTGGTCGAAAGCGAACGCGAAGCCACAGCCGACGCGCTCGGCGAGCGCCGCGACGCCTTCATGAAACTCAAGGTGGAAGGCATGCAGGAATGCGCCGAGATTCTGGTGATGGCGCTGATGGACGGCCGCGAGCGCCACGTCTTCGGCCGGCGCACGCTGCCGGAGATGGACCTAGCCTCCGTGGCGTGCGCGATCCAGAACATGTGGCTCGCGGCACGTGCGGAAGGGCTCGGCATGGGTTGGGGGTCGCTGTTCGATGTCGACACCGTGCGTCGACTGCTTGGCATGCCCGACGGCGCCCGGCCAGTGGCGATCCTGTGCCTTGGGCACGTCGACGAATTCTATAGCGAGCCGATGCTGGAGACGGCGCGCTGGGCGTCGCGCTTGCCGCTTGCCGATTGCGTGTTCGAGAATCGCTGGCCGGATGCGGCGGCCGCGCAAAAATAACCTCCAGTTTTACGGTTGCAACGGCTTGACTGACACGACGCGCGGTGAGCCGTTGCCTGCATCCGTGCCGCTCGCGTTTTCGTTTTGCAGTTTGACGCGCCAGTCCGCGGGTTGGTCGAACGGCAAGCGCGCCAGCGCGCTTTTGACGAGCGCGGGCATCGCGTGTTGCGGATCGGCGTCGTGGTCGGCGCTCGTCGCGCTCACCTTGTAGACCTCGCGATCCGTCGTCCGGTCGAAGAACCTCAATGTCAACGCGTGCCGATACACGCGAACGGCGAAGAGCGCGAACGGCGCCGTCACCGGCTTCTCGCACGCGACGCTATCGACGCCGGCGCCGCACTGTCCCGTCGTCACATTGACGTCCACAGGCCGCGTTTCGGACGCCACCGAAAGCAGATAGCGCGCCGGTTTGCCCGCGCTGTCGGTGAAGCCATTCTTCGCCAGTTCATCGCGCAGCACCGCCTCGAAAGACGGCGTGCCCGCGCCGGCATCCACCGCGGCATCCACCTTCGCGCCGCCGTCCCGCAAAGGCGTGCGCGCAATCGCATAGGTTTTCTCGCCGTCGAATGCCGCCGCGGGATTCGCGGTATGCACTCCGCGCTCAATCCCGCGCAGCCGGTCAGACATGCCGTCAATGCGGCGTAGGTCAGGATCGCTTTCACCGTGTTCTCTCTTCTGATTTGCTTCATTCGCGCAGCGCGGCGGACGCCTCGGTGCGCGCTTCAGCTTCATCCAGTGCGGGCAACTCGATCGTGAAAGCCGTGCCCTCGCACGGCGCGCTCACCACGTCGGCTTCGCCGCCGTGACGCGTCACCACCGTTTTGACGAACGCCATGCCGAGCCCGCGCCGCCCTGTCCGGCCGCTCGCGCTCGTGAAAACGGCGGAACCGCTCGAACAGGTTCGCCTGCTGTTCCGGCGCGATGCCGTAGCCCTGATCGCGAATCGTGCACGTCACGCGTTTCATCGCCGTGGACGTCAAGCGGCACGTCACGCGTGTGTCCGGTGGACTGTACTTCACCGCGTTGTTCAGAATATTGACGAGCGCGTGCGTCATCAGCGAGCGGATCGGCGCAGATCCAGTGGCCGTCGTCAGCACCGGCTTCCGTGTCGAGCGTGATGCGCTTCGTGTGCGGCCAGATTTCGTCGCTCGCGTCGATCATCAGTTCGGCGAGGCTTACGGGTTCGAGCGTGTACGTCTGCGATTCGGCGCGCGCGAGCTGCACGAAGTCGTCGGCCAGCGTCAGCGCGCGTTGCGCATAGCGCTCGATGCGTTCCAGCACGCCGCGCGCGCTCCATTTCGACCAGCGCGAGAATCGATGCCTGCGGCGAGCGCATGTCGTGCGACAGAAGCTACAACGCATCCTCCCGCTGACGTTCGGCGGCATGTAACGCGGACACGTCGACGAGACCCGCGATCCAGCCTGTCGTCTCGCCCTGCGCGTTCGTACAGTTCGTGTAGCGCAGCAGCAGATCGCGCTCGTGCGCCGGATCGAGCGGCGCGGGCCAGTGAGCGCACGCGAGCAGGTTGTTTTCGGCGTCGGTGGCGGCGTCCGCGTCGATCGTCTTGACGAGGGTGAGAGCGCCCAACACGCTCTGCATCGGCCGGCCTTCGGGTACCAGCATGCCGAGCCGCGCGAAATGCACCTTCGCTGCGTGATTCGCGATTAGCACGATGCCGCGCACGTCGCTCACCAGAATCATCGGCTCGGGCATGCTGTCGAGGCTGTCCCAAACGAAGCGTTTCATGTCCGCACGCGCTGCGCGGCCTGCGCCATCAACACCATATGTTTGCTCCAGCACGTCGCCGCCGGATTCGCTGCCAGACTGCGGCGTTTGCGGTAGCAGATGCGGTTCGTCGCGCAAATACGCCATCGTCATTTCGAGGCACCACCAGTTCCAAAACGGGATAGACGATCACCACGCCAACGATCGCCGGCACGGGCGACATCCACAGCCGCGCGCCATACAGCAGCACCGCGCTGACGGCGGCCGCCAGCACGCCGAGCACGCCCGTGAGCAGCAGCGAGCGACGCGGCGACAGCACCAGAAAACCGGCCAGCAACGCGGCGAGCGGCACGAACGAGGCCACGCACAGCAGCCACGGTTCGACCGGTTCGATCTCGCGGCCGGTGAGCAGCGCGTCGAGTACGTTCGCGTGAATGTAGATGCCGGGCAGCGGCCCCAACTCGCCGGAGACGGGCGTCGCGAAACGGTCGTAGGCCGGACACCGGTCGTAGGCCGGACACCGTCACGCCGACCAGCACGATGCGCCCGCGCAAAACGTCGGCCGGCACGTCGCCCGCGAGCACGCGCACGAAACTGAGCTTCATGTAGTTCTGCGCGTTCGGACCGAAGGGGATCAGGAAACGTCCTCGGTGTCTGTGGCGTACGAGTCATGCACATCGTTCGAGCGAGACATCTTCGCGCCGTCTCCCGAAGCCGCACTCGCGAGCTTCAGCGTGCCGCGTGCCACCGCCTGCGCGACCGGCAGCGTCAGTTGCGGCCAGCGCGAATGCGCGTCGCCCTCGTAACGCGCGACGCTACGCATGATGCCGTCGCTGTCCACTTCGAGATTGATATGGCCGAGGCCCGCCGCCGCGCGCGCGAGCGGCGCGACCGGTTCGACGTTGCGCGTGCCGGTCCCGCTCTGCCTGTCCGGCGACGTGAACAGCCCGCCGTCAATCACGACCGCGGGCTTCGCCTTCGCAAGCTGTTCCAGCAACCGCGCATGGACGCTGCACGGCCAGCGGCCAAGCTGCGCGACTGCGTATTTTGGCGAACGTGATCAGGGGATTCGGGTTGAACGTGACGGGTCCTTTCGGTTGAAGGTGATCGCTGATCAGCGGTTTTCGAAGCGAGCGAGCATCTTGCCGAAATGGGTGAT
>CALNWS010000086.1 GCA_940747215.1 uncultured Paraburkholderia sp. | reverse complement strand
AACCTGTGTGTCTTGTCCCCTTCGGGGATTGGACCAGTGTAAGCGCTAACGCTGGTCGAGACATACCTGTTATAGGATCAAGCCTTACGGGCAATTAGTATCAGTTAGCTTAACGCATTACTGCGCTCTCGACAAAAATATTCCTCGAAATTCTGTCGGAACTTTTCGGCGATCTGGTTGCGTTCACAGTCTTCGACGAAGGTCTTGCAGTGATTGGCGTACAGTCTCATAAGTTATCGTATTCAGAATATTTTTTTGAATCGCCACGGACCTTGTCGGCTGGGTATTTTTTATTACTGATACCAAGCTTTTCTATTGCGGCTTTGTAAAGATAAACTTCGAGCTTATCGGCAAGACGAACGAGATACAGCAGCACATCAGCCATTTCGTGACATATTTGCTCCTCTTTTGCCGGCCCCAATTCGACCCTTTCGCCTGAATTGAGCCATTGAAAATGGTTCAAGCAACTCGCTCGCTTCGATGCTCAATGCGGTGGCCAAGTTTTTCGGGGAGTGAAATTTGTCCCAGTCTCGTTCCTCTGTAAAGCTGCGCATGCGGTCGCGCAGTTCGGTCAGTTCACTTCGGTGGACGGTAGGCGCGATCATGCATATGCTCCTAAATAGGGATCGTGGATCCTACAACTCATTCAAAAGTCGAGACTTGCCCTCTCGTGGGTGACGTTACACTAATTGAATGTTACATCATCATCGATCTATGACAGACGTTTTGGTCTTGACCATACGCCTTTCTACCGAAGTCGCTCTCCAATATTGACCGTATATTTAAGCGCTAACGGACATTAAATTAGTCGCCAAGCTATGGCGAACTATGGCGAACAGACGATTTTCATGCCCTTCATTCTTTTTATATAAAAAGGATTTGCACTTTTTCATTTTTTATCTTCCATGAATTGCAATTAAAAAGGCGACCAATTAACGGATCAATTATGCTGCAGGAACCATACCTCAATGTGCGACGAAATTAGTCAATCAAGATAAATCCCGGATTATTCTTTCTCAGCATCGAACGGATATCAGCGTGTCTCCGTAGTCACCGACCGCGCGGTATGCCTGCTGCGCTGGAAGCGACCCAATAAAAAAACCGGCCTAAGTGACCGGTTTCAAAGGAAAAAATTGGTGGAGAGGAGGAGGATCGAACTCCCGACCTTCGCATTGCGAACGCGACACTCTCCCAGCTGAGCTACCCCCCAACGTGCGGACCATAATAGCACAACGATTTCGCGTTTTCCCAAGCCCGCGCCCTCGGGAAAACGCTATGCCAACCACCACCCAAAAACTGCATCACTTCGAAGAAGACGAAGAAGAAGCCGCAGCCCCCCCCCCCGCCAACACCCACTCCACCACAGTCCGAATATCCGCATCACTCATCGACTGATGCGCGGGCATCGGAATCATCCCCCAGACTCCGGACCCACCATCCTTAACCTTCTTCGCCAGCTTGGCCGGAGCCTGCGCATCGCCCTTGTACTTTGCGGCGATCTGCTGGAACGACGGCCCCACGAGCTTGCGATCCACCGCATGACATCCCATGCAGGCATTCGCGTTGGCAATCCCCTGCGCGCGCGCCGCATCGACAGCATGAGCTGTCGACGCAAACCCGTCCGCCAGCGCACCAGCCATCAAAACAACGCCACCAAACGTTTTCATGGCGCAGTCGCCTTCGGATTACCCGGATGCACCTAGTTCGAATTCGTCACCGGCGCCTGCTGTTCGAGCGGACGCGAACTCACCGACGAATCCGGAATCGCGCCCACCGTCGGTGCACTCGCGTCCGGTTGCGATGCCGCCACCGGTGCAGTGGCCGCTGCTGTCGCTACCGCCGCCGCTTCCTGCGGCTGGATGTACTGGAACACCTTCACGACCTGCACCACGCCCAGCACGCGGCTCGCGACGTCCGCGCCGCGATTGCCTTCGTCCATCGTGACGAGACCCATCAGATAGATCGAGCCGCGCTCCGCCACCACCTTGAAGTCGTTCGCCGAAATATCCTTCTCGGCGATCAGCGCGGTCTTCACGCGCGTTTCGAGATACGTGTCGTTCGTGCGCGACGAGAACGTACTCGCCGGCATGATCGCCAGTTCGTTGACGATCGTTGCGACGTTATTCAGTTGTCGCACGATGCTCTCGGCCCGCGCCTTCGACGCATCCCCCGCCACTTCACCCGTCAGCAGCACGCGGCGATTGAACACCGTCACGTTGACGTGCGCCGAGTCCGGCAGGTTCTGGCTGATCTGCGAGAGCGCCTTTACCTGCAGTTCGCGATCTTCGGTCTGCGCGCCGAGCGTGCGACGGTCCGTCGCCACCAGCGCGCCACCGCCCGCCGCGCCCGCAACGGCGAGAAAGCAACCCTGCAACATCGCGGACAGCCCCGCCGCAAACCCCACCACCAGCACGGTTCTCATCAGTGTCTTCTTGACGCGGAATACGCTCATCAACTAGCTCTCCTTCGAAATCGGTCTCAGTCTTCGCCGAGCAACATCGCATCGATGCCGTCGCAAAGACAATGGATGGTCAGCAAATGCACTTCCTGAATACGCGCGGTGCGATCCGACGGCACGCACAAGTGAATGTCGGTATCGCTCAACACTTCCTGCATACGTCCACCGCCTTTGCCGCTCAACGCAATCACGATCATTTCGCGCTCATGCGCGGCTTCGATCGCGGCCAGCACATTGGCCGAATTGCCGGACGTGCTGATCGCGAGCAACACGTCGCCCGGCTGCCCGAGCGCCCACACCTGCTTCGAGTAAATCTGGTCGAACGAGTAATCGTTGGCGATGGCCGTCAGCACGGACGTGTCGGTGCTCAGCGCAATGGCGGGCAAGCCGGGCCGCTCGCGTTCGAAGCGGCCGATCAGTTCGGCGGCGAAATGCTGCGCGTCGGCAGCAGATCCGCCGTTGCCGCACGCGAAAATGCGATTGCCGTTGGCAAGCGCGACGAACATCGTGTCGATCGCTGCAGCGATCGACACCGACAAGGTTTCGAGGGCTTCGAGTTTGACTGCCGCGCTGTCGCGGAAGTGTTGTTGAATGCGTTCGACTGACATCGAGTCTCATCTTCTACCGCAAATAAGCCGCACTGCGCGGCCATGTTGTGAAGTTATATTGCAAAGTCGCGTACCGCCGATTCTGCTCGCCCGACAAACTGCGCGACGTCACGCGTTCTTGCGCATTCGTCGCGCGTTCGTCGCACGCGCGAATCAAGTGCGCGAGTCGAGCACGCAGATCGAGCGCATGGGTCGCATGCAAGTCACGTGCTGATCGCGCGTGAGTCGCGAATCGCTCGCGCGTGGTTCGCACCGGACCGCACGTTCGTCGCCAGTACATCGCACCAGTCATCGCACACTCGTTGCGAATCCCTAGCGCCGTAAGCGCTTTTCGTGTTGCCGGCGTCGCCCCATGGCTCGTACGCGAGCGCAAGTTTATCGCACTCGAGGGCGTTCTCCGCGCACGGCTTCAGACTTCGTCGGCGCGAAATGCATCGCGCAGCCACGTGAGTCGCCCTCCTTCGAACACAATCACGTCGAAACGGCACGCGGGCTGATCCGGCGAAACGTTGCCGCGCTGCGTGAGATAGTGCTGCGCCGCGCGCACGATACGCCGTTGCTTCTCCCAACCGATGCTCGCCGCCGCGGCACGTCACGTTGCGCGCGACGAGGCGCAGGCGCTGCCGCTGCAAAAACTCCTGCGCCCGCTGCGCGAACGCTGCACCGATGAGTTTGGACCCGACGGCTCCAGAAGAGTTGTGCTGCGTAGCAGGCTGCGCGAACCACGTTCCCGAAGCCAGCGCATTCGCCGAACGCTTCGCCGCCGCGTCCCGCATCCGTTTTGCCCGAACCCGCGTGGCACAATGACGGCCTTGTTCCGTCCGTTTGCGTTCTCTGTCTCATGACTCCTCTTTCCGAACTCGCGCAAGGGCAGCGGTACCCCGCTGCCACACTGTATGTGGTGGCCACGCCGATCGGCAATATCGCCGACATCACGTTGCGCGCGCTGCACGTGCTCGGACTCGTAGACCGCATTGCCGCCGAAGACACGTGCAACACAGGCCAACTGCTCGCGCGCTACGACATCTCGAAGCCGATGCTCGCCGCGCATCAGCACAACGAACGCGAAGCGGCGCAGAGTCTGATCGAACATCTGCAGGCGGGCGAACGGATCGCTTACGTGTCCGACGCGGGGACGCCTGGCATTTCCGATCCGGGCTCGAAACTCGTCGACGCCGTGCGCGAAGCCGGCCTCAACGTCGTCCCGCTGCCCGGCGCGAGCGCGCTTGCTACAGCACTGAGCGCAGCCGGCGACTGGGTCTCGACGTTCTCGTTTCTCGGCTTCCTGCCGCCCAAGGCAAAGGCGCGCGCCACCGCGCTGCAGCCGCTCGCAAAGCATCCACACGCGATGGTGTTCTACGAAGCGCCGCATCGCATCGTCGAGACCGTGCAGGCGCTCGCTGACGCGTTCGGCGGCCAGCGCAGATTGCTGATTGCACGTGAGCTGACGAAGTTACATGAAGCGCTGCATCGCGGCACCCTGGCCGAAGCACCAAAGTGGCTCGAAACCGATCCGAACCGTCAGCGGGGAGAGTTCGTGCTGGTCGTGGAAGGTGCGCCGCAGGAAGCGGCGGGCGAGCAGGATCACGACGCGTTGCTCGTCAAGCTGCTGGAAAAACTGACGGTGAGTAGCGCCGCGAAGGTGGCCGCGAGCCTGACAGGCGCGTCGCGCAATGCGCTGTACGCGCGCGCGTTGGCGTTCAAGAAGGATGAAGAAGAGTAAGCTTGCCAAGCGTAGAAAACCGCAGAAAAACAAAAAGGGCCGCACTGCGCGGCCCTTTTTGTTTTTCTGCTTCAGGCTAACGGCGGCTTATTTTTCGGCCGACGAACCCGAGTTCGAAGCCAGCATTTCGTTACGCGCGTCGCGCGCTTCCTGCTGCGTCAAGCCTTCGATCTGCACACGTGCGGTACCGGCGTGGTGCATATGGAGCGCGCTGGCGGCGGCCATCGAAAGGTCGATCACACGGCCGCGAGCGTACGGGCCACGGTCGTTGATGCGCACGACGACCGAGGTCAACGTTGCCGGATTCGTCACGCGAACGTAGGAACCGAGCGGCAGCGTGCGATGCGCGGCGGTGAGCGCGTGCATGTCGTAGCATTCGCCGTTGGCAGTGCGGCGGCCGTGGAAGCCACGGCCGTACCAGGAAGCGCGACCGGTCTGATGGAAATCCGACGCGCCGGAGCCATCGCCGGTAAGCGGCTTGGCGTCGGCGAGCGACGGTCCCTTGCCGGCGACGGCGTCCGAAGCGGGCGCGCTGGTAAAGGATTGCGGGCCGTAGAAGGAGCCCGCTTGCGCGGTTTTCGTGCGCAGCGGCGCGCTGCTTGCGGAGCTAGTCGTGTCGGCACCCGGGGGCGTCGCGCAACCAGCCAGCACAAAAAAGGCAAAAATAGTCCCCAGACCACGGGATAACCGAGTTTTCATAAGACGTGCAATCAAATTGTCGAGCCGCATCACGCGAACGTCGGGCGTGTTGCTGCGACTCCGGCGGCAAGGGACGACAACGCGCCGCGCAATGTGCGCAGAACGTTAGAGCCCGGATGCGACTTACTCAGCCGCTACCGCACGGTTAATTTTCACGTCTGGCGCAACCTGTCCCGGCAGCCTGGCCAGACCCCACATGCCGCCATCGAACGTAGCAAAGACGCTCATGCACGCGAGACTCAGCGAGCAGGAACAGCGGCGTAGGCCCCACCCAGCGTCACGGATTTCGTTCCGTAGCAGGCGCGCGGTGCCTGGCTGGGCAAGACGTGGGCATCGAACGCATCGATACCTGATGGCTGCGCAAACTGCAGCAGCCCATACTTGGAGTGGTGATCTGCGCTCCCATTTTTGATGGGGACGCATCACCGCGTGATAGCACAATGACCAATAGCACAATGACCAATAGCACAATGACCAATAGCACAATGACCAATAGCACAATGACCAATAGCACAAGGTGCATTATACCCAAAAACAAATTTTCTGGCTGACAAGCGACTGAAAACCTTGATCAATTTTCACTTTTGCTGCAAAAATGACCAGACGAATGACGGTCACAAAGCCCTTGGAACGCTTTCGCCGACGCTCGCCTTACCGCCAGTACAATCAACGTTTTTACAGCGGCGCTGTCACTCATGAAAGTCACTCTGCTCCCCGTCACGCCTTTCCAGCAGAACAGTTCGCTGCTTGTCTGCGAGACGACCGGACGGGCTGCCATCGTCGATCCGGGCGGCGACCTTGACGTCATTCAGGCTGAGATTTCGCGTCAAAATGTAACGATTGAAAAAATTTTTTTGGCACGTCCACATTGACCATTGCGCCGGCGCAAAAACGCTCGCTACGCACTACGACATACCGATCGAAGGTCCGCATACGGACGAACGTTTCTGGCTCGACAAGTTGCCGAACCAGAGCACGCGCTTCGGCTTTCCGCAGGCCGAGGCGTTCGAGCCCGACCGCTGGCTCGACAACGACGACACCGTCCAATTCGGCGATGAAACCTTCGAGGTCTATCACTGCCCCGGGCATACGCCGGGTCACATGTGGTGTTCTTCAGCCGCGCGCATTGCCTCGCGCTGGTCGGCGACGTGCTGTTCGCCGGCTCGATCGGTCGCACGATTTTCCGCGCGGCAATCACGCCGATCTCGTGCGCTCGATCCGCGAGCGCCTGTGGCAGCTCGGCGACGACGTCACGTTCGTGCTAGGTCCACGGTCCAACGTCTACTTTCGGCGCCGAGCGCCAGACCAATCCATACGTCGCCGACGGAGTGCAGGCATGAGCAGCGAAATCTATGTAAGTACCGACGTCGAAGCGGACGGTCCGATTCCCGGCCCGCATTCCATGCTCAGTTTCGCGTCCGCGACGTACACGGAAGACAAACAGTTGATCGGCACCTTCTCCGCGAATCTCGAATTGCTCGACGGCGCGAAGCCGCATCCGGTGCAGGAAGCGTGGTGGAAAACGCAGCCGGAAGCATGGGAAGCCTGCCGCAAGGATCTCCAGCGTCCAGAAGCGGCGCTCGCCGCGTACGTCGACTGGGTCGAGGCGCTGCCGGGCAAGCCGGTGTTCGTGGCGATGCCGGCCGGTTTCGACTTCACCTATATGTTCTGGTACATGATGCGCTTTGTCGGCCGCTGCCCGTTCTCGTGGTCGGCACTCGACATCAAGACGCTCGCCTTCGCGATGACGGGCCTGCCGTATCGCAAGAACATCAAGCCGCGCTTCCCGAAACACTGGTTCGACGAGCACCCGCACACGCACGTCGCACTCGATGACGCCATCGAGCAAGGCGCGCTTTTTTGCAACATGCTCAAGGATTTGCGGGCGATTCAGGCGGCCGTGCCACAGGCGGCGCTGACAGCGGCGCAAAGTGGCGACGACTCAGGACAAAATGCCGCAGAGAAACCGGCAAATTAGGTAATCTCCCTCGCCTGAGCCGGTTTCCATTGCGTTTCGTTTTCGCCGCCTCTACCATGCGTTGATACGGCGACGCATAACGGAGGCGCAGTTGACACTCGATACGTTCTCACAAAAAATCTTGCGCCTGTTGCAGCTCGATGCACGCCGATCGGTGCAGGAAATTTCCGACCAGGTCGGCCTGTCGAGCACGCCCTGCTGGCGGCGTATCAAGGATATGGAACAATCGGGCGTGATCCAACGCTACACGGCGCTGCTCGACCGGGAAAAGCTCGGGCTGCACGTGTGCGCGCTGGCGCATATCCACCTCACCCGCCATACCGAGGGCGGCGTCGAGCAGTTTGAGCGCGAAATCGCCACCTGTCCGGAAGTGACCGAGTGCTACAGCACGACGGGGGAGTCCGATTACATCCTCAAGATCGTCGCGCCCGACATCAAGGCATACGACAGTTTCCTGCACGAACGCATCTTCAAGATTCCAGCCGTTGCGCAGGTCCGTACGAGCATGGTGCTGCGCGAGATCAAGTTCGATACGCAATTGCCGCTTTGAGGCAGATGCAGGCACGGCGGAGGCGTAGAGACGCTTAACGTCTCGCATGACCTGACCAATCTTTTGCAGCGCGTCTTTAGCCTCAAATCGCACCGTGCGGCGTCTCCGCCTTGTCGCGCGCGGGTAACGCGCCGCCTTCCACCTTGTTCCCAGCTTCCGCCGCGATGTGCCGCGGCGCTTCCCACATCTGCAGCACGTCGAGCCGGCGTGCGCCGAGGCATCGTTTTTGAGCGCGGCCAGATCGACCGACGCTCTAGGTTGGCCGTTCGAGCGTGCGCTTTGCGCAGCGTGCGCCGGCAATACCACTTCGACGTCCAGTCCCGAGATCAGATAGTGAATGTTCACTGCCGCCGCTTTCAGCCCTGCCGCTGACAGCGCCGCGTCCATTTCGGCCGTGACCTTCTCGCGCGTGGGCATGTCCGCGCGCGGATGCGCGAGCGTGTCGTTTTCGGGATCGACGTGGATCAGCGCGTCGAGCACGCGGTTGTCGGTAAGCACGCGCAGCCGCGCGGACTCGGCGATGTAATGCCCTTCCGACACCGAAATGAGCGGGTCGACGAGAATGTGCGCGCGACGAGCGCGAAATCGCCCATCTTGCGAGTGTGCAGTTAGTGCACGTCGGCGGAAGCGGCTTCGTCGAGCGCGCGATCGGACAGGTCCTGCAGCGCGTCCCAGCCGAACGTCCAGCCCATGCGCGCCACCATGAAGCCGACGATCGCCGCCGCTATCGGATTGAGCAGCCGCACGCCCGCGAGACTGCCGATAATACCGATCGCCACCACCAGCGACGCCGCCGCGTCCGACCGCGCATGCCAAGCGTTCGCAATCAGCATGGCCGAGCACACGCGTTGCGCTTCGCGCAGCATGTAGCGGAATAAGGCCTCTTTGAAAACCAGCACGACGACCGCGACCACCAGCGCGCTAATGTGTACCGCCGGAATACGCTTGCAAATCGGCGAGACGCGTTCCCGCCCGCCACAACATACCAACGCCGACGGCAATCAGCACCACAAAATCAGAAATCAGATCGGCGAGCGAGTGGATGCCGTCTGCGATCAATGTCTGCGAATGCGCGACGAAAACTAATGAAGATTTGCAGCGCCATCAACAACACCGAATTGAGCGCAATACTCACGAACGTGGTTTTAAGCGCGACAAGGTGTCTTTCGTCGGATTGAGTGGCAGCAGACATTAAAGTGACGGGAAGTTAGATTCTAGCTATTTTATTCTACCCGGCAACTACTGAAAAGCGTCTAAATATCGAGAAAACCCTTTCAAATTAGCCGATTATATAAACGAAAAGTATTCGCGTTTCGATTGCACGTATCACGTCAGACAATAAGCGCCGATCAATTGTGCCGGCAATAAAAAACCGCGCACCGCAAGGGCGCGGTTTTTATGCATGCTTCCTACTCTTTAAGCCCAATTCCTCCATGCATTAGTATGAAGTGAGCTTCAGCGAAATTACTTCTGGATCAGGAACTTGTCGCGATCCAGACCGGCGATCCAGCGCGGCGGCTTGCCACGGCCCGACCACGTGCTACCGCTTTCCGGATCACGGTATTTCGGCGCGACACTAGCGCGCGGGCGGCTGGCTTTAGCGGCTTTCGGAGCGCGGCCACCACCAAGTTCAGTCAGCGTAATGCCGTAATCGGCCATTTTCTGCTTGATCTCATTCAACACTTCCGCGTATTCACGCGACTTCGCTTCTTCGATCTGCTTTTCGAGCTTTTCGCGCTGAGCGAGCAGTTCCTTGTAGGAAGACATAGGTTCCCTTGTGGTTTGGATAAGTGACTACCGGTCTTAAGCCGGCTTGCCCTTTGAAAGTGTTCATGCCATCGGAAATTGATGGCGAGATTAACACAAAATAGAAAGACTACAAAAGGCTATCCAGTAAATTAATCGGAATTCGTTTCAAAAAATTTCCAGATGAAGCTGTGTTGCGCTAAGTCTTTCATTTAGCTGATTTCGCATTCCGCTGAAAAAACGCAGTGGGCATCGGTATTTATGGGATTAACTATCAGCGCATGAAAATTAAGATGTAAGAATCTGAAAAACATTTCATTTCATGATAACTTTAAGACGAAACGTCGGAACATATTGCAGCACACCGCCGGCGCTGTTATTCGCGCATAAGCGCGCGTGAGTGTTTTCCCGAAAAAATATAAAAACTTAATTGCCGTAGCGTCGCATGCAATCTTCCAGCGCAACATGCAAGGTTTGGTAATCGAGTTTCACATCGTCGAAGATCACGCGCTCCCGCGCGCCCTTAACTTTCAGATCGACACCATAATGATCGATACCAAGTATTTCAATACCGGAATTCGAAATCCCCTCGCCGCCGAGTCTTTCGATTAACGTGCGTTCTTCATCGAAATGAAGCGGCGGCAACGAATCCAATTCCACGCCGTCCAGCCAGCCCATTGCGCCGAATCCGCCGATATATCGCATGCGCGTCACGGTCATCGTCCAGAAAGTGAAATCGCCGAGCGCGAGATAACGCTCGGCTTCGAGGTGATAGCGCAAATAGCGCTGCACGACTCCCGGTGTGGAATCGACCGGATCGAACCGCCCGAGTAGCGTGACGCGCTGACCGTTCAGCACGTCGCCGTCCGGCGCGTCGACGGCAAGAAAGCCGGCGCACGGGTCGGCATGGAGAGATTGTGCGTGTGCTCGGCGAGCCGACTCACGAGGATCGTCGGGCGATGCTGCGCATCGACGGCGAACGGCAGCACGGATGGATACGGAAAGCCGTCCGGCTGGCGTGCATGCGTGGCGAGCGTGTCGACCGCGGCCGTGTGAAGCAGATGCAGCGGAGCATGGGCGGGAATGTTCAATTGTGTTTTCCTAGAAAAAAGAAAGAGCGGCAGTTTGGGAAAGCCGCCGGTCCGGGTCTTTCAAGCATAGGGCAGCGCACTTGGTTAGAATCGGAAATTCGCTTTCAATGCGCTTGTTTGGCGCGTTGAGCCCTCCTCCGAGATTTTCCGTGTCCGATCGCTCTCCTAATTTCACCGCCCTGCCCGCCGCGCACCGCGACCTGTTCGCCACCGCGCGGCAGCGCGCGCTATGCCACGATGGCTGTATTTTTCATCGCCGGCATGATGTACGCGTCGTGGGGCGTGCACGTTCCGACCGTGCGCGATTGCTTCCATCTGAACGCCGCCATGCTGTCGCTCGCGCTTTTCGCGGTGGCCGGCGGTTCGATCGGCGCGATGGTCGCCAACGGTTCGTGGATCGCGCGCGTCGGCACGCGCCTCGCCTATCTGACGGGCGGGCTCGTCATGGCGGACTGCGCCGCGCTGATTCTGGTCGTGCCGACTTACTGGCTGCTGCTCGTAGTGCTGGCCTGTTTCGGCGCCGGCATGGCCACGCTCGAAGTCGCAATGAACGCCGAGGCGAGCGCCGTCGAGAGGGCGGTCGGCAAACCGATCATGTCGTCGCTGCACGGCATGTTCAGCATTGGCGGGATGTTCGGCGCGGCCGTGGGCGGCGCGCTGGTGCTGCTCGCGTCGTGTCCGGCCGTACTGCCGCATGTTCCGCACGACGAGCATCACGACGCCGCCACGCCGCGCGCGAATCGCTGGCGCTCGGCGCGATGTACGACTGGGCCACCTATATGCGCGATGTCGTCCTGGCCACGCCCGCGCTCGTGAGCGCGGCGTACGCGGCGTTTTCGGACGGCCAGCAGCCGCCCGCTTCGGCGCACCGCAACTGGTGATGGCGAGCGTGTCGCTCGCCTGTGCGGGCATGGTGCTGACGCTGGTCCTGCCGAACGCGGCTGCCACGCTGTTCGGTTTCACGCTGATGGGCCTCGGCCTCGCGAACATGATACCGGTGCTGTTCGCGGCGGCGGCGAGCGTCAAAGGCATTCACGCCGCCGAAGGGCTCGCGCACGTCGCCGGCCTCGCTTACTTCGGGCTGCTGCTCGGGCCGGTGATCATCGGCGCGGTCACGCAGGCGACGAATCTGTCGATCGGTCTTCCCGTAGTCGCGCTCTGCGCAGCCGCCATCGCTGTGGCGGGTCCGAAGCTGTTGCAGCGTCTGAAGATCTGAGGCGCAAACGCGCCGGTGCAATGCCGGCGCGTCGCGCGTCTTCCGGGCGGGACAAATCTCGGACGAGGCGTCGCGTATCTTACGTTACGCGCGGCCCGCACGTCGGGCCTGTTCCGCGACACACACATGCCGCGCGTTTCGCGCTCGAATAGCCCGCACCATCTCCGCAACCATTTGACTCATAAGGGTTTCTCGCGCAGAAAAAACTGGCATAGGCTTTGCGGTTAGCTCCCCAAGCTTTGTTCAAAATGACGGGGAGCAAACCATGAATCGGAATTTCAAACTGTCGGCGATCGTGATGGCACGTGGTGTCGCCCGATGGCGCGCACGCTTGGTACGGCGATCGCGTGGCGCCGAACGGCGGCGCGCTGGACGTGGACGTGACCACTGGTTATGGCCTGGAAATCTATTCGTCGGCGGCGCCGTTGAAGGGCATCTATTTCGTGTTCGTGAACTATTACGGCAGCGGCAACAGCGGAAGCGATATGACCGTCGCGCAGGTCACGATCATCACGAACGAAAACACACCGGACGAGAAGAGCGAAACGATCCGCGTGCCGATGCGAAAGGCGGGCGAATTGACGCTCGTCAAGACGTTTACGATGCCGTGAGCATGGTGTGCATCAGCGGGTGCAAGCTCAATCGCATCAACAAGTTGCGCTAGTCTTGCGCAGGATATCCACAGGCTTCTGAACAGTTTCTGTGGATAAAGAAATGGCGGCGGCGCGCGGTTGTAGTAGGCGTGAACCGTCGTGCCCCACTGCGCGTCGGCCATCGAAGGCCAATGGTTCTTGTCGAATCCGGGCAAGTCCTTGATGCGCTCGGCGGGCGCGTCGAGGATGAAGCATTTGTCGTCGGTGTCGAGTGTGAGCGCGCTCCACGGAATTGCGTGCAGCGTGTCGCCCATGCCGAGAAAACCGCCGCTGGATAACACCGCATAAGCGACCCGGCCGCTGCGGATGTCGAGCATGATGTCGGAGATCTTGCCGACGTGTTCGCCGTCGACGGACATCACCTTGTTGCCGTCGAGTGTGGCGGCGGCCATGACGTCTGGCCTAGGGCCTTCGCCCATGCCAATATCAAAGATGTTTGCGCCTTGCGCGGCCGCGGATGCGGGCTCCTTGAGATCGAGCGTAGTCATGATGTGCTCCTCGTAGAAAGCATGTCTGACGTGTAGCAACGACTGTGCCCAAGGACGGAGGCATGCGGCTGGGCGCCGCTTGGCCGCACGTGCGTGATGTGCGCGCCGCGCGCAGGGCTTTCCGCCGAAGGTGCGGCGACGGCAGCGCAGGAAGGTGGAACGGCCGACGGCGGCGCGGACAGTGCATCCGATGCGACCGGCAACGGTATGTAGGCGGTGAAGTCTTTCGCGTACGGCACGCTCGGGCTCGAGCGGCCAGATCAGCCTCAGGAAGAGCGCAATGCGTTTTACACGGCGGGGCGCTGGCTCGCGGCCGGGATCACGCTTGGAGGGACTATCTCGCTACTTGTTTGAGACGCTGAAAACAGATGGACCTGCCATGCATCACGCATGGCAGGTCCATCTGTTTTTTTAGCTTCTAGGAGTTGACGCTTAGCGGTCGAGGAACGACTTCAGGCGGTCTGCGCGGCTCGGGTGCATGAGCTTGCGCATGGCCTTGTTTTCGATCTGACGAATACGCTCGCGCGTCACGTCGAACTGTTTGCCCACTTCTTCGAGCGTGTGGTCCGACTTCGTGTTGATGCCGTAACGCATACGCAGCACCTTCGCTTCGCGCGGCGACAGCGAGTCGAGTGCGTCGTCGATAGCGGCACGCAGGTCGGCCTGCATCGCGGCGTCTGCCGGCGACGAAGCCGCTGAATCTTCGATCATGTCGCCGAGCGTGGCGTCGCCGTCATCGCCCACGGGCGTTTCCATCGACACCGGCTGCTTCGCGATCTTCAGAATGCCGCGCACCTTCTCTTCCGACAACTCCATGCGTTCCGCCAGCACGGACGGATGCGCTTCCTGACCGGTTTGCTGCAGAATCTCGCGCGAAATACGGTTGAGCTTGTTGATCGTTTCGATCATGTGCACCGGCACGCGGATCGTGCGTGCCTGGTCGGCGAGCGAACGCGTGACAGCCTGACGAACCCACCACGTAGCGTACGTGGAGAATTTCCAGCCGCGACGGTATTCGAACTTGTCCACCGCCTTCATCAGGCCGATGTTGCCTTCCTGGATCAGGTCGAGGAACAGCATGCCGCGGTTCACGTACTTCTTGGCGATGGAAATGACGAGACGCAGATTCGCTTCGATCATTTCGCTCTTCGCCTTACGCATCTTGGATTCGGCCGCCACCATCTGACGGTTAATCTCTTTCAGATGCTCGAGCGGCAGCGAGACGGTTGCCTCGATGTCGATCAGCTTCTGCTGTTCGGACTGAATGGCCGGCAGATGACGCTCCAGCGCCGCGCCGTACGACGTGTTGCCACGCACTGCGCGCTCCGTCCAGCCGAGGTCGGCTTCGTGACCGGCGAACGACTCGATGAACTTCTCGCGCGGCATGCCGCTCTTCGTGACGACGATTTGCAGAATGCTGCGTTCGATCGCACGAACCTGCACCACCTGATGTTGCACGTCGCCGCAGAGGCGGTCGATGGTGCGTGCCGTGAAGCGGATCTTGGCGAGATGCTGCTGAATGTCCTCGCGCGCCTGCCGGTACGCCTTCGACGTGACGTCGCCACGCGTGTGCGAGTCGTTCATCTGGTTGTACAGGATGCCGACTTGAGCGAAAATTTCGAGGCAGTCGCTCGTGAGTTGCTTCAGGCGCGCCTCGTCAGCCGCTGACGAGTCGGACGGGCCGCTCGAGTCGTCGCTGTCTTCGTCGTCTTCGTCCGCGTCGGTGTCTTCGTCTTCCGCGGCGTCGGCGCTGACGCTTTCTTCTCCAGCGGCCACGTTGTCTTCGTTCAGACCGTCGACCAGTTCGTCGATACGCAGTTCGCCGTCCGCCACTTGCTGCGCGCTTGCCAGGATCGCGGAAATCGCGAGCGGGCAGGCCGCGATGGCTTGCACCATTTCGTGAAGACCGTCTTCGATGCGCTTGGCAATGGCGATTTCGCCTGCACGCGTGAGCAGCTCGGTGGTGCCCATTTCGCGCATGTACATGCGTACGGGATCAGTCGTGCGGCCGAATTCGGAGTCGACCGTGGACAGTGCGACTTCGGTTTCTTCGTCGGCCTGATCGTCCGACACGACGGCCGGCGAGTTCGAGTTCAGCAGGAGCATTTCAGCGTCCGGAGCCTGCTCGTAGACCTGCACGCCCATGTCGTTGAACGCACTGACGATGCTATCGATAGCGGCCGTTTGCGCAAAGTTGTCGGGCAAATGGTCGTTGATCTGCGCGTGGGTGAGGTAGCCTTGCTCTTTACCCAGCTGGATGAGCGCGCGCATCTGGCACTGACGCTCTTCGGCCTGTTGTGGCGGCAGTTCTGCTGCCACGGGAATCGCTTTGCCTGCGCCCTTGCCTTTGGCGGTACGACCCGGTGCCTTGGCAGTGAAGCTGGCGGTTTCGTGTTGCGAATCTTCGCGATCAAAAGGGTTCACGTATTCTCCGAGGCTTCGCTATGAGACGCAAGACGCGACCGTCAGGCGTTTCGAGAATGACTCAACATCACCTGAGTGACTCAACGTGGTTGTTTGACTGTGTGCTCTGGGGAGCAAAAAGATGAGCCCGCTCGAAGCGGGCCGATAGGGTATGCAAAATTCACACAGTTTGCATTATATACGAGCTTGCACCTTCGCGCGCGTTGTGCGCACATCAAATTCATTGCGCGATGTTGTCGCAGGCCAGTTCGTTGTGCGGTGTGCGCGACAAGATGCAGGTTCGGCGTGGATCTGCGCGCGGCTCTTCACTCACAAACCTTTCACTATATATAGGAACAGGCCCGGAGTCAGATCGGTAGATAGAGGCAGTTTCTGTTTGTTCAATATAGAGCGGTGACGTTTATCGCGGCGATTTGCGTGCGGTCAAAAGAAAATTCACAGAAAGGGATTGACGACCTCCCGATCGTTCTTCATAACTTCACTTTTATGCTGATGCAGCAACGCAGAACGAAGCGGTGCCGGTGGGTGGATTTAACAGCCGATAAGTGTGGGCGCTTGATGCGCTGACGCACACGGAATCTTTCGGGGTTTCGTGAAACGAAAGTATCAAGTTTCACACAGTAATGACAAAGGAACATCTCACGACACGAGCTGACGACAGCCATGCAGCACCTGTGTTATGGCTCCCTTTCGGGCACTCCCACCTCTCAGCAGGATTCCATACATGTCAAGGGTAGGTAAGGTTTTTCGCGTTGCATCGAATTAATCCACATCATCCACCGCTTGTGCGGGTCCCCGTCAATTCCTTTGAGTTTTAATCTTGCGACCGTACTCCCCAGGCGGTCAACTTCACGCGTTAGCTACGTTACTAAGGAAACGAATCCCCAACAACTAGTTGACATCGTTTAGGGCGTGGACTACCAGGGTATCTAATCCTGTTTGCTCCCCACGCTTTCGTGCATGAGCGTCAGTATTGGCCCAGGGGGCTGCCTTCGCCATCGGTATTCCTCCACATCTCTACGCATTTCACTGCTACACGTGGAATTCTACTCCCCTCTGCCATACTCTAGCCCGCCAGTCACAAATGCAGTTCCCAGGTTAAGCCCGGGGATTTCACATCTGTCTTAGCGAACCGCCTGCGCACGCTTTACGCCCAGTAATTCCGATTAACGCTTGCACCCTACGTATTACCGCGGCTGCTGGCACGTAGTT
>CALNWS010000085.1 GCA_940747215.1 uncultured Paraburkholderia sp. | reverse complement strand
ATAATCCATTGCCCGCGCAACGCCACCTTCCAAACTGATCACGGTCGCCAAAACGGCCTGATCACCATCACCGAAATCCCGCAGCTCGTGCCAGTTCAGATCCGGCATGCGGAAATCGAGGTAGCCGCCTATTCATCAGCGCAAAGCGGCTTTTCACGCCCATTCCGATCTGGCGCTGGCTGGAATAGAGACTGCTACCGCGACTGCGGGCCCATTCTTCAGCGGATTGCAGTCCGCGTCTCTCATTACCATGATCAGAACAGCATCAGTTGCCGCGGCGCTGTACGTGGCGTGCCTTACGTCGGCATGCGTGCATATCGGACCGTCCCGCCTCAAAGCTGACTAGGTGGACTACGCGCGTGCGCTCGGTGACGCGAAGAAGCGCGAGATCCTCGCGGCGGTGGTCGGTCTGCGTTACGGCGATGCACCTGCATTCCTGACCGTGAGCAGCATCATCGCCGCCTATACGTTCGACGCCACCGCCAACGCCGGCTCGGGCAGCATGCCGAACTATGAGATGGCGACAGGCAACATGTCGTATTCGAATCACCCGACCTTCACGTTCACGCCGACCACCGGCGACGCGTTCGCTTCCGCATATATCCGGCCGCTCGCGCCTTCGCTCGTGCTGCCGCTTGCCGAAGGCGGCGTGCCGATCGATCTGCTGTTGCGCATTACCGCGCAATCCGTGGGCGGCCTGCAGAACGGCAATGCGCTCGGCGGCGAAAACAGTGCGGGCGCAACGGGCTTCTTCTAGTTGCTGCGGCATTGCGGCGTCTGCAACTCGCGAGCGAGCTGAACGTGGAATCGCGCGAGGCGAAAGACAACAAAGGCCAGATGGGCGTCTTTCTTGTGATGGGCGCGACCACGAGCGGCGAGTCGCCGACCACCGCGGCCGACCTCGCACGCGTGCGCAAGCTGCTGCATCTGTCGTCGAATACGCGCACGTACGAGATCGTCTACGGTCCGTCGTCGCCCTCGCAGAGGGCGACATCACGCGCTCCGTG
Organism: uncultured Paraburkholderia sp.; assembly: GCA_940747215.1. GTDB lineage: Bacteria > Pseudomonadota > Gammaproteobacteria > Burkholderiales > Burkholderiaceae > Paraburkholderia. The sequence goes on along the minus strand of CALNWS010000085.1, from coordinate 15,930 downwards.
CTCGGCATTCTGAGCGACCTAGGCGCGCAGGTGCAGGTGCCGGTTGCGCGCATCGAAGAGGGTTCGACGAAGCCGACCGTGGGGCTGATCGGTGGCGAAATGCGTCCGACGATCATCGTGCACTCGGGCGAGAAGCCGCCTGAAAACGCCTATGTGATGGTCGCTTACGGGCCGTCTTCGTATTGGGTCGATCGCAACGACTTCGACTCGAAATATGCGTTCACGGTCGTGCAGAATCTGATGACGCTCGCCGAGGCGGATACGAGCAGCAAAGCGCCTGTCGTGACTATTCCGGCGAACTAGCGGCGCACGTGATGGCGCGCGCACGCACACGGGCGCAGGGCCGCGCATGACTGTGCATGAAAAAATGCCGGCGGTCTCGTAAGAGCCGCCGGCATTTCCTTTCCACTACCGCTAAAAGTCGCTACGCGAACATCACGGCTTCGTACGCTTGCTCTGCACTCGCGCGATCTGCTGCTTCGCGGCGTCGTAAATATGTTCCGGTGTGAAGCCGAACTTCTTCAGGTCCGAGATGGGCGCGGACGCGCCGAACGTATGCATCACCACCAGTGCGCCGAGACGTCCCACATAGCGGTCCCAGCCGAGCGTCGCGGCCTGTTCGACGGCGACACGCTCGTGCACACCGTCGGGCAAGTAGAAGAACTTGTCTTCCGGCCAGCCATAGGCCTTCTTTGCAAGCGCAACTTCTTCCGCGCCGAGCGGCTCGCCGTTTGCTGCCGCCGTGTCCTTGCTTGTGCGGCGCGCCCCAGCCGATAATGCTGTGCACGACGATCAGCGTGGGCCTGTCCTTCACATTCTTCGCTTCGACGATAGCGGCTTCGAGCGCGGCGGCATCGTTCGCGTCGTCGACGTGCAGCGTGTGCCAGTTGTAGCCGCGAAAGCGGCTTTCCACGTCGTCGCTATAAGCGAGGTCCGTGTGCCCTTCGATCGTGATGCGGTTGCTGTCGTAAATCCAGATCAGATTCGACAGTTGCAGGTGCCCTGCGAGCGACGCCGCTTCGTGCGAAATGCCTTCCATCATGTCGCCGTCGCCGCATAGCGCATACACGCGATAGTCGAAGAGCGGCGCATCCGGCTTGTTGAAGTGGCTCTCGTACCAGCGCTCCGCCATTGCCATGCCAACGCTGTTGCCAAGACCCTGACCGAGCGGACCCGTCGTGGTTTCCACGCCTGTTGTCATCCGATATTCAGGGTGCCTAGGCGTTTTGCTGTCGAGCTGACGGAAGTGTTCGATGTCGTCAAACGAAACGGCGGGTGCACCGTCGGCTTGCCGCTATGGTCGACGGCTTTCACGCCGGTCAGATGCAGCAGCGAGTAGAGCAGCATCGAAGCATGCCCGACCGACAGCACGAAACGGTCGCGATTGGGCCACAGCGGTTCGTCCGGATCGTAGCGCAGATGGTTCTGCCACAGATGGTAGGCAACGGGCGCGAGCGCCATCGGCGTACCAAGGTGGCCGGAATTGGCTTTTTGCACGGCGTCCATCGACAGCGTGCGAATCGTGTTGATGCACAGCTGGTCGAGGGCGGGATCGTTTTGCATGGGACACTCCTTGTTCGGCGGTTGAGGACGCTGCCAGCACGCCGCCTGGGCGCGGCCAGCAAACCGTGTTCGAGGGAAGTACGCTTGTGCAGACAGACAGGCTGGCACATCGGTGCTTGCATGCCTTGCGATGATGCGCCGATGCGCGCAACTCTGCACGCACGTTGACATGCCTCTCATGCTAACGTGGCGCGAAGGCGCTGATGCGATCGGTTCGTCTCAATGCGATCTTTCAGCGAGCTTGCCATTCGCATCGACGTGGCTGCCGATACGCGTACGGTCATGCGAAATAGCAGTTGTGACGCCCGCGTTTTCACGCGGCATGTAGCCAGCTCTCGATCAGCGGACCCTGCTTGCCTTCGACCGGATCCATTGCGGGAAACGGCAAGGCTTCCATGTCGGCGAGTTCGTCGGGCGTCAGTGCATCGCGGCGAATATCCCACTGCTGCCCTTCCGGATAGCCTGCTACGACCTGAAAGTGACGCGCGAAAGATTGAAGACAATGGCCGGTGCCCGCGGGCAGCAACAGCACGTCGCCCACTGCGAGTTTGACGAGCCGGCCGCCCGGACCGCCGACGATGACTTCCGCCGATCCGTCCGTCACGCCGAGCACTTCATGCGCCGTTGCGTGGAAATGGTGATAGTCGAAGATGCCGTCGCGCCATTGCGGCGGCCATTTGTTGTTCTCGAATAGCACCTCGAAGCCGGCTGCAAGATCGCCGCTATCCGGCGATAACGCGCGGCGGTAAATCACCACCGGCAGCTTGCTGTTGTTCGGCACCCAGTCGTGCGGTTCGAGCATGAATGTGTCGTATCGGGTACGAGCCTCGTCGAGTCCGTGCTTCATATCGTTGAACATGGTTCGCTCCTAACTGATGCTCGCGGCCCGTGCGGCACGCGATATCCGGTCGCGGGTCCGGCCACTCATCGGCAAGTCCGGCTGTGCTACTTTCACGCCGGCGCAACCTTAGTCCTTGCGCTGCGATTCGCGTCCGCCACCGCCCGGAGGTTCAGCATGCTCGCCCGTGCCGAGCGGCACTTCGGCGCTGTGTCGCGCGGGTTCACTCGAACGCGGCGGGTTCGTGAGCTTGTCGACGCCCGTCTGCTCGACGGGTTCGATGCCGAGCGGACTCGGCTCGATGTAGTGTGTACCGCTCGGCTTGTTGCGCGCCCACACTTCATCGGTAATTTCAGGTAGCGGCTTGATCGTCGGGCCTGCGTCGCGATGATAGACATCGGCAGCGTCCTTGTCGGACGGCGGCGGCTGATTGGGTTGCATGGCGTTCTCCTTTTACTTTTATGTTGTCGACGTGTCTTCCAGTCCTGCTCCGGTTCATGCATTGCATTGTGTGAAAGTGGGCACATGCGTTTTCCTTCTTTTCGGTACTTGCAGCAAAATCCGGTCCCTCGTCATTTCCGCGTGGCGCTGCGGATGAGTACCGCTTTGCATGGTTCACAGTGGGCACAACCATTGCGGCGCTTCAAAGGCGAAACATTGTAAAAAGGGAGAACGCCATGACGATGACGACCATTCGAGTTTCCGACACGGAAGTACAGGTCGAACGCACGCTATACACATTTGGAACGAAGGACGACGCCGATGCATTCCAGCGTTGCCTCGCCGATTCCTCCGTCGACAACTGCTATCGGGATCATCCGCCGCTGTCCGCTCAACCCGCCGTGCCCGATCAGCAACCCGACGATCCGAATCGAGGCAGCACCATTTCGCCTTCGCTCGGTGGCATGCCTTAAAACTCGTCTGGCACAAGTAATAGAATAGCCCGAGAAAATAGCCCGAGAATCAGCCTAGTTTTCAGGGGTCGCCCGATCGGCTGCCACTATCTCGCGACCATAGTCGATGGCGGCGCGGCGCGCTTCATCCGCCGTGGCGTAGGGGCCGATTTCCGGTGCGCCATCGAATGGAAACAGAATTCTCCTGTCTGCTTTTCTGACCACCTTCAGTCCACCTACGTAACGGCCGTCGCCTGTTCCGTGATAGCTGGCGTAAATCTCGAAGTCATCGTCAGCAACGTCGGCCTTGTGTCGCGCCATGTTCTCGTACCCTCTCCCTGAGCTTCAGCACGTCCTCGCAATCTCATCCATCGCGCGGATCGTGTCGTGTTGTGTATTTGCGGGGCCGCTGTCCTTCGCTGCTCATCACCACTCATTGCCGCACATCGCGGCTTATCGTGGAGAGCCGGAGGATAACCGCACATGGCAACCGGTCGAGCAATACGCGTTCCACGGCCACGAGTTCCGCAGCAGACAGGCATCACGCTCCGATGGCATGGCGGTTGCGCGGATATTGCGTTGGATACACATAAACGCTTCAGCACGATCTCGAGGGAGCAACTGATGACGAACGAATGCCTACGCGAAGGCACGAGCGAATGGCGGCGTCTGCATCTGCACACGCCGGGTCCACCCGAAGTCGATCCCGACGCGCCCCAGCCCTCGAGCGATCCCGACCCGACACCGGACGGCGACCCCGCCACGCCAGCGCCGCCACCCGAAGGCGATCCGCCCGCAAAGTCACCGCCCGTCAGCGTGCTCGGCAATACGTGTCTGTCAGGGGCGTATCGACTGCACTAGATGCAGCGCAAGCGCGAATCGCCCACGTGGTCCGCCGCTTGCTTCATGCCTGACAAAGCCGATTCACAGTGTCGGCGCAATCGTCAGGAGCTCAAATGGACACCGAACACAGCACGCTCGCCGAACACACAACAAAGGTCGGCAAGAACAACAAGGACGACGCGGCGGCCGCAGCACCGAGATCGAAGATTACCGCGCGCCCGCCGGCGGCTGGGGTTCGGTGAAAGCAGTGGCCACGATCCTGTTGCAGGAAAAGAGGCGGCCGGATTCTCTCGCAGCAGAACAAGCCGGAAGGTTTTGCCTACGTCAGTTGCTCGTGGGCCAAACCTGCCGATCCGCATCTGTTCGAGTTCTGCGAAAACGGCGCGAAAGCCACCGCGTGGGAAATCACCAACAAGCGCATCGACGCCGATTTTTTCGCTGCGCACTCGCTCGCCGAGTTGAGGACGTGGAGCGGTTTCGAGCTCGAATCGCGCGGCCGTCTCACTGCGCCAATGCGTTGGGATGCTGCCAGCGATCGCTATGTGCAAACTACTTGGGAGCACGCGTTCGCCGAAATCGGAAGAGAATTGAAAGCGCTCGATCCAGACGAGGCCGTGTTTTACGCGTCGGGACACGTATCGCTCGAAACTTCGTATATGTATGCGCTGCTCGCTCGCATGTACGGCACGAACAATCTGCCGGACAGTTCGAACATGTGCCACGAAAGCACGTCGGTCGCATTGCCGAAGACGATTGGCGTGTGCCGATCGGCACGGTAACGCTAGAGGATTTCGAACACACCGACTGCATGCTATTCTTCGGCCACAACACCGGCACGAACGTGCCGCGCATGCTCCACCAGTTGCAGGATGCGCGCAAACGCGGCGTGGAGATCATCACGTTCAATCCGATCCGCGAGCGCGGCCTCGTCAGTTTCGCGAATCCGCAATCGCCAGTCGACATGCTGACGCCTGCGCAAACGCGCATCAGCACGCAGTATCACCAGGTGAATATCGGCGGCGATGCAGCGGCCATTGCGAGCCTGTGCAAACTGCTGATCGAATGGGACGACGAAGCACAGCACAACGGCACGCCGCGCGTGCTCGATGCGGCGTTCATCGCCGAACACACGCACGGCTTCGGCGCCTTCACCGATGCGATGCGCGCAACGACGTGGGAAGAAATCGAACATCGCTCGCAGCTGTCACGCGCCGCGCTCGAAAACGCGGCACATGTCTACGCAAAAGCGAAGCGGCGATGGTGCTGTACGGCATGGGCATCACGCAGCATCACAACGGCATGCACAACGTGCAGATGCTGTCGAACCTGCTGCTTCTGTGCGGCAATATCGGCAAACCCGGTGCGGGCATCTGTCCGATTCACAGCCATTCGAACGTGCAGGGCCAACGCACGGTCGGCATAACAGAGAAGCCCGAACTCGCGCCGCTCGACAAGCTGAAAGAGCTCTATGCTTTCGAGCCGCCGCGCGAGAAAGGCCTGACTACCGTCGAAGCCTGCAAGGGCGTGCTCGACGGAAGCGTCAAGGCATTCATCGGACCAAGCGGCAATTTCAGGTGGCGATTCCCGATCACGACGTAATGGATCCCGCATGGGAACGTCTGCGTCTCACGATGCGCCACCAACTCAATCGCAGCCATCTGCTGCACGGCGAAGTGGCATATCTGCTGCCGTGTCTCGGCCGCATCGAAATCGATCGTCAAACGAACGGCGAGCAATGGGTGAGCGTCGAGGACAGCACGGAGTTCTTCATTGCTCTTCAGGCCGAGCATGTTGGTGCCCCAGTCGCCGCCTTCCGCGCTCCAGTGGGTCGTATTGCCGCTCGCCGAATTGATGTGACTCAGATATTCGATACCGCCGTCGAGGCGCCCATACAGCACGACGCTGGTCTGCGCACGCGGCTAGCGGACTGGCGATTGCCAGCGTTGCCATCAGTTTGGGCGGATCGTCTCATTGTTGTATGCCGTGAATTTTTGTCGGGATGTAAGGCAGACGACGGCGCATCACGATGTTGCAAAACTACAGCCGTGGTGGTCGAACGGACGAACTATAGGCGAAGCCGCTCCGATAGCCTATCCATTTTACGCAATAAGCTCTTGCCGCCGTTGCGCTCGACATTCCGTGGTTCAGCATGACGGGCTCGTTGCGGGTTTGCCATTCGTGGCCAATAGAATCGATCGCGGCCGCCCAAGATAAGATAGACGGTCATTCGGCTCCGGCCAAACTCGAACCGCACCTACTCGCTCGCCGCCATGAACGCGCCAGACCTGCCTGAAGACGACAATCTCGGCCTACACCAACGTACCACCGAACGCGGCACGGAATGGCGGCGCGCGAGTCTTGACGGCCGGCCCGAAACCTATCGCCTCGAACATGGGAAGGCCGGCACAGCGGCAGGCACATCGGCCGGCACGGTGAACATCGATCTCGTCGTCGATGCGGAGAACCTGCGCGCGAAGCTGAAGAAGTGGCACCGCGAAGGCTTCGCGATCGACTCGAACACGAGCGGTAGCGGCGACAGCGCCGCCGGGCGCGCGGCCTTCATGGTGGAATTGCAACGCGCATCGGCGCAGGTGTCGGCGGATAAACACCGCGAAGCGGAAGCAAGGCAAGCGACGGGATAGTGCGAATCAGCACGGTGGAGGTGCTCGTTGGCGCGGACAACCCGCTCGTGCCGCCCGTCAATCCGGCTTATCTCTTTTCCGCGCGCTTAACGACATCGTGCAGGACATCGTCGAGAATCGCCGCGTGATGCTGATCGGGCACACCGGGCGCGAGCAAGACGAGCCTGATCGAACAGGTGGCCGCGCGCTCGCGGCATGGCATGTTGCGTGCGAACATGAACGGCCAGACCACGGCGGGCGACTTCGTCGGCTTCCGAACCGTGAAAGGCGGCGCAACGCTGTGGGTGGACGGCGTGCTGCCCATGGCAATACGCGAGGGCTACTGGCTGATCGTCGACGAAATCGATTTTGCCGAGCCGTCCATTCTGACGGCGCTCACCGCCGTGCTTGAACCGCACGGCCGTCTCGTGCTAAAGGAAAAAGGCAACGAGATCGTCGCGCCGCATCCGGACTTCCGTCTCTTTGCCACGGCCAACGCGGTCGGCACGATGAGCCAGTTCCGGCATCTGTATAAGGGTGCGAATCTGATGAACGAGGCATTTCTCGATCGCTGGCGCGTCTATCTGCTCGACTATCTGACGCCCGCCGAGGAAGCCGACGTGCTGGTGCGCACGCTCGCCGCCGACTGCCGCGCGGCCTTCGCGCGCGAAGACCTGGCGAGTACGTTTTCCACGCGGCGTTTGCTCGACTGGGCGGAGCTGATGCTGCGCACCGGCGACCCGGAGCGCGCCGCCGGTCCAGCGATCTATGCGAAGATCAGCCCGGAAGACGCCGCGCTGATTCGCGGCATCGTCCGGCATCACATTGCACCGGCCGCCTGACGTGAGCGCCATGCACGGCACGCGCCGTACGGCCGAGTCACGCGATTCAGGCGCTTCCCGCGATTCACGCGGCTTTGCGTTCGAGTCCACGCTCGGCAAGGTGGCGCGCGTGCTGACGGGCCAGTATGGCGTGAGCGTCGTGTTCAGTCCGGACGGGCCGCGCGTGGAGCGAGGCCACATCGTGATTCCCGACGAAGGTCTTGCAGAAAGCGTCGATCGCGATGTGCTGACCGGCTATCTGGATCTGCTCGTGGCGCGCGCGAAACACACATCGGTCGCGGAAATGGATGCGCAAACGCCGGGCATCGCGAGCCGCCTTGCACAGGTAATCGACGACGACCGGCGCGTCTGCGCGCAACTGCTGACGAGTATCCGGGCGCGCGCTGGTTCATCGGCAGACTGCGCGTGCAGCAGCGCTGGAACGAGCTCTGCCTTGGCGCGACCGGTTTGCGTGGCTCGTCGAGCGCACGCTGTGGGACGAAGTGCCGGATATGACTGAGGCGAGCCTGTCGCTCATGGCTGCGCTGCGCGCGTCGGACGATCTGCTTGCCGATGCGCGCGCGAGCCGCTCGACGGCGCACAGCGTCGCGACGGCGCAGGCGCTCGTCGCACGCGTGCGGGCGCTGTCGGCGGGCGAAGTCAACAACATGATGTTCACGGCAGATGCGGCCGACGGCATCGATCCGGATTCCGCACGGGTGCCTTCTCCAGACAACGACAACGCCGCTGCATCGCCCGATCGGCAAGGCGATTCCACCGCGCCATCCAAGACGACTGACGGCACGAAGTCCGACGAAGCTATCGGCATGGGCCAGTCGCCCGCCGGCGCCGAGCCGTCTTCCGCACGCGCCGAAGGTCGAGCCGCTGCAGTCGTCGGCTCACAGCCTACAACGCCCTCCATTCCGCTTGCCACCGAATTCGACGAAATCGCCGACGTCACCGGCGAAGGCGACAGCGCCGTATTGCGCGCGCTGAGCGCCGACGAACGCACGCGCTGGCGCCGCGAGCAGGAGCGCGGCGAGATCGACCGCAGCGCGCTACACGCGGACGCAACGTGGCCGTCAGTCTGCTGATCGACCGCAGCGGCTCGATGGCCGGACGCAAGATCGAACTCGCGCGCCTCTGCGCAACGGCGCTGTGCGACGCGCTCACGCAGTTGCAGTTCGACTGCGAAGTGCTCGGCTACTGCTCGCTCGAATCCGAACCGATGAGGCAACTATTTGAACGTCAGCGCGCGGCGGGCGCGGATCTGCGCCGCTACAATCGGTTCGTCGAGCGGCTCGATCTGAAGATCTACAAGCGGTTTGGCACGGCAGACCTGAGCGGCATCGCACTGATCGATTGCGGTCACGAGAATCCGGACGGCGAAGCGCTCGCCTAGGCCGCGACGCGTCTCGCCGACCATCCGGCCGAACGGCGCATCCTGATCGTGTTTTCCGACGGCTATCCGGCCACCGGCGACGGCGATCCGCAGGTGCTTCGCAGCGACCTGCGCGAGCGCGTGGCGGCGATCGGCAAGCGCGGCATCGAACTGCTGGGTATTGGCGTGCTGACCGACGCCGTGGAAGACTTCTATCCGGACAACGTCGTGGTGAGCCGACTCGCCGAGTTGCCCTCCACGGTGTTTTCCGTACTCAGCGCGATGCTGCTCCGGCGCTGAGCCTCGCGTCAAACCTGTTTACCTCGCGACCGGCTGCATCGTGGCAATCGGAATCAGGAACTCCGAGAAGCCGGTCAACATGATCTGCGCGCCGATGCACAGCAGCAGGAACGATGAAATCCGCATCGTGACCTTGGTGCCTTCCACGCCGAGATAGTGCGCAAAGATCACCGCGCGGCTGTAGATCAGATAGACGGTTACTGCAACTGCGATGGAAATCACGACCGAGTCGATACTCGACAGTACGAACTCGGAGAGCTTGTGCGTGCGGTTCGCGGTCATCGCGATCGCGGTGGCGATCGAGCCGGGGCCCGTGGTGAGCGGAATCGTGAGCGGGAAGAAGGCGCGCGACATCGCGTTGTCCGCGTCCACGCGCTTGACGCCCGGCTGCTCGGCGGGCGACGTATCCGGCGCATTGAGCATGTTCCAGCCGCCCATGGCAACCGCGAGACCGCCGCCTATGCGCAGCGCCTGCATCGATATGCCGAAGAAATGCAGAATCGACGTGCCGATGGAGAACGCCACCAGCAGCACGCACATCACGTTGATCGCGATCTTGCGGGCGAGCACCGTGCACTCCTCCGTAGTGAGCGCGGCCGTGCGGTCGAGAAACACGAAGGCGATACCGATCGGATTGATGATGCTGATGAGGACGGTGAAGCCAAACAGGATGTCCGAGATCAGACTTTCGATCATATAGTTTCCGCGCACGTGTGCGTCTACAGTGCGTCTGCATTGCGTCGACGTAGCGTCGATTCTTTATCGATGGCGCCGCCCTGACATTCGAAGGGATCGCTAAACATTTCCTCCGGCCACCTGCCCCGCCTCGCCTCTTTGTACCGCGGCACAAACAATTGCCGGGCCCACCCGCTCGAACGAATCCTCGGGCACACCCCTTGCTCTACTTAATAGTCACTCACGTGCACAAATCCCGTCGCACTGTGCAAGTGCAAAAAACCCGTCCTTGGGGGCTACTTTGTCGCTCAACGTTCTTCTTGTCGCCTCGGAAGCTGTACCGCTCGCCAAATCCGGCGGCCTCGGCGACATGGTCAGTGCTTACGCCGCCGCGCTGCGCGATGCCGGCGTCGACGTCTCGATCCTGATGCCCACCTACCCGGCCGCGCTCGAACGCGCGGTGGATACGACGTACGTCGCACGCATGACCAACCTGCCCGGCGGCGACGGAAGCTGTTGCGCGCGAGCATGCCCGACACGGGCGTACCCGTCCTTCTGCTGCAGATGAACCACCTGTTCGCCCGCGAGGGCTTGTATCGCGATCCGCAGGGCCGCGACTATCTGGACAACCTGACGCGTTTCGCATCGCTCTCGGCGGTGGCTACGCGCATCGCGCGCGGCGTGCGCAATGTGAAGCGCCCCGACATCGTGCACGCGCACGATTGGCATGCGGGCCTCACACCGTTTACATACGGCTTGCAGGCGTCGCGCAAAAAGCGTATTCACGATTCACAATCTGGCGTTCTAGGGCAACCATCCGCTTGCGATGGGCGGCTGGATCGGCGTGCCACCCGAACTGCTCGCACCCGCGCTCACCGACGAACGCAGCATCGAATTCTATGGCTCGCTCAGCCTGATGAAGGCGGGCATCGTTCACTCGGATCGCGTAACGACGGTCAGCGAGCGCTACGCACGCGAAATCCTGACGCCGCGCTTCGGCCACGACATGGAAGGTGTGTTGCAGGCGCAGGCGGCAAAGCTCTCGGGCGTCGTGAACGGCATCGACACGGAAGTCTGAAATCCCGCTACCGACGAGCTGATCGCGTGCGCCTATTCCGCCTATTCCGCCGACGACACCACGGGCAAGCAGGCCTGCAAGCGCGAACTGCAGCAGGCTTTTGGCCCTGACGCGTGATCCGATCGCGCCGCTCGTCGCGATCGGCAGCCGGCTCACCGAGCAGAAACTCGCCGACGTCGTGGTGCGTACGCTGCCTGCGCTGCTCGAACAGCATCCGCGTTTGCAGTTCGCGATTCTCGGTCAGAGCGAGAAACATCTGGAACAGGCGCTCCAGAACCCTAGCGTAGGCGTGGCCCGGCACGCGTCGGCGTGCAGATCGGTTACGACGAAGCGCGCACACACATGCTGCATGCAGGCGCGGACATCCTGCTGCACGGCAGCCGCTTCGAGCCGTGCGGACTCACGTAACTCTACGCCATGCGCTACGGCACGATTCCGGTCGCATCGCGCGTGGGCGGTCTCGCGGACACGATCGTCGACTACGCGCTGCACGAAGGCCGCGACGAAGCGAGCGCCACGGGCTTCCTGTTCGACGGCGAGATAGAGCACGACGTCGCGCATGCGGCGTTCATGCAGCCGTCGTCGTGGCACGCATTGCAGCGCAACGCGATAAACCGCGATTCCGGCTGGGACCACTCGACGTCGCGTTATCTCGTGCTGTATGCGGAACTGGTCGAGACACGCTTCGCACTGCACGATACGAACGTTGCGCGCGTACGCAAGGCGCCTGCACGGCGACGTCCGCAAAAACAGCGGCAACGGCGTCGGCCTCGGGCGGCGCGCGGCGTGCGGCGGGCTCGTGCCGACGAAGCGTTCAACGCGAACGTGGGCGATCTGGCGCTGACGGCCTGATCGAAAGGTCAGGTGAGAGGCCACGTTAGAGCACAGGCCATCGCGAGGCGGACCGGCCGCGCTTTGTGTCGATATTCGACGACAGGTCACCGTATTTCGGATGAATCGTAAGCTATTCGTACTCTTGATGTTATGCTTCGACGCATGTGGCACTTGAGTGGAAGACCCATGCATTCCAAACCTTCTTCGGGTCGACCGCCGTGTCAGCCTTCAGCCCGCAAACGTGAAAACCGGAGGGCAGCCATGACCCACCGGCCCCACACATTGCGCGAAACGAAACATCCGGCCGCGCGCGGCGCCAGCCGCGATCCCATTGAAATCGAAGTGGACTACGCGAGGGCCGACATCGCGCCGATATCGCCCTACGTGCTCTACTCTACTACTCGCCGGGCGCGGCCAGCATGGCCGTGCACCGGATGCTGATCGAAATGGCGATACAGTTCGAGGCGAAACTCGTCGATATCGACGCGGGCGCGCAGCACGACCCTGCGTATCTCAAGCTCAATCCCGCCGGACACGTGCCGACCCTGATTGTGGACGGCGTGCCGCGCCACGAATCGGTGGCGCTGCTGATGCTGCTCGCGGAGCGTCACCCCGAAGCGGCACTCGCGCCGGGCTCGGGCTCGCCCGATCATCCCGAGTGGCTGGAAACGACGGTCTATCTAGCCAACACCGTTTTGCCCGCGACGCGCGACTGGTTCTACGCGAGCACCGACGGCGATCCGGCCGGCGCGCTGGCCGTCCGTGCGCTCGCCGAGCGTCGTATCGAAGCGGCCTGTGCGAAGCTCGATACGCACTTCGCGAGCGGCAGAGCGGACTTTCTCGCGGTCGTGCTGATGCGCCGCTGGACGCGCAACATGCCGCGCCCAGCGCTCACATGGCCGCACCTCGCGGACTATATCCGCCGCTTGCGCGCGCTGCCTTCGTTCATCGATCTGAATGCGCGCGAGAAGCTCACCGAGTGGCGCAACGAGGACGACTGACGCCTGTTCGCCGGCACGTCACTTCGTCGGTCCGTTGGTCCGTCACGCCGCGCGCCTCGTCACGATCGCATCGCGACGATCACGATACCGCGAGACAGATGGCTGAAGTTATCCACCGCCAGCGCGCCCGCATAGAGTTGCGCCACCGGTACCCACACGGCCGGATACTTGTAGCGCACGACGTCCAGCAGCAATGCGGTATCGCTTCGCGCGTCGTAGGCGCCAAGCGGCGACCAGTGACCGCCGCCCGTCTCGCCAATCTCTACCCGCCGGAAATTCAGCAACGCGAAACGGTCGCGGTGTGCGGTGATTTCGCGGATCAGGTCGTGAAACTGCGCGAGCGTCAGATCGTTCGCGTGATACTTGCGCACATCGACGGGAAATGTCTGCAGCGCGGCGCTCAGTTGATCGAGCGTCATACCCTCTTTCGAAACTTTTGCGGCGTTGGCCACCTGCGGGTCGATGTCGCGGAAGAAATCGGCCTGTGAGTAAAACGGAAAATCTGGATACAGGCTCGATTCGGGACGGCGGATGCCGAGCGCATTGAGCGCCATCACCGAAGTTGCAACCGAGCAGTACGCCTAGTTGCGCTGCGTCTCGTGTCTCGTAGTACTGGGCGAGCGGCCAGTACGACTGTCGGGACGAGCTCGACATGAGCCGCTGCTGCCCTTTCGGCTACGTCAGCGCGATGAGATTGGGCGGCACCGGCAGCGGACCGCTCGGCGTCGGGAGAACTGGCGGCTTGCGGCGCTGCGCTGCCCGCCGTCAACATGGACGTGGACGTGGTGGCAGGCACATTGGACGCAACAGGCGCGCACGCGCCGAGCAGCGCCACCAGCACGGCGGCAAACCAGACGTCGCGTCGCGAGCGCTTCACGCGGTGCATCATCGAATGGAGGGGCATTGAGCTTTCCGTTGCGGATGGAGCCGAACGACTTCGACGCTCGCGGCAAGCGCGCGGACCATCATCGCGCCACCTTGCCGCGGCATCGATTTTTAACATGTCGACCTTGCGCACCGAGTCCCGGAATTGCCGCGAAACCGCGCTCAGGAACTCGTCGCCGACGTGATGGCCGAGCGTGTCGTTGACCTGCTTGAAACCATCGAGATCGACGAAAAGCACGGCCATGCCGTGCGATACGGACGCGTCGCCATAGTGCTGCGTGGCCGCCGCCTCCAGCGTCGCGAAGAAGTTGCGCCGGTTCGGCAGACCGGTCATCGATCGGATCGTGCAGCGCGGCATGCTCGAATTCCTGCGACTGCCCCACCAGTTGACGATGCCGCCGCGTGTACATGCCAAGCGCGGTCAGCAGCATGCAGAACAGCAGCGCCGCGAGCGCGATCACCACGTGCGCGGCCCCCGTTGATGAGCGCGTGCATGTCGGCGCTGGTGGCATCGCGTTGCGCGCGCCAGTAGGTGGACGCGTCGGCGAGGACCGTGTCGGTTTCGGCAAGATCGGCAGTTGCGTTGGCGTTGGCGCTGGCGTTGGACTGTGACGTGAGCGGCGGCATGCGCGCCGTGCCGCCCGGACTCGCGTTCACGAGCGCCAGCAGCAATTCCAGCCGATGTGCAAGTTCGGCGCGCGCGTGCCGGTAACCGTCAGCCGCGGCCGGATCGTGACGAAAGGACGCCTGCAGCCAGATGCCGGCTTCGTTACGCGCGCTTTGCGCACGCCCGACCGCTTCGAGTAGGAGCCCGGCGTATTCCTGCTTCAACTGGTCGGAAAAGACGGTTCTGATCTGTAGCGCGAGATACATGAGGCCGATCAGCAGACAGAGCAGCGCAGCGACGGTCACGCTCGTCGGCCCCGGTCTAACGCGCGTCAGACCGACGCGCGTGAGTACGCCGCGTCTCGCACCATAGCGAAACGCGGGCATCCGCTCACGGATGCGAGTAGAGGTCTTGCTAGCGCTGGTTGCCATGCTACCGGTAGTCGACGCGCCTGAAGAACTGGCTCATGCGCGCGAACAGGCCGTCTCTGCTTTCCTTGTGCCGCTCGTTCGCCGCGATGCTGCGCCGGCTCTGCGCGAGGCGCGCATCTTTCGGCGGCCTTCTGCACGGCGCTTTGCTGTGCGCCGTCGGACGAGCCCGCGCGACGGCGTGATGGCGGCCGGTGCGGGCGCATCGTTTAGCGACTGGGTTAGCAGGTCGGTTTGCGATTGAGTTTGCGACGGGGTCAGCGACTGGGTTTGCGTCCAGACGGCCTGTTTGCCGGCAGGCGCATCGGGTTGCCGATCCGCTTCCTATTCGCTGCGCGAGTCCGCTTCGTCAAGGTGCGCCGGGGCCTGCGTTGTTCCCCGCGTTGTTACAGACGCCGTCCCCGCCACCGTCTTCGCAAGACGCGTGGACGTCACGGAACCGGGCGACGAACCGTTCGCGACGACCACCGTTGCGGGCATACCCAACGCATTGCGCGTGCTGGCAATCGCCTCGGCGTACATCCGCTGATCGTGGTTGAACCAGATGCCATACGCGACGGTGCCGACCACGTCGAGCGCAAGCGCGCTCGACGCCGCCATGAAAAGCGCAAAGCGCCCGAATCGCGCAGGCGGCGCGGCGCCATGTAAGGGTATGTCGCCATAGTCAGCGCATAACGCTTCCCCGGCGCTTGCCGCGCCGGCATGGCTCGAAGCTTCGTGTGAAGCTTCGCCTGAAGTCTTATTTGAAACCTGGAAATTGCCGAGATCGTTGAACATCGCAAAGCACTCCGCAATCCTGCCGGACAGACAGATGACTTTAACGCTAACCGTTCATCATGTCGCTACCTCACACGAGTCTCCCGCTTTAAACGCACACGGTCTTGACATTGCCATTGACGCAAAGACCGGTGTTTTGCAGGCGAACCGACGCTTCGATTCCGCCCGAATGTGATGATATAGTGCGAGACATGCCCAGTCGTTTTCTGTACGCGAGGCAACTCGCGCGGGTCATTTCTCAGTTCATTGGTGCGCATTCGCTGCGTATTTTGGCGAACGTGATCAGGGGATTCGGGTTGAACGTGACGGGTCCTTTCGGTTGAAGGTGATCGCTGATCAGCGGTTTTCGAAGCGAGCGAGCATCTTGCCGAAATGGGTGATCACG
>CALNWS010000084.1 GCA_940747215.1 uncultured Paraburkholderia sp. | reverse complement strand
GAACCCCGCTGAGTGCGTGCGTCTGGTTCCCTTTGTCATTCCCCGGTTCCTCTGCCCGCATTATCCGCTGGCTCAGGCCCCGGCCGCTCCACTGATCCGGCTGTCCAAATTCCCGCGACCACCTCTGTTCCGTCTCGCTCCACCACACCGCAAATCAGCACACTAACAATCAGCACACTAACAGTTTGACCCACTCCGTCACATCATGAACTTATCCATTTTTCCTCGCGGCAAACTTCTTGCACGCCTTGTCCCGCTACTCACCTGCGTCGCAGTCGCACTGTCCGCCTGCGGTGGCGGAGGCGGTGGTGGTGACAATACACCATCGGGCTTATCTGCAGGATCTACGACTCCAGCGAGCAGTCCCGGCGCACCTGCAGGCAATGCGCCTGCCCCGGCATCCAGTTCCACTGCAACCGCCACGGTACCGCAGTCGACTGTAGCGAACGTCCAGCCCATCGTCGTGACGAGCGCGCCCGGTCTGACGCGCAACATGCTGACGACGAGCGTGACCATCTGCCAACCGGGCACCAGCAACTGTGCAACTATCGACAACGTTCAGGTCGACACGGGCTCGCAAGGACTGCGCATTCTCGCCTCCGCATTGCCCGCCTCGTTGCCACTCGCCCCGCTAACTTCAGGTACCGGCGTTGCCGCCGAATGCGCGGTTTTCGGCGGCGGCTACACCTAGGGCACCGTGCGCAACGCCGACGTACGCATGGCCGGACAGCTAGCCAGCGCGATCCCGATTCAACTGATAGTCGACACCGACGCACCCAATACGCCGACCGATTGCGCAGGCTCTGGCAAAGCGATGCAAAGCGTTGCCACGTTACGCGCCAACGGCATTCTCGGCGTTGGCCTCTTCGCAGCAGATTGCGGAAGCGGTTGCGCAAACAGCACGCTACCGCGCTGATACTACAACTGCAATAGCAGCGGCACATGCAGTGCAAGCCCGCAACCGCTCGCGCAACAGGTCACCAATCCAGTCAGCAAATTCACCCTCGACAACAACGGCGTAGTGATCGACCTGCCCGCGTGGTCGCCGACGCAGGTGCAGTGAGCGTGTCAGGTTCGATGATCTTCGGCATCGACACGCAAGCCAACAACGTGCTTGGCAGCGCAACCATACTGCAAACGAATTCGCAGACGGGCTTCGTGACCACGACGAGTTCGGGCCAAACTTATTCACAAAGCTACATTGACAGCGGCTCCAACGGCCCCTTCTTCCGTAACGCCCAACTGCCTCAATGCAGCTTCTGATATTGCCCGAGTTCGACGCAAACCGCAATCGCAAACATTGCCGGTACCAATGGTGTGTCGACCACAATCTCGTTCGAAATCGGCAACTCGAACGCACTCTTCGCTTCGCCGAACAACGCATTCGATAACCTCGCCGGCGTAGCCTCCACTGCATTCGACTGGGGCTTGCCCTTCTTTTACGGACGACGTGTGTACACCGCTATCGCCTCGCGCATGACGTCAGTGGGTCCCGGTCCGTACTACGGCATTCTGACAGCGATGCTTCGCTGCGTGGTCTGAAAATGACATCTCATTTCAACGTGGAAATTTCGCAATTTCACGAAACCATCTTATTTGATACAGGGCGGCAGCGATAATCATTCGACCGGCTTGCACCCGGAGTTTGCGCCTGGATCAAATGGTGATTTCTCGTTGCCGACTTCGCTTATTCGAGCGCTTGCCGGCGTTCTTCTAACGCAGTTTCCTTTTCGCCATTTCCCGTAGCAGCATGATGGAAGAAGCCACTTTTTCGCTCGACCACTTCGAGCATCTCGTCTATACGCGGCAACACGTCAAAGCATCGATCTAGTTGCTCGCCACACTCGCGCTTCTGCAGCAAAAGCGTGGCACGTTAGACGCGAGCTTCCTTGCTTCGGGTGTGAGCCATCTGCCTGTCAACGAGCAACGCAAACGCTTTTGCACGAGGCTCGCAAGTGCGGCGTCCACGCTGTTCGCCGATCCCGGCTTCAACTTGCCCAACGAATGCTTCAGGCTGTTTCTCACGCTGCATGAATGGATCGGACTCGTTTTCTCCTGCACCGCACTCGGCAATGCCGATCACGTCGCTCGGCATCTTAACCCACGAGGCGTGGAGAACGACGAATTTCTGCCCGGCGAATCGTTCATCGAAAAACTCTGCGTGCTCTATTCGACCGAGTCCGAGCTGGAGCTGCACATCACGAAGCTTTGGGCGTACAACAAGACATTTGCTGCTTCGCTCGCGTTGGTCCTCCTCGCGCCTGTTTTCAAAAGATCGGCGAGCGCGCACGTGAGGCGCGAAACGTTGATCGAATGGTTGCCAGGCAAATTGCAACTGATCGACGATCTAGACGATCTGTCCACCGCCCTGCTACACAATGCATACATGTTCTGCAGTTATGCGGACACGCCGCGTTGCCATGAGATCAAGCGGGACATCAACGCACTCGTGCGCCGAAAGCTCAATCAGCTAGGCTTCACCGATCTCGTCGTGAAGAAGCCCGCGGCCGGCAAGGGCCATTCGCGGCGCGGCAAGAAACCGTTAATGCTCGTTGTGCTGGAGTGGTTCAGTGGTACGCACTCCATTTATCGCACGCATTCGCGTACGCTCGAAGCCGCGCGCGAGCATTTCGAAGTGGTTGCGTTCGGCTTCGGTTACGCCACCGACAAAACCGGCCGTGCGGTATTCGACCGCTTCATCGAACTCGATAAGTCAGACTATGTTGGCGAAAGTCTCAAGGCCATTCGCGACTTCGCCGAAGCGGAGAAGCCGGACGTTCTGTACATGCCGAGCGTCGGCATGTTCGTTTTCAGCGTGTTCATGTCGAACCTTCGCATTGCGCCGCTGCAGATCGCCGGTCTCGGCCATCCTGCCACGACGCATTCCGACAAGATCGATTAAGTCAGCGTGGAAGAAGATTACGTTGGCGATCGCGCCTGCTTCAGCGAGCGGCTCATGAAACTGCCGAAGGACGGGCAACTTTATCGGCCATCGATATCGTTACCCGATATCGCCGCCAAAGTTCCGCCGCTGCGCGACACAATCGAAGTCGTCATCACCGCCAGCGCGATGAAGCTCAACCCCGGCTTTCTCGATGCGTGCAACGAGATCGCGTCGCGCGCATCTGTGCCTGTCGAGTTTTATTTCATGAGCGGCGTGCCGCCCGGTCTGGCGCTGGATCGAATGCGCAAGGTGATTGGCGGCACGCTGCCGCGTGCCTCCGTACATGGCTTCCGTGATTACGCCAGCTATCTGGAGAGCGTCAACCGGGCCGACCTATTTGCTTGAGTCCGTTTCCGTTCGGCAATACGAATGGCCTCGTCGACGCACTCACGCTCGGTTTGCCAGGTGTGTAAGCGCGTGCCCGAGGTTTTCGAGCGCATCGACGGCGCACTGTTCGAACGCGTCGGCATGCCCGTATGGGCCACTGCGGGCACCACAGAGAACTACATCGCGGCGGCCGTACGGATGATCTAAGAACATGAGGAGCGCACAGCGTTGCGGCGTCATCTGATCGATGTCCGAGCTGTCGAGCGTTGTTCTGAGGGGAGACCTGAGGCATTCGCTGAAGCCGTGCTGAAGCTGACGAAGAAACGCAAGAGCTCTCGCGCAGAGGCAGCAGTGGCGTAGGCGGTGTGAGGGTTGTACTTTGAGGTTTGCGCTTTGACGTCCGCGCCCTGAGTTTTGCGCTGTGAGGTTCGCGCCGTGCAGTTTGAGCTTTGAAGTTCGCGCCCTCACGCTTGCGCTCTGAGGTTAGCGTGCTGCATGCTGCAGATTGTGCTTTACACCTCACAGAATCAAGGCCAAACCCAACCATGTATCCAAAAGCCGAAGACCCGCGACGCACGATGTGTCTCATCGAACCGCACGCAAACTCAGCCGAGCCCCGGCAAATACCGCAATCCACTACAGCACCGAGCCTCAAAAAACCTCAAACCCCAACCACCGCACCCAAACCACACAAATCACACAACACAACTCAGCAAGACTACTCAGTCGCATCGCTCGCAGCCGCATCCTCAGCCGGCGTAGCAAATTTAGACGGCGCCAGCCAGTTGAACGCATCGAGCGCGGTGCCGTGGAACATACACTCAGCCGCAGCTTGAGTCGTGACCTTCTTCGGCTTACCTGACTTGTCCAGCACGACGTCGGCACCCGACGCTCGGACCGCAGCTGCGGCACTCGCCGCTGAAGCAGCGGAACCCATAGACGTCGAAGCCACCGTAGCAGCCGACGCCGCCGACGCCGCCGACGCCGCAATCTCCGCTGAAGACCCGCGAATTTCAGAACGCGCTCCAGCAGAAGCTCCGAGAGACGCCGACGCCGCACGCGCCTCCGAAGCCGTCATCAGATGCTCGAACGAACCTTCCACCACGACGCGTGATCCGCGAATAGCCGCGCCCGTGTGGCTGATCTTCAGCGGATCGGAAGACTTTTCGGCCAGCTTGCTTCGCATCAATTGTTCACATGCGTCCGAATTCTTGTAAACGGCTGTACAGGCCGCGAGCAACGTAGCGGCAGCGGTGACGCATGCGATAGAGAGAATCCGAATCTTCATTGATGTTCCGTTTTTCTGGCCGTCGGTAATTGTAGCTCACGGGCTGGTCGATCGGCATCGATGCTGGCCGCGAACCCAAGCACCGACCCGGACGTTCACCGACCCATTCAACGACCTACTCACCAATGCCCTCGGAAAAATTCAGAAAAACTCTTGGCTTGACCATCGAAGAAAGCATCGGCATGATGTCGGCACTCTGTACGCAGCGCCATCAAGTCAACACCAAGGCAACATCAAGCTAGCGTCAAGCGAACATTCAGCCAATAACCCAACGCACCGCATGCTCAGTCTCGCCCTACTCGCTATCGCAGCTTACGCAGCGACCAATATCGACAACCTCTTCGTCCTGCTCGCGTTCCTCGCGGACGCGCCGTCGTCAGGTGATCTTTGGGCAATTCGCGGGTTCACTGACGTTGATCGCGGCATCGACGCTGTTTGCTGCCGTGCTGAAGCAATTGCCGTCGGCCTATATCGGCTTGCTAGGCGTGTTGCCATCGGCGTCGGAGCGATGAAATTGTGAAAGCGGTTCGTGACGCAGAAGTCAGTACCGCAAGATGCGCCGACAACACGTGAGTCATCAGCGTCACTGGAAGAACCCGGCGGCTCGTCCTAGTGGACAGTAGCCTGCGTCGAGGTCGCGAACGGTTCCGACAACGTGGCCGTCTACATCCAGCTGTACGTAAGTCACACCCATGCAGAGGGCGCGTGGATCTCGCTCGTTTTCGTCGCGATGATCGGCGTGTGGTGCGCTGGTTCGGTCTGGCTCGTCGAGCATCCATTGCTGGGTGCGCCGATCCGTCGGTATGGCACGGCTTTGCTGCCTTTCATTCTTCTGGCCATCGGCGTCCTCGTCATCGTGAATAACGACACGCCACGAGTTCTCTTCGGCATCTAGTCAGACAGAGAAAGTCAATTCTTCGCCCGACGCCAGGATGCGCCACTTCACAACGCGCGATACAGCGAGGGCGAGATTCCGGCACCCAAACTCAGTCGCCTGAATCCGGCATATCAAAACAAAACACCAACTCAATTCGACGGTGTCTGCGGCTGCACGTAAGTCCTCACACCCGCCAGCGGTGCGCCATAGCCGCTCGCGTTCGTGTGATTGGGCAAACCGTTTGGGCAAACCGTTGACGAGTTGCGCGCGCGGATCGGTCGGATTCAGATTCAACTCGCCGGCCTGCCGATTGCCATGCGTCGGATATTCGCTGCCTCGCGCGGCATCGGGCATCAGTCGCTTACTGTTTTGCGGCGCGTTGATGTCGTCCTGCGGGCTCAAACCCTGCGCACCCGCTGCTGCGGCAACACCGAACGCAGCAGCGAAGGTCAATGTCTGCAGTGTCTTCAAAATCCAGAAAGTTCGTTTCATACCGGCCTCCGGCAAAATGAAATCAAAGCGATCACGGCCGCGCAACCACAGAACGGTCCCACGTGCGGCCACATTACGTATACGCACCGCACCAGCCATCGGATTCGAAACTACGGGAATTCGAACCCTCGGCATCGAGGAAATGGGGCACCCCACCCTCGCAACCGATTCTTATGCCGATTGCAGATTTCATTCGCCGCCGACGCGTCCCATAATGGACGCCATGAACCTATCTCATCCCAATCCACGTCTTCCGCTCGTCAAAACGAGTCTGGCCGCCACCGCAACGTTGTGTGCCGCGCTGCTCACAACCGCCTGGCACGTCCCCGCCAGCGGCTACTTCCACAGCGACTTCGGTACCAGCCGCGCAAACCAGTCCCACCACGATCGAGGCTACAATTTCCGGACCGCAACGTGGCGACAAGGCGCGCGATCGCGACACCTACCGTCATCCGAAGGAAACGCTCGAGTTCTTCCAGCTTGCGCCTTCGCAAACAGTGCTCGAAATCGCGCCGGGCGGCGGCTGGTACACGGAGATTCTCGCGCCCTATCTGCACGCGCGCGGCAAGCTCTACGAGGCGGAATATCAGGGACCGCAGGCGACTCCTTCGGCGGAAGCGCAGGCGAATCACGGTCGTTTGCACACAAGCTCGCGGCCACGCCGGCCGTGTATGGCAATGTCGTCGTCGATACGCTGCACGACGGGCAATTCAGCGGCTTTCCGGCCAATGGCAATGTCGATCGCGTGCTGACGTTCCGTAATATTCACAACTGGATCAAGGACGGCCAGATCGACGCGAACCTGCGTGCCTTCTACGCCGCGCTCAAGCCCGGCGGCATCCTTGGCGTCGAAGAACACCGCGCGGCGCTAGGCACGTCGCTCCAGCAGACTATCAAGACCGGCTACGTGACCGAAGACTACGTGATCCAGCATGCGCAAGCCGCCGGCTTCCAGCTTGCCAGCCGCAGCGAGGTGAACAGCAATCCGCGCGACACGAAAAATTATCCGAACGGCGTCTGGTCACTGCCGCCAACCTATGAAGGCGGCAACGTCGACCTCGTCACGCTCGCGTTGAATCTGTACACGCAGGGCGTCGATCCGGAACTCGACTTCTCCAACATCAACAAAGTGGCGCGCACCGCCGAAGAATGCACGCAGTTGCCGATCCATCCGCGTCATCCGTATGTCGGCGATCTATTTTTCACGGCATTCTCGGGCTCGCACCAGGATGCGATCAAGAAAAGCTTCGCGGTACAGAAGGCGGACGCGGTATGGGAAATACCGTATTTGCCGATCGATCCGAGCGACCTCGGCCGCATGTACGATTCCGTGATTCGCGTGAACAGCCAGTCGGGCAAGGGCGGCATCGCGTATTTGCTCGAACAGAGCTATGGCGTCGTATTGCCACTCCGCTTGCAGGTGGATTTCAGCTCGGCCGTGCAGCGCTTCATCGACGACAGCGGCCAGGAAGTCACGCCCGCGCAGATCTGGGAACTGTTCCAGCAGGAATACGTGCGCATCACGGTGCCGATCCATTAAGTCGGCCATAGCCTGTCCGAGCGCGACGGCCCCGATTCTACGACCTCGCCGTTGTTCAGAAACACCACGTCGTGCGCAATGGTCGCCGCAAGCCGGAAATCGTGCGTGGCCATCAGCATGGTCATGCCTTCGGTGGCGAGCTGCTTCAGCACTTCCACCACTTCCGCGGCAAGACCCGGATCGAGCGCCGAAGTCGGTTCGTCGCACAGCAACACTTCCGGCGGCGGCACCAGCGCGCGTCATGCCCATCGAATACGCCGCTTCCCAATGCCCTTTCGGGATCGACTCGATCACGCCGCGAATCACTTCGGAGTTGTACGCGCCCAAGTTCAGTGAGAAACAGATGATCGCCGCCATGAGAGGATCAAGCACGATGCCCACGTTCGGCAGCCCGTGGAAGATCACGAAGAGCTGCACGAACAGCGGCGAGCCTCGAAAGAGCCAGACGTAGAAACGAACTATCGCAATCGCCCATTTCGACTCGAAGAGCCGGACGAGCGCGGCGATAAACGCGAGCGTGAGCTCAATCGCAAACGAAGCGAGCGTAAGCGGGACGGTGAAACCAACCCCGCATACAGCAAGGGTCACAGCGACTGCGTCATCAGATGCAACCATGCCGGCATGATTCAGACTCGCAAGTGGCGTTGAGTAAATGGCATTTAGTTAGACACGTCCTTGCCAAAATACTTCTGCGAGATCTTTGCGTAGGTGCCGTCTTTCTTCATGTCGGCCAGCGCCTTGTTGATGGCGGACTGCAATTCAGGGTTGCCCTTGCGGATCAGGATGCCCGATTTTTTGCCGCTGTCGGGCGACGAGTCGAGCGCGGCGATCTTCACCTTCACATCCGGCTGTCGAGAAACGACAGCGAGTCGTTGACGGTCGCGTCCACGCGGCCCGACGTGAGCAGATCGATCGATTCGTTGAACCCTGCACTGGAATCACTTCAGCGCCGTACGCCGCCGCGATCTTGCCAAAGTTACTCGTGAGCGTATTGGCGGACTTCTTGCCCTTCAGGTCGTCGAAAGTCTTGATCGTGTTGTTGTCCGACTTCACGATCAGCGCCGCATGCGACGTGATGTACGGTTCGGAGAAATCGTATTTGACCTTGCGTGCGTCGGTGATGCCCACTTCGTTGATCACCGCGTCGTAGCGGTTCACGTCGATGCCCGCGATCAGGCCGTCCCATTTGCCTTCGATGAACTGCGGCTTGACGCCGAGGCGCTGCGCGATCGCTGTGCCGATTTCCACGTCGAAGCCGGTCAGCTTGCCCGACTCGTCATGGAACGTGAACGGCGAGTAGGTGCCTTCAGTGCCGATCTTGAACACGCCGGCGGACTTGATCTGCGCGAGTTCGTCGGCGGCAAAGGCCGAACTCACGGTGACCGCCTGAAACAGCGCGATGAGCAGGAGGGAACGAATCGACTTCATCAGGTGACTCCGTAAGGTTTGCTACGTCGGTGGGTTGCTCTTATGTTCGGACATTCCGTGAACCCGGTCGCCCGAAGCGAAGAGTGGGCGGACTGTAGCAAACGGAGTGCCTTTTCACAAAGGATCAGGTTTCCAATCAATATACACACGCGTGCTAAGCAGACAGCCGTGGCCTCTGGTGCGACGTGGAGAATTCAACTCTACAGCAGAATGGGCAAACGCGAGTGGCATCGCAACATGGAACGCATGCCGGGCGCCATCAGGGAAAACGCGGGAGGGTGTTGCCGCAACGAACGCACGGCGGGAAAAAATGACGGCGCCGCGTGTGAACACGGCACCGTCCAACGGATTGCAAAAGCCTTACCGCTCGACCGGATGCGGCTCCTTGCGTTTGTTGGCCACACGAATCTCATCGAAATACGCGCCCCGTTCGGCGGACGCTTCAGATAGCTTCCCGCGCCGCGCACCGCGCGAAGTTCGCCGTCGGTCCACGCGAGCGCTACGCGCGTAAGCGTGTGCATCGCGACGCCTTGCACCGTCATGCCTTCGAACACGTTGAAGTCCACCTTCTTGATGATGCGTGTTCACCGAAATCGTCTTCGTGGCATTCGGATCCCACACGACGAGATCGGCGTCCGCGCCCACCCGCACCGCGCCCTTACGCGGATACAGATTGAATATCTGCGCGGCATTCGTCGACGTGACCCGCACGAACTCGTTCGACGTGAGACGCCCGGAGTTCACGCCGTGATGCCAGAGCACCACCATGCGGTCTTCCACGCCGCCGCAGCCGTTCGGGATCTTCGCGAAGTCTTCGCGGCCCATCGCCTTCTGCGAGGCGCAGAACACGCAGTGGTCCGTCGCGGTGGTATGCAACTGGCCGGCCTGCAGCCCGCGCCCAATGCCTCGCGATGTTCGGCCGAGCAGAACGGCGGGCTCATCACGTGAGCCGCCGCGCGCGTCCAGTCGGGATCGCGATACACCGCTTCGTCGATCACCAGATGGCCCGGCAGCACTTCGCCGAATACACGCAGGCCTTCGGAGCGCGCACGCGCGATGGCGTCCACCGCATCTTTCGCCGAGACGTGCACGATATACACCGGCACGCCGAGCACCTGCGCAATGCGAATCGCGCGATTGGCCGCTTCGCCTTCCACTTCCGGCGGACGCGACAGCGGATGCGCCTCGGGTCCGGTGAAGCCTTTCGCAAGCAGTTGCCGCTGCAACTGGAACACCAGTTCGCCGTTCTCTGCATGCACGGTAGGCAGCGCGCCGATTTCGAGCGAACGCGAGAAGCTGTTCACGAGCACTTCGTCGTCGGCCATGATCGCGTTCTTGTAGGCCATGAAATGCGTGAAGCTCGACACGCCATGTTAGTGCACGAGTGTGCCCATGTCGCGATAGACGGAATCGTCCCACCACGTCACGGCGACGTGAAAGACGTAATCAGACGAGGCCTTTTCCGCCCAGCCGCGCCACTCCCTGAACGCGTCCATGAGCGGCTGCTTCGGGCTCGGAATGACGAAGTCGATGATGCTCTTCGTACCGCCCGACAAACCGGCCGCCGTGCCCGTGTAGAAATCGTCGCTTGCCGTGGTGCCCATGAACGGCAGTTCCATGCGTGTGCGGATTGATGCCGCCTGGCATCACGTACTGTCCGCCCGCATCGACGATCGTCGCGTCTGCGGGCGCCTCCAAGTCCACGCCGATCTGCAGGATCGTACCGTCATCCTGCGGGCCGCACACAACACTTCCGCACGATACGTGTTCTCCGCGTCGATAATCGTGCCGCCGCGAATCAGGGTCGTCATGTTGCCGCTTCCTCGAAAACTACTAGTTTCATTGCCGTCTGCCCTGCCTGCTTTTCTCTGCGCTCACCTTCCATGCTCACTTTCTGCGCTCGCTTTTTGTACTCACGCGCGCGCCACGCGCGTGCTCGTGCCTTTGCTCAGCTTCATCCACGCGGTATAGACGATCGACGCCAGCGCGAGACCGACGAACTACGCATACGTATAGAGCGTATTGAAGATCGCCGGCACGTTGGGAAACGCCGTGGGAAATGCGGTGTGCAGAAAGCCCGGCAGGTTCGGCAGCACACCGATCACGAGCGCTACCACCGCGCCGATGTTCCAGCCGCCCGTATAGCTGTATTCGCCGTGCTCGTCGAAGAGCTCGCGCTGATCGAGCCGCGTGCCGCGAATCAGGAAGTAATCGACCATCAGGATGCCCGCCACCGGACCGAGCAGCGCGGAATAACCCACGAGCCACGTGAAAGTGTAGCTTTGCGTGGTGGCGAAAATCTTCCACGGCATCATCACGATCGCGATGGTCGCGGTAATCATGCCGCCCATGCGATACGTGACGCCCTTCGGCCACAGGCTCGAAAAGTCATACGCAGGGCCGACGAGATTCGCCGCGAGATTGCAGCACATCGTGTCGAGCGTAAGAATGATGAGCGCAAGGCCCACGCCGATGCCGGTCATGTGGCTCGTCAGATCGATAGGATCCCGGATCGCTTTGCCATAGATCACCACCGTTGCCGACGTCACCACCACTGAAATCATGGAGAGCAACGCCATGGGTACCGGCAAGCCAATCGACTGGCCGACGATCTGATCGCGCTGCGTCCTGGCAAAACGCGTGAAGTCGGGAATGTTCAGCGCAAGCGTGGCCCAGAAGCCGACCATCGCTGTCAATCCAGGCCAGAACGTGGCCCAGAAAAGACCTTCTTTCTTGCCTCCCGCCACGAATTGAGAAGGCGCCGAGATCATCGAACCTAGGCCGCCCGCTTTCGACGTCACCCACCACACGAGCACAATGCACATCACGATCTTGATCGGCGCGGACCAGCTTTCGAGCCAGCGGATCGAATCCGTGCCGTGCACGATGAAGTAAATCTGCAAGGCCCAGAACACGAGGAAACACGCGAGTTGCGCGAGCGAAATGTCGA
This sequence comes from uncultured Paraburkholderia sp., assembly GCA_940747215.1. Classification (GTDB taxonomy): domain Bacteria; phylum Pseudomonadota; class Gammaproteobacteria; order Burkholderiales; family Burkholderiaceae; genus Paraburkholderia. The sequence continues at coordinate 5,735 of CALNWS010000084.1, read as the reverse complement.
GAAATGGCAGCACCACACCGTGCAACGCGTTGCCGGTCAGGATATTCAGCAACGTGTAGATCGCGCTGCCGCCGAGCCACGTCTGAATGCCGTACCACCCGCACGCCACGATCGCGCGCAGCATCGCGGGCAATTTCGTGCCCTGCACACCGAACGACAAACGCACCAGCACCGCGTATGGAATGCCGTGTTTCGCGCCCGTGTGTTCGATCAGCAGCATCGGCACCAGCACGATCAGATTGCCCAGCAGCACGGTTGCGACGGCCTGCCACGGCGACATGCCCTCTTCCGTCAAACCGGCGGCGAGCATGTCCGACGCAATGTTCATCACCATCCCCACCCACAGCGCGACAAAGTGATACCACCGCTAGGTCCGCTGCGCGGTACCGGTCGGTGCAAGGTCGTCGTTATAAAGACTGCTGCCTTGCGCGCCGGCCGCGAATTGCGCATCGACGGATTCCGCTGTCTGCTTCATCGAAAGATCTCCACTCGATCGTTGAGACCCGCGCGACTTCTGCTGGCGCGTCGGGCCCTTGGGGAAAACACCGGTTCAGACAAAACGCTGCACGTCAGGCCGCTTTCGCCGATGCGTGAGCGCGCTGTGCGCAAGTTCGGCGTCGGCGGCTTCTTCGGTCACGCCCGTGTCGACGCGTGCCGGATTGTTCGGATGAGTGGTCCAGTTCGCATATTCGCCGTTGTCCACGCGCTGCATCGTGATGCACTGCTCGACCAGGCACACATGCATGCACAGATTGCAGCCGACACACTCGGAGTCCATCACTTCAAAATGCCGGACGCCATCTTTTTCTTTCACGATTGCCTGGTGAGCCGTGTCCTCGCATGCGATATGACACGGGCCGCACTGAATGCACTTGTCCTGATCGATGCGCGCCTTGATGTCGTATTTGAGGTTCAGGTATTTCCAGTCGATCACGTTCGGTACCACACGACCACGGATGTCGTCGAGCGTGGCGTAGCCTTTTTCGTCCACCCAGTTCGAGAGGCCGCCCGCGAGATTGTCGACGATACGGAATCCATAATGCATCGCCGCCGTGCAGACCTGCACGCTGCCCGCGCCCAGCACCATGAATTCGGCCGCGTCACGCCACGACGAAATGCCGCCGATGCCGAAGATCGGCAGGTTCGGCGTCTCGGCGTCGCGCGCGATTTCGGCCACCATGTTCAGCACGATCGGCTTCACTGCCGGGCCGCAATAGCCGCCATGCGTGCCTTTGCCGTCCACCATCGGCAGCGGCGACATCGCGTCGAGATCGACCGCGACGATCGAATTGATCGTGTTAATGAGCGACACGCCATCCGCGCCGCCCTTATACGCCGCGCACGAACCGAGGCGAATGTCACTGATGTTCGACGTCAGTTTGACGAGGCAAGGCAACTTCGTGCCCTCCTTTACCCAATGCGTGACCATCTCCACGTATTCGGGCACCTGACCGACCGCCGCGCCCATGCCGCGTTCGCTCATGCCGTGCGGGCAGCCGAAATTCAGCTCCACTGTATCGGTGCCCGTGTCTTCGACGAGCGGAAGAATCCACTTCCAGTCGCGTTCGCTGCACGACACCATCAGCGAAACGATGAGTGCGCGGTCCGGCCAGTCGCGCTTCACCTGCGCGATTTCCTTCAGGTTGATATCGAGCGGACGGTCGGTAACCAGTTCGATGTTGTTCAGGCCCGTGATACGCTGGCCGTTCCACTGCACCGCGCCGTAACGCGAGCTCACGTTCACGACATGCGGATCGAGGCCCAGCGTCTTCCACACCACGCCGCCCCAGCCTGCTTCGAACGCGTGGTTCACGTTATAGGCTTTGTCGGTTGGCGGCACAGAAGCGAGCCAGAAGGGATTGGGCGAAGTATGCCGGCAATCGTACAGCGCAGATCGGCCATGTTCGGCTCCTTGGGGACGGCTTGTCTTTATCGGGTGTGTGCTGCGTTTTTTGCGTCGTGGACTCGCGGATCGCTATGCAGCCTTCACTATCGTGCGCGTGAATTCAGCGTCGATGGCGGCGACCGCCACCTTGCCGTCCTGCACGGCTTGCACGGTCAGATCGATACCACCCGTCGCCGCGCAAATCGCCGCCTGCATAAACGTCCAGCAACGACGTGCGTCCATTCGCATCGAAGTCGATGCGAATTCCGTCGAGCGTCAGCACTTCGCGTTCGATACCGACCGCCACGAATGCCTGTCCGATCGCCTTCAGCACCATGTCCGCTTCGATCACAAAACGCTCCTGCGTCGCGTCCGTCAGCGTGCGTTCGAATTCGACCCCCGTCACCACGCCGCCTTCGCCGATGAGATGCATCGGCGTTGCGTGCATGATAAGCGTGACGCCGCTCGTGCGTGCGAAGTCCCGCTCGGCCCACGTCGTGCTCATCGATTCGACGCCGCACCGATACGCCATCGTCACGCTAGTCGCGCCCAGTTTGCGGCTTTGCACCGCGGCATCCACGGCCGTATTGCCGCCGCCGATCACGACCACGCGCAGCCCAACCGGCACCGTGCCCAGATCGCTCGCCGAGCACACCTGTTCGATGAAGTCCACCGCGTTCATCACGCCGTTCAGTTCTTCGCCTTCCATCGCGAGCGCGCCAATCGCGAGAAACACGGCATCGTGTTGTTTGCGCAAATCGTCGAATTGCACGTCGCGGCCCAGCATTGCGCCGTGTTCGATCGCGATGCCGCCCACCAACAGCAGCCACGCCACTTCACGCAGGCCGCGTCGAATGCGACGGGTGCGTAATAGAAAATCTGCTCGAGTTCGGTTTCGAGGCCAATGCCGTTCGCGATCTCGGCCACGCCCTTGCGCAAGGCCGCGTCCATCTTCGCGAGCACGGCGTCGTCGGGATGACGGAAATCGACGGTGAAAAACACGCGCCCTAGAATGACGTTGCGTGAGTTCGGGTGGACCTGCATCATGCCGACCGTCGCGCAACCGTATGGCGCATGGTCGAGACCGATACGGTTCATGAGATCGACCACGCGCGACGCACCCAGCAGCGCATCGCGGCGTCGCGGCATCGGCGTGGGGCCCGCATGCGCTTCCTGACCCGTCAACGTGATTTCGTACCAGCACTGCCCTTGCGCGTCCGTCACGACGCCAATGGTTTTCTGTTCCGCTTCGAGAATCTGGCCCTATTCGATATGCAGTTCGAACGCGGCATGTAGCGGCCGTCCGCCGCACGGCAGATCGCCCGCATAACCGATCCGTTTGAGTTCTTCGCCGATGGTCTTGCCGTCCACGTCCTTGCGCGAAAGCCCGTAATCCAGCGTGAAGACGCCGGCGAATACACCCGAGGCCACCATCGCCGGCGCGAAGCGCGAGCCTTCTTCGTTGGTCCAGATCACCACTTCGATCGGATGCTCGGTTTCGATATCGTGATCGTTCAGACTGCGTATCACTTCCAGTCCGCCAAGCACGCCGTAGATGCCGTCGAAACGTCTGCCCGTGGGCTGCGAACCGCATGCGAGCCGGTCATCACGGACAGCGCATTGGGGTTGCGTCCGGCACGGCGCATGAACACGTTGCCATCTGATCGACGCTCACCGTGCAGCCCGCTTCCTTCGCCTAACTGACGATCAGGTCGCGCCCTTCCTTGTCGAGATCGGTGAGCGCGAGGCGGCACACACCGTCTTTGGGCGTCGCGCCAATCTTCGCCATCGTCATCAGGCTATCCCACAGACGCTTGCCGTCGATCTTGATCGACGTGTCAGCAGGCTCCGCATTTTTCAGCGCTTCCGATACCGCGTTCATTCGTCTCGCTCCTTTCGATGAACCGACATGAAACTGCACTACGTGGTGCATGGTTGGCGAGTTCCGGGGCGTGGCCGCACGGCGGCGGTGCACACTCGATGCGCGTGTCGTCCTCTTTCACCGGGGCAAACCCTGGCGCATCGCCCGCTCTCTCAATCCTATCCAGTTGGACAGGTTGTAGACGCGATTAAGCCCGCCAAATCAATGCCTTTCGTACGGCGGAATACAGAGCGAGAAGCGTGCCATTGCGTTGCAGCATGCAATCCTCGTGCGCGGAGAATGCGCGTGTCCGCGCGCCCTCAAACGACTAGAATGAAGCGCGACGCGGCCTCATGCCGCCGAAGGTCAACATGACAAATGAAAACGTAGCGGCGGGCAGCATCGAAAGCGAAGAAACGCGGCCGCCATTGCGGCGGCGCAAGGCACACATTCGTGAGACGAACGAAGCGCATCTGCTGGTGTGCGCCGAGGCGGTTTTCGCCGAACGGGGGGGCTCGACGGCACCAGCACCGCGATGATCGCGGAGCGCGCCGGCTTACGGAAAGCCAACGTGCATTACTACTTCCCGACGAAGCTCGCGCTCTACCGTCGCGTGCTGGAAGATTTGTTCGAAGACTGGCATCGCGCGGCCGACACGTTCGAATGCAGCGACGATCCCGTCGAAGCGATTAGCGGCTACGTGCGCGCGAAAATGGAATTGTCGCGCCGCCGTCCGCTCGGCTCGAAAGTGTGGGCGAGCGAGATCATTCACGGCGCGGAGCACATGGACGACATCTTCACGCAACGCGTGAAGCCGTGGCTCGATAGTCACGTGAAAGTGATCGACGAATGGATTGCGCGCGGACTGCTCGCACCGGTCGATGCGCAAACGCTGATGTACATGATCTGGACCACGACCCAGCATTACGCCGACTTCGACGCGCAGATCCGCGCATTGAAGGGTAAGCGCGCGCTTGCTCAGAAGGCATTCGAGGCGACCACGGAAGACGTGGTGCAACTGGTGATTCGCGCGTGCGGGGCGGTGTCGCCCACGTAGCGCGAGAAAGGTGTCGACCCGGCGCGTTAAGAAGTGTAAGCGCGTCGCGTGAGCGGTTATGTCGAAGCGATGCAGGTTCAATACGTCTCGAGATGCAACCTGCCCTCGTGCTTCAGGCGCGCCCACAATGTATCCCAATCCATCTGATGCCGCTCGGCAATATTCTTGAGCGCCTGCAGCACGTCGTCTTCCATGTCTTTCAGACCGCACACGTAGATGTGCGCATTGTCGTCCTTTAGAAGTTGCGCGACGTCGGCCGCGCGTTCGCGCATGGCGTCCTGCACATAACGCTTCGGTTGCCCCGGCACGCGCGAAAACGCGAGATTCGTGTCGATGAAATCCTTCGGCAGATTCGTGAGCAGACCGAAGTACGGCAATTCCTCTTTCGTTCTCGCGCCGAAAAACAGCGTGAGTTTGCCGGTCGCACCTTTCAGACGGCACCGTCTGCGGTACTCCGTCATCGCGCGCATCGGTGCAGAACCGGTGCCCGTGCAGATCATCAGCAGATGCGAGTTCGAATGGTTCGGCATCAGGAACGTGCTGCCGAACGGGCCAATCACGTTGAGCGTGTCGCCCTTCTTCAGATCGCACAGATAATTCGAGCACACGCCGTCGATCGAATCGCCGTGTTGCTGCGACACGCGCTTCACCGTGAGCGACACGTTGTTGTAGCCGGGACGTTCGCCATCGCGCGGGCTCGCAATCGAATACTGACGTGCGTGATGCACGCGGCCATCAGCGGTTGCGCCCGGTGGCAGAATGCCGATCGACTGTCCTTCGAGCACCGGAAACGGCATCGAGCCGAGCCAGGCCGGCCTGCTACGTCGCTTCGGCGGCGACATCTCATCGAACCCGATTGCTGCGAGCATGGTCCGTGTGGGTCTCGCAACGCAACCCGTGATCAACCTGATGCGCGATGCGTTGTTCGATGC
>CALNWS010000083.1 GCA_940747215.1 uncultured Paraburkholderia sp. | reverse complement strand
GCTTTGAACCCCGCTGAGTGCGTGCGTCTGGTTCCCTTTGTCATTCCCCGGTTCCTCTGCCCGCATTATCCGCTGGCTCAGGCCCCGGCCGCTCCACTGATCCGGCTGTCCAAATTCCCGCGACCACACCTCACGGAACGGGCGCGGTCGGCCGCTACAATCGTGCGACGCAAACGCGCGATCTCGTCATCAACGTGAGCGTGTGGAATGCGATGACGCACGCCGACGTCATCACCGGTCTCGCGACGTCGGGCTCGCTGCTCTATGCAAGCGACTTCTTCAGCAACCGCGTGCGCGTATTCACAACCGATGGCGCCTGGCAGCAGGATATCGGCGTGGCGGGTCCGGGCGCGCTCGCGGTGGATGGCGCGGGCAATTCTGTGGGTCGTGCGCAAGAGCGCGGGCGTGGTCGTCGAATATGGGCCGGGCGGTGCGCTGCTCAACACGATCCAGATGCATGCCACGTCGCGTCCCTCGGCGTTGTATTACGACGCAGCGAATGCGCAACTGCTGGTCGGCGATCAGGTTCCCGACATGAACATCAAGATCTACAACATCGCTGGACAGCCGGTACAGGTGGTCACATTCGGCGTGCAGGGCGGTTATCTGGATGCGACGACGGGCATCAAAGGTCAGGTGGGCGACAAGCGCTTCACGCGTATTTCAGGCATCGGCAAGGACGCAGCCGGCAATCTGTACGTGCTCAACAATCCGTGGGGCGGAGGCTGGGATCTCGGCCGCGACGGCACGGATCTGCATGCATACGACGCTACCGGTACGCTGCAATGACTGCAATCGCTGAATTTCGAAGCCGTGGGCGCGCCCGATCTGCTCACCGACGGTCAGTACTTCTACAGCGGCACGCATATCTATACGGGAACGGCGGGCGGCACGTTCGTCACGAATACGGTCGATCCTATTCACCTATCCGTCCGATCCGCGTCTAAACATGAACGACACGCAACGCGAAGAGCATTTCGAGCAACTCGTCAGCGTGGGCGGCAATCGCATACTCGTGGCGTCCGGTCAGAATCCCGGCATCTTCTACTTCTTCCACTTCAATCCGGCGAGCGGCTACATTGCGATTCCGGATGCGTCGATTCCCGGCCCCGCATTCATTCAATACGAGCGTGCAGGTGACGGGCGGCTTCTGCATCGACAGCAGAGGCGACGTGTGGGCGGGTCTCGACCGAACTAATCATATCTACCACTATCCGTTGACCGGTTTCGACGGCAACGGCAAACCGCAATGGGGGCCGGCCACCACGATTTCGATTCCGCAGAGCGTCCGGCCGCTCACGCACATCATCTATCTGCCAGAAAGCGACACGATGATTCTCGCGCAAGGGATAGCGGGAAGCTGGGACTGGACAGCGATGCAGTCGCGCATCGAGGTGTATCACGGCTGGAGCGCGGGCAACACCACGCGCCCGAGTCCTGTGATCAATCTGACGAGCGCCAATCCGAAATCGATCACGGCGGCGGGCAATTATCTGTTCGTCGGGTACGTGCATACCGTGCCGAATATCGACGCCTTCAATCTGACCACCGGCAATTTCGACAACACGCTCATCAATTCGAATCCGGCCGCCGTGGACGTGGGCAACGACGTCGGTTCGATGTACAGCCTGCGCGCGTGTATCTGCGGCAGCGGGCGAGTATGTGATCACGAAAGACAACTACAACGGCTCGAGCATGGTCGTGTATCGCTGGACACCTTAATTTGCGCAGCGGGCAGGGGATGATCCTGCAGCGAACGATCGCTATCGATCGTATAAGATACGGTCCCATGCTTTTTTCGACACGCTAGGAGCGCTTTCAATGATTCAACCGAGCAACGTATTCAAGGACAACCTCGCGCAGATGTCTTCGATCGAAGGCATCGAACGCATCGATCTGATCGACGCGCAAGACAATGTGGTCGCGAGCATCGAGAACAAGCCGGGCAAGCAGGGCTCGCTCGCGGTCTATCACTATCTGCAGCAGACATTCGGTTCGCTCGACGCGAAGGCTGCCGAGCATGGCCTCGCCGTGTTCGCTGAACACACCGCCGACGCCCGCAACCGTCCGGGCGCGCATCCGAACGTGGACCGTCTGCTGGAAGTGGCGGGCGGCGCACCAGCGCTGCGCATTCACGTCGTCGCACAGGCTTGAGCGCGCGCTGAAGAAATGGATTGATAATGCACGGCGACGCTGCCGTCACACACGGCAGCGCGCCAACGAGCATGACAGGCACAACGGCTCCGGGAGTCCGGACTCCCGTTCTTCAGGAGACACGCAATGACCCGTTCCATCGCCGAGAAGCACGCAGCCTTTCGTGCGCTGCATACATCAGGTTGTTTCGTTCTGCCCAATCCGTGGGACGTGGGCAGCGCGCGGTATCTGGAAAACCTCGGTTTCAAGGCCCTCACGACGACGAGTTCGGGCTTCGCGTGGTCTGTTGGCTCGGCGAATAACTCGGTTGCACGTGCATCGATCCTCGCGCATCTGAAGACGATCGTCGAGGCGACGGATCTGCCGGTCAACGCAGACTTCGAAAACGGCTTCGGCGTGACGCCCGATGAAGTGGCGGAGAGCGTGAAGCTTGCGGTCGGCACGGGCGTGGCGGGTTTGTCGATCGAGGATTCGACCGGCGACGCGAACACACCGCTCTTTCCGGTCGAAGTCGCCGTCGAGCGGCTCACGGCGGTGCGCCGCGCCATCGACCAGACCGGCGGCGACACGTTGCTCGTCGGCCGCGTGGAAAACTTCATGGCGGGCGTACCCGATCTCGACGATGCGATTGCCCGCCTGAAGGCCTATGTGGCCGCTGGCGCCGATTGTCTGTACGCGCCGGGCATCAGACGTGCACGCAGATCCAAGCCGTCGTAGCAGCCGTGGCGCCAAAGCCGTTCAATCTGCTGATCGGCTCGACCTCGGACCTCACCGTCGACGAAGTCGCCGCGCTCGGCGTGCGGCGCATCAGCGTGGGCGGCGGTCTGGCGCGCGCCGCATGGGGCGGCTTCATGCACGCGGCGGAAAAACTGGCACAGGGGATTTCGACGGTTTCGAAGGCACCGCAACGGTTCGCAACTCGATCAGTTGTTCGGCGGGCGCCGCGGCTGATTTTTCAATCGGCCTTTGAACATGGTGAACATGGCGCGACGGTCGTAGCGGGCGGTTTGATCGCGCTTTAATAGGGGCAGCCTAAGCCTGATTTAAGAAAGCATGCTTAGGCTTGCCCGAGCTTTATCCGGCGTGCATCCGCTCGACCAGCGCGCCGTTTCAATAAACCCACCGGCGCGTTTCTCTGCGCGACGGTTGACCGCTAGCTCCAGTCAATGCCTCTCCCAGTAGCAAGCGTCCTGCCGGGACGCGCCGGCAAGATCATCTTTGTGTGTGCGATCAGTTCCGTGTGCGCGGCCTATTTTCTCAGTCACCGCCAAGCGGGTCAGCCGGATGAGCAAGACGTCTCGCTTCGAAGCAAGGATGCCGAAGCACGTGCCGTGCCTGCCGCTCAGCAGCCCGCAGCATCCGCACCTGTTCCCAAGGTGCCGGCCTTCACGGTGAAGAACGCGCGCATCGATCATAGTTTCGCGGCGGCCGTGCAGAGCCTTGGTGTCGACGCGGGCACCACGGCCATGCTCGCGCGCGCGTTTCACGGCGACATCGATTTTTCTCGCGATCTGCGACAAGGCGACCGCGTGAGCTTCGTCTTCGGTAACGATGCGCAAAACGCCGTGCCGGGCGCAGCGTCGACGGTCGCGACATCGACGGCCGTACAGACCAATGCACAACCGCCCACGCAAACCGCCGCACAGACCGTTGCACAAAGCCCCGCGCAACCTGCTGGCGAGCAACAACCCCTCGCGGTTCGCGTAATGCGCGGCACCACTTCGCACGACGTGTTTCTCTATAAGGATCTGTCGGGCAAGCCCTTTTATTATTCGAAAGACGGCGCGAGCACGAAGCCCACGTTCTCGCGCTATCCGCTTGCCTTCACGCGCGTGTCGTCGCCGTTCTCTCTGCGGCGGCTCGATCCGGTCACATCCGGTCACGCATGTCTGGCAGAGTCACGACGGCGTGGACCTCGCCGCGCCGATGGGCACGCCCGTTCACGCCACCGCGAAAGGCACGATTCGCTTCATCGGGCGGCAAACGGGTTGCGGCAAAGTGGTCGTCATCCAGAATCCCGCGCCGTATTCGACCACGTTCGCGCATCTGTCGCGTTTCGCAAAGGCTTGCATCGCGGCAGCCACGTGACCCGCGGACAGGTGATCGGTTATGTCGGCGAAACCGGCTGGGCGACGGGTCCGCATCTGCATTACGAAGTGCACGTGCGCCATGCTGAAAGATCCGTTGACCGTGGTGCTGCCGCAAACCAACCGCCTTCGCACGGCCGAACTGAACCGCTTCAAGGCGCGCGCCGCGCAGCTCACGGCACTCCTGCCCAATTCCTGAAGTGATAGCGTGAAAAGATGGCGTGACGTGACCGTGGCGTGACGTTGCGGTATACCGAATGCTTCTCCATCTGACACAGGACACAGCAAAAATGCGTGAGGCCGTCATGCCGAAAATAGAATTGCTGCATAACGACGAAGTCCTCGATCCAAAGGATTCGACGCTGCGCACGCGCGGGTCGCTACGTGTGGACGGTCCACGCGTGGTTCGTGGGAAAAGCATCAGCATCTGGATGGGCACTACGTTGCCCGCTTCGAACACCACGTGTTGAATGCGCCGGGAAAACAGGAACTGATCGCGCAGATCGCCGCGAGTCTCGACGCTTAAGCCGCTGAACGGCTCATGATGCGTCGATGAAATGAAGCCATTGCGTCTGACCAATTTGCAATGGTCCGCCTGCTCATTTTTATGAGCGCCAAGACGGGCTGCATCGCAATCCGCGCTTGCGCGGGGAGAACGAGGCTGCGAAGATCGCAGTGAGACTCTCTTGTGCGGCATGTTTTGCATCTGCGTTCTACATCTGTTCTCCGGGGAATTGCATGTTCTCGTCGAGCCTCCTTTCCGAGTTGATGCATGACGCCGGTGTCTGGCTGCGAGCCTACGCGGTCGTGCTGTTCCTGATGGGCGTCGGCGCGGCGCTTGAGCGGCACTGGCTGGCCGTCCTGCTGCAATCGCGCGCGGCATAGCGCATGAACATGGCGTACGCAGGCTTCTACCTCGCTGTGTCCGAAGCATCCAGACCGTTGACGGCTGCCGCGAGCGTCGCGATCGTCAACGCGCTCGGCGGCAGCTTGGTCGCGCTGAACACGCACGGGTGGGGCGCAGTGACTTCATTCGTGATCGTGTGCTCTTCACTCTCGACCTGCCCGAATACGCGTTTCACCGTTTGCAGCACACGTGGCCCGTGTTGTGGAAACTTCATTCGCTGCATCACAGTGCCGTGGAATTCAACGTCACCGTTACGTTCCGGCATCACTGGCTGGAACTGTTGATCAAGGTCTGTCTGCTTTATCCGCTCGTCGGCGTGCTGTTCAAGGTCGAACCGTGGATGGTCGGCGCAACCACCATCGTGTTTATGCTCGGCAATTACTTCGCCTACCTGAATCTGCGGATGGATTTCGGCCGCTACGTCGCGTGGATCAGCAATCCGCAATATCACCGTCTGCATCATTCAGTGCGTCCCGAGCACTTCGATCACAACTTCGCGCAATTATTTCCGGTCTGGGATCATCTGTTCGACACGCTGTGGATTCCGGCAAAACACGAATGGCCGATCACGGGGCTCGATAGCGGCGAGCAACCGCATTCGTTGCTCGAGACGCTCGCGTGGCCGCTCGGCACGCGGGTGATGCGCAACTCCGTGACGGAGCGCAAACCGGTGCCGATCAAGGAAGCAAAATAAGCGGTGCGAACGGACGCTCATGCACGCGTTAGCCTCAGGAAGAAGCCTTCACGCCGCGCACGGCCCGACCGCCCGCGAGGCATACCACACAAGTTGCCAGCACCAGCACGCACAACGCCTCGCGCAGACCCAGCACGCCCGCGCCGAGGCCGATGATCGGCGGCCCGACGAGAAAGCCCGCGTAGCCAGCTGTGGCCGCCATCGACATACCCACGGCGGGCGTTTCGGTGGAGCGCCCTGCGGAGCTGAGAATCACGGGGATGATATTGGCAAGGCCGAGGCCGACCATCGCAAACTCGACCCACGCGGTGAGCACGGTCGGCCAGCCGAGCATGAGCACGAGGCTGCTCGCCGCGAGAAGACCGCCGAGCGAAGATACACTGCGCTCCATACGGCGTGAAACGACGACATGATCAGCGCCTGCCACTTTGTTTCGATGGTGCTTGCGTGGCCGTTCATCGACACGTCGAGCGCACCGTTCGACGCGCCCAGCACCAGCAGCGCGAAACAGAGCAGCGGGAAGTCCGGCGCGAGCGCGGGCATCGGCAGCATGATCACGAAGATCACGCCGAGCAGCGCGGTGACACGCCCCGAGCCGAAGCGCGGTGCGAGCGGCATCGCGACGATCGCGCCGAGCGCGAACGCAAAGAGCGCAATGCCGAGCGACGTATCGGAGAGCGCCAGGCTCTCCTTGATGCACGGCACTTCGACGGCCCACGCGCCGATCACGAAGCCGTTGGCCAGAAAGACGTCGATCGTCGCGATGCGCTCCTTGACCGGACGATGCGCGTGCGCCGCGACAGGTGTGCTGATTTTGCTCATGGGCGTGCCACCATCACGGTGTCGCACGCGGCTTCGAGTTGCGCGAGACGATCCGCGGCAACGTCCGCTTCGACGGAGAGATGGTCGACGCCCGAGGCTACCGTCACCGAAAACGTCGCGGTGGTCATGAGCTTTTCCGATGTCATCGCCACCGCGATCTGGCCGCTTGCCTGCACCATCGCGCGCTTGAACTCGGCGTCTTCGGCGTCGAACGCGGCGAGTCCTTCGAGCGGATCGAACGCGCACGCCTCCAGAAAACAGAGGTCGGCCCTGATCTGCTGGATTTGCAGCAGCGCGGTTGCGCCGAGCGAACCGGCCGCGCCGTTGGAGATTCGTCCGCCGATCAGAATGACGTCGATGCCCGGCCGGTCGATGAGACGCACGCACGCCTGTGGCGAATTCGTGACCACGGTGAGATTCGCGTGCTCGGGCAGCGCGGCGGCGATCGCGGTATTGGTTGAACGGCGTCGAGCAGAATGATCTGCCATTCGCGGACGATTCTCACGGCGGCCGCCGCGAGCCGCGCCTTACGGTCCACGGCTTCGCGCATGCGCACGGCGGGCGGCGCACCGTGTGCTCGGAGGTTTGCAACTCGGCGGCCAGCTCGGACGCGAGCACGCGCCCGTTCTCGCGCAAGCGCGTGAGGATGAGTTGTTCCCGCTGATCAGCAGGCCATCGCGCGCTGTTCGGCTGGACAGTTCGCCGAAGCGCTCGCGCTCGTGAAGCCGCATCTCGAAGCGGCCGCACCACTGGCGGGCGAAATAGGCACGGCAAACGAAGCGGCCGCCGCATGGGCCGACGCGCTAAACATCGCCGGTGCCTGCTCGTTCGCGCTGCGTGAATTCGATCAGGCCGAGCGCTACTGGCGCGAATGTCTGCGCGTGAAGCCGGATTACGTCGAAATGCTCGACAGTCTCGGCATGCTCTTCAAGTCGCTCGGGCGGCTTTCGGCTGCGAAAGCGTTGTACCGGCAAAACTGGTCACGCTGTGGCCGGATGCGCCGGAGGCTCACACCCGCCTCGGTGCCGTACTGGTCGAACTCGGTTATCTGGACGATGCCGAGGCGCCGTACCGCGCGGCCATCACGCTGCGTTCGGACTTCGCCGAGGCGCATTACAACCGCGCGCCGACGCTGCAGAACCTAGGTCGCCTCGCAGTCGAACACGCGTATCGCGCGGCGCTGCGCGGTCTGCCGAATCATGCGGAAACGCACAACAATCTGGGCAACGTGTTGCTCGCGATGGGACGTCCCGTCGAGGCCGACGCCGCGTATCGCGAGGCGTTGACAGTTCGGCCGCCGCAATATTCCGAGGCGCTCAACAATCTCGGCAACGTGCTGAAAATAACGGGTCGTCTCGCCGAAGCCGAACTGGCGCATCAGCTTGCGCTGACCATTCGTCCCGAGTACGCCGAAGCGCATCTGAGTCCCGGCACGACGCTCGACGCGCTCGGGCGCATCGTCGAAGCGGAAGCCGCGTATCGCGAAGCGCTGACGCTGTGCCCGGATTACGCCGAAGCGCACTACAACCTCGGCATTGCGCTCTTTAAGCTCGAGCGATTCGGCGACGCCGAAGCGGCGTATCGCAACACCATCCGTTTGCGCCCGGACATCGTGCACGCATACAACAATCTGGGCTGCGTGCTACGCCTCGTGGATCGCATCGCCGAGTCGGTCGACGTGTTCAGTCAGGCCGCCGCGATTTGCCCCGACATGGCGGAGGCGCATTACAACCTCGGTGCATCGCTCGCGCAGCTCGGCCACCTCAGTACATCGGAAAGCGCGTATCGCCGCGCGCTCGCGTTGTGTCTGGCGTATGTCGAAGCGCGCTTCGGCCTTGCCGTGCTGATGCTGGGCATGGGCCGTTTCGAAGAAGGCTGGCAGCATTACGAATGCCGCTTGAGCACTCGGACTTCGTGCATCACAAGACGCGTTCGATGCTCGCCTGTGCGCACTGGACGGGCGACGCACTCTCGGGTCGCTCGCTTTTCGTGTGGCAGGAAGACGGCCTCGGCGACATGCTGCAATTCAGCCGCTATTTCGCGCTGCTGAAGGCGCAGGGCGCGTCGCGCATCACGTTTGCCTGCGTGCCCGCGCTGCATCGTTTGATGAAAAACGTGGACGAGTGAATGTCGTGATGGATCACGACACGGCGCTTGCGCAGGCCGCGAGCTTCGATTGCTGGACGAGTCTGCTGAGTGCGCCGATGCATTTGCGCACGACTGTGGACACGATTCCGCGACCCGTGCGCCTTGCCGCCGACACCGCGCTCGTCGACAGATGGCAGCCCGCCATCGACACCTTACCGCTTGGCTTCAAGGTCGGCCTCGTGTGGAAGGGCAATCCGAAACATCACAACGACGCGAACCGTTCGATTCCGTCGCTCACGCAGCTTGCGCTGCTGTGGAGCGTGCCGGGCGTGAGCTTCGTCAGTCTGCAGAAAGGGCAGGGCGAAGACGAAGTGCGCGAGGCGTAGCAGCCGCTCGCCGGATTCGGCACACAGGTGACGGATCTCGCGGAAACCGCTGCGATCGTCGCGCAGCTCGATCTGGTGATTTGCGTGGGCACGTCCATCGCGCATCTGGCCGGCTCCGCTCGGCAAACCGTGCTGGGTGATGCTGCCGGCGAAAGACGTGGACTGGTGCTGGCTGCAAGAACGCAGCGATTCGCCGTGGTATCCGCATACGCTGCGCGTGTTTCGTCGCGTGCCGGGCGAGGGCTGGGCGACCTCGATCGAACGCGTGCGGAAGGCGCTTGCCGCAAAACTAGGCATGTAAAATCACGCACGAACGTGCTTCATTTCGCCCGCGCCGCGCGTTTGCACGCGGTTTGCGTGCCGGTGTGAAAGCGGTTTTCGGTGGCCTCGATCGCGTGCCCGAGAAACTGCAGAAACATGCTCATCGCGACCGTGGTGGTGAGATCCGAACGTTGATAAAGACAGTTGAAAGATTCCGCGCCGGCGTCGGCGAGCGCATTCCACGCGAGCTTCTTCTGCGACACATCTTCCACCACGTTTTCGGCAATCAGAAAGCCGATACCCACGCCGTCTGCCACGAGCCCTCGCACCATCGACACCGAACTCGTTTCGACGAGCGGACGCGCCTTGCGTTGCTCGCGGTGATCGATCTGATCGACCATTGCGCGTAGCTCCGTGTCGGGCGTCATAAGGATCAGCGGATAGTCGAGACAGTCGCACAGACAGGGGCGCTTGCCGAGCTTCATGAGCGGATGCTCCGGTGGCGTGACGAGTCCGAGATGCTGCGAAAAAGCACGCACTTCGACGACGCCTGGCGGCGATTTGCGGCGCAACCCGTAGCCGATGTCCGCTTCGCCCGTTTCCACCCACTTCAGAATACTTTCGCCGTTGCCGGAGCGCACGCTGTACGTGACGCCCGGATAGCTTTGCATCGCCGCCTGGATCGCATCGGGCACGAGCTGTTCCGCCGACGAAGGCGACACCGCTAGGTTGATATGCCCGCGGCGCAGCGAGCGCAGATCTTCCACCTGCGTCATCACGTTATCGAAATCGCGCTGGCCTCTCCGCACTGCTGCAATGATGATCTCGCCTGCGGTGGTCAACTGCATGCCGCGCGGCAAACGGTCGAATAGCGGCGTGCCGACCTGTGCTTCCAGATTGAGAATCTGCTGATGCACTGCGGCAGCAGTGAGGTGCAACGAGTCCGCCGCTTTGCGGATCGAACCGTGTCTTACGACCTCGTCGAAACAGCGGAATGTCTGCGATATTGAACGCATAAATCGACCGTATAGTTTTTTCGTACGGATCATCAAAAACAATCATGTTTTCTGGACGGAATGAATAGCCTAGATTTTGCTCCATACCACCCCCGAAGGAGCAAAACGTGACTACCACCATCGATCAGATCACCCAGCGGCGCCGCGGCGTCGAACTCATCACTCACGACGCGGCCATGTCGGCGGGCGGCTACACACTGATCGCGTCACAAACGGCGCGCGGGCATATGTATCTCGTCGATATCGGCGGCAACGTGGTGCACAAATGGAAGATGCCGGTGCGCGCCGGGCGTCACGCGGCGATCCTGCCGAACGGCAATCTCGGCTACAACGGCAACCACGCGAATTCCGAGGACTGTTACGCGCCGTGGTCGATGTGGTATGGCGGCGACTTCTACGAGGTCACGCCGCAAGGCGAAACGGTGTGGCGCTATCAGGACACGGCGCACCATCACGACGCACATTGGCTCCCCAACGGCAATCTGCTGTATGCCGCATGCGCGCCGGTTCCGGCCGGCTTCGCGGACCGCGTGCCGGGCGGCACCGCGCACAGCCCCGACGAAGCGATGTACGGCGACGTGATCCGCGAAGTGAACCGCGCGGGCGAACTCGTATGGGAATGGAAAGCATGGGAGCACCTGAACCCGAAGGACTTTCCGATCGCATCCGGCTTCGGGCGCTACCACTGGCCGCTCGTGAACGGCCTCGGCGTGAATGCGCGAGGAGAGGTGCTGATGAGCTTGCGCACCACGTCCGGCATCATCGCCGTGAGCCGCGAAACGGGCAGCGTGACGATGCATATTCCACTGAGAGTGGTGTCGCATCAGCACGCACCGGTTCCTCTTTCGAACGGCAACATCCTCACGTTCGACAACGGCAACTTCCGCGCAGGCGCGCATGTCGCGTTTTCGCGCATGCGGGAGATCGATCCGGCGACGCACGAGATCGTGTGGGGCCGTACGCGGACGATATGGTCAACGCCTTCTACAGCGCGTTCATAGGCAATGCGCAGCGCTTGTGGAACGGCAACACGCACATCACCGAATCGGCGCCCGGAAGGCTTTTCGAAGTGACGCCGGCAGGTGAAGTGGTGTGGGGAATACGTGATCCCCTAGTTCGACGAGTATCCCAATGAAGCTGCGCGTAAGACCGGTCCTGGTCAGCTTAACAGCGTGTTCCAGACGTGGCGTTACAGCCGCGAACAATTGCCCTAGCTCAAAGACTGACCCTGAACGCCGCGCTTCTCAACTCGGGGGTAATGTGAACACAGATCCCGCTGAACCAAAAACACACGCATCGATCCACGCCGTGGACACGCGTCTGCCCGCCTGGCAACTCGCGCTGTTCGGTTTACAGCACGTTCTGTCGATGGCGGCGTCGCCCGTCACCGTAGTCTTCCTCATCTCGAAGATGCTGTCGCTGCCGTCTGAACTGACTGTGCATCTGATCGGCGCGACGTTCTTCGTGTGCAGGGCGGGCACGCTGCTTCAGTCGCTTGGAGCGGGGCCCGCGGGCGCGGCGATCCTCACGAGTCTTTTCTACTGGCTCGTGCTGCCGGTATTCGCGCGTTGCCTGCGGTTTCTTTCCGCGCGTCGTCGTGGGCACGATGCTGCTGCTCGTCTCGGTGAGCCTCATCAGCATCTATGCGGGCATCGTGGTCGGCAAACCCGGCACGCCGGATTTCGCGCGCCCGCAGGCACTCGCACTCGCGATCGGCACGCTCGCGGGTTGGGCAATGGGCTTCATGCCGATGAGCGGCGTCTGGTCCGCTCCGCTCTTCACGCTGCCTGACGTGCTGCCGTTCGGCCTGTCGCATTTCGATGTAATCGCAGCGCTGTCAATGCTGATCTTCAGCGTCATTTCGATGGCCGAAGCAACGGGGCAGACGGTGGCCGTCGGCGAAATAACGGGGCGCAAGATCGTCATGCGCCGCGACGTGCCGCGCACGATTCGTGGCGACGCGGTGGCTTCGTTCGTGGGTTCGTTGCTGGGCACGTCGCTCATCATCACGAGTGCGGAAAACATCGGCGTTGTGCAAACCACGGGCGTGCGTTCGCACTACGTCACCGCGACGGCCGGCGCCATGCTGATGGTGATCGCGCTGTTCGCGCCGCTCGGCCGCTTCGCGTACGCGATTCCCGCGCCGGTGGTGGGCGGCACCGCGCTGATCTGCGGGATGGGCATCAATCTGCTCGGCAAGGTGGATCTGCATGCGCGCTGCAATCAGTACACGCTGGCGGCGGCGCTCGTCGTCGGGCTGTTACCCGTGTTCGTGCCGAACGTGTACGCGTCGTTTCCCATCGTGCTCGGCAACGGCATAGCGGCGGGCACGCTCACGGCCATCGTCGTCAACCTGATATTCGGAGCGTGGCGTTTCGCACCTGCCGAGAAGGTGCAGACCACCTGAGCGTGCCGTTCGCGCGCTCCAAAAAATGTAGTCCCTTCTTCCACGCTTCACTCCACACGCCATGAAAACCAGAATCGCTTTTAACGCGGCGCTCGCCGCGTGGCCGCTTGCGTTCGTCTCGCCGACGCAGGTTCACGCGCAAAGCAGTGTGACGCTGTACGGCAGTCTCGACGCGGGCCTCGGTTACGTCAGCAATCTGCACAGCTCGAATGCGTTCATTGCGCAGCAGGACACGTTTCAGGCCGACCGCTTCGGCATGCTCAGCACCGAAGAAGACATTGGCGCGGGCCGCACCGTGCTGTTCCGGCTCGAAAGCGACTTCGCGACGATGACCGGTGCGTCGGCAAGCAGCAGCACGTTTTTCAACCGGCAGGCGTACGTGGGACTCGCCAATCCGCGCTTCGGCACATTGACGCTTGGCCGTCAGACCGACTGGAATTTCGACTGGCTCGGCTCGTTGTCGACCGGGCAGATGCTCGGCGACTTCTCGGCATTCCATCCAAGCAATCTCGACGGACTCGGCAACACCTTACTCGTGCAACTGTCGAACACGGTGAAGTGGAAAAGCGCGACTTGGTGCGGCTTCAGCGCGGGCGCGCTCTACGGTTTTCTTGGCGCAGCGGCGAGCAACACGAACGGACGCACGATCAGTTTCGGCGCGAACTACGCGAACGGTCCGCTCAAACTGGTGGCCGTGTATTCCGAGTATCGCGATCGCCTGCTGCCGCTTTCAACGGGACTCGGGCTCACTGCCTTCGAAGGGCAAACGCTCGCCGCGGGCGTCACGTTCAACGCGAAGCAGGTGCGGGACATGGGCGTGGGCGCGTCGTACTGTTTTGAACGCGTGACGTTGCATGCGCTCGCCACCGACGTGCGGATTCAGTCCAGCGGCGGCGTCGAACATTTTCGCGCATACGACGGCGGCGCGAATGTCCGCCTCTCGCCCGCCGAGGAAATCTCGGCAGGTGCGTGGACCGCGACGCTCACCGGTCGCCGCTGGACGCAACTCACGGTGGCCAACGTCTACTCGCTTTCGAAATCGACGCAACTGTATGCGGACGTGATGTTCGAGACCGCGGGCGGCGGCGCGATGGCGAATACGCTCGGCATTGGTGCGTCGTCAGGTGGACGTCAGACGGTGATTCTCAGCGACATTCACCATCTGTTCTGAAACGGCGCGCGTGGCCGGCTTACGCCTCGGTTACCTTCAGGTGGAAGCCCATGGCGAGAGTTCGAAGCGATCCTTGAGCGGCTTGTTCGACAGTTCGGGGATCGAATCGGCATCGTACACGGCCCATAGCGGGCCCACGCCGCCGAGCGGCAGCGGCTTGCCGTCCATCTGCGTCGCGACGATGAAGCGATACGCACACACCTTGTCGGTGGTCATCACGGGGTAGCCATCCACGACATGCAGCACAAGTTGCGTGCTGCCCGCATTCAGCGCGCCGAGACGATCGAGCAGGTCGGTCAGCAACAGGCTGCTCAATGTGTACTGATGCGAGTCGTATTCGGTCGTTGGACAGGTCGTGACCGCTGGCATGCCGTCGAACATCGCCGATCGATGCCATAGGCTTCGGTGAACTTGACCTGATGCTTGGCGAGCAACTGGTCGAAAGCGGGATCGAGGCCGCCGCGATTGTGTTTTTTGTCGCACCCGTGACGGTGAGGACGACGGGCGACGCAGGGCATTTCGCTCCGTGTGTGCTTTTTGCGCCCTGTGTGCCTTGCGTGCGTTTAGCCGCGAAGCGGGCGTTGCGCTCGCGCCGAGCAGGGCTGCGCCGGCGAGGAATTGGCGTTTGTTCATGGCATGACTCCGGACATGGAAAAAACGCGGTTCGATAAAAGAGTAGAGGCGATCGATGGAAGCGGCCGTGACCCGCTATTGTCCGGCAGATAGCGTGCTGTGTGTAAGTGTAAGCGCGATGCGTTATATCAGCGATAGGGCGACATACGTGCCTTCATGCGGCGAAAAGCTCATGCCTCGCATGATCGATGCATGACGCGACCGAAGCGCGCCCGCATGCGGATCAAACGGCCGCAATACTTACGGTACGTGTGACGTCCACGACGGAGAGGCGGATCGCATCGATCAACGCGCGCGCTGCCGGCGAAGGCGTGCCTGCCGCACGCATAGTCAACCCGATCTCACGACGCGAGTTGTGCAACTGCACGCCGAGCGCCGCCAGTTGTCCCGATTGAACCTCATAATGCAACTGCTGCGCGGAGAGCGCCGCCACCATGTCGGTGCAAACGAGCAGGCCGCGTATCACGGCGAGGTCGGCGGTCTCCACGGTGGGCATGGGCGGCTTCAATTTCATGCGCTTGAACTGCGCTTCGAAGAGCGCGCGAGCGGGCGCGTTGCTGCGCGGCAGAATCCACTGCACGTCGCGCAGATCCATGATCGTGAGATTGCGTGCCTGCATGAGCGGATGATCGCTGCGCACGAGCAGCACTATGTCTTCGGACATCAGGCGTTCGCTTTTCAGGCCGCTGCTCGCGTCGTTATCGCGCAGCGCGCCGAGAATGAAATCGATATCGCCAGCACGCAGACTCGCCACGAGAATGTCGTAAGCGCTTTCGTCAGTGACGACGCGTACGCCCGGATGCAACGCACTCATGCGCCCGATCGCACGCGGCAGAATCAGCGTACGCCCGAGCGGCAATGCGCCGACCGTAACGGAGCCCTGAATTTTGCCGCGCAACGCGGCGATGTCGTCCGGCACGTGACGCAGTTCGTTCAACGCGCGGCGCACATGCAGCAGGAAAGTCTCGCCTTCGGTCGTGAGCAGGATGCCGCGCGGACTTCGATGAAAGAGGTTGAGTCCCGAGCCGCTTTCCAGTACGCGGATCGCCATGCTCACGGCGGGCTGGCTCAGGCCGAATGTTTTCGCCGTACTCGGCATATGACGGTGACGCGCGAGCGCCACGAACAGCTGCAAACGCCGCGTATTGAGCAGATAGGCAGGCAAGGCACCTTCGGTTGCGGGACGGCGGCGCGCCTGACGCGCCGAGTACCACAGCACCAGTTCCTCCAGTTCCGCGAAGATGCGTTCGCAACGTTGCAGCACGGCGCGGCCGACAGGTGTGGGCAACATGCCGGAAGGGCCACGGTCGAAGAGCGGTTCGCCCAGCGCAGTTTCGAGTTCCTGCACCGAACGCGTAACGGCCGACTGCGCGCGAAACAGTGCCGCTGCCGCGTGCGTCGCGCTGCCCATATCGGCCACGAGTCTGAACGCGCGCAATTGCGTGAGATTCAGCAAGTCTTTGCCGCTCGCAGACGATGCGGTTCTCGCCGCCGGCCCGGCTTCGGCGGCAACGTGGCGCGTGGTCTGCGCACGGCACGGCTTCGGCATATCGGCCTCTGGATCGTTTTCGTTCATCGCTGTCTTTTTTCGCTGTGCGTTTCGTCGACGCCGACAAGTATAGCCACGCACGCAGCGTTGCACCATCGACGCAGGCACGCTTGCGACTTCGTTTCGATGCCATCTGTTCTGTTTATCTGTAGCAGGATCGGGCGGCGCGGGAAAGGATCGGTAAGACGATGCGGCGTGACGGGAAAAATCATATGCCACGAAGCTTTGTACCTTGAATTTCGCTGCAATCGCGCGTTATCGATCGGCTTGACGTGCGTCAGACCCATGCGTGACCGGGGTTTTCCCGCACTTACCGAGGCCCTGCGTAATTTTAATCTTCGCTTCCAGAGTGGTGGGCGGAGAACGACGTCACGAGAATTTCAACAACACGTATAACAAGCAAGCGGAGATCTGGTCAATGAAAAAGGGCTTCAGGCGTGTCGACGCCGCGGCGTTCGGTGCAGCGATGGTGGCATGCGCATCGGCGTGTGCGCAAAGCAGCGTGAAGCTGTACGGTATCGTCGATAACGGTCTTTCGTACACGAATAATCAGAGCACGCTCGGCTCCACGAGCGGCGGCAAATCGGCGTGGAAAATGACGCCGGGCGTATGGGCCGGCCAGCCGCTTCGGCCTGAAGGGCGCGGAGGATCTGGGCGGCAGCACAAAGGCCATTTTCCAGCTCGAATCCGGCTTCAACTCCACCACGGGCGCACAGCAGTCTACGAACGCGATGTTTGGCCGTCAGGCATGGGTTGGCGTGAACAATCCGCTCTACGGTACGTTCACGGCGGGCCGGCAATGCGCTTCGTACTACCAGTTGCTTTCGCCGTATAGCCCGACCACGTGGATCACCGGTTACTTACGGCGCGCATCCGGGCGACATCGACGGGCTCGACACGATTTACCGCGGGAACAACACGCTCGAATACACGTCGCCGAAAATTTACGGCCTCACGGTGAGCGGTTCATATTCGCTTGGTGGCGTGGCAGGCAGTGTGAATCGCGACTCGACGTGGTCCACTGCGGCGCAGTATGCGATGGGTCCGATCGGTCTTGCGGTAGGCTTCTCGCGCATCAACAACTCGACGCTCGGCGGTGGCGCGTGGGGCGCGGATTCCACGACTACGAACAACGGCTCGCAGATCGGCGTATCTGCGCTGACGAATGGTTATCAGACCGCGCAGGCGCAGCAACGCTGCGCCGTGGGCAGCGGCTACACGTTCAACAGCGCGTGGGACATCATGGCGACCTATTCGAACGTTCAGTACATTCCGGGCGCGGGTTCGAAATTCCACGACGAGGCGATCTTCAACACGGGAGGACTCGTGTTGCACTGGAAGCCGGCCGTCGCATGGGACTTCGGCGCGGGCTACAGCTACACGCGCGCCACACGTGCCAACGGCATCGACGATAACGCGCAATACCACCAGTTCAACCTCTCGCAGTAATACTCGCTCTCGAAGCGAACCGGCCTGTACGCGTTGGAGACGTATCAGAAGGCGAAGGGCGAAGGGCAAGACGCTCGGCACCAATTGGCGCAGGTCAGATCATCGACGCCACGGCGACGCTCGGCGACGGCTACAACAGCACGTCTTCGTCATCGGGCAGCCAACTGGCGGTAGGCGTGGGCATCATTCACCGGTTCTGATTCTGCTGTGCTTCGCGTGACGGCGGCCGCGTTATTACATGGGAGGTAATTGGCGGCCTTCGCTCACGCACCTAATTTTCGTCTGTCGCGTGGATCAACCCGATCCGCGCTCACTTTCGAGGATCATCATGTCGACGTTTCAGGTTCATACGATTCAATCCGCACCCGAACAGTCGAAGCCCGTTCTGCAGCAGATCGAGCAGACGTTCGGCTTCATTCCGAACATTGCTGGGGCAATGTCCGGTTCGCCCGCTCTGATCGATGCGTTTTTCAATCTGTTCCAGAAAGTGCATGCGGGCACGTTCAGCGAAGCACAAATCCAGACCTTGCTGCTGACGAACGCCGTCACCAATGCCTGCAGGCGGTCGCCTTTCATACGGCGCTCGCGCTTTCTCAGGGACTGGCGCAAGCCGATGTCGATGCGATCCGCAATGGCCGCGCGCGGGCGCGAGATTCTGCGGCACATCGAACTGGCACGCCGCGATGTGAGCGCACTGACCACGGGCACCGCCGGTCACGTGCGTCTCGGTGCGGTGGCGACCATTCCCGAGCTGATCATTGCAGGTTCGGGTTGAACGTGACGGGTCCTTTCGGTTGAAGGTGATCGCTGATCAGCGGTTTTCGAAGCGAGCGAGCATCTTGCCGAAATGGGTGATCACGTTCCCGGAATGGGTGATCAGCGAACC
>CALNWS010000082.1 GCA_940747215.1 uncultured Paraburkholderia sp. | reverse complement strand
AAGCTTGCTCGGCAAAGGACTGACCTATCTGCGCACGCAGTGGCCGAAGCTGATCCGCTTCACTACCACACCTCACGCGCTCCGCTACCTTACTCTGGGGAACGTCGTTCGTGGATCGCATACGGTCAATCTGAACGAGCAGGATCTCGCCGAGTCGCTGTGGCTTACCGAAGATGCGATGAATGCGGTGGCGGTTTGAGCGTGGTTCGATATGGTGTCTTGAACTGACGCATCGTCGTCCGTTCTGGCACATGGAGTAAACGAAAGGCCCGGCGTGTCTTGACTGCACGCCGGGCCTTTTTGCTTTGGCAAAGCGAAATTGCTAATGCGCCGCTTCCACGGTAAGGTGCATCACTTCGTGAACCAGACGCAGCCGCTCGCGAATGGTCTGCACGGACACATCGCCATGCGTCCTGACGCTCACGATCGCCGCGCGCGCTTGCGGGCCGATCTGCCAGAATGCAGGTTGGCGATCTCGGCGTCGCCGTGAGACGACAGGATGTCGCGAATTTCGTCGGCAACATGCTCGTCGGCTCTGTCGAGCAGCACGCCGGCCGTGTCGCGCATCAAGGTCCACGCCCAGCGCGCAATCACCACCGAGCTGACGATGCCCATCACCGGGTCGAGCCAGATCCAGCCGGGATAGCGGCCGGCCAGCAGCGCCGCGATCGCCAGTACCGAGGTAACGCATCGGCGAGCACGTGGACATACGCCGAGCGCAGATTTTTACCGGTGCCACGCGTGTGCCCGTGTGTATGTCCGTGCCCATGATGATCGTGATGCCTATGAACGCCGCCCGCCGGCAGCATGAACGCGCTGACGATATTCACGAAGAGACCCACCGCCGCAATCACCGTTGCCTGTCCGAACGCCACGATCGTGGGATGCAGCAACCGGTACGCCGACTCGATTCCGATACCGAGAGAAACCAGTGCGAGGATCAACGCCGAAGCGAACCCGGCCAGCTCGCCGACTTTGCCGGTTCCGAAACTGAACGCGCGATTCGTCGAGTTTCGTTTGGCGTACGAATAGGCGAGCGCGGCAATGCCGAGCGCGCCCGCGTGCGTCGCCATGTGAAAGCCGTCGGCGAGTAGCGCCATCGAGCCGGTGAGATAACCGGCGACGTCTCGCCCACCATCATGATGAACGTGAGTCCGACGACGGAGCGCGTGCACCACGCGTTTTCATCGTGCGAACTGCCGAGGAACGAGTACTCGTGCGCGCGCAGGGTTTTGTCCGAATGAGTCATGTGATTTCTATTTCGTGTAGCGTCGAATCACCTCGAGCAGCGCCTCGACGCCCTGCGCACGCTCCTTGTCCGAGAGGCCGGGATGCGCGACGTGCTCGCGTGCATGCGCGTCGATGATCTGGTCCAGCAAGCCGTTCATCACGCCGCGCGTGGCGGCGACCAGATGCAGGACTTTCTCGCCGTCCGCTTCCGATTCGAGCGAGCGTTCGATTGCCTGCACCTGACCGGCAATGCGCCGGACGCGTTTGAGCAGATCGTCTTTCTGTTTCGCCAGATGTACCATAGCCATACCCCCTATTGGGTATGTAGCCTAGCACGAGCGGTTTTCAGACGTGTGGTTAGCCATCCAACAAAAAAACGGCATGACTAACGCCGGTTCCAACGCTTACTTCACCGCACCGCCTTCGAACCACGCGGTGTACGAGGGCCACTTCGACCAGTGCAGATCGTCCGGCATTTCGGGCAGCGCGACGGTGTACTTCTGCATGTTGTAGAAGCCGCCGCCGTGCACGTGCCACAGTTCGCCGAACACGCCGCGTTTGTGCTGGTTCGGATCGGTTGGCGGTTTCAGGCTGTTGTCGAGCGCGATGAAGTAAAACGATTCGCCGATCCATGCAATCGCGGCAATGACGTGAAACCAGCGAATCGCCAGATTCAGCCAGTCGGTGATAAAGCCTTCCATGAAACTCCTCCACTTCTGATTCGTTGTACGCGCAATGACAGGTGTGCCCGGTTATCGGCAGGCATCACGTCACAGCGCAGACTGCGGGGTGAGGGACGCGGTGCGCTCAGTTCGTACCGCGCCGCTTGTTGAATCGTCGTGCCGGACCTTCGGGTTGACGTACGCGCTTCCGATTGCGTTTCGCAGGTGCTCGCGGGAGCGCTTGCTAAGTGCTAACTGCGTGCCTGCTGTCCTTCGCTGATAGTCAGGCGATGTCAGCGAGCATCTGTGCAATGCAATCGGCTCATGCCGTTATCCGGCGCGACGTCGGACCGAAGTCCCGTGCGATCACTCGTCTCCTAGCTGCCGCGATACGTGCTGTACGACCACGGCGACACCAGCAGCGGCACGTGATAGTGCGTGCCAGCATCGGCCACGCCGAAGCGCAGCACGACACGTTCGACGAAACGCGGCTCCGGCACCTTCGTGCCGATCGAAGCGAAGTAGTCGCCCGCGGCGAACACGAATTCGTATTCGCCCGCGACCAGTGCCTCGCCTTCGAACAGCGGTTGATCGCAGCGGCCATCGTCATTGGTGGTGGTGGTTTTGAGTGTGCGGCAGGTGTCGCCCGAGAGCGCGAAGAGTTCGACCTTGATGCCCGCGCCGGGACGACCGTTCGCGGTGTCGAGCACATGGGTAGTGAGCTTTCCCATTCGCATTTTCCTTGTGTGCTTGCGAGGTTTCGGTGGCAGCCTGATCCGGATACGTTTGCGGCGTATCGAGGCTCCACGTCAGTGGCTACATACCCGTCGGCGAATTGAAGCGAGCGCCATGGCAGCCATTGTAAAAATGGTTGTTCCGCTCAGCGCGTACGAGATAGGAAAGATAATACCTGGCGCATGACGGACAGCCCGCTAAAAGCCACCGCGCGCCAGTTTCGTCCGGGTTTACGCTGCATTGGCCTCATTCGCGGATCGTACCTGCGCCAAAAAACAGTCCACTATATCGACAGCCTGAAGTCGGGTATCGCAACGGCGCGATTTGTCACCGTTTTTTGGCCGTCGAAGGTTACGTCTGTGCCTTGCAGCAAACGCAAATCGATAACGGTTCGCTTGCAGCGCACCCCGAAGACGGCGTATGCACGCTAGGTAACCGGGCCAACGGCGTTCGACGGGACGCGGCGGCACGGTGGCGTGCCGTCACATCGCTTTCGAACGGCTTTGCATGGAAGCAAATTAAGCGGAGAAACGAATGACGATGGAACAGGCGGCGAAGAAGCCCGGAAAACGATGCTGGTGAAGCACGCAGACGTGTTCGTCACGATGGAGGGTGCCCCGCGCGAGTTGCGCGACGGCGGTCTCTATATCGAGGACAACCGCATCGTCGCAGTAGGACCGACGGCCGAGTTGCCGCAAACGGCCGACGAAGTGCTCGACATGCGTGGTCATCTGGTGATTCCAGGTTTGATCAACACGCATCACCACATGTATCAGAGCCTCACGCGTGCGATTCCCGCCGCGCAGAATGCTTGAGCTCTTCGGCTGGCTCACGAACCTATACAAGGTGTGGGCAAACTTCACACCCGAGATGATCGAAGTCTCCACGTTGACGGCCATGGCCGAGCTACTGCTCTCAGGCTGCACGACGTCGAGTGACCACTTGTACATCTATCCGAACGGCAGCCGCCTCGACGACAGCATCGCCGCAGCACGCCGCATCGGCATGCGCTTTCACGCGGCGCGCGGCAGCATGAGCGTCGGACAGAAAGACGGCGGCCTGCCGCCGGACTCTGTTGTCGAACGTGAAGCGGACATTCTTAAGGACACGCAGCGCCTCATCGAGACGTACAACGACGAAGGGGTTACGAGATGCTGCGCGTCGTCGTCACGCCGTGCTCGCCGTTCTCGGTGAGCCGCGACCTGATGCGCGAATCGGCGGCGATAGCGCGCAACTACGGCGTGTCGCTACACACGCACCTCGCGGAGAACGTGAACGACATCGCCTACAGCCGCGAGAAGTTCGGCATGACGCCCGCCGAATATGTGGAAGACCTCGGCTGGGTCGGTCACGACGTGTGGCATGCGCACTGTGTGCAACTCGACGAGCCCGGGCATCGCGTTTTTCGCGCGCACCGGCACAGGCGTCGCACATTGTCCGTGCTCGAACATGCGGCTTGTCTCGGGTATTGTGCCCGTCAAGCGGATGCGGCTCGTGGGCGTGCCGGTGGGACTCGGTGTCGACGGATCGGCGTCGAACGACGACGGCGCGCAGATGGTGGCGGAAGTGCGTCAGGCGTTGCTGCTGCAACGGGTCGGTTTCGGACCGGATGCGATGACCGCGCGTGAGGCGCTTGAAATCGCGACGCTCGGCGGCGCGAAGGTGCTCAATCGTGACGACATCGGCGATTGGTGCCCGGCATGGCGGCGGACTTCGTGTCGTTCGACCTAGTCAGCCACTCTTTGCCGGCGCGTTGCACAATCCGGTCGCGGCGCTGGTGTTCTGCGCGCCGTCGCAGGTGAGCACGAGCGTGATCGGCGGCAAGGTGGTCGTGGAAGAAGGGCAGTTGACCACGCTTGAACTCACCCCGGTCATCGAGCAGCACAACCGGCTCGCGAAGACATTGTACGAAGCAGCGTGTTTTAGATCAAGGCTTGTCGATCAGTGTTTTGGTCGCCTTGGCGACGAGGCTACACAGCCAGAGCATTTCGTCCGAGTAATGCACGCGCTCGTGCCACAACTGGTAGTACTACTGTATCGGCGGGAAATCGAGCGGCGCGGGGACCACCGTGAGCGGCAGGAACCTAGCGTAGTAGTCGGCGAACAGGCGCGTGGTGGTGAAGATCAGATCCGACTTGATCAGCACGTACGGCGCGAGATTGAAATACGGCAGCGTGACGACCACGTGGCGCTTCAGGCACTCGCGGGCGAGGTGCACGTCTATGGCGCCATACTGGCCGACCGAATACGGAGTCGGCGCGTTCAGGTACTGGTCGAGCGTCAACCCGCCGCGCTTGGCGAACGGATGAGTGTTGCTCATCAGACACACAATCTGATCGACGAACAGATTCGACAGATACAGCTGCTCCGGCGGTTCAGGCCAGTTGCCGGCGACGATGTCGAGCTTGCCGTCCTCGAGCGCGAGTTCGTAGTCGAAGGCGGGGCCAAGCGAATGAAACTCGAGCGTCGCGTTCGGCGCGGCCTGACGGAAACGCTCCACGACCGTCGGCACGAACAGTACGTTCAGGTAATCCGGGCAGCCGATCCGGTAGAAACGGATCGACGTGGCCGGATCGAAATTGTGCTGCTGGAACTTGATGCGTTCGATCTCGCGCAAAACGTTCTGCACGGGTTCGAACAGGCGCAGGCCGTACTCCGTCGGCACCATGCCGGACTTGCCGCGAACGAGCAGCGGGTCGCCGGTGATGTCGCGCAGCCTGATCACAGGTTGCGACTGGTTCAGTTTTGACGGCCGTGCGTATGATGCTGCGCTCCATCAACAGGGTGTGCAAGACGCGCAGTAAATACGTATCGATCGCCTCGCGTTGCTGACTCATGACTTCTCCGCCAATATGTGTTCTGGCTGATCGAATGGCGTAAAGTGTATAACTTTTAATATAAAGCTGCGTCAAGAGTGGGATACCCGCAGAGCACGCTGCGGCGCTGGTTTGCGGGAATTTTGGCGGCTCGACTGAGCGGTCGAATTAGGGGGAATTTTGGCGGCTCGACTGAGCGGTCGAATTAGGTATTGTCATCCGATTCTGGTGACGGATCGGCTGCCTGCAAGGTAGACGGACGCGCCTTAACCGGCAGTCACTGACGTACTACGCAATCACATGAGCGACTCTTCTTATTATTAGTAACGGCGCCGCCGCGCAGCCGGCAAAAAGGCCGGAACAGGTGACGCCCCGGCTGATGCTGGAAGGCATCACCAAACTCCAGCCGTGCGCGCCAACGACGACGTCACGTTGATCGTGCAGCCGGGCGAAATCCACGCCGTGCTCGGCGAAAACGGCGCCGGCAAAAGCACGCTGATGAAGATCATCTACGGTGCGGTCAGGCCCGACGCGGGCGAGATCCGCTGGGAAGGCGAAGCGGTCGAGATCGCGAACCCGGCCGCTGCGCGCAAGCTCGACGTCGGCATGGTGTTCCAGCATTTTTCGCTGCTCGAGACGCCCACGGTCGGCGAAAATATCGCGCTCGCGCAGAGTCTGTCCGGCGGCAATCTGCAGAAATACATCATGGGACGCGAGATTCTGCAGGTGCCCAAGGTGCTGGTCGTCGCGCAGCCTACGTGGGGCGTCGACGTCGGTGCCGCGGCGTTCATCCGCCAGCAGTTGCTGGATTTGTCCGCGCGCGGCGTGGCGATTCTGGTGATTTCGGAAGGGTTGGAGGAACTGTTCGACATCTGCGACCAGATCGCGGTGCTCGCACGTGGCAGGCTCTCGCCCGTGCGTGCGACGAGCGCGACCAACGCGGAGGAAATCGGCCGCTGGATGGCCGGGCTCTTCGGCGACCGCGAAGGCGCGGTGCCGTCGGCGGAACAGCCTGCTCACGCGTGAGCCGTTCATAAGAAACACATCACCAGACGCTACCCATGATGCTTCCGTATCGACTCGAAGCTCGCACGACGCCCTCGCGTACGATGCAGCTCGCCGTACCGCTGATCGCCGCATTGCTCACGCTCGCGATCGGCTTCCTGATTTTCAGCCTCGTCGGCCGCGATCCGTTGCAGGCCATGCACGCCTTTTTCATCGAGCCGCTTTCCAGCGTCAACGGCTGGTCCGAACTGCTGCTGAAGGCTTCGCGGCTCTGTCTGATCGGTCTGGGTCTTGCGATCGGTTACCGCGCCAACGTCTGGAACATTGGCGCGGAAGGGCAGATGCTGCTTGGCGGCATGGTGTGGGCGGCGATTCCGGCGCTGCTCAAAAGCCGCTTCAACACGAATGAATTCTCGTGAGCCTGATGCTCACGTACGTGGCAACGCAGTTGCTGATCTATCTCGTGAGCGGTCCTTGGCGCGATCCACAGGGCATGAATTTTCCGCTCTCCGAAATGTTCAGCGGCGACGAGCTTTACCCGAACTTTCCGGCGACTGGCACTGGAAGTGCTGCGCGGCACGCGTCTGAACGCGTCGATTTTCGTCACGCTGATCGCGATTCCCCTCGTGTGGCTCTTCATGCGCAAAAGTCTCGCGGGCTATCGGATGAACGTGGGCGGACTCGCGCCGCTCGCGGCGCGCTACGCCGGCTTTTCGGACAAGAAAACCATCTGGACGTCGCTTATCATCAGCGGCGGGCTTGCGGGTCTTGCCGGCATGGGCGAGATCGCCGGACCGATCGGTCAGTTGCAGGTAACCTAGTCGTCCGGTTACGGCTTCACCGCGATCGTCGTGGTGTTCGTCGGCCGGCTGCACCCGCTTGGCATCGTGCTCGCAAGTCTGCTGATGGCGCTGCTCTATCTCGGCGGCGAAGCGGTGCAGACTTCGATGCAGTTGCTGCAGGCATTGTCTGGCCTGTTCCAGGAGCTTCTGCTGTTCTGCCTGCTGGGCACCGATCTGTTCGTGAATTACCGCGTGCGCCGGCGCTCCATCGCCGCACAAGCTCACTGATTTCTGCCTGCACGATTCCATGGATATTCAACAAGCCAGCGCGCTCGCGTCGAGCGCCGTCACCGCCACGATCCCGCTGATGTTCGCAGGCGCGGGCGAACTCGTCGCCGAAAAATCGGGCGTTCTCAATCTCGGTGTGGAAGGCATGATGCTGATGGGCACCGTGTCCGGCTACGCCGTCACAGCGATCACGGGCAATCTGTGGCTGGGCGTTCTGGCCGCGATCGGCGCGGGGCTCGCCATGTCGCTGCTGTTCGCGTTCCTCACGCTCACCATGCTCGCGAATCAGGTCGCAACGGGCCTCTCGCTGACGATCTTCGGTATTGGTCTTTCGGCGTACGTCGGCAAGCCCTACACGTCGGCGGCCGTGCGTGCGACGATCGACACGTGGACCATTCCCGGTCTCTCGAAAATCCCGGTGCTCGGGCCCGCGCTCTTCAGTCTCACGCCGCTCGACTACCTCGCGTTCATCATGTTCGCGGTGATCGGCTGGTTCCTCTATCGCACGCGCGCCGGGCTTGTATTGCGTTCGGTCGGCGAGTCGCCGCAGGTCGCGCATTCGGTTGGCTTTCCGGTGATCAGCGTGCGTTACGGCGCGGTGGCCTTTGGCGGCGGCATGGCGGTCTCGCGGGCGGCTACTACTCGATCGTCAATCTGCATTTGTGGCAGGAGCAGCTCACGTCGGGCCGCGGCTGGATCGCGCTCGCGCTCGTCGTGTTCGCGACGTGGCGCCCGGGGCATCTTCTGATCGGCGCATTGCTGTTCGGCGCGGTGACCGGTCTGCAGTTTTACGCGCAGGCGATCGGCGTGCCCGTGCCGACGCAATTTCTCGGATGCTGCCGTATGTCGCAACGGTGGTCGTGCTCGTGCTGATTTCGCGCAATCCGAACACGATTCACCTGAACGCACCGGCCTCGCTCGGCAAACCGTTTTTCTCGGCGGGCTGACGGTTTTTCCGTCTCTCCGCCACGCCACTTCCACACACAGCACGCAACACACAAACACAACAGGAGAAAACATGAAAAGAAGGAATCTGCTGATCGCTTTCGCGTGGGGCGCGGAGTCGCTCGCGCAGGCCGCCGACGCACCGGGCGTCGCGTTTGTCTACCTCGGCAATCCGGGCGATGCCGGCTGGACCTTCGCGCACGACCAAGGTTCGAAGGAAGCCGAAGCGAAGTTCGGCAACAAGATCAAGGTTACACGCATCAAAAACGTGCCCGAGTCGGCCGACTCCGAGCGCGTGTTCCGCGATTTCGCGAACAAGGGCAACAAGATCATCATTGGTTCGAGCTTCGGTTATCAGCATTTCGAACTGAAGGTCGCGAAGGATTTCCCGGACACGGTGTTCCTTCACGCCACCGGCTACAAGAAGGCGAAGAACTTCGGCACCTATGATGTGCGTATGTACCAGGGCGCGTATCTGGCCGGCGTCGCCGCGGGCTACGTGACGAAGACCAACACGCTCGGCTTCGTCGCGTCGGTGCCGATTCCGGAAGTGGTGCGCAACATCAACGCGTACACGCTCGGCGTGCGTTCGGTGAATCCGAAGATCTACACGAAGGTGATCTGGATCAACAACTGGTTCGATCCGGGCAAGGAAAAGCAGGCCGCTGAAACGCTGATCGGCCAGGGCGCCGACGTGCTGCTGCAAAACACCGACTCGAGCGCGACGCTCGCGACGGCATCGGAGAAACACGTGCACGTGTTCGGCTGGGATTCGGACATGAAGGGGGCATTCCGCAGAAGGCGGTCAACCTGGAAGATCTGAACACGTCGGCGATTCCGGCTGACGCGCAGAAGAAGGTCGCGGAGCAACGGGACGAACTGGCGAGCGGCAAGCGGGACGTGTTCACCGGTCCGATCAAGGATCAGAGCGGCGCAGTGAAAGTGCCGGCCGGCAAGACGCTGACCGATCCGGAATTGCAGCGCCTGAACTGGTACGTGGAAGGCGTGGACGGGTCGCTGCCGAAGTAATTCACGTTCTATAGGGCGGTTTGTAATTTTTGAAGCCGCTGCTTTGAAAAGCTGCGTCCATTACGGGCGCAGCTTTTTTCGCCTGGCGCGCGTAGTGCGCGATGTCGCTGCGTTTCGCGGTTCGCATCGAGCGTCCCACGATTCGCGCTTTGCGCTTTTCAAGGCGCGTGCCGCTAGTCGATGCGCAGGCCGACCTTGACCTTGATCGTGACCTGCCAGTAAGCCACCTTGTCATTCTCGATCTGGCCCCGTGTCGGGGTCACTTCGAACCGGTGCAGATTGTGCAGCGTTTTCGACGCTTTGGTGATGGCGGTGCTGATGGCGTCGTCGATCGACTTGGTCGACGAGCCGGTCAACTCGATCTGCTTGTAGACGTGGTCTAACATGAGCTTGCTCCTTTGATCTTCGTTGGTGTTCAGAAAGTATAGGTAACGGATCGCCGGACACGACCGTCATGCGTTTCGGCGCTCGAATGGAACATTGCGCACATCACGTGCCCGGTATGCGGGGGCTGGAGCGGGCCGCTATCATGTGGCGCAACGTAAATGTGGTGCACGTAATTCGCACATGGACGAGGTTCTATCGTGGAAATTGGTTTTTGCGGCCCGGGATTGATGGGCGCGCCGATGATCCGGCATCTGCTGCGCGCGGGGCATACCGTGCATGTCTGGAACCGCACGCGGGCGAAGGCCGAGGCGCTCGTCGGCGACGGCGCGCACGTGGTCGCGACACGCCGCGCGAACTCGCGAGGCGCTGCGAAGCCGTGCTACTGTGTGTGGCGGATGCGGCGGCGGTCGAGCAAACCGTGTTCGGCGCGGATGGGCTTCTGAGCGGCAGCGTGGATTAGCCGATTGAGGAAGAAGGGCGCTTGCGCTAGATCGTCGATTATTCGAGCATTCCGCTGGCCGCGACGCGCCCGTTTGCGCAGCGCACGACGGTGTATGGAACACAAGGCGTTCAGACGGAATCGGCTGGATCGATGCGCCGGTTTCGGGTGGCGTCGCGGGCGCGAACGTGGGAACGCTGGCCGTGATGGCGGGCGGCGCGATCGCCCATGTCGACGCGCTGCGGCTCATGCTTGCCGCCTACGCGGCGCGCGTCACGCATAATGGCGACGCGGCGCCGGCCAGACGGCCAAGCTCTGTAACCAGACCATCGTGACCGCGATGCTCGCGGCGATCGCGGAGGCGGTGAGCCTCGCGCAACGCAGCGGCATCGATGCGGCGAAGCTGACGGAAGGTCTCGCCGGCGGCTGGGCCGATTCGGTGCTGCTGCAGATTTTTGTGCCGCGCATGACGCCGATCGGCCTCGCGCCGATCGGCGCCTTCCGCACGTTCCAGAAGAACATCGACACGGTGGCCGCGATTGCCTACGAGACGGGCACGCCGATGCCGGTGTCGTCGACGGTGTAGCAGTTGCTGCGGCTCGGCGCGGCGATGGGGCTCGCCGAAGCCGATCTGTCCGCGTTTATCGACGTGTTGCAGACGCCGCACGGCGCTCGGCAAACGTAACGCACGGCGGCCCCCCGCTCACGGCAGGTAAAAAAGCTTTTGCGCCCCGGATCAAAAAAGCCGATCCGAAAAAGGGCCGCAAAGCGATTCCCTGCGGCATAAGAATCGCAGCCTGACAGGCGGCGCGAAAGCGCGCAACCGCGTCGTCCGCGCGGGTTGAATTCGCGATAACCTGCTAAAATACTAAATTTTTGCCGATATCACATTCAAAGGGACGCGCCGTGCTGTCTACTGCCAATATCACCATGCAATTCGGACCTAAGCCCCTCTTCGAGAACATCTCGGTCAAATTCGGGGAAGGCAACCGCTACGGCCTGATCGGTGCGAACGGCTGCGGTAAATCCACTTTCATGAAGATTCTGGGCGGCGACCTAGAGCCGAGTTCGGGCAACGTCATGCTCGAGCCGAATATCCGCCTCGGTAAGCTGCGTCAAGACCAGTTCGCGTACGAAGACGTGCGCGTGCTCGACGTCGTGATGATGGGCCACACTGAAATGTGGGCCGCCATGACCGAGCGCGACGCGATCTACGCGAACCCGGACGCAACCGACGACGACTACATGCACGCCGCCGAACTCGAAGCGAAGTTCGCCGAGTACGACGGCTATACGGCCGAGGCGCGCGCGGGCGAACTGCTGCTCGGCATCGGCATCGCGATCGAAGACCACAACGGTCCGATGAGCAACGTCGCGCCGGGCTGGAAACTGCGCGTGCTGCTCGCGCAGGCGCTCTTCTCGAAGCCAGACGTGCTGCTGCTCGACGAGCCGACCAACAACTTGGACATCAACTCGATCCGTTGGCTGGAAGACGTGCTCAACCAGTACAACTCGACCATGATCATCATTTCGCACGACCGGCACTTTCTGAACCAGGTCTGCACGCACATGGCCGACATGGATTACGGCACGCTGAAGGTCTATCCGGGCAACTACGACGACTACATGCTGGCTAGCACGCAGGCGCGCGAGCGTCAGCAGGCTGCCAACGCGAAGGCCAAGGAACGTGTGGCCGACCTGCAGGACTTCGTGCGCCGCTTTTCGGCGAACAAGTCGAAGGCGCGCCAGGCCACCAGCCGTCTGAAGATGATCGACAAGATCAAGATCGAGGAATTCAAGCCGTCGTCGCGTCAGAATCCGTTCATCCGTTTCGAACTCGAGAAGAAGCTGCACAATATCGCCGTGGTGGCCGACAGCATCTCGAAGAAATACGAGCGCACGATTTTCAACAACTTCAACATCAGCGTGCAACCGGGCGAGCGTATCGCGATCATCGGCGAGAACGGCGCGGGCAAGACCACGCTGCTGCGCTCGCTGCTCGGCAAGCTCGCACTCGATCACGGCACCGTGAAATGGGCGGAAAACGCGAACATCGGCTACATGCCGCAGGACACGTACGAAGAGTTTCCTGACGACGTCACGCTGATGGACTGGATCGGCGGCTATCGTCAGGAAGGCGACGACGAGCAGATGGTGCGTGGTACGCTCGGCCGGCTACTCTTTAACGCCGACGACATCCGCAAGTCGGTCAAGGTGCTTTCGGGTGGCGAGAAGGGACGCATGATCTGGGGCAAGCTGATGCTGGGCCGTCACAACGTGCTGCTGATGGACGAGCCGACCAACCACATGGACATGGAGTCGATCGAATCGCTGCAGATCGCGCTCGACAAGTTCGACGGCACGCTGATTTTCGTCTCGCACGACCGTGAATTCGTGAGCGGCCTCGCGAACCGGATCATCGAGGTGAAGACGGATGGCACGCTGAACGACTTCGGCGGCAACTATGAAGACTTCCTGCTGAGTCAGGGCGTGCAGTAAGCGCCAACGGTGTTATCCGCAGTTATAGGAAGCCAGCTTCGAGCGAAGCGGGCTTTTTTCTTTGCGCGCGCGACAGCATGCCGCAACCGCTTGCTCGCGACATCTGACCTGCGTCAACTCACAAGCTACCCTAGACTCGACCCGAGCCGCTTCGTTGACCTGGAACAAACCCCACCGCGCCCGATAACAGAAGATCGTCCGCTCGATCTGCCGGACATGACGCAAGGCCATGACATCGCGCTGATTCCGATTCTGTCCGACAGCCGCGGCGTCGCGCTGCTGCTCAGGAAGTGACTGTAAAGAGGGCGGTTGCCCGATGCGATCGTGATCGAACATCCTGCGCACGCCGGTGGCCATCTGGGCGTGACGAATCTCGCCGATCAGCATGACGTGCGCTTCGATTTCCGGCGCGTGATCGAAGAGTTCGACGCGCTCTTCGCGTCGCTCGGACTGAAACGCAACGACGTGCCGCTGATCGTCGCGGGCGGCATCAATAGTCACGAGGTCCTGCGCGAGCGGCGTGCAACTCGGCACGCCGCTCGCCGTGACGGAAGAGGGCGACACGCATCCGGATTTCAAGCGCGTGCTCGCCGACGCGACGCCCGATGACATCGTCGAATGCGTCAGCGTAGTGGGGCTGCCCGCGCGCGCCATGAAAACGCCGTGGCTCATGCGTTATCTGCGTCAAGAGGCGCGAATTCGCGAGAAAGTTGGCGCGCTCAAACATGTTTGTCCAACGGCGCTCGACTGCCTCAGCACATGCGGTCTGCGTGACGGCATCGAAAAGTTCGGACACTTCTGTGTCGACACGCGTCTTGCCGCGGCGCTACGCGGCGATGTCGCCAACAGTCTCTTCTTTCGCGGACGCGAAGCGCTGCCGTTTGGCAGCGCGATCCGAAGCGTCCACGATCTCCTTGAACTGCTGCTGACAGGCCCCACGCGACCGGCTGTCGCAGGGCGCTTCGCGTTCTCGCTCGGTTGATGCGGCTCAACGTGCCGCCGCGTCCGAGCTTCGACAATCCCCGCATATCGACCAACACTCGGGGAAGCCAATGAAGTACACGTTCAGGAACGGAATCAGGATCGTCGCGCTTGTGTCGAGCATGATGTGCTCGACGTTTATCGCGCCGCTAGCGCAAGCCGAAGACGCCGCATCCAGCAGCACGAAACGGCAAGCACCGCGGCAATGAACGGCATTCACGCCGGCGACGTGCTCGTGCGTTTGCACGCGATCAGCATCATGCCGGACGTGAGTACGACGCAGACGCTCTCGGCGTTGAACGTCGGCGTGAACAACGCGATCGTGCCGGAGCTGGATTTCACGTACATGACTCGCGACTATCTCGGCGTGGAGCTGATTCTCGGCACGTCGCGGCATCAGGTGACGTCGAGCCTCGGCAACCTCGGCGGCGTCAACGTATTGCCGCCCACGCTGCTGCTGCAATATCACTTCAATCATGCCGGCCGGATTAGTCCGTATGTCGGCGCGGGGCTAAACTACACGCTCTTTTATAACAACGGGTTGAGCGCGGGCGGCCAGTCGGTCGGCATCCGCAGTCACAGTTTCGGCCCGGCGTTACAGGCGGGCGTCGACTTGCAGGTGACGAAGTCGCTCTTCGTCAACGCAGACATCAAGAAGATCTGGATGCATACCGACGCGACGCTTGGCGGTCAGCCGATCGGGCGTCTGAATATCGATCCCGTGGTGGTGGGTCTCGGCGTCGGCATGCGGTTCTGACCGGCATAAACGGGCTATGGTGAACGACATGCCCGGCTTTTTCATCAACCTTCGATGCGGCGAGCCGCGCTTACAGCTTGTCGTATTTGAAGCGCATTACGGTACCGTCTCCCTGGATGCGGGTCCAGATGGCGCGCTTTTCCTCGTCGCTGAGAAAAACCCAGTTGGACACCTCGGCGGCCGTGCGGCCGCAGCCTTTGCAGACGTCGTCGAAAAGCGTGGAATAGATGCCGATGCACGGGCTGTCGGGGAAATCGTGGAGATTCGAAGCCATCGGAAACCTTGGGCAAAGAAGCGGAGTTCCGCTATGTTAACCGATGCGGCGCGTGCCGCCCGGCGAGTACGGCGCAATCGCCGTAAGCGGCCGCAAAGCACGTGCGGTTGGCAGGCTTCGGCGCGTGACGTGGGCTTAGCCCCGGCCATGTCCGCAACTTGACTACCGCGCGATGCTGTAGTCGATCCGCGCGATCCAGTGCTGACGGTTGTTGTAGTCGAGCAGGTTTTCGCCGTAGCCGTTGAAATAGCCCACCCACACGTAGCCGCCCCACGCGCTGCCGAGCAGTTGGCAAGCGGATAGGTGAATTGCGTGTCGACGCTGCCGTACCAGTGCTTGGTGCCTTTGCGCAGCGTGGTCGCCAGTTGCCAGCCGTCCGGACTGCCGTATTTCACGAGCAGATCGACGTAGCCGCGATAGTCGGCGATATCGGGATTGTTGCTCGTGCCGACGTAGTAATAGATTTTTGGTGACACCGTCAGATGGTTCGCCGTCAGGTCGCCGAATTCCCACGTCGGCCGGATGAAGGGCATGTTAATGCTGCGCGAGTCATTGCCGCCTTTGCCGTTCGACTCGTGACTCACACCCGCCGCGAAACCCATGCGCGTGAACCACGAGCTATGCCAGCCCGTGTCCGGCACGTAGTAGAAGAGCTGCGGGCTGTACGTGGTGTCGCGAAACGGCCGCGAGTCGGCGGACAGATCCCAGATCGACGTTTGCGTGTACGCGAAGTACAGGTTGTCGAGCACTGCCTTCGAGCGCAGATTGTCCGGAATACGGATGCGGTATTTGAAGCTCAGTTGCACGCGTTGGTGTCGCCGTTGCGGCCGGCGGCGATGTACATTGGTTCGTAGTAGGACAAGATGCGCGAGCACGCCGTGTCCCGTGGTAACAAGCGAATCGCCGGGCGGCGACATCGCGTCGCCATTCGGACCGTCCACTTTCGCGGTGGTTGCGGCGGCCTGCGCGGGCGTGGTGGCCTGCGTCTCCGAACGCTCGGCTTGCGCAAGCGCGTCCTGTTGCGATCCGCGATTGATTGCCACCACGGCCGGCGATGCATCGAAACCGACCGGATCGATCCTCACTTCGCCGCGCGCGGCCTGCGGCCACGGCGCCGAAAAGCGCACTTTGCGGAACTGACCCGGCCGCAGATGCAGCGTACCGGGCACGCCCGGTTCGCGTTGCAGATCGAGCGGCTGCGGCGAGAACTCGGCCATCGTCAGATTCACGCGGATGCTCGGCGGTACGGTAACGGTGAGCGGCTTGTTGTCGTCGGCGGAATAGATCAGCGTGATCTGCAGAGGAGGTTCGTTGAGCGCGGCGACGCGTGCCGGCTGCAGCATGCCGACCGTCGCGTGCGCTTCGCCGGACATGAGTGCGACGGCGGCCAATGCGGCCGTCAGGGCGGTGCGCTTGAAGCGTGTGAGGCGTTGTGCCGGTTGGCCGCTTTGCAAGGTGGGCCGTGCGGGCGATGCCGGAGCAGAGTCGGAAGCTGAAACGTAAAAAAAGCGCATGTGCGGTTATCCGGAGAACAGGAGATTTCGGGTGATGCTTTGTCGTGTCGGGCGCGTCTCTGCGCGTTTGTGTGATTCGCGGGCACGGCACTGGCGCGACAACGACGCAACAACGGCGCGACATGGACAGCGCGGCGCAAACTTGCCAAAAGCGCAAAACAAGTGCGCAACAGGCAAACCACACGCGTCCACGCCCTCGACACGCAAACAGCAAAATCCGGTACGAAAACGGCCGCCCGGTATACGTGTACCAATGGCAGCCACTGAAACGGGTCACGGCACGATACGTCTGCGCGTCCGGCCGGGCATGAGTCCAGACCAAAGGCGTGTCATGCGTCGATCTTCGGAGAATACTTACAAGTTCCTACCTGTCAGTCCAATCCTGACGTGCAACTTAGCCGCCGAACGCCAGTTGCCAGAGCAGCGCGCCATTCAATACGACGATGAACGCCGCCGAAAGCCAGGCAAGCGCGAGCGGCACGCCGCGCACGCGCCAGCCGCGCATCAGCCCGGCGTCGCTTGCATAGCGGATCATCGGCACGACGGCGAGCGGCAACTGCAGGCTCAGCACGACTTGGCTCGCCACCAGCAACTGGTTCGAGCCGTTCTGGCCAAACATCGCGACGGCGACGAGCGCCGGGCCGATTGCGAGCACGCGCGTGAGCAGCGCGCGCTTCCAGCGCGGCAGATACAGGCACAGAAAGCCTTCCATCACGGCTTGGCCGGCGAGTACGCCGGTAACGGTCGCGCTCAGTCCGCACGCGAGCAGCGCCGCCGCGAAGAGAATTCCGGCCCAGCGTGTGCCGACGAGCGGCGCGATCAGACGTTGCGCATCGGCGAGATCGGTCACGTCGCGGCGGCCACTTGCATGAAATACGGCGGCGGCCACGATCAGCAGCGCGGCATTGATGACGAATGCGAACGCCAGCGACGCGAACGTATCCACGTTGACGACGCTTAATGCAGCGCCGATCTCCGCGTCGCTGCCGTCGGGCGCATGGTGTTTGACGAGCGCCGAATGCAGATACAGGTTGTGCGGCATGACCGTCGCGCCGACGATCCCCGCCGCGAGCCACACCATACCGGCATTGCGCAGCAGTTCGGCGCTCGGCACCGTGCCCGCAAGCGCCGCGTGCCAGTCGGGTTTCGCGAGCGCGAGTTCCACCACGAAGCACAGTTCCACAAAAACGATCAGCACGGCGATCACCGCTTCGAGCCTGCGGCCGCCTTTCTGCTGAAGCGCGAGCAGCGCGAACGTGCAGACCGCGGACATCAGCACGCCCACCGTCAGCGAGACGCTTAGCAGCAATTGCAGCGCGACGGCGCTGCCGACCACCTCTGCGACGTCGCACGCGATGATCGCCACCTCGCTCGTGAGCCACAGGAAGAGGGTGCCCGCTCGGCCCGTGCGCTCGCGGCAGATCTGCGCGAGGTCGCGTCCCGTCACGACGCCGAGTCGTGACGAGAGCCATTGCAGCAGCATCGTCATCACGCTCGACAGAAGCACCATGCTGAGCAGTTGATAGCCGTAACCTGCGCCCGCGCCGAGTGCCGTCGCCCAGTTGCCGGGATCGATATAGCCGACCGCGATCAACGCACCGGCGCCGACGAACGAGAACCAGTGCGTCGGACGTGCGGGTCCACGGCCGGGCAGATGCCGACGGCCGTCCGGTCGTGGTCGCAAGGCAAACGGGTTGGTGTTCATGAAAGCCCGAGGTTCAAGAAAGCCCGAGCTGCAGCGGTTCGCAAACCGTGTGCCCGGATGCAGGTCCTGCCGCCGGGTTCCGCTTCAGATCATTTGTAAGCTTATTGTGCGTCGTCGGACGCGACGCGGTGCCGCATGAGCAGGCCTGCAGCCGCCGTGGACATCTGGTCCGGCATCGTGTGAAGTCGCGCCACATTGGCCTCGCGAGCGGATGTCAGCAGGTTGAAAGCGCATTGAACGCCTTGCGCATGCCCGCTGTCGGCCCACCTTGGTAGCCGAGTTTTTTCGGGTAGACACGGGCTCATAACCCGCTAAAATTGCGGCTATTTCGAGCGGAGCCGCTTGCGCTGTACCGTTTGCGCGACAGCCGGGTATTTTTTTGGACGTTCACGTACAGCAGATATTTGAGTGCAGGTTCGGGTTGAACGTGACGGGTCCTTTCGGTTGAAGGTGATCGCTGATCAGCGGTTTTCGAAGCGAGCGAGCATCTTGCCGAAATGGGTGATCACGTTCCCGGAATGGGTGATCAGCGAACCGAAACA
>CALNWS010000081.1 GCA_940747215.1 uncultured Paraburkholderia sp. | reverse complement strand
ACCCCGCTGAGTGCGTGCGTCTGGTTCCCTTTGTCATTCCCCGGTTCCTCTGCCCGCATTATCCGCTGGCTCAGGCCCCGGCCGCTCCACTGATCCGGCTGTCCAAATTCCCGCGACCACTTCTATCGGACTGCTTCTGATCGACAGGATCTCGCGCCGCACGTTTCTTCTCGGCACCTTCTATCTCGCGGCGCTCGGCCTTGCGGTACTCACGTATGCCAGCTTCGGGCCCATCGGCACCATGCTCGTTTTCGGCGTCTTCGCGTGCATTCTTTCCGCGGCCGCGAACCTCGAATTCGTCTATCCACCCGAGCTTTTTCCCAATCATCTTCGCGCATCGGGCGTGGGACTCGCGGTTGCGTCGAGCCGTTTCGGGTCGGCCATCAGCACGTTCCTGCTGCCGATCGCGGTCCAGGATGTTGGCATTCATGCCGCACTGGGCGTCTGCGTCGCGGTGCTGCTCTTTGGCGGTGTCTTCTGCCATTTCATGGCGCCTGAAACCGGCAGCGAAAATCTTTCAGACGTGAAGTCCGACGGCGTCGGCGAGGAGCCGATCGAAGCGACCTCGCACCATGACGCCCCGTTCGCGACTTCCGCTGCGGGCAGTAGGAAAACCCGTTTCTGACGAAGCTGCTTTTCGACAGCACGTCGGATGCGGGAAACGCACACGAACTTGTGCAGAACGCTCTCACATCAGGATACGACATGCTGTCGAACAAACCGATTGATATGCACGCCGTTCAGGTTTTTGTCGCCGTGGCGGAAGAAGGCAGCATGTCTGCCGCTGCGACGAGGATGGGCATATCACAGTCCGGCGTTTCGCAGATCATCCGGCAACTCGAAGACGAACTCGGCGTCGTGCCCGTCAACAGAACGACACGGCCGATGGCGCTCACGCCATTCGGCATCGCGCTCAGAAATCGTGGCACGGTACTGAGTGAAGAAATCGCCAATCTGAAGGCACAGGTCGTGGAAGCCGGCCGCGGTATCAAAACGGATTTGCGCATTGGGCTGGTCGATTCGTTTGCATCGACATGCGGCTCGGTTTTTACCAAGAAGCTGTTGGGGAAAGTGTCGCAGCTATCGATTCGTACCGGGCTGAGTCCCCAGCAGGGCGAGGCGCTGCTGCGCCGTGATCTCGACCTGATCGTCACGAGCGATCCGCTGACCGATGCGAATGACGTCGTGCGTTACCGGCTGTTTTCCGAGCGCTACTGCGTCACCAGGCCGAAGAACCTCAGAACGCCGGTCAGGACCATCGACGATATGAAGATGTTGATCAACAGCTTGCCCATCGTCAGGTTCAACCGGACGTCGCAGGTCGTCGAAATGCAGATTGAACGCTATCTCAGGCGCATTGAAATTCGCGCACCCGCGAGGCTCGAACTGGACAACGCGGATGCGTTGACCTCGATGGTAACGGAAGGAATCGGTTGGGCCATTATATCGCCGATGTGTCTGCTGCAAGGCGTCTCGCATGCGGGCAATGTCGCCGTCCATGTCGTCGAGACACTAGGCCTCGACACTAGGCCTCGAGCGGTCGCTGTACCTCGTGGCGCGCCGCGACGAATACAACGTGTTCTTCGACGATGCCTGCGAGACGGTGCGCGAAGTGATCGAAACATCGTTCCTGCCAAGGCTGACTGCGCTCGGCGGAGGCATTGAAAAATTCATTACTGTTGGTGGAAGGAATGCTCATGAATAAGCTTGCTCAGGCCGAACATCGTACGGAACGCGACTACGTTGGCGAAGTCACAATT
The DNA here is from genome assembly GCA_940747215.1 of uncultured Paraburkholderia sp. Classification (GTDB taxonomy): domain Bacteria; phylum Pseudomonadota; class Gammaproteobacteria; order Burkholderiales; family Burkholderiaceae; genus Paraburkholderia. The sequence goes on along the minus strand of CALNWS010000081.1, from coordinate 16,986 downwards.
CCTGGCGACAAACTGTATGGTGTGGATACGTTTCGCGGCGTCGAAAACCTCACTGTCTCCTCGCTGGATATCGCGCACTACACCACGTTTCGCGACGCGTTTGCACAGGTCAAATGGGCGGCTGCGCTCGCCAATCGCGACAATGAAGTGATTACCGCCGACCAGTGCAATGCGATCGTCGCAGCGTGCAAAGATGTGATCGAGGGACGATTCGACTCCTCGTTCGTGGTGGACCTCATGGAAGGTTCGGGCGGCACATCCACCAACATGAACTCCAACGAAGTCATTGCGAATCTCGCCCAGCAACTGCTGGGACATGCCCCGGGCAACTACAAGGTCATTCACCCGAACGACCACGTCAACGGCGTAGTGACCACATGGAACGCGGGCGCGCAGAAGGCGAAGGGATATACGGCGGAGGAGATCATCGGCCACCACTATTCCTGTTTCTGTTCCGTCGAGGAACGCACGGCCGACGCGCCGGGCCGCAATCTGAACATCGTGCGCACCACCAGCAAATACGAAGCCGAGGGCTGGCGTTATCGTAAAGATGGCACGCGTTTCTGGGCGCATGTCGTAATCGATCCGATTTACGACGACGACGGCGAGTTGCTCGGTTTCGCGAAAGTAACCCGTGACCGCACCGAAGCACGCGCCTTGCAGATACAGACGCGCGACCACGAACACAGCTTCCGACTTCTCGTGGAAGGCGTGACCGACTACGCGATCCATATGCTCGATACGAACGATATCGTGTCGAACTGGAACGCGGGCGCACAACGTGCAAAAGGCTATAAGGTCAGCGAGATCGTCGGTAAGCACTTCTCGTGCTTTTACGAACCCGACGATCAGGAGCGAGGACTACCGCAGCAAGGACTCGACACGGCACGCGAATCAGGGAAGTTCGAAGCGCAAGGCTGGCGCATTCGCAAGTCGTTATTCAGCCCATTTACGACGACGATGGCGAGAGCGAGGGCGAGGGCGAGCTTTTCGGCTTCGCCAAAATTACACGCGATTGCAGCGCGCAACGCGAAACGTCGCTCGCGCTCGAAGAAACCACGCGCAATCTCGACTTCGCGCTCGACAACATGTCGCAAGGCCTGTGTCTGTTCAATCGTCGCGGCCGTCTCGTACTCGCCAACGAGTAGTTCGCCCGCATTCTCTCGCTGCCAGCCGATAGCCTGAGCGCTGGGAATCGCTTGTGTTGACATCGAAAGTCTCTTGAATGACGAGCAACTACGCAGTTCGTCGATGAGGCGGCCCGTGTGGGCCGCCCGTCCCTTGGCTGCTCGAGAAGCTCTGCGGGCACTTCGAACGGTTCCGGCTTTCGGCCGGAACCGCGCTTCATGTTCAGCATCTGTTCAACGCTTGTTCAACTCGAATACGTGATGCTGCTTCGTGTGATGCTTGATGTAGTCCCAGTCGTACGTGACGCCGAGGCCGGGCCCGGTCTGCACCGGCACCGTGCCGTCGCGGTCGATACAGTCGATCTGGTCGTTGTAGTCGCACGCGTAGACTTTCTGCGGAATGTTGTTCGCGCATTCCGGGCCGACGAACGCCACTTCATAATATTTCGAGTTGCGGATCGCGCCCATCACGTGACGATGCGCCGGACCGACAGCGCGCACTTCGACGTCGAGACCGAATGCTTCCGCGAGACGCGCGGTTTTGATCGCACCCGTGATGCCCATGTCGTATTCCGGATCGACGCGCAGGAAGTCCGTGCCGCCCGCCATCAGGAAGTCCGCCTTCGGTTCGAGGCCGCGAACGTGCTCGGTGAGGAGGAGAAGCAGCGTCTTCAGCATTTCGCGCAGCTTCTTGTGCGAGAACGCGGAGAGACCGGCATCGCGATACGGGTCCTCGAACCAGAAGTAGTTCGCCTCGTCGCAGGCGCGGCCCACGTAGAGCGCGTCCGCGAACGTCTTTAGGTCGCAGGCGCCGTCGTACATCAAGTCCATGTTGTCGCCGACGGCCTTGCGCGTCGCGAGAATCGTGGCCCGCTTCTTCCTTCGGATTGCCGTCGAACCAGCCGTGAATCTTGTAGTCGCGATAGCCCATTTCACGGCAGCGCACCGCGAATTCGCCATACGCTTCCGGGCTGTCCAGACCGCCGTTGCGATCGCCGTGGAACGTGCTCGCATAGGCCTTCAGACGCGAGCGATAACCGCCGAGCATGTTTGTAATCGACGCATTCAACTGCTTGCCGGCGAGATCCCACAGCGCGATGTCGATCGGGCCGTGACCCATGTGATCGAAGTGATGCAGCTTGCGCTTGAACTCATCGTACAGCGCTTCGCGCATGGCCGGATCGCGGCCGAGCAGATCGGGCGCGAGCATGATCGATTGCGCAAGCGCCGGGCGCGTGCCGCCCCACATCGCGACGTATTCGCCGCGTGCGCCGTCGTCCGTTTCGATCACGACAGCGTACTTCTTCAGCTTCATCCGGCCGCCCTTCTTGTAGGCGACGTGGTTGTGCGTGTGCTCGGATTCGGCGGCGAGGTTTTCGACCTCATATTCAAAGTCAAAGATCTCGACGCGATTGATTTGGGTCATTCCAGTCTCCGTGTATCGGCCATCCGTTCAGCGCGAGGTAGCGCTACCTGACACGTAAGATAGAGTTACCTTGCAAGCTTGGCAAGCGGAGTTTTGGGGACTACGGGTTTCTTCCAGGTCGGGGGAAAGGCTTAGGCGGAGGCCCGGCGGACGACCGAAAAGCCGACGTCGACGACGTTCTGGGTCGTGCCCGCATTGGCGCGGTCGAAGATGAGCCGTGCGGCGGCCTGGCCGATCACCTTGCCGTCGGCGCGGATGGTGGTGAGCGGCGGATCGGTGTCGGCGGCAAAGTTCATATCGCCGTAACCCATGACAGCCAGTTCTTCCGGCACCTTGATGCCGCGCGATCTGGCCTCGGTCAGCACGCCGAGCGCGACCATGTCGGACGTGCAGAACACGGCGTCCGGCGGCTGCGGACGGGACAGCAGGTCGGCGAGCGCGCGCCGCCCCTCGCCAAGCTTACTCGGCGCGGGAATCAGCACCGACTCGACGCGCGGTGCGCCGGCGCGTTCCGCGATGGCTTCGAGAAAGCCCTTCGCGCGCTTCGCTGCGCGGTCGTCGTTCGTGCTGATGATCGCGACGTGCCGGTGCCCTTCGCCCAGCAGGTATTTAGCGGCGGCGCGGCCCACGGCGGCCTGCGAAAAGCCCACCACCATGTCGAGTGGATCCGTGGGCAGATCCCATGTTTCAATCACTGGAATCGCGGACGCGAGCAGGCGTTTGCGCCCGTCTTCGGAACGCACCGCGCCGACCGTGACAATGGCGTCGGGCCGGCGCGCAATCAGCGCATCGAGCAGCGACGATTCCAGTTGATGCTCGTAATCGCTCTCGCCGAGAATCACCTGATAACCCTTGCTCGCCAGCGCCGCGCGCAGCGACTGCACGAACTCGAGATAAATCGTGGACGCAATACTCGGCACGATGATCACGACCAGCAGACTGCGCACGGAAGCAAGCGCGCCCGCCAGCAGATTCGGCACATAACCCGTTTCGATCACCGCGAGTCGCACGCGCTCCACCATGTCCAGATTCACGATTTCCGGCGAGTTGAGCGCGCGGGAAGCGGTCATGGGTGCGACGCCCGCCGCACGAGCGACGTCGGCGAGCGTCACGCGTCCGCTGCCTTTGCGTACGCGGCGTTTCGTTGCCGAAGAAGGGTTATCCACTGGCAAAGCTTGTGTCCTCGAACTGATGCGGGAAACCGGACGCCGCGCGATGCCCGGCACCGGTGCGTCGTCAAGTCCGAAAGTATGCACCAAAGGACCGGCCAGCGCGGCAGCTTGAACCTGCGTTGGTCCTTTAAAGCAGCTTGATGACAGAGACATTGCCCGGCGTCAGTTGGAAAGCGTTGGGACCAAAGGTGCCCAGCATCTGCAATTGCGCGACGATCTGGTTATTGACGTCTCTTAACGTCAGCGTCGGACTCGTGAACTGGTATGTCGTAGCGTGCGCATCCAGTTCGATCTCGTTCGTGTGCGCGAATCCATCTATCACACCTTCGAACGCGCCAGGACTATGCAATACGAGCCGCGCAGGATTGCCGCCAAACGTAATCGTCTGTCCGGATTCCACGGCCTCCAGCGAGGTCACGCTCGCTGGGCCTAGTTTGATTGCGCCCGTATCGCTGATCGCACCGTAGCATTGAAGCGCGGAATGGGCGGCGACGACGATCGTGCCTGCATTGTCGATGCCGCCGATCAGTTTCAGCTGCGGTTGCGCGGTGACTGTGCCGCCGTCGATCCTGAATCCCGCAGACGCGATCACCGTTCCCGAACCGCTCAGCGTGGCACCGCTATTCACGCCCAAGGCCATCGTTTCGATGATTCCGTCGGCGAACGTCACCGCGCCGTTCACGATGATGCCGATGCCTGCGGACACGAGCCCGTGTCCCGACACCTTCAGCGAACCTTGGCCCATGTGCTGGACTTCGAGCGCTTTCATGACGATGAGACGTGCATCGTGGCCGTCGACGGTAACCGCGCCCACGCCAGGCGTCGGCACCCAGCCTATCGCGAGGTCGTCGGTCACGACGAGTCCGCTTTCGCCAATGTCCAATGTGCCCGACGATTTGCGCCCCACTATCGTTTGCCCGTGCACACGCAACGCGGCCTTCACGACTTTCTCGGTGCCGTTCGAACCGGCATGATTGCCGATCATCAATCCCCACGGAAAGATGAGCGGGTCGCCGTTGCCGACGCTCACGAATGCGCCGTCGGTTATCGTCAGAAGGCCCTTGCCGTTCTGGTCGACCGACATCGGCGCGTTATTGCCGCTCACCACCGCCTGCTTGCCTTGGACTTCGAGCGTGCCCTGCGAGCCCGCAGCGTTGGCGATCTGGATGCCGTAACTATCCGGCGCATTCGATTCCGACAGCACCACCTGGCTCTTTTCACCGACGCTCACTTTGGCACTGGTCGTAGTTGCCGGATTGACACTGAAGTTCAGCGAGATTTGCAGCGACGCCGGATTCAGGATCGCGCCGGGCAGCAGCGTCAGATGTTCGTTGACGGGCGCTCCGTAATTCGCCGACACGTGCCTGAGCAGCTTGTTCGTGCCGCTGAAATTCATGACCTGCACTTTGCCCGTTCCGCTGATCGGCACAGCGGCATTCGTGACGATCGCCAGATCGTTCGGGCCGGGCAGCGTGGTCGCCGATGCGTTGCTGAACTGCCCGTTCTTTGCTGTCGCAAACGCGCCCGTTGCCGCCGCACCGTTCCAGCGATATGTGGCCATGATGTCCTCCGTCGTCGATTGCAAGGCCCGGCGACTCGCATGTGAACGCAGCGGTCAACAAGGCATTCGACCAACGCCATTTCATTTCACTGACGATGCGGTTGTAGCGTTGTCAGGTAGGAAAGCATGCCCAGTGTTGGCCTCCCTTCAAAACGGCTGGTGCCGTGATCATTGGAAGGCGTTAGATGCACCTTGGCGCGGATAGGCACTACGTCGACGTGACCCTTGCAGCGAGCACGTCACGCGTCAAACCTCTCCCTGGAAGCAGTAAATGCTCTGCGCGCCGCCTGCACCTCAACACGATGCTGCTCGGCCCATTCCAGAATCGCGCGCAAGTGCGGTTCGAGCGAACGCCCGAGTTTCGAAATCTCGTACGACACGGCAACAGGTGCCGTGCTCACCACCGTTCGCTTGATAAAACCATTTGTCTCGAGCCGTCGCAGACATTGCGTCAACGCTTTTTGCATAACGCCCGCGTTGGCCCGGCGCAGCACATTGAATCGCATCGGTCCGTTACACAGACAACCGAGCACCAGCAGCGACCACTTGCTGGTGATCTCTTTGGTGATCTCTTCGAGGACGAGACGATTGAGTTCGAGGTCTTCGGGCGACGATGCGGACATAGGCTGGGACCCTCCAGGATACCTGGTAGCGTTCAGGTGCGTAATTGCGTTCAGATATCAAATGTATAAAATGTATACCATGAGCGCACGCAAATACCTAGAGTGCAAAAAATGTCGATCGATCAGAAAGCGGGCGAACCCAATGCAAAGAAAACAGTGTTGGTGTTCGGCGCAATCGGGCAGCAAGGCGGTGTGGTGGTATCCGCGTTGTTGTCCGCAAGCTTGAGCGTGAGAGCGTTCGTGTGCAACGTCGAGGATGAAAAAGCGCTAGCGCTGGCGTCTTCCGGTGCCGAGTTGGCCGTGGGCAACATGGCGGATAACGATTCGATCCGGCGCGCAATGCGCGGCGCGTACGGTGTATTCAGCGTGCAACCGAGTTCGGGGCAAGGCGCGGCGTATGGCGTGTCGGACGAACAGGAAGTCCGTTACGGCAAAGCCATCGCGGACATTGCAGCAGAGACCGGCGTGCAGCACCTCGTGTATACGTCCGTGAATGCAGCGGGTACGCAGAAAACCGGCATGGGTCACTTCGACAGCAAATCGGAATCGAAGCGCACATCCGCAATCTCGATCTGCGCAGCACCATCGTGCGGCCCGCAGGTTTCATGGAACTGCTGATGCTTCCCGGCATGGGTTTCGACAAGGACGCCTTCACGTTCTTCCTTCGTCCGGATCAGACCGGATAGACGATCGCGGCGCGCGACATCGGCAAGATCGTCGCCAGGATTTTCGCCGCGCCAGAGTGCTACGCCGGCAAAATCATCGAAATCGCGGGCGACGAACTCACCGCCGCGAGCCTCGCCGAAAGTCTGAGCCGCGCCGCCGGCACGCCGATTACGTATCAGCGCTTCCCGGATGCGCTGCTCGAAAAGAACGCGTTTCTCAGACGTCTTGCCGAACTGTTCGATGAAGGTCCGCTTGCCGGGCATGCGGACATCGCTGCGCTCAATCGCGAATTCGGGCCACTGTTGCGCTTCGACGAGTGGTTTGCAAGCGACGGCAAGCCGCTTCTTCGAGCCGCACGCGAAACCGGCGAAGCACAGGTCGCGCTTCGCTGACTTTGCGCCCGTTCAGTCCACGGCGAACTCGGGCCGCACGTTGCCGCGCCGCGGCAAGCCCATCATCTGCCGCGCTTCGGTGGGCGTCGCCGGTTCATAGCCCATTTCGCGCACGAGTCTGACCATACGTTCGGTGAGCTGGATATTCGTCGCCAGTTCGCCGTGCTCGTAATAGAGGTTGTCTTCGAAACCCGTGCGAACATGGCCGCCCAGCAGCAGCGAATTCATCGCGGAAGGCAATTGCGCGGGCCCGATGCCGCTTACGCAGAAGATGGCATATCGACCATCGACTGCAACACCCGCGGCGAGTAAGGCATTGCGTTCTGGAAGCCGCGATGCACGTCGAGTTGTTGATGACGATGTTGCACTTGTCCCGAATGCGCCGGTTGATGTCGTGATATACCGACGCATCGCAGGTCGCGCCGTCGTCAGGACGCCGCGCATGCACGGCGACGACGCTCGCTCCCGCGTTGTAGCAGCCGTACACGTCGCGCGCGATCTCGTCGGGTTGCGTGGGTAACGCGGGGTTCTGCGATTTGTGCACCATGCCGCCGGTCGGCGCAATCGTCACGATCACCTTCAGTTTGCTCATTGCTGTCTCCTTGATTATCTCGATGTACTAGATTGAGCGGCTCAGCGCTGTTTTTCGTTGCCTTCTCTCAGCGCGAGCAGACCCCAGCACCACAGCATCGCGCTGGTTCTGGATCGCTTCGTCCGACCGTTTCGCGAGTGTCTCCGGCATGCCTTCAACGATGCGCTGTTTGAGCTCCGGCGTCATGCGCGGTGTGCCGAGATCGTCCCACCAGCTTTCCATCGGTCCGCCAAGATGATCGAGCACATGCGCGATCCCGCCCGCTCCGCCAGACAGATGCAGGTTGGTGAACGGACCGAACGCCGCCCAGCGCAGGCCGGGACCATACGCGATTGCATCGTCGATATCGGCGACGCTCGCAGCACCAATCGATACGAGGTGCATGGCTTCGCACCACAACGCTGCCTGCAGGCGATTCGCGATATGCCCTTTCATTTCCATGTGGCCATGAATGGGACGCTTGCCAAGCGCGCGATAGAAATCAATCGTGCGCTCGATAGTCTGCGCCGAAGTCCGCTCTCCGCTGATCACTTCGACGAGCGGAATCAGATGCGGCGGATTGAACGGATGACCGAGCACGACGCGCTCGGGATGCGCACAGGCGATCTGCACGCGGCTCATCACGAGTCCGGACGAGCCCGACGCGATGATCGCGTCGGGCGGCAGCAACGCGTTGATGCGTGCGAAGAGTTCGCGCTTCAGGTCCTCGCGTTCCGGGCCGTTCTCCTGCACGAACTGCGCGCCGTCAAGCGCTTCAGCGCCCGGCGCAGGATCGATCGCGCGCACGCTCAAACCCTTGGCGAGAAAAAACGCTGCCCAGCTCATGCCGATCACACCCGTGCTTACCACTGCAACGCGTTCGATTCCCGTGTCATTCATCGTTTGCTCCCTGCAACGCCGCGTGCTTACCAACCGCCATCCGCGAGCCACGCTTCCAGCGTTTCCATGCTGGTCACGCTGAAAAACGGCTCGTCGTCGACAATGAAAAATGGCGAGCCGAAAACGCCCCGGCTCACCGCGATGTCCATCTGACGGCGCAACGGCGCGCCGTCCGTGCAGGCGTCGCCCAGTTGCATCGCGATCTCGTCAGGCAACTGTGCCGCGTGCGCCGCCTGCAGAATCTCACCCGTGGCCGACATATCGCGCCCCTGCCACCAGTACGCGTCGAAACACGCACGCGCGAACGGGACGGCATGCGCAGGCGCCTGTTCATCGAGCCACGCGAATGCACGCATCGCGGGAAGCGGGTTCATCGGTGGCTTGCGAATGTCGCGTGTGAGCACAATGCGGTGTCGGCGCACATAGCGTCCGGCTTCCCTGACGATGTAGTCGCCTTTCAGCGGAATCGATCATGGGCTTGCTGCCCATGATCTTCATCACCGTGACGCCGATCAGCACGGGGTGCCATCGCACCTTGCGCGCATGATTCGCCGCGAGTGCGTCGATTCGCAGGCTCGCAAAGTAGCCGAACGGTGAGATGAAATCGAAATAGAAATCGACGTCGTGCGCGTCGTGTGAGTCATTCATCGAGCGGGTTCCTCGCCTGAGTTCAGGTTTGCACCGATGCGCCACTCGATGTCGAGACCCGCAAGCGCATTTTTCATGCTGTCCGTCTCCCCACAATTCGCGGGCGCGTCGAGCGTGACGATCGCACGCAGACGTCCTTTGGATTCGCTGCATTGAACGTCCACGCCCTGCATGCCATCCTTGCCGTCTTTTCCGTGCTACGCGCAAAGCATATCGGTGAACTTGATCTGCGCCGCTTGTGCGCGCAGCGCCGGTTTGAAGATCTTGCCGATCGCGGTGAGCGGCAAGGCGTCGGAGTCGAGCGTCGCGCCCGTTCGCACCACGACGAACACCACCGGTAATTCACCCGCATAGGCATCGGGTTCGGCGACCGCCGCGCAGACGGCCACCTCGTCGAGACTCTGCACGGCTTCCTCGATCACACGCGGATCGATATTGTGGCCGCCGCTAATGATCACGTCTTTCGCACGCCCGGTGAGATGCACACGGCCCTCGGCATCGATATGACCGAGATCGCCGGAGAACAGCCAGCCGTCCTGCGTATAAACGTCGATGCATTCGCCGCGCGGTCGAGATATCCGAGGTTCACGTGCGGACCGGAAATCGCAAGCTGCCCTGTCTCGCCCACTTCGCAAAAACGCGTAACGTTCGCAGGACAGCCGTCCTCGATTGGAATTGCACGCACTCGCGTATAAGGCAAAGGCAAGCCCGCGGAGCCTGTAACACGCGGCGCGCCCGCCGACTCGATCGACACGATGCCCACGCATTCGGTCATGCCGAAGATATTGCGTACGGGCACATCGAACGTCGCCTCGAAGCGCGCCACCAGATCGGCAGGGAGCGGCGAGCCGCCTGTCAACGCAACGCGAACCGGACCTTTGTCGTGCGTGATCGCGGCATCCAGGCGGCAATTCAGCAAGCCCTACAGCACTGTCGGCACGCATCCGAAATATGACTTCGGCGGCGGCTTCAGTAGTGGCGGCAGCAAATGGGCCGCGTCCTGGGCAACGTCCATACAAGCCGCGTATGTGCTGCCGACCACACCACAAGGCGCGGCCGTTCCCGGCTACGATCCGCAACCCGACCTGAGTGTGCCGCTGCCGAATGCGACCACCAGTGGCGCGGTCAACCAGACATTCCGCATGATCATCAAGCCCGATCTGTGGGGAAGCCACATCCGTGTGCGCTTTTCTAACGTGTTCGGCACGAAGCCCGTTACGTTCAGCTATGCCACCATTGCGCTGCAAAGCTATCAGGCGAACCTCGTGCCCGGAACGAGCGTATCGCTGAGTTTCAACGGCAATCAGAGCGTGACGATTCAATCGTGTGGATGGAAGGCATCAACGATCTCGGCAACGCGCGCCTCACGCCGCCGCCGATCATAGCCGGTTACAGGCAGGTGGTTTCCGCGCTGAACAAGGCGCGCATCGCGGTGATCGGCGCAACAGTCACACCGAGTCTCGTGCCCAACGGACAGGTGCCGGCGAACAGTCCGCTCGCGGCGGCGGTTGGTCAGGCATTTGCGGCGTCATACGGCAGCGCGCAAACCGATTCGTATCGCAAGCGCTCAACAGCTTCATTCTGTCGAGCAACATCTTCAGCGCGACCGCCGATTTCTCCGCGGCGACGACCGATCCGGGCACCGGCACGCTGTACTCGCAATTCGTGCCGAACAGCGAAGGCAGCGGGGGCGATTATCTGCACCAAATCGCGCGGGTTATCAGGCTATGGGCGTGACGGCGGCCAACGCGGTGTTCGGGTTGTTGAGAAATGGGCATTGATACGTCACGCGAAACTGGGCGCGCGCACCGGCTCGCCAGTGGATGAAAGCGTAGACCCGCTGCGCTCCATCGACACATAACCACGATTCAGTCCGCTCACGTCCGGGCAACCGATCAGCGCGAGCGTGCGATCGATGTCGCGCTTTATCATGTCCAGCACATCGGACACGCCCGCTTCACCCGCAGCGGCGAGACCGTAGAGCGTCGCGCGTCCGAGCATCACCGCGTGCGCGACGAATGCCGCCGTCGACGAGTACGCCCGCGCCCGGCACGGCGTCGCACACGGCGGGCAACGCGTCGATCGGCGCGGACAGGTCGGCGAGTTGCCGTCCGCCGTGATTCGACACGATCACGCCGTCCGCGCCCGCTTCGAGACAGCGGCGCGCATCGTCGGCAGTCACGATGCCTTTCACGAGCAGGCGGCCCGGCCATTCGTCACGCAGCGCGCGCAAGTCGTTCCAGTTGAAGCTCGCATCCATTTCACGGCGCAGTACCGCTGCTTGCGCTGCGGTGCTGGACGCGGTGTCCGTGGCGAAATTCTTCAATTGCGGCATGCCGTTCGCGAGATACGACCACAGCCAGCGCGGGTACGTGACGCCGTCGATAACCGTTCGCACCCCGGCTTGAACGGCATCGCGAAACCGTTGCGCAAATAGCGCTCGCGAAAGCCGTTCACGGTGACATCGACTGTAAGGATCAGCGTCGAATAGCGCGAGGTCGCGACGCACGACGTACAACTGGAACCAGCGGTCGCCGTCCGCACCCTGCGCGACTTCTTCGATCGACATATTCGACGCCGTGGACAACGCGAACGGAATGCCATGCCGCGAGGCAGCGCGCGCGAGCGCGAGATCGCCGTTCGACCAGAACGCGCCGTTGAGTCCGGTCGGCGCGATGACGAGCGGCGATGCCATGCGGTTTCCGAACAGTTGCGTCGCCTGGTCACGTCGGCTTACGTCGATAAGACGCTGCGGACGAAATGTCCAGCCCGAAAACGCCGACCGATTGCGGCGCAATCCCGATTCGTCGTCGGCACCGCTTTCGAGGTAGTCGAACACCATCTTCGGCAGACGACGTTGCGCAGTGCGGCGATAATCGTCGACGGAAATCGGGCGTGAAGCGGAACGCGATGAAAGTGACATAAGGCTGTTGCAGTGTGTTCGAAAACGTTTGAAGCGGAAAAAGTCAGCGCCGGTTGGCCACCACGGCCGGAATATGACGGCCCACCAGCATCAGGCAGACGAACACCATCAGCATCGTGTTTCCGAGCGTGCCGAGATAGGCCGACGCGCCGCCTGCGGTAATCACGAATGCGCCCGCAAACGCGCTCAGGATTGCGCCGAGGCGGCCGAACGCCAGAGCCGAAGCCGTACCCGTAGCGCGCACCTGCGTCGGATAGACGTAGACGCACAGCGTGTACATCGTGGACTGCACGACGTTCACGAAAAACCCGTGCAGATCGATGCCGAATACGAGCAGCGTGATATGCGACGACGTATCAACGCCACGCAGCAGCAACGCAATCGCCGACGAAGCAAGACAACACACGAGCATCGGTCAGCGCGAACCGAAGCGCGCAATCGCAACCGCGCAGCCCAGTGCGCCAGCACGCCACCCCAGGTTGTACGCCGTCAATCCCGATCCCGCGACGGCGGGGCTCAGGCTTTCGCCGGCCAGCATGGTCGACCGCCAGCTGAACGCGCTATACACGACGATCAGGTTCATGAAGAACGCAATCCAGATCGCAATCGTGTCGCGGCACTGACCCGGCGCGAACAGCGCGCGCAGTTCGTCCCAGCGCGCAGCATGACGCGCCAGATAACGCGGCGATTCGGGCAACGTGAAATAGAGCAGCACGGACAACAGAATCGGCAGCGTGCCGCCGATCAGAAACAGACCACGCCAGCCATAAGCGATAAGCGGGCAATACAACGCTTGCAAACAGACCCGCGAGCATACCGCCGAGCGGCACCACAGACGATCTTTTTTCTATTCGACTCCGCGACCAAACTCGCGCCGGAGTCCGTCGACACGGTCAAAAAGCTCAAGGCGGTGCTCGCGAACTGGCCCGCGCCGCAACTCGTGGTGGTGGGTCATACGGATCTCGCCAGCACGCAGGAATTCAACGACCAGCTCTCGTTGCAGCGCGCACAGACAGTCGCGGCGTTTCTCGTCTAAGAGGGCATTCCCGCGCAGAAAATCGAAACGGCCGCGCGCGGCAAACGCGAGCTGCTTGTGCCGACTGCCGACGGCGTGCCGAATCGCATGAACCGGCGCGCGGTGATCACGATTCAATGAAGCACTTCTGCGATCTCGGGCTCGAACGGCTCCGCAATCTGGCTAGGGCGTTTCAGGGACGGCCCGTGGCGTTCATCGCGCTGTTCAGGCTGAGTCTCCTGAATCTGTCGAGCGAGTGGCCGAGCAACGTGCCGCGCCCGGCATTCGTCGACACACTCGACGAAGCACTGCCCGATTCGTTCAGAACCGCGCGGCAAATTCTGTTCGATCAATATCAGCGGCGCTTTCCGCGCATGCCGGTTGCGCAGCCGGTCACGATCGTGGAGATCGACGAGGCGACGCTCGCCAAAGTCGGCCAGTGGCCGTGGCCGCGCAACCGGCTCGCGGGTTTGATCGACGCGATCGCCGCGATGAAGCCGCTCGCCATCGGTCTCGACATTTATATTGCCCGAATCGGACCAGACCTCGCCCGACAAGGTCGCGGCCAACTTGCCGAAGTCGGCGGCCACACTCGCCGCGGGTCTGCGCGCGCTGCCGAGTCACGAAGCCATTCTCGCGCGCTCGCTGCGCGCGGCGCCGACCATACTCGGCGCGGCCGCACTCGATCACGCGGGATTCGCCACGCGCACCGACATGCACAGCGCGCCGATTCTCGTGCACGGCACGGATTCGCTGAATCACGTGCCGCGCTATGAATACGTGCTCGCAAGTCTGCCGCAATTGCAGGCGGCGGCGCATGGCGAGGCACTGTTGAGCGTTGCGCTCGAACAGGGCGTGGTGCGGCATATTCCGCTCATCATGGGTCTCGGCAACAAGCTGGTGCCGAGCTTGCCGATGGAGATGCTACGCCTCGCAACCGGCTCGACCGCGATCGACGTGTTCGCCGACAGCTCGGGCGTGCAGGCGGTGGGTGTCGCGGACGTGAAGGTGCCGACGCAACCCGACGGCGATATCTGGCTGCACTTCGCGTCCATTCATTCAACGCTCGGCCGTTATGTGTCGGCACGCGACGTGCTCGAAGGCACGGTTGATCCCGAACGCTTTTGCAACAAACTGGTGCTGGTCGGTCTAACAGGCGCCGGCGTAACCGACATGCGTACGACACCACTCGGCGAACTGGTGCCCGGCATCGAGATTCAAGCGCAGGTGATCGAAAACATTTTCGAAGGTCGATTCCTGCGACGCCCGACGTGGCTCAAGTGGGCAGAAAGCGCGTTCATTCTGACGTTTGGTCTCCTGATTATCTGGTACGTGCCGCGCAGGCGCTCACGATTTACGTCGTTCATCAGAACGGTGCCGAAGGCATCGACGGTATTGGGAATATTTCTGTATTTGATGAACGGCCCGTGCTACTTCTTTATCTTCATGCGCTTTGGACTACTGGTCGATGCGGCGTCGATTTTCATCATTCTGTCGGCCGTGATGGGCTGCTTTTTTCTCGCGCGTGCTGCATGCCGGTGGCGAGACGAAGGAGTCAGATGAGCAGGAAGTCGAGGCCGGCGGTGGCCCGGCGGGTTCAGCGCTTGGCGCAGGAAGAGCGGTCGATGCAAGCGTTGCCGGAAACGGCGGGACGCTTGCATTGAGAAAATGACCGCGGATGCAGCTATGTTCGACTGTTACGCTGCACGGGCACGCGTACGTGCCGATTTGCGTATTTCGCCGGCCACGTAGGCACTGAATGTGTTCGCGACGTCGGGCAGCGCGAGGATGTTGGCCTCGGTGACGCTCGCCGGCTTGAGCGCCTGCCGCTCGATCGCGCGCAAGCCCATCGTGCTCGTTGCCACGAACCGGCGCACGAGATCTTCGCGGATTTTCTTGTCGGCTCCCTCGAAGAATTCGCGTGCCTCGTGAATCTCGTCCTGACGACGTTTGTCGGCCGCTGCATTGGCGGCAGCAAGGCTCGCCTCGACGGCCTTCTGCCGTTCGGACTTGCTGCCTTCTTCCGTTTTCGTCGCCTGAACCATCTGCGACTGGATGAGCTCGACCTGCTTGTCGGCGTCGGAGACGCGGTAGTTGTCGGAAAGCGCGCGCATCAAATACGCGGATGCGCGCTTGACCTTGGTGCCCTGACGGATCGTCCAGCGCGTGTAGTCGATCGCCTGCTGGATGCGTTCGTCCGTCCACACCGCCCGGTTCTCCGCGATCTTCTCGAACTGTTTGTCGGACAGTCCGAACTCGTCCTGCAGCAGCTTGAACAATGCGACCGAGTTGAGCATGGCCGCCTTCGATGCGAGCGCGCCTTCCTTGCGCTTCAGCCGGAAACGGATCTGATCTTTTTTCCGCGAACCGGGCGTGCCCGCGCGTGTTTCGTAAGACAGCTCAATGTCGGATAGCTCGTTGATCTGACTGACCGCCGGCTCCAGATAGTCGCGCTTGAAGTATTTGAATTCGGCGTTGTTCGCCCATGACTTGCCGGGCAGATTGCGGATCAGGTCGAGCGGCAGCCAGTCGGTCAGGCCATTCGGCACGGAAGGCAGAACGTGATCGTAGATGCCACGCGCGTAGATGAGCGTGAAGCGCGACGTGATTAGGAGGCTCGTCCAGTACGAATTCTCCGGATCCTTGATGAGCCTTTGCAATTCCACCGGTACGCGGAAGCGGATGCGGCCGTTGTGCACGCTGACGCGGCCGATCAGTTCGAGCCAGTCGCCGTCTTCGTTCTGGACGATCACTTCGTCGTCGGTGCTGGCACCCTCTTCGCCCGCTTCCGGCGAATCTTCGAGCAGTCGGCCTTTCGAATCGACAGAGACGACCGGCGCGCTCATCACTTCGAGCATCGACGATTTGACGCTGCGAATGACGCTCGAAAAGTGCTTCTTGTTGCGGCTGTCATAGCGCATCAGCCATTTGAAGAAACTGAGCGTGACGTCGTAGGTCTCCTGGACTTCCGGTTCCTGCGCGACGATGAAATAGGCAGCATCGACGAAGCGTCTCGCGGACAGCCCCAATCCAATGATGCGTGCAAAGACCCGGTTCTTCTGATAACCGATATCTTTGTCCGGGCTGGTTTCGTCGATGGATCGCTGCGCGGGCGCCATCTCGACGAATAAGTCCAGTGCAAATTGGAGAGGTGTGACGCGACGCTGGACGCTGCTGGACATGCCTGTTCCTCGAAAGTTGGTGCAGACTCTAGGCATTCAGAGGTGAGATGTCAATATAAAAGTCTCACCTTCCTGGCGACGACGGGCGCTGCACACACTATCTCTCACCGTCCACACATCAACTCTCACCTCTCGCGGCCGTACCTTGCGGTAACGGCCTGATATTGCGGCATTCTTTATAGTTATCAACAGATGCAGACCGTGAATCTCTCACCTTTCGTGAAAACTGCCCGCGTTTCTCACCTTTGATGGATTTTGAATCTCCTCTTTGCAGGGTTCAAGTCTCACCCTTAGTGCACAGCATCTCTCACCTTCAGCACAGCACCTCTCACCTTCTGATTCCAGGGCATTGATTTACTTAAGATTCGCTTTTGCTGTTAGTTTGTATGTTCGTTTTTTTTTAAAACAACCAACGAACTAGGCTGTGTAGATAGCTCTGTCGGGCGTTTTGGACACGCTTTCCTGTTGGCTTTTAGGTATGGAAGTTTTAGAGACCAGTGCATTGGGGATGACATTTTATTTGTCTTTTAGGGATTCTTTCAGAAAAAACTGCTAAGGATTTTGCCTTGGGGCAGTGTTTTTGTGTCATGTTGTTTCGCAAGGCACGTTGAAGCGTTCAAAGGTGAGAGTTTGTGTGCGGGTCACCCGTTTATTCGTAAGCGATCCAATATCGACGTCTATCCAACAGCACTCTGAGCGAGGGGCATAGGTGTTCACCTATTTGTGAGGTGGACACCTATGGCTGACAAAGACTCGGAGCGAAGAGTAGTTCGGCAAAGA
>CALNWS010000080.1 GCA_940747215.1 uncultured Paraburkholderia sp. | reverse complement strand
AACCCCGCTGAGTGCGTGCGTCTGGTTCCCTTTGTCATTCCCCGGTTCCTCTGCCCGCATTATCCGCTGGCTCAGGCCCCGGCCGCTCCACTGATCCGGCTGTCCAAATTCCCGCGACCACTTCTATACACCACTGCTGGACGAACTGCTCCGCTACATTGCCGACCATCAACTGAAAGACGGCGACGCATTGCCGGCGGAAAAAACTGGCCGAAGATCTCGGCGTCAGCCGGCGGGAACTGCGCGCGGTGCTGGCTTCGATGGAAGCGTCGGGCGCGTCTGGCGCGGCGTGGGGCGCGGCACGTATCTGGGCGCGCGGCCGCTCAAGTTCGGCCCGACATTGAGCGGACTGAGAGCGGGCTCGAGTCCCGCGGACATCGCCGAAATGCGGCTATTGTTCGAGCACGCGCTCGCGGAACTCGCGGCAACCAAGGCAAGCTGGGACGATCTGCTGGAACTGGAAAAATGCGCGCGCAAAAACACGGCCGCGAAAGACGACGAAGAGTGGCAGCAATAGGATCACCGTTTCCATCTGCTCATCGGCCAGGCCACGCGCAATCCCGCACTCATCGCGTTGATGGACGTGATCAACAGCATGCGCGTGAAGCCCGACGTGCGCGAGAAAACCGTCGCTCAGGAAACGCGCCAGTACTTCGCGCAGCAGCATCAGGCCGTGGTCAATGCAATGAAGGCACGCGACGGCGAAACGGCCACGCGGTGCATGCGCGAGCACCTGCTGAGCGTGCAGGGCCGCGCGTCCCGCCACGCCGCCAGTCTGACCAGCGCGACGTGAATACCGAAATTGCCGCCGAGGCTGCGCCCGGCATTGCTTCTGACATTGCCGGTCAGATGGAGTAAGTTCGCGGGTGCCGCTCGGTTCACGCAGCCGTTTGCGGCGACAACCGGTTCCGCCAGCCTGAAAGCGCTGCAGCAGTGCTCGACCGCTGAAACAGACTATTATCTGCATAATCCATTTACAGATCATCGTTTGTATTTTCCATATACAGTGTATAGATTGTATTTGTCATTTACAGCTTCAAGCCTGTCAAACCGCCCATGCCACCGGAGCCTGCCCGTGGACTATCCCGTCAAGACTTCCAGCCAGTTGCGCCCGCTTCTCATCGGCTTCCGCAAAGCAGCCGGGCTCACACAGGCAGACATGGCGGCCCGCCTCGGCGTCACGCAGCAAACTTATGCGCAACTGGAAGCCAAACCCGAATCCACCAGCATGGAGCGGTTTTTCAAGGCGCTAAGGCTTCTTAAGGTCGATCTGGTGCTGAGCCGTCCGGCCGGCTCCGGGTCCACGTCTGAACTCGCAGCAAGCAAGCCGGAACGTTCGCAAGCCGTTAAGGCGGCGGCATCGTCTGCTTCGCGCAACGGCGGCAATGGTGGCAATGGTGGCAATGGGCGCGGCCAGCCGCCAAAAAGCGCACGCACCACAACGGCAAACACGGCGAAAATAACGGAAAAAGCAGTGGCGAAAGTGGCCAGACCAACATCTACTGGAACCCAAGTCAAAGCCAGCGCCAAAACCAAAGTCAAAACGCAATCGCGCAACCCCGCTTCGCCGAAAAATTCCGCTCCGCGCGCTAAAACTGCAGCAGCCACGGCGCCCGCGCCGCGCACCCGCAAGCGGGAGGACTGGTAAGCATAGGGCGCAAACCGCACAGCAAAGGCCTCAATCTGTGGATGAACGGCCTGCCTCGGCACATGGGAAGCCACGCGCGACGGCGAGCGTCTCACCTACTTCGAGAGCTGGATCGAGGGCGAACAGAGGCGCCCCCTCTCGCTCTCGCTGCCGTTCACGTCGGGCAATCAAGCGTATCAAGGCCGCCCGGTGTCCGACTACTTTGACAACCTCCTACCCGACAGCAAGCAGATTCGCGAGCGCATCGCGGGGCGTTACCGCACGAGCGGGACCTCGCTGTTCGATCTGCCTTGCCGTGCTCGGGCACGATTGCGTGGGCGCCATCCAGATGTTGCCACCTGACGAAACGCCCGTCGATCTGGAAACCATTCGCGGCAGACCGCTCGACGAGGCAGACATCGCACGCCTTCTGCGCGAAACCACCGCGCCGCCCTTGTTTGGGCAACACGAGCCGATCGACGATCTGCGTCTTTCGATTGCAGGCGCGCAGGAAAAAACGGCGCTGCTAAGGCATAACGGCGAATGGCTCCTGCCCGAAGGCAGCACTCCCACCACGCACATCCTCAAGCTGCCGCTCGGACTCGTCGGCAACATGCGCGCCGACATGCGCACGTCGGTCGAAAACGAATGGCTGTGTTCGAAGATCATCGCCGCTTACGGGCTGCCGGTCACGCATTGCGACATTGCGATGTTCGAAGATCAGAAGGTGCTGATCTTGGAGCGTTTCGATCGCCGTCTTTCGAGCGACGGCAAGTGGATACTAAGGCTTCCGCAAGAGGACATGTGCCAAGCAACGGCCACGCCGCCGAGTCTGAAGTACGAAGCGGACGGTGGCCCCGGCATCCAGCGCATCATGAAAATACTCGGCGGCTCAATCGAGGCCGACGCCGACCAGCAGATGTTCTTCATGACGCAAATCGTGTTCTGGCTGCTCGCCGCCACGAACGGTCACGCGAAGAACTTCAACATCACGCATCTTCCGCATACGGCTTATCGTTCCACGCCGCTATACGACGTGTTGTCCGCACATCCGATCATCGGCAACGGCGCGCAAAACTCGCGATGGCCGTACGCGGAAAAAACGTGCACTACCTCATCAACGACATTCGCCGTTCGTACTGGATCGCTCAGGGGCAGAAAGTCGGCCTCGCGCCCGGCAAAGTCGAAGCAATTCGGTCTGGCGCATGCCGCTCATGACCGATGGCGGCGTCGCGAAGGTGGGCCGCTTCTGCAGTCTGTTCGGGGTCGCGGGGCCGGACAGACTCACGCTCGATTCACGCGGCAATCTGTTCGTCGCGCACGCCTCGCTCGGACACGCGTTCATGTTCGCGCCGAACGGCGAGTGCATCGCGCGAATCAAATCGTGTGTGGGCAACATCGTCACCAACATGGCGTTCGGTGGTCCGAGCGCAAGGCAGCTTTACATCACCGAATCGCTGACCGGTGCCGTGCTCGTGGCCGACATGCCGCATCCGGGCGTCGTGCGTCGTCACGCTGTCGAATAAAAAGGGCGCGGGTGTGGTCGATGCCACGCCCGCGCCAACTTCACGCCAACCTCATGCCAACATAGCGCCGTTCATGCGATTCCGACCTCAGGCCGGCACGACCACCCTGCGCCGCGAAAGCGCCCACAGGCCGCTATTGAGCAGTGCCGAAGCGATCAGCGCATAGCCGACCACGTAGAAGCCGTTGCCGCCCGCCGCGCCGTTGTGTGCGGCCCAGCCGACGAGAATCGGCCCCACCACGCCGCCGATATTGCCGATGAGATTGACGAGTCCCGTCGACAGTCCGACTTGGTTGCGCGGTACGAGGCTGAGCGTCCACGCCCACCAGATGCCGATGCCGCAATAGATCGACGTGCCGGTCACGATCAGCAGAAACATCGAGAGCACGAGGCTGCCGTGGACATACGGCTGCAGCAGAATCGCCACGCCGCCGATCAGCATCGGAACGATGAAGTGCCAGTTTTCCGCGTGATGCGCGGCCTTCGACCACTTGGTGTTCAGATACAGGCCGAGCGCGGCGAAACCGAACGGCACCACGGTCAGCAGCGAGACGCTGCCGATACCCGCTGCCGACACCTGATGAATCAGCGAAGGCAACCACAGCCCGAAGCCGTACATGCCGCACAGCCAAAGGAAGTAGGCAACGCCGAGGCCCCAGATCATCGGCGGCGGAGCACGGTCGAGAACGGTGCGATCTCGCCGGTATTCTCGTCGCTGCCGGCGAGGATCATCCGGCGTTCGGCGGGATCGAGCCGGCGGTCGTGGGCGGGGTCGCTGCTCGCCCACATGATCCACGCGAGCGCGAGAAAGAGAAGCGGCACACCTTGCGCGATGAACACGACGTGCCAGTCGCTCAACTGGATCAGATAGCCGGCGATCGGCGCCATGATCACCGACGACACGGGCAGCACGTATTGCGCGAGATTCACCGCGCGGCTGGGTTCGTGACTCGGAAACCAGCGCATGATGATCGCGGCGAAGCTCGGCCACAGCACGCCTTCGGCTACGCCCATGATGAAGCGGATCACCACGATCTCGTCATAGGTGCGCGCAAGGCCGGTGAGAATGCCGGTAATGCCCACCACCAGACTCGTCACGATCACCCATTTCGGACCGTAGCGGCTCGCGAGCCAGCCGCCCGGCACCTGCATCACCACGTAGCCCCAGAAGAACGACGCGAGCAACACGCCGGTCACGACGCTCGTCATGCTGAATTCGCACACCATCACCGGCGCCGCAACGCTGATGTTGCTGCGGTCGACGTAGCACGCGAGATACGCGAAGAAGATCAGCACGCTCATGCGCAGCCAGCGGGCGCGCGGTATGCGGACGGTGTCGCCGACACCCGGCGCGCCTTCATGCTTCGAATACGATTCGGCCATGCTGTCTCCTGACTGGTTTTTTGATGTACGACAGGGCGCGCGCCCGGACTTCAACTCCCGGCAAAGACCGGCGCGCACTTCTCGAGAAACGCGTTCACCGCTTCGTCGTGATCGGCGGTGTAGTGTGCGAGCGCCTGATACGCCGCGGCCATTTCGAGCGACGTAGCGAGACTCACGTGCTCGCTTTCGCGCAGCAGACGTTTGGTGAGCCGCAGCGTTTGCGGCGGCAGCGCCGCGATGCGCGCCGCGAAAGCGTGCGCTTCCTGCATCAGCGATTCGTGCGGCACGACCTTCGAGACCAGTCCAATCGACTTCGCCATCTCGGCATCGAACGTCTCGGCGGTCAGCATCAACTCCAGCGCTTTCAACTGCCCGATGGTGCTTGCAAGCAGCCACGCGCCGCTGTCGGCGGGCACGATGCCGAGCTTCGCAAAGCTGCTCGCGAAGGTCGCCTTGTCGGACGCGATGTGGATATCGCACATGCACGCGAGGTCCAGCCCCGCGCCAATTGCCGGACCGTTGACCACCGTGATGGTCGGCACTTCGAAGTTGTAGAGCGCGAGTGGAATCTGCCGGATGCCGTTGCGATAGGCGTTGCGGATCTGCATCGGCGATGCCTGCCGAGAAGCTCTTCTTGTCACGCATGTGCTTGAGGTTGCCGCCCGCCGAGAACGCCGTGCCCGCGCCGGTCAGCAGCACCATGCGAATGCGCGTGTCGCGCGTAATGGCGTTGCAGACCTCGACGAATTCGAGCATCTGCGTTTCCTCGGACAGCGCGTTGCGTTCGTCGGGCCGATTGTCAACGTGACGATGCCGTCCGTTTCTTCGTAGATCAGAAAGCTGCTCATGTCTTCCTCCGTGTGCGCTCGATGATTCGTTTGCCGTCTCACGCGGCCGATACCGCCAGCGTGCCCTCTGTCACCTTGGGCCACAGTTCGCCGCCGTCGCACATCGCGCGGCCGAGCCGGTGCGACCACCATGCGTGACTGCCGAACTCGCTGCGCCACGACCAGAGACAGCGCGTCGAGAACTGCAACGCGTGCTCGTACGTGAAGTCGATGGTGCCGTGCACGCCATGTGCAATCGACGCGGCCTTGCGCGTCGCGCGGCTGCGGGTCGCGGCAAGATCGGAACCAGAATCCGGCTCGCTCATGCCGATGCAGAAGTACGACTTGCCGCGATTGGCGCAGAGAAAGTACGCGGTTTCAGTAGTCTCCGCACCATCACTTTTCCTGAGGAACGGCGGGCCCCATGCCCGCGTATCGTCACCTCTTCCTGGCCGCTCTATATTGATGACCTCGGCGCCCAGATCCGCGAGGTTCTGGCTGGTACACGGTCCCGCGAGAATTCGCGACATGTCGAGCACACGCAGGTGCGATAAGGGTCCTGCCATATATCGTCTCCATCCGCCGTCTGTCTGTATTAGTATGTTCACAACGCAACGGATAAAAAAAGCGATATTTATTCATGCCCTGATAGTCGGAAAATGACTGTATCGGGGCATTCGGCGAGCCGGCTCAGTCGTCCAGAACGTGTTGGGTTTGGAGAAATCGATAGCGTCGTGCGCGAGCATTTTCACGAGCGAGACCAGCTTGCGCGTTTCGTCACGCCGCCAGATCAGGCTGTATTTAAGAATCGGCAAAGGTGAATCGCTGCGCAACGTCACCAGCAGTTTCTTCCTGACGAGCGGCTGCACGTAGTGCTTCGGAAGAAAGCTCACGCCGACGCCCGCTACCGTCAGACCGGCAATGGCCGTGAGACTGTTGCACGAGATGATCTGGCGAACCTTGATGTCGTACGCGGTGAGCCAACTGTCGAACGAGTACGCAAGACCAGAATCCGACGTCGACGAGATGACCGGATGCTGCTGGAAGTGCTCGGCCTTCAGCAGCGTGCCGGCGCACAACCGGCCGGGCGCTGACATCCACGCGAACTGCACGTCCGCAATGAACCGCGACGCAATCGCTTCGCTCGACGGCGCGCCCGCGATGATCGCCAGATCGAGTTCGCCGCGCTCGACGAGCCGCTCCAACCAGCGGCTCAATCCGATCGATCTGCGGCCCGATCGTGAGTGACGGATAGTCGTCGCGCAGGCGGCTGATAAAATCGGGAAACTAGGTCGTGGCAGACAGTTCGCTTAAGCCGAAGCGGCAGGTGCCGGTGGGCGTCACATCCGACTTGAGATTGGAGCGGATCTCCTCTTCCAGCTCGATCATCTGCCGCGCCTTGTTGAGCAGTATCGCGCCCATATCGGTCAGCACCGCGCGCTTGCCCGAGCGATCGAAAAGCTGCGCGCCCATGTCCGCTTCCAGTTCGGCGATACGCTTGGAGAGCGACGATTGCGTGACGTGAAGACGTTCCGCCGCGATGGCGAACGTGCCGAGTTTCGCCGCCCAATAGAAGGCTTTTAACTGGTTGAGAGTCATCGGGTGTCTCCTTGCCCGTTTGCGTTTAGCAAGGACGATCCCTGTTTGGTCGTTTCGGGATCTGTCGAAGAAACCCGGCAAAGGTTGCGTTACGTTCGCTCGAATATCTGCGCCATCAATCGCTGCGATTCACATTCGCACCTGCTTTTGCTATAGGCTCGCCGCCCGCGCCGTGTGCTGGCCGTGGTTCGAAGTGTGTTGGAGGCGACAGGCGGGCTTAGCAGTAGTTGCCTTATTGGCGACTAAGAAAAGCGCGCGCAGCGGAGACACTGCACGCGCTTTTCATGTGTTCAATCCGGCTTGGTTAGATGCTTGCGCGCCTGTCGAATCCGGATTATTGACGACGCGCGACATGGTCACCGCGCCAATCATCGCCGATAACGTCCACAGCGCTTCCTTCTTCGCTGCTGCAGGCGTCATGTCCGGCAACTGACTGGCCGAGCATGTCGACCATGCTCATGAAGCCGTGAGTGGCCGCCTCGCGCCACTTCGCTTCCGAGCGCGACGAACGGACAGCCGTCGGCCACACCATCGCGATGTCCCGCCGACAGATATTCGTCCACTGCCGCCTGAAAACCATCCTTGTTCGGTGGCGCGGATACGACCTGCCCGATCGCATCCACCATCGAATCGGCGGCAAGCTCGAGCGATTCCGCGACCAGTTGCTCTTTCGAATCGAAATGCTTGTAGAAGCCGCCGTGCGTCAAACCCGCAACGGCCATCAGATTCGCGAGGCCCGTGGCATCCACGCCATTGCGGCGAAATTCCGCCGACGCCACTTCGACGATACGTTCCCGCGTTTCAGCGGCTTCCTGCCTGGACTTTCTCATCGATTCACCTCTTCGCGGCGCCACGCCGAACGGTTTACTCTGGTTTACTCTATAAAGGTTAGACGAAATCTAATAGAAACACCACTCCATTCGAGTGCGTGGCAGCACGTGCATTCGACACACGAAATGCCTCAAATAAATTCGGTTGACTTTAGATGACGTATGAAATCTAATTTGATGGTCGTCAACTTCTAAACGACTTGGCAACACCAAAACAACGCCACCGTTCCTTACGAAAAGGAATGCATCATGTCAAAAACGATTCTGATTACCGGCGCAAGCACGGGCTTTGGCCGCAGCACGCACGGCACAGACACTCGCTCAAGCAGGACACTAGGTGTTCGCGTCGATGCGCGACATCGCCGAATCCAACCGTTCCAATGCCGACGGCCTGCGCGCCGAGGGCATCCATATCGTCGAACTGGATGTGACGGACGACGCATCGGTTGTACGTGGCGTCGCTTCCGTGCTTGCGCAGGCGGGACGCCTCGACATGCTCGTCAATAACGCGGGCGTCGGCGCGGCCGGCATCTCCGAAACATTTACGACAGAGCAGATGCGCGCGCTTTTCGACGTCAACGTGTTCGGCGTTCAGCGCACGCTGCGCGCCGCATTGCCCGCCTTGCGGCGTCAGGGCGAGGGATTGGTGATCAACGTCGGCTCGATTCTCGGCCGCGTGACATTTCCTTTTTTCGGTTTATACGGTGCGTCGAAATTTGCGCTCGAAGCGCTCACGGACAGTTACCGCTATGAGCTTGCGCAACTCGGCGTGGACGTGGTGCTCGTTCAGCCGATCAACTATCCGACCAACATTTTCGCAAGCGCGCAGCGCCCGGCCGATGTCGAGCGCGTCGAAGCTTATGGCGAAATCGCCGCTATTCCCGGCAAGATGGTCGACACGTTGATGGAACTGTTCCAGAGTGAGAACGCGCCGAATCCGCGCGACGTGGCCGACGCGATCGCTGCTATCGTCGTCGTGCAGCCACACGGTTCGCGCGACGCGCGTGTGGTGGTCGGTCAGCCGTTCGGCACGAACGTCCTGAACGCTCAAGCGGACGACGTTCAGGCGCACTTGCTCGAAGGTCTCAGTCTTGGATAACTCGTCGAACGGCGTGCAACAGCGGCACGCACGTGACGCGCTCAGCGCCGCAATCCGGTGAGAATCTTCTCGGCGAGAAACTCGCAGGGCGGCCGCTTCGATCCGGTGCTGCGCGCGAGCACCATTTCAAGCGCGGGAATCTCGGGCAAGCCTTGCGCCTGCCCGAGCAGCGAGAAATGCGAGGGATCGGCGCAACGCGCCAACGGTACGATGGCGAGCCCGGCTTTGGCCATTGAAAGCAGCCCCAGCAAACTCGGGCTTTCGTACGACGTGCGGTAAGGAATCTTCGCCTGTTTGAGGCTGCGAATCGCGTTTTTGCGCGCCACACTGCCTGGCAGAAACACCGCGTCGGCAGCGGTCTTCGTTCCATATCTCGTGCTCGCTCGGCGCGGCGGCCCATTCCATCGGCTCGAAGCGGATGAACTTGCCCGTCAAACCTTTGTGCGCGTCGCGCACATGAGGTCGACGGAGCCGTCTTTCACTATCGGCGCGAGCGCCACGCTCGGCAGTCCGACCACCTGAATCTCGACCTTCGGATACGTCGCGGAAAACTTCTTGAGAATGGGCGGCAGCAAGGACGACGCGTACTCGTCAGGCACGCCGATACTTACGCGACCGGTCGGTCACGTCCGGCCGCACCACCGCCGCCCACGCTTCTTCACGCAAGGCGAGCATGCGGCGGGCGTACGTGAGCAGCACTTCGCCGTCCTGCGTCGGCACCACATTGGGCGGTTTGCGCACGAACAGCGCCTTGCCGAGCGCGGCTTCCAATGTCTTGATCTGCATGCTCACCGCCGATTGCGAGCGATGCACGACTTCGGCCGCCCGGCTGATATTGCCGGTGTCGGCCACGGCGACGATCATCGTCATGACGTTCGTCCAAGTCGAGCGCTTTCACTTCTCTAGTATCATCAGGAAAATAATAGATTGGATCAATATTACGCGATTTTCTTAACTGCTGCGTTGCGGCATAGTGGCAACTAAAGGAGCTTGTCCATGAACGCCCGTACCGACCTCTCAGTGCTTGTCGTGCCCGAAATGTCGTTCGCGACCATCGCGTCGGACATCAGCGTGCCCTACGTGGAGAGTGGCGAAGGCGAACCATCGTCTTTGTGCACGGTTCGCTTTGAGCGCTTCGATTGCCGTGATCGCTTTGATCACCTCGATGAAATGCGGCGCTAAGAAAACGTTATGAAAAGAGCGGCAGCGATTCCATGTTGACCTGCCGCTCGCGCCGCGCCGGCCGTGCGCGGCTTGCATTGCGCGTACGCACCTTGCCGGTTGCGCCGAGACGCGTATGCAGATCTGACAGCGCCTTGCAAAACGACGGACGCGCAGGCACTTGCGTCAACACCTGCTCGAGACGGTCCAGCAATTCCGGCAAACTCGCCTGCACTGCTCTGTTCGTTCCGTTCAAATTGCTGCATAACCGCTCCCTTGTTTCGACAGATGACCTGAGCCGACTCCGCCATTGCCGCTATCTTCGCATGCGGCCATACCTCTTTCTCCAGGTACTGCAGCGCACGCACGACACAAAAATCTCATCCGGCAATCGCGCCGACGCTACACACGTCGCGCGAAATGCCTGTATATTTACACAGTAAACTATTTGCAACGTTGTCGTGAAAAGCGGGTACGCGCTGGTTGACATAGGCGCGTGCGCAAACGTATGTCACTCACGCAAGGCATGATCGTGTTTGCGGCAAAATGCTCGCTGCGTTTGAACGCGAGTCGATCGATAATGCCGTCCAGTGAGCAGGTTGTAACAGGCAGGTGGCCAATGCAGCACATGGCCGCGGAACGAATGAGCGGCAAGGAGAAATTGTGAAGAGAATGGGATTGGCGGTACTCATGGCAACGCTCACGCCAACGGCTTTTGCACACGGCCGCTACATCGAAGTCTGGAATCCGCCCGAGGCGCGAGCCAGTGCGCCGCACAAAATTGCAGGTTCGCATAAGACCGCGTTTCATCGGCATGGCGGTACGCATGCGGCAAGAATTCACGCGCGGCGCATCCCCGCGTCCGCACCGATTGTGGCACCGACCACGGCACCGGCTTCATCGCCGAAGCTGATGGCCAATCAGCATCGCACGCAAGACATTGCACCGGCACCCGCAACAGCGCCTGCAACCGCGCCGGACATGACGGACATTCCTCGCCAGATCACGCCCGAAGGCAATGTGCTGCGCGTCTCGTCTCGGCCAAAGGCGCGTCTGCGGAGATCGCCTGCTAATGGAGTCACACTCGTATCACGGCTATAGCGTGTGGGGACATGCGATCCTTCAACAGGAAGACATTCTTCAACCTAAGCGTTATGCCGCGAGCGAAACTATCACGCTCACCGGCAGGCTGGTTGGGCAGGCTGGTTGAAGCGTCAGGCATCCTCGACTACTTCGACACCGAGGAAAAAGCGCAGCATGCCGGTCTCGATTGGGCGAGAGCGTGGATCGACAGTCACGGCTGAATTCGGCCGCACTGTATAAACGTGTTTCACGCACGTCTCGTGAACGGCAATCAACGCACATGATTACAGGTCACACGGTTGACCATGCAAGTCCTGCAAGCTAGGGTTTGTTTTTAATCTTGCGGGAAAATGTTTTGATTGAAGATTACGAAGCGACCCGGCCCCTAGCAATCGAACTGGACGGTACGAAATACGCTGGAACGTTTCGCGTAATGAGCAGCACTGTGTTGGTCTATTACAAGGATCAGATAAAGTACCCGCAGTATGGACTGGATCGACCGGAGGTTGTCGCACGGTGGCTGATCACCGACCTCTGCTGCAAGATCGAATCGAAGAATTGTCCAAAGTCTTCACCGGGTTTCAAGACCTGATCTGCTTTCAGATCACGCTACTTATCCATATCGAGCGTTCACTGCGCGGCTTTGAATATCGCGCAAGTTCACGAGCAAACTGGCATTCTTTTTTTTCTTTTTACCCGTTATCGAATCCATCGATTGATCGCATTGCGTGCGAGCGTCACATAACGCTTCCTCGACGCACGTCGCATTGAATTTGCACTGACTGCGTCGTCGCCACAATCCTGTCACATTTTCAATCGACGATCGTTAGATGAAGACGAGAAGACGACACGACCGCGGTGACGCACGATGTCACGAAATCCGAGGCATGCAGCATGCTGTCTGCATCGCGGCAAAAGAACTTAAAGAGACACTGTGAAGCAACGAGCAACTGTGGTCTGCCAGCTTGGCAGGCGAATTCTTCTGGTGAGCCGGGACGGCACGCGCTGGTCGCTGTCCGGTGGCAAACCGACAGCAGGCGAAGATCTGCGTGACGCAGCCATGCGCGAACTGTGGGAAGAAACGCGCTTGCGCGCAATGGACATGCAGTATCTGTTCGGCTTCACCGGCACGCGCACCTGTCACCACGTGTTCACGGCGAACATCGCGGACGGAGAGAACGCGGTACCGAGCAATGAAATTACGCGCTGCAGTTGGGTAAAGGCGATGGAAATTGCAGAGATGCCGGTGAGCATTTTGACGAAAGACATAGTCGAAATGCTGGCCATGACAGCCGGCAGCTCAACGGGAATGCCGACAGTCGCGCTCAGGCGCTCGGCCTTCGCTTCGCGTTGTAGACAACGTGCGTGCATTCGCACGCGTAACTTATGATTTCGCCGGACGGCCGGTCTTGACCTGTTCGACGGCAGAAACTGCGGACAGAAGACGCTGCAATGCAGCCGACTCGAGCAACACCAGTCCCGCGCGCAAAAGCTCGCTCTTCTTCACCGAGATGCCCGCTTCCAGACATTTCTGCTTCAGCGCAGCAATCTTGTCGTAATCCGACTTCGGCATCGTGAAGCTGTCGCGCATGACTTTCTCTTTCTTCACGCGCTTGTCTTTCGCCGTGACCGGCTTTTCCTTGGCGGCTACCGCTTTTTCTTTCGTGGCTACCGTTTTCTCTTTGGCAACGGCCGCTTTTTCTTTCGCGGCGACGGCTTTCCTTTTTGCTGCAACCGGCGCCTTAGCGGGAGCGGCTTCGTTCACCGGAGTTTTGTCTGCTTTCAACGGCTTGGCCGTCTTGGCTGCTTTCGCTGTTTTGGCCGCCTTCGGTTCCTTGACAACCTTGCTCGCCTTCGACACCTTCCTCGCGCTCTTTTTCTTCACTGCGGGCGTTGCGGCGGACGTGGCGACTTCTAAAGCTTCGACAACTGGGACGGCTTCGGTCGGTGCGGCAATGGCTTCGCTTTGCGCTTCAACTGCGACGTCAGCACCTTTGGGAAAATGGAACACCTTCTTCGTTGCCTTTTTAATGGTCGGCTCGCTCATCTGGAATTACCTTGTGTATTAACGGTATAAACAATATATACGGTTATTTTTCGCGTCAGCATGAGTTGTTGGGCAAATGGTTGCGCTAACGCGACGTCGTGAAAGAACGGACGCGATTCCGATTAAAACCAGGCGCGATCAACCGGACCACTGCCGCACTAACGCTCGCACGATGCGCAGCGTTTCATTCGAGCAACGTCACGCGTCGCGCAGGCTGGATGAATTCAGCCTAGAATGCACTTGCAAGCCTTATCGCCAAAAGATTTTGATTCGATATGACAGTCATCGTCAATATAGAGCTGACTGCGGCATGGCTTTTGGCAACGATCCGAAATGGAATCAGGTGAACCTGCAGGCCGTCTATCTGTTTTCGAAGCGCACCGACGTATACATCGAAGGTATGTATCAGCCGTGATCGGCCACAACTTACGCGCTTCTAGAGGGTGGGTGCGGTTTCGAGTGCTCGTGTGTGGACTGGGACGGGCGAAAGGTTTGAGTGCCTAGCGGCGGCACATCTGCTAGTCCGAAAAATGAACTACAAAATACGTAGCATTTGTTACAAACAATGGGTGTGTTACGCATTTTGTCGCTGTGATTGGTTAGCTTGGGTGTTTTCCACGTAAAAGCAAGCTTTCGGCGTGAAACACAAGAGAATTTACGGCATGAACGCTATGTAATGTATTGTTTATAAAAAATTTATTTGATTTTTTGTTTTGATTCTGATGTTTCACGAGGGTTGTTTAGAGGGATTGCAAGCAGTTGAAATGGCGTTGTTAGTTAGTTGTCGACAGGAATGGATTTACGTTTATTGGGCGTGCTATTCAATAAGACGTTGTTGCCATTTAAGCTATTTATTCTATTTTTTAAAATAGTTAAAAACTATTTTTCAGGTATGGGTTGCGGACCTATTCGAGATGGCGTCCGCTGTTCACCGACGATTGCTTACTCACGAAACCGTTAGAGCTGAACGAATGATAAAGCTGAAATCCATGAGCCTTGCCGTGGACGACATGCCGACTACACGCGCCTGATGGATCGATAGCTCCGTTGTCAGTGCACGAATCCGCGGAACAAAAGTCTCGCTCTTTTCGCTAGACATCCGAACCGCGTTTCTCCGCTCTCTTGATGAAGGCAGTCTTGCGGCGAATCATCCATTGAAGAATTGCGACTCGAGGACTTTAACGATTGGATCATCAGAAGCACCGCGCCCGCGAGACCGGTACAGAAGGTTGACCGATGGAATACGATGGGATCGGGGATTACCAGAATTCTGCGAGCGTGCATGCGCGATTCGCTTCGGACCTTCCTGCGGTCGGCCGCTATTTTTCGTGACGGATGTCGTGGCCGTGTTTCGGTTTCGGCACGATTGCTTAAGTGTTTGGACAGGGACTTGCCACCCACAGAATTTGAATCATTTTCTTCGCGTGATGCAAACGAGAGAGCGCCCAATCCAGTTGCAACGCACAGGGAGCCGCAATCTGTCTTGAGTCCCGGGGATGATTTAGATTCCGCGAGGAAACAGATGACACCGATAGTGCTGTGCTGATGCGACGCCCACTGTCACGCAGGCCGATATTTCAGCAGATTGTTTCTGGCTCGTCCCGTAAGCGCTCTGACTAGAATGAACGTCTCACGCGATTTGCGGCACCTCTGACCGGGAACGGTTTTGGCGAAATTCCGTCATCTTCAATCCGCAGCGGAAATGCAAACGCGATTTCGTTATGTCTGCGCACTTGGCAGCGCCGGGGTGAGCAAGCTCGTCCAGTATCGCTTCCATGAATTCATTTCTGATTAAACGGCGTTACCAATATGCTCACTTTCAAATCGTCTTCCTCTGCGAAGTCGACTGCAACTCGGTGAGCTTCGCCTTTGATCTGGTCGATAGCCCTCAAGCAATCGTCAGGCGCGCTGTCAGTATTACTGACACTTGATCCGCGCGCTTGCGAACTCAGCGCGATCACTTGTTCGTGGGCGTAATGGGCCGAGTTTCGATTTGCTCCTCTTACTGTTAGCCGGTACTTCCCTGCTTTGGATGAGTCGTTGAAAGCAAGGCGCTAAGGGCCTCCACTCTTAAGCGCACGAGTTTCAATTGATTCGGCGCACCAGCAAATAAGCTCCCATCACCCGTGACATCCTTGATCGACGCGCGAGGGGCTTCGGCCCACCGAGTTCACACCCTGATCGTCGGCATGTAACATGCGCCGGAAATAGAACGAATAAGCTCTCCGCCCCGCCCTGATCCGAATTCATACGCCCGCCAAAGTTTGCGTCTACCCAGTTTCTCAGTTTCGAAGGCATTCCAACGCCGAGTGAACATGAGTCGGCACCTCAAATCGAGCTAGCGAAGTGTCAGTATTACTGAAGCGGTTTTGTACGCGCCCGTGTGCCGAACACGGCGGTCTAATCACACCGATCCGTCACGACGTTAGATAAGAGATCTGATTGCGTTTTCCGCAACCATCAACACAAATCCAATGTCGGTAACTTACCGCCGGGTCGACAATTTGAGCCGGAAAGCCTTATTCCAATCCGCCAAACAGCCGTACTCCAAACGCCAATCGTTCGGATGCCTGTCATGCAATGCGTCGGATAAACATCGGCCGCCAAGTCGAACGAGATCAACCAACTTTCAAATTCACACGATCAGGGCGCTCCGCGCTTGTCACCGAAATCGCAATCTGGAGCAAGTGCAGCGGCGCCTCCGATTGTGTCAATACTACTGACACCCCTCCGGACAACCCCCCCGCACAAAGCGGGTTTGAAAAGACGCTTCAGAAATTTTTCAACGCGGCTCATCCTTATACAGTTCTCCGATGAGTTGCCGTATCCGCGTCTCTTGCGCCTCGGTCAATGCATCAGCTTTGATCTTCAAAGTGAATCCATTGACGTCTTTCGTGATACTCCCCGCCTGCTCTTTATCGGCGAAGAACTTCTCGATATGCCGCTCACGCGCTGCTTTACCCGAAGCGCGTCGAGTGACCATCGCGACAATCGCCGGCGCGAGTTTGCCCTGGGCAAGTTCGCCCTTTGCAACATCCGGCCAAAGTTCTCGTGCGGCAGCTTCCGCCGGCGCGCCGTGCTTTTTAAGTACGGAGACGATTTCCTCTGCGGCGTTGCAGCCCAGCAGCGCAGGCTGCAATTCCAGATCGTGCTTCATGAAATCTGGCAGATTCTCGAAAGCAAAAAACTGATAGAGCCCCGTCCGCGACAAACCAACCGCCTCGGCCAATCGCTTACGGCTCGGGAATTCACTTTCGGAACAGCGCAGCGATATCGCTACCTCATAATCAGTGAGATCATCCCGGTCGAGATTTTCGACGAGCGCCAAGACGATCATGTCCTGATCCGAGCAACTGATCACAACAGCCTTGATCTGCTCGAGGCCAATCATCTTGTGAGCGCGCCAGCGCCGCTCGCCGGCGACGATCTGATACGTTGCCTCTACGCGGCGCACGACGATCGGCTGCATGAGACCAACTTCGCGAATGGACTCGGCCAACTCGGACAGTTTCGCTTCGTTGAATACCCGTCGCGGCTGCCACGGGTTTGGAACAATCTGCGTGACTGGAAGCTGCGAAGTCGTACCCGACGACTCGAGCTCCTGTACTCGAAGTTGGGCTGCAGCCAATGCGCCCGCCATCCCCGGTGCGGTTTCAGTACGATTCGCCCGACGACTCGAGTCAGGCGTGCGATCTGCGGTCGACCGAAGATTTGCCGTCTTGGCCAACATCTGTTCGCGAATATTGTTGCTCATTGTGCTGGTCTCCATTGTTTGACGAACATGTCGTCGACCCATCGGCAGTATTCGATTAGCGGTTGCTTCACGCGCGCGAGCGACTTCGCTTGGCTGTGGGAGCTGCTGATGTCAAACACTGTCGTAAATGCCAACGCGCCCGAACTCATGACCGAACTCGCTGGCACTTCGAACGGATCGAGCCAGTGACGATATGCTCCTTGGGCCCACGTGCGCACGACCGGCGCCGAAG
This sequence comes from uncultured Paraburkholderia sp., assembly GCA_940747215.1. Lineage (GTDB taxonomy): Bacteria > Pseudomonadota > Gammaproteobacteria > Burkholderiales > Burkholderiaceae > Paraburkholderia. The sequence continues at coordinate 1,666 of CALNWS010000080.1, read as the reverse complement.
AAGTACTGTTGTAGTTCACACGTGTCAGTAAAACTGACACAAAGTCGTATTTCTTGTTCGCTTCGTATTTGATGAACGACTTCGCCACGTCGGAGAACAAACGCCAGAATGACAGCGAGCTAAAGAAGTCGAGGTTTTCCGGCACCATCGGCATCACCATCGCGTCGGCGGCCATCAGCGCGTTGAGGTTCAGATACGAGAGAGACGGCGACGTGTCGAGAATGATGTAGTCGTAATGTTTGTGCAGCGGCTCCAATCCATCGCGCAGCACTTGCCAGAATTTGAAGCCCGGCAGCTTCATCTGCATTGCAGGCAAGTGATACTCAGCGCCAACCAGTTCGGTGTGCGCCGGAATGATGTCGAGGCCATCCCAATAGGTCGACTGCACTTTCGAAAGCAGGCCACCTTCGATCTTCTGGTCGTAGATAAATGGAAGCACCGTGTCGTCGGGCGACACTTCTTTCTCTGCATAGAGGCCGCATAGCTCGGAGAGCGATGCTTGCGGATCGAGGTCGACCACGAGAACTTTGCGCCCGCGCAGGCTCAATCCTTGTGCCAGACACATTGTCGTCGTAGTCTTAGCGGAGCCGCCTTTCAACTGCGACGTTATAAGAACCTTGCCCTCGAAATCTCTGGGACCGGCGACAAGCGGTGTCTGGTAGATATCGGAAACCTGCTGCACCCAGATTCGCGCTTCGACCAGAGTGAACAGCCGGCTGCGGCTACGGCCCGTTCCCGTCGATTTGCCTTCCGGCAGCACGCCGTCACCTTTGGTGGCCAAATATTGCACCTGCTGGCGAGTCAGGCCGCAAAGCTCGGCCACTTCGCCTGTGGTGAACATCGGCGCTTCTTTGCGTGGACGAGGTGCAAGGATCTGATTTCGCAGTTCGGTCGCGTAGTCCGTGACCACATCTGCAAAATCTGAGATTTCCTCCAACGTGACTGTTCTGTCAATTGGCATCGGTTGGCTAACATTGGCCATTTCGGAGTTTTTCCTTGAAATTGGAGCTAAACGAAGAATACAGGAAAAGTACGGAAACGGCCTTATGTTGTCGTCCACTTTCTGAGAAATCTGCGCTAAGCCGATGTTTTTTCGACATTAGGTAGACCTAGGCGCGATCAAGGCTCTGCTCAGGCGAGGCACAAAATCTCTCACCTTTCGGAAAATACGAGCAGTGGATCAAATCTCGAGGTGAGAGACTTTGTACGGCAACAGCCAATCGATCACCAGAAATACAGAAATATATAGACGCGCTCAAGCCCTAGGCACAGCGGCAGAAATGCAAAAACCTCCATGAAACTTACATTCCGGCTTCATAAGTCGGACGACGGCGTGCAAAGGTGAGGGCTAATGTGCAGTCACATCAGCGCAGGCCAGATGGATCGACCCGATCTGCACAAAATCCCTCACCTTTGGCCGATAGCCGAGACGCTTGCTGGGCGGTGGATAGGGCAAAGAGCCGTGAAACCCGCGTCAAAAGTCGGATCAGAAAAATATCCGCCGCTCTTCATAAGAACAAACGTATGCGATCCACGAATGACGTTCCCCAGAGTAAGGTAGCGGAGCGCGTGAGGTGTGGTAGTGAAGCGGATCAGCTTCGGCCACTGCGTGCGCAGATAGGTCAGTCCTTTGCCGAGCAAGCTTTTTGGTACGACGCCGGGCGAT
>CALNWS010000079.1 GCA_940747215.1 uncultured Paraburkholderia sp. | reverse complement strand
CCAAGCAGTCCTCCGCATCCTGATCATGATCACCTTCACCATATAATCCATTGCCCGCGCAACGCCACCTTCCAAACTGATCACGGTCGCCAAAACGGCCTGATCACCATCACCGAAATCCCGCACCGTCTTATACACATCCGCGTTCAAAACATCATCCGGCCAGCCCGCGTTTCATGCATCGAGGAGACCGTTGTGCAGGCGATTCATTGCGTCGACAGGCTCTATGTCATCTCCGATCTTCACCTTGGTGGCGCGACGGAGTTTCAGATATTCGGCTCGACTAACGAACTTGCGTGGCTGATCCGTCATCTCGCGGACACCGATCCCGACGACGAAATGGCGCTCGTCATCAACAACGATTTCATCGATTTCCTGGCGGAAGAACCGGCCGCTTACTTCGATACCTATGGTTCGGCGGACAAGCTCGATCGCATTGCGCTGCACGAACCCACGTTCAAAGCGATATTCGATGCGTTCCTCTATTTTCTCGGCAAGGAGCGGCGCAGGCTGATCGTCAATCTCGGCAACCACGATCTCGAACTCGCGCTGCCGTGGATGCGCGCGCGGCTCGCGCAAATCCTTACCGGTGGTAACGATGCGGACCCTGCTGCGCATGCACGCTTGCACCTCGTTTTCGACGGCAGCGGCGTGCTATGTTCCGCCGGCGGCAAATCCGTGCTGTGTCTGCACGGCAACGAAGTGAACCGCTGGAACCCCGCCGATTTCGAGCGCATCCGCCAGATCGGCTGCGATGCGCAACTCGGCCGCACATTCGACCCGTGGATTCCGAATGCCGGTTCGCGCATGGTGATCGACGTGATGAATCGAGTGAAGCGCGACTATCCGTTTATCGATCTGCTGAAGCCCGAAGGAGAAGCGGTCATGCCGACGCTCGCCGCGTGCGCGCCACAAGTGGTCACGGATTTCGATCACGCGAGAAAGCTGGCCAGCGTCGGCATGGCGCACGCGTGGGCGGGCGTCAGGAAACCCGAAGGTATGCTCGGCATCGAACTCGAAACGGAGCCCACGACGGCATCGTCGTCATCGGCAACGTTGATAGACTCCGCCGCTGCGCGCGCCGCCATTCAGACGCGCACGCGAGCGATGCTGCTCACCGCCGACGCGCAGTCCAACGCGGGTGTCGCACCGCTCGATCTCGTGCGGGACGCAAGCGGCAACCAGCTCGATACATTTGGCGCAATCGCGAAGTGGTATCGCAATGAGCCAACGAGCGAGGTGCTGCGTGAGGCGCTCGAGAAACTCGATCACGACCGCAGCTTCGACATTCACGATCGCGACGACACCGCCGTGCAACTCTACAAGGAAGTGTCACCGGCCGTCGACGTGATCGTGGCCGGACACACGCATCTCGGCGCGATGCAACGCGAAAACGGCACGGGCTGCTATCTGAATGAATAGCGGCACGTGGGCCCGGCTCATTCAGATCACGCCGGAACTGCGCGGCGATGCCGCGCGTTTTGCTCAGATGTTCCAGACACTCAAGGGCGGCACGATGGAAAAGCTCGACGCGCTTCCCGGCCTCGTCACGAAAACATGCACCGTTGTTGCGATCTGGTGCGACGCGGGCGCGCGAACGAAGGTCGAGCTTCGTCACGTGAAAGCCGACGGAAACGGTTTCGTGCTGGCGTCGGATATGCCCGCGAGTTTGATGGAGGTACGGTGATGCGCAGAATCACACTCGAGTTGTTGCGTCACGGGCCGCCGCATAACCAGTTGCTCTCGCCGCTCACGGAATATATCGCGCTGTGCGAGAACCACGGCACTCTCACGTTTCATGTGCCGTTCGAGCACAATCAGATGCTGTACCGCCTACGCGCGTTCAGCTATCGGCTCGGACCCGAGCCGCGCGAATTTCAGGTGATCGACACGGCTAACGTGATCGGCAAACTGCTCGGCGAGATTCCCGGCCTCACCGCGGATCTGAACCGGCAAGGCACGGGCGCGGGCATAGAAGATACGTGCGCAGCCGAACAGGTCACGCATTTGCGACTCGTGGTCACGGCGTCCGAACTCGCACTGCTGCCCTTCGAACTCGCCACTTCGCCAACGGCTTTCCGGGCGCGGGACAGCCGCTCGTGCTGCAAACGCGCTTGCCGGTCTGTATTACGCGCGAAACGCGGCGCTTTCCGTCGCAATTCATTCGCTGGCATGCGAAGCCGCGCATTCTTTTCGCCTTCGCGTCACCGGCCGGTTTCGAAGAAGTGCCGGCGCAAGCGCATCTGCTCGCGCTGCGCGAAGCACTCACACCGTGGCTCGTATTGATGAACGACTTCGATGACGACAAGCGGCTGAAAGTCATCGGCGAACAGTTGTCCGTACTGCCCGATGCAACGGCAGAAAGTCTCGAAGCGGCGTGCGCGGCGAACGACTATACGCACGTCCATATTCTCGTGCACGGCGTGGAGATCGCGTCGCCCTACGATCAGCGCTTCGGCCTCGCGCTGCATTCCGGAAGCGATCCTTCGGGCTACGAAGCCGTTTCCAGCGAGCGGCTTGCAACAATCCTGCGCACGCCGCGCGAAAACCAAGCCGGACAGTTCACGCGTCTCGCCGTGGTCACACTGGCAAGCTGCAATGGCGGCAACGTAGGCACGGTGTCCGGTGTCCGGCGTCGGCGCGAGCATCGGGCACGCGCTTCACGAGGCCGGCATTCCGTTCGTGGTCGCGAGTCAGTATCCGTTGTCGTTCGGCGGCTCGGTGATGCTCGTGAAGGATCTGTACGACGGCCTCCTTTGGAGCGAAGATCCGCGCAAACTGCTGGTCGGATTGCGCTGACGTCTGCATTCTTTTTTCAAGGATACGCACGATTGGGCGAGCATCGTCACCTATGCCTCGCTGCCGCCGGATTTCGATGACGAACTCGCCAACGCCTGCTTGCAGCAATAGATGCGCAGCATCAAAACGGCGACCTGTATGTCGGATCGCGTGATGATGGCTTTTTCTGCTCCCGCAAAAAAGCGGAGGCTCCGACATCGCATAAGCGCGCAGAAGACGCGCAACGCGCCACCTTGGAAAAGGTACTCGAGCAGGTGGCCGCCGCGAAAAAGCGGCTGATAGGCGCGAAGCGCAGATGCTGTATTACCTACCTGAAAGGCGGCGGCAAACTCGACGTGCGCGTGCCCGCATCGATTCAGGTGCTACGCAAACTGGAATCGGCCCGGGACATACTATGCGTATCTGATGAAGCGTGCCGTGGGAACTCGTGCAGTTTCTTTCGCTAACATTGCTTCTGCAGTGTCTCGGTCAATTGCCGAAACCGCTCGATCGTCCCGAACAGGACATCGCCGCGCTCTGGCTTGCCGCCTGCGTGCAGTCGCTGAACGATGCCGAATACGGCACGCGCGACGACCGCGCATGGGCACGCGCGAATCTCGCCGAACTGTATTTGATCGCGCCATTTGTCGAAGGACTACCGCAACCGCATGTTGTCGAGAGCAGCAGCGACAAGCCCATTCAATTCGTACGAAAGATTGTTTCGCTGACAGGCTCCGCTTCGTTTCACGTCTTCTCGACGCGCCGCCAGTTACTGCGCTACATCGAATGGTTCATGCCGATGACGCAATGCACGTTCGCCGCGAACGATGCGTTGACAACAAAAATGCTCGACGTGCTGCCCGCCTGCGACGAACCCGAATGGGACTACTAGACCACCTATACTGTGATCCACAGGCAACGCAAAACGCCGGCCCGCCGTCGAAGCAAGGATCGCATTCGTGAACGCCGCACCCACCGTATCTGCTGCATTCGCCGCACCATCCGCCCCGCGCAAGGTTTTCCTATGGGACGGGCACGTGATCGACCGGACCGCGAACCGTCTCGCTTTCCGGCGTCAAAAGAGCGTGCAGTAACGGCCGCGATCGGCGCGCGTGACGGACCTTGAGGCCGGTCCTGGCGATCTCGCCATTTGTTGCGGCGGTGCATGCGGCACAGACCTCATCTTCGCGGAGCAGATGTTTGCGCTGAACGTGGCGCTCGAAATCTACCTGCCGTTCGACGTCGCCGAATTTCTCGCGATGTCGGTTGAAACCGGCGGCGCCGGATGGCGGCAACGTTTCGACGACGTGTGCCACCGTGCTTCGCTCGATGTCATGTCTTCGGCGACCACGGACGCTCTTGCGTCTCCGGAATCGCTTTATGAGCGCAACAACCTGCGCATGCTCAAACGTGCACTGAGTTTCGGCGCCGACAAGCTCGAATGCATCTGCGTGTGTGACGGCAAAGCGGACGACGGGCCCGGCGGCACCGAACATCTCGTCACGGCGATCCGCGAAGCGGGCGGACGGCCGTACATTATCGAGCCTCGGGCAGTTTAGGCGCGAAGCAAATATCCGCCATCACTGCCCTCCCATGAAGGGTCAACTATTTTTTGTTATTATGGTTGACTATAAAGACCGGTCACGTTCAACCGGAACCCCTGATCACGTTCAACTGGAATCCGCACCCATGATCGACCACGGCTGCGCAAGCGGACTTGCCGGTACGGCGAACAGCAGCACGGCGGACGCGCCATTGGCGCGACCAGCATGGGAATGTTGCCGCCCGAGCCGAGCAGGAAGTGCGTGAGCGTGCCCGTGAATGCGATACCGAGCAGCGCGGGTCAGCGGCGAAACAAAGATTATATGCGATTATGATATAAATTGCTCGCGACGATGTTTTGGCGAGCGAACGATGCGGCTCGGCGTGGCGCGCTGATTCCATGTCGAGTCGCATCGTTCGCTGAATGTGTGCCGAATTTTCGTCGCCTCTGACGCGCGTTCAGAAGTGGTACGAAACGCCGACCTGCAACGTCGGATACCAGCGATAGGGTGAGGCCTTATCCCTGAGTTGCTGCAATCCGGTCCGATGCGATGTCCTGCGCCATGGCCGGTCCCGCAGCTTTCGCAAGCGCCGGCGACAGCGTGTACGATGAGCGCGGCACACCGTACGCAACGCCAAGTTCGGCAATCAGATCGAAGCCCTTCGCAGCCGGACGGAATCCATAACCGACGCCGAGATAGAGCATGACAGTCGGATATTTCACCGTCGCCGTTGCGTATTCGCCGGGAAACGCGGGTGTTGTTTTGCCCTTGAACGTGTAGGTGCCGTTGGTTGGGACAGAGTTGCCGGTTACTTCGTCGTCCGTAAAACGCAGGCTGGCCGTCAGACGAAAACCGTTGCTCGACCACGGGAACAGGTCGCCGTAAATGCCGCCTTGACGCAGACGTATGCCGTCTTCGTAGCGATTGCTGCCCACCGTGAAGTTGTGGGAGAGGTTGATGGCATTGAAATCGGCATGCAGACCAAACCACGACGTCACGCCTATTGCGGCGCCTGCGCCAAGCTCCTGCGTGCTGCCTTTCAGGTAAATCGTCTGCGCTTGCGCGATCTCGTGCACTGTGCCGAATGACAACGCACAGCTCACTACCCAGATTATCTTTTCTCATGGGTGGCCCCTTGGGCATGTTGGGGCAAGGTCTTCGCCTCACAACCGGTCTCGGTCTCTTGGTGTTTTTGGTTTTTGGTTTTTGGTTTTTGGTGTTTCTGGTTTTATGAGTGACGTTTTCTTGGCGTCACGAGCCGATGATCATGCGAGCGTGCCGATCCGACGGTCTGTGGGATGCCGAACGATGTCGCAGGATATTTGGTTGGCTAGCGCACGCGAAGAATGTGGTGCTGAAGACGATTGCGCGGGAGCACGTGCACAACGTTTTAGAGGGGAGTGGAGACGAAACGCAAAACTGGAAAGCCAAAAGAAAAGGGCCCAGCTTGCCCTGAGCCCTTCATATCTTTGGTAGGCCGTACGGGATTCGAACCTGTGACCAACGGATTAAAAGTCCGCTGCTCTACCAGCTGAGCTAACGACCCAAGATAGAGCTAAAATTATATCGATCGACCTGGTAGGTGTCAACTCATTGTGGTCGATCGCGTGATCGACACTTCACATAGAGTGAAGAGCCCGAGTATCGCTACCCGGGCTCTTCTGCGAGGGGCACGCGTGACTATGACTTCGGACACTGCGCGTTACAACACCTGCGCCTACCTGAACTGCATTACTTGATCTGCGACAGCTTGCTTTGCGTGGTCTGCGCAACGTTCGAGCCGCTGTACTGCGCAGTGATCTGCTCGAAGGTCTTCTTGGCCGCAGCCTTCTGACCTTGTTCGAGCTGATTGTTGGCGATGGCCAGCAATGCCTCCGGCGCTCGCGGATGCTGCGGATACTTGCTCACGATTCCTTGCCAGGTAGCCGTCGAACCCTTGTAGTCGCGCAACGCATACAGCGCATTGCCGAGCCAGTACTGCGCAGTTGGCTGATAAGGGCTGGTCGGATACTTGGAGATGAACGAGCGGAAGGATGCCGCTGCATTCTTGAAGTCGCCGCTACGGAATTGCTGTGAAGCCGCATTGAACGTATCGGTTTCACCCGGCTGTACTTCACCCTTGACACCGTCCACCGTCTGTTGCTGCGGTTCGAATTTCTTCAGCCGCGTGTCCAGATCGGTGTAGTAGTCCTTCTGCTGTTTTTGCAGCGTGGAGAGCTGGTTAGCCATGTCCTCGTTCTGCCCGCGCAACGTCGCGACCTGCTGGTTGAGCTGGTCGAGACGGTTGGACTGATCGAGGATCGTGCGCTGCGCAGCCGACAACTGACTCGACAGGCTGTCGGTCTTCGAACGAAGATCGAGAATGGCCTGACGGGCTTGGTCGTCGTCGAACATGCCCGCATGTGCGGGCACGGCCGCGAAGGCCGTGCCCGCGACGCAGGCCGCTGCGGCAAACCGCAGCCAAGAGAAACGATGCGTCATTCGGCTCATCACCCGTTAATACTTACTGTTGGTACACGAGGTCGGCGCGGCGGTTCTGTGCCCACGACGATTCGTCATGACCCGTAGCTTGCGGCTTTTCCTTGCCGAGGCTCACGGCTTCCATTTCCGAGTCGGGCACGCCCATCAGCGACAGCGAACGGCGCACGGCTTCAGCACGCTTCTGGCCCAGTGCTAGGTTGTACTCGCTCGTGCCGCGCTCGTCGGTGTTGCCCTGGATCAGGACGTGGCGTTGCGGATGGATCTTCAGGTATTGCGCGTGTTGTTGCAGCAGCGACTGGTAGTCGTCCTTGACCGAGTAGCTGTCGAAGTCGAAGTAGATGCTGCGCTTTGCGAGCGGGCTGTTCGGGTCGTTCAGCGGGTCGACGTTCACTTGCGCGACGTCGTTCGGGTTCGGTTGCGTTGCGACTGCACCGCCCTTGTTAGCGTTTTCGTCGAGCTTGACGCCCGAGTGACATGCAGCCAGAGTGCCGACCATCAGGACGGCAAAAGCGATACGGAATTTAGACCTCATTTTGTGACTCTCCTTGTGTTATTGCATCAACGTTATTGCATAAACGGGCCCCAGGACGGCTCGCGTACGCTGCCCCCCTGAACGGACAGGACCTGCCGAGTGCGACCGTCGATCGATACTGCGGCCAACATGCCACGGCCGTTCACCTGAGTGGCGTAAAGAATGTACTGACCGTTCGCCGCGAAGCTCGGCGATTCGTCATGTGTCGTGTCCGTCAGGCCCGTGGCAGTATTGCCTTGCAGGTCCTGGATATACAGCTTGAACCCGCCGCCGACGCGCGAGATATACGCAAGCTGTTTGCCGTCCGGGCTGACGCGCGGACTCGTGTTGTAGCTGCCGGTAAACGTGACGCGTTGTGCGGTGCCGGCGCTTTCGCCTTGGGCCGACATCTTGTAGATCTGCGGCTGGCCGCCACGGTCGCTCGTGAAATAGATCGACTGGCCGTCGGGCGAGAAGCACGGTTCGGTGTCGATCGAAATGCCTTGCGTGAGACGACGCAGACCGCTGCCGTCGGCATTGAGGGCGAAAATCTGCGTGTTGCCGGTGCGCGAGAGCGCGACCGCGAGCGTGCGACCGTCCGGCGACCACGCCGGCGCACTGTTGTTGCCTTTCTGGTCGGACACCACGATGCGGCGGCCCGTAGGCAGATCGTGGATGTAGACGATGGGCTTCTTATTCTCGAATGAAACGTAAGCGACTTTCGTGCCGTCAGGCGACCATGCCGGCGAGATGATCGGCTCGGGGCTCGACAGCGCGATGTGCGCGTCCTGGCCGTCCGAATCGGAAATCTGCAACTGATAATGGCCACCTGTCCTGATGACGTACGACAGGCGCGTAGCAAACACGCCGCGGCCGCCCATCAGCTTGGCGTAGATGTAATCCGCGACCTTGTGCGCGCTCATGCGCAGACCGCTTTCGGGACTGACCAGCACGAGGCCGCCGAGGCTCTCGCCTTTCACGGTGTCGTATAGTTTGAAACGCACTTCGTACTGGCCGTTCGGCAGACGGTTCACGCTACCCGACACGAATGCATTCGCACCCTTAGCCTTCCAGCTGCCGAGGTCGACGGAATCCGTTTCGGAAACCGGCGTGCTGCCCGTGTCGACATTGGTGAACTTGCCGCTGCGCTGCAGATCCTGACGCACGATCGTGCTGACCTGTTGCGGCGAATTCGCTTCGTTGGCGAAATTCGCCGTGGCAATCGGAAACTGGGTGGACCCGACGCCCGTCACGAGGACGTTGAGTTGTGCGTTGGCGGCGCCGCCGACGGCGATCAGGCACGACGCTACAAGTGTCCGCAGGCCTAGCTTGGTCATCAAACTCATGCTGTATGGATTCCCAAAAACGGTTTTACTAACGCTTCATGACAGCATGACAGACCCAAAAACAACTAATTCGTTCCCGAGCGCGCCACGCGGGGCGGGGCGCCAAGTCCGCTGTCAACGGACTGTCAAACTGCTGAAATCAACTTGCCGGCCGCAACGTAATCAGGAAGCTGGTCGGAGTCTTGCCGTTGATATCCTGAGGCATCGGATCGGTACGCTGGACCGCGCGCAATGCAGCGTCGTCCCATGCAGCGTTGCCGCTGCTGCGCGAAATCGATGCACCCAGCAGCGTGCCGGTCGGCGAACAGCGCACCGAAACCACGGTCTCGAGGCCGCTGGTTTCACCGCCCCACGAGATATTCGGACGCACCGCACGGCGCACCTTGTCCGAATAGCCTAGCGACGTTGCATTGCCGCCCGAACCCGTGCCCGTGCCGCTCTTGCCGAGACCGTCGGTCGAACCCGTGCCGCCGGCCGAGCCCTGCATCATCTGTGCAAGACGCGCACGCCGTTCCGCATCGACCTTCTTGGCTTGCGCGGCAGCGTCGGCCTGAGCCTTCGCCTTCGCGGCCTTCTGCACTTCGGCCTGAGCCTGCTTCTGCTGATCTTCCTGTTGTTCCTTCAGTTCCTGCTGCTTCTGCTGGTCGGCGAGTTGCTGCTGGAGCTTTTTAGCCTGTTGCTGCAACTGCTTCTGCTTCGCCGCCGCGGCTTTCTGCGCGGCGAGCTGCGCCGCCTGTTCGGCGGCCAGTTGCTGCTGACGTTTCGCTTTGGCCTCCTGCTGGGCTTGCAGCTTCTGCTGACGCTGCTGTTCGAGCAACTGCGCCTGGCGAGCCACTTCCTGCTGCTGACGTTTCTTTTCCTGCAGCGTAATGTCGGCCTGCTCGTCGGGGACCGGCGGGGCAGGGGCGACCGGCACCGGCGGCGCGGGCGGCGGCCTCGGGATGGCAGAGTCCGGCACCTCGGTCCACAGCTCGGCTTCCGCGCCTTCCGGCGTGCCGTTTTGCCACTGAATACCGTGATACAGGAAAAATCCGAGCAGCGCGTGCATCACCAGTGCGAACGCAAAGGCTCGCCCGGTACCGCGTTCACGCGGAGGCTGGAGCGGATATTCGGAATTCTTGCGGATCATTGCGATTTGACGAGCAGTCCAACGCGTTTGACGCCACAAGCCTTCAGCTCCGACATCACATTCATGACGGCTTCGTACTTCACAGTTTCGTCGGCGGCGATCACGACAGGTTGATCCGGATGCGATTGCGCGCGGTCCGCGATGAAACCGTTCAGATCCGCCTTCATCATGTTTTCCTGCTGCTGTGCGCCGGAGTCGTCCTTGTACTTGACGCTCATGTTACCGTCCGCGCAAATGTTCACGATGACGGGCGGCGTTTGCTGTTGCGGCGCGGCGCCGCCGACGGTAGGCAGATTGACGATAGACGGCGCAACGAGCGGCACCGTCACCATGAAAATGACGAGCAGCACGAGCATCACGTCGATATATGGCACGACGTTGATGTCAGCCATCGCGCGACGTGAACGGCCGCCGCGCATGCTGGAGGAACGAGAGCCTAGCATCGTGAACTCCTTACTGAGCCTGGCGCTGGAGAATATTTGAGAACTCTTCGATGAAGGTCTCGAAGCGGATCGCGAGGCGGTCGATGTCGTGCGCGTAGCGGTTGTACGCAACCACGGCAGGGATTGCCGCGAACAGGCCGATCGCGGTTGCGGTCAGCGCTTCGGCAATGCCGGGCGTGACGTTCGCGAGCGTTGCCTGCTGCACGTTCGCGAGACCGCGAAACGCATTCATGATCCCCCACACCGTGCCGAACAGACCGATATAAGGGCTGACCGAACCGACCGATGCGAGAAACGCGAGATTGGCTTCGAGCACGTCCATTTCGCGCTGGAACGCGGCGCGCATGGCGCGGCGTGCACCGTCGAGAATCGCGCCGGGATCGTTCAGACGCTTCTCTTTGCTTTTCAGAAATTCGCGCATACCCGATTCGAAAATGCGTTCGAGCGCGCCGATTGTGTAGCGATTGTTCGCGACGCTCTGATAGAGCACCTGCAGGTCGCCGCCCGACCAGAAATCGCGTTCGAAGCGTTCAGTTTGCGCGCGGGCGCGGCGGATCGCAAACCATTTGCGGAAAATGAAGGTCCAAGACAACAGCGACAACAACAGCAGGAGCGCCATGACTGCCTGCGCCAACAGACTCGCATTGAGTACGAGAGAAACGATCGACAGATCTTGTGTAGTGTTCATAAATATTCGTTTTAACGTCCCGGAAGCGGGCGTCCGGCTGTTGGGTCGTTCGAAGCTTGCCGTCGGCAAAATGGAAGCGTCGGCGACACTTAAACCAAACTATGCTTTTGTGTTGCTTGATCGATACGAGTTCACTAGCCCCGTAACAACGGGGTTCAGGCGTTGTTCGTTGACAGGTCACCGTTTTCGCCGCCCGGTCCGCGGCGCAGTGTGGCGAGCACTGGCGGTGGAATCGCTGCCAGGCTTCCTGTGCGAAGTCGACCGAGGCGCGTCCGAGACGTTCGATCCGGCTGACGACTTTTACGATGTCGTCAAGCCGGGCGGGCGCCCGATAATCGACCGCGGTACTGCGCACGATGAAAATCGCACCGGTTTCTTCGGCGAGCCTGTTCTGGTCGACACCGCACGCGCGCAGCCATTCGGTGCGCGCACGTTCGAAGAATTTCAGGTAGTTCGCGTAAAAAACGATGCCGCCGGCGTCGGTATCTTCGTAGTACACGCGAATAGGCCACGTGAAGCCGTTTTCCATGCCGGGCTGGCGGGTCGACATATTCATGCGGCGCATTTTACCGGAACGCACACCGCGAGGTCTGTATCAAGATGTGCGCTTCGTGTGGCGGGCGTGAGCGGCAATTTTACCCGCGATGAACGGCTAGGCCGGCGAACGTCTGGGTCACGGGCATCAGTTCGATGGCGTTGATATTCACGTGCGCCGGCCGCGTGGTGATCCAGTAGATCGACTCGGCGACGTCTTCGGGCGTCAACGGCTGAACGTCCTTGTACATGTTCGCGGCCTTGTCGTCGTCGCCGCGAAAACGCACGTTCGAGAGGAATACATGAGCGCGGCACGCAAGATCCGGGAAGAGCTGAATCTGCCGGGCCTCACGCCTCAGCCGCCGTGGCACGGCTACCACCTCGGCGACTGGGACAAGCGCTGGGACGAGTACGCGGAAGCGGCGACATCCGGCGGCTGGCGCGAAACGGGTGAACGCACGTGGGCCAACCGGCGCGGCGGCGTGAAGCCGGAAACGCCGGTGCGCGAAGCTTCGGGTGGTCACGGCGAATAAGCGCACACGCATACGCGCACGCCGACAGTCATCAGCCCGTGGAGCAGAGGCATCCGGAGACAGCCATGACCCAAAACAACACCGTCGATATAGCCCACGTCATCGAGACGCAGGAGCGAAGCTGGTTCACTGTGAGCCTCTTCATTCTGTGCGCGCTCGTCATGCTGGCGGACGGCTTCGACAATCAGGCTTTGAATTACGCCGCCCCTGGCATTATCAGGGAATGGGGTATCAACCGGACGCTGATGACGCCCGTGTTCAACATCAGCATCGTCGGCTGGATGGCGGGTTCGGTGGTGTTCGCGATGCTCGCCGACCGCATCGGCCGGCGCCGCTCGATCCTGTTCGCCACCGCGCTGTTCGGCATCTTCACGTTCGCCGTGCCGTTCGCGCACAACCTCGTCGAACTGTCGGTGCTGCGCTTTTGCGCGGCGCTTGGCATTGGCGGCGGCATGCCGATGGCGGTTTCGCTGATCACGGACTACGCGCGTTCGGGCAAGCGCGGGCTCATCATCACCCTGCTCTATCTCGGCTACACCGCGGGCTCGTCCGGCGGCGGCCTGCTCGCGGCGGAGATCATTCCGGCCTACGGCTGGCGTTCGGTCTTCTACATGGGCGGCGCGGGCACCGTGGTGGCGGGCATCATCCTGCTGATCGGCCTTCCTGAATCCATAGATAGCGTCAATCTCGAAGTACTGAAGGCGTGCGAGCGCTGGATCGATAGTGGCCGGCGCGTGCTGCTCGTGACCGTCGTGAGGACGTGGGGTTCGTCGCCGCGGCCCGAAGGCGCGATGCTCGCCGTCTGCGAGGAGGGCACGGTGGCGGGTTCGGTGTCGAGCGGGCTGCATCGAGGACGATCGATCGCGTGCGCCGCCAAGGCATCGAACAGACGTGCCCCGAAGTCCTCAAATACGGCATCTCCGCCGACGAAGCACACCGCTTCGGCCTGCCGTGCAGTGGCACGATCGAGCTCGTGCTCGAGCCGCTCACGCGCGCGAGCGGCATCGACGATCTGTGCTGGTGCGTGATGACGGGGCAACTCGTCGCGCGTTCGCTCGACATGAAAAGCGGCGCGGCGAAACTCGTAGCCGCGCATTCGACCGACGGCGTGGACTTCAACGGCCGCACACTGCTGACCGTTCACGGCCCGCGTTACCGGATGCTCGTGATCGGCGCGGGCCAGCTCTCGAAATATCTCTGCCTGATCGCGCTCGGACTCGACTATCAGGTCACTGTGTGCGATCCACACGAGGAATATACGGATTAGTGTGGCACGTGCCCGGCACGACGCTCGTGCGTACGATGCCAGATGACACAGTGCTCGATATGAAACTCGGCGAGCGCTGCGCCGTGATCGCGCTCACGCACGACCCGAAGCTCGACGACCTCGCATTGATGGAAGCGGTCAGAACGCCAGCGTTCTATGTCGGCGCGCTCGGTTCGCGCCGCAACAATGCCGCACGTCGCGAGCGCCTCGAAACGCATTTCGATCTGCGCAAGGACAAAGTGGCGCGTCTGCGCGGACCCGTAGGCGTGTATGTCGGCAGCCGCACGCCGCCGGAAATCGCCGTGTCGATTCTCGCCGAGGTGACGGCGGTCAAGAACGGCGTGGCGTTGCTGGGCGAATTCCGCGTGGAAGGCGCCAAGGCCGCGCTGGACGTCGCGATGAACGAACAGACTTACGGCGTGGAGGCATCACTAGCCTCGTATAGCACACAACCCACAACCATAACAACAGAACAATCGTGGGCAACATGCTGTCTCGTCTTTCCTCTCGCCTTTCCATCTCCGGCAGGCTTTGGGCCACGATGGCCGTGCTCGGTCTCTCGATTGTCGCGGTCGGTCTGCTCGGCCAACTCGGCATGAAGCGCTCGAACGACGCGCTCGACTACGGGTATTCGAACCAGCTCGCGGGGTCGATTGCCGTGGGGCGCGCGAACCTCGAACTGGAGATCGCGCGCGTGGCGCATCTATCGCGACATCGAACATGCGGCCGAAGAACAGGTGCTCGCAGACCGCGTGGACGCGACGCGTTCGGCATTCATCCAGCGCGGCATCGTGCCGCTCGGCAACGCGCTGAAACAGGGCGACCGCGACTCGGCGGACCGCATCGCGACGAAAACCATGTCGCCGCTCTCACTCGTGCTCTCCAACACCAGCGACGCGCTCGATCATTGGCAAAGCGAACACGGCAAGGAATCGTTCGCCGCCGCCTAGGGTTTCAATGCTCGGTTGCGAACGGCGGGCATGCTGTTGATCGCCTTCGGCCTGATCGTCTGCGTGGGCTGCGCGTATAGATTGCGCCGTTCGATCGCGGTGCCGCTCGCGAGCCTGCTCGCAGCGCTGCAGCGCATCGCGCAAGGCGACCTGATCGTCGCGCTCCAGGTCCGCACGCGCAACGAAATGGGGCAGCTCATCGAAGGACTCGAACAGATGCAGGGCGACCTCGAACGGACGGTACGGCAGGTCACGCGCAGTTCCGAATCGATCGCCGCGGTCACGCGGCAGATCACAGCGGGCAACAACGATCTGTCGCAACGCACCGAGGAACAGGCCGCATCCTTGCAACAAACGGCGGCGAGCATGGAACAGCTCACAGCGACGGTCCGGCAGAACGCGGACAACGCCCGCACCGTGCAGACGCTCACCGAATCCGCGCATAGCGGGGAGTGCGCGCGGCTCGCGAGTCATGAGCGACGTCGTCGATACGATGACGGAAATCGACCGCAGCTCGCAGAAGATCGGCGAGATCACCGGCGTGATCGAAGGCATCGCTTTCCAGACTAACATTCTCGCGCTCAACGCCGCCGTGGAAGCGGCGCGCGGGCGACCACGGGCGCGGCTTCGCCGTGGTCGCCTCCGAGGTGCGCTCGCTCGCGCAGCGCGCCGGCACGGCGGCCAAGGAGATCAAGACGCTGATCGACGCGTCGGTCGAACGTGTGGTGTCGGGCGCGTAACTCGCCAACGTCGCGGGCGAAACGATGCACGAGATCAGCGATTCGATCACGCGTGTCGCGACGATCATGCGCGAAATCGCGCACGCGTCGGACGAGCAGCGCGACGGCATCGAACAGGTCTGCGTCGCCGCCTCGCAGATGGATCAGGTCTCGCAACAGAATGCGGCGCTGGTCGAAGAAGCGGCGGCAGCGGCAGCCTCGCTCGACGATCAGGCCACTGTGCTGCGTGACGCGGTCGCGGTGTTCCGTCTGAAGTGACGACCGTGTCCATGCATGGCAGCGCTGCGCTAACTCACCGATACCGGCTCATCTCCATTCCGCCGCCCACCGGCACGCACAGGCTCGCCATATGCGGCTTCGCGCGGACGGTGCGCGCGTAGCGCAAGACGTCGTCCGTGCCGGGACTCATGTCGTCGGCGACGATGATCGCGCCCACGTTCAGCTTCGGATACACCGCGTCGAGACACGGCACGTACAGGTCTTTCCACAACGCAATCAGCACGAAATCGAAGCGGACCAGTAGGTCCTCGATCAGCGTGACCGCTTTGCCGACCCTGAAGTCGACGTAGTCCGCGAGTCCCGCTCGCGTCGTCATGTCGCGCGCGTAGGCCGAGCGGTCATCGTGCAATTCCATCGTCGTGACGCGGCCGCCTGCGGCGCGCGCAGCGTCGGCGAGCCAGACGGTCGAATAGCCGTACGACGTGCCCAGTTCGAGAATCTGCGGCGTGCGCTGACTGCGCGCGAGAATGTGGATGAAGCGCCGCGCCTCCGGCCCGGCTTCGAGCAGGCGCGCATTGAGCGCGCTGGGTGCGTCGGGCGGACCGGCTACGGGCGGCTTGCGCTTCTGCCTGTTCCCCCTTGCTCTCTTTGCGGGCACCCTTCTCCCGCAACGCCATCCGCGCGTGATAGGCGGCGATCACGTTCAACGTGTCCTGATGCATCCGATCTCTTCCCGATGACACAGCGCTGCCGTTACCGGCAGCCGATTGCGCAGCCAAGCAGGCTGAGCGCGAACGAAAGCGCTACGGCCAGCGCGATGCACCGTGCCGCCTCTATGTGAATCCGCATGTTTCCCCCTGATGTTTTTGCGCGCAGTGCATCGACGCCGACGTGAGTCTAGCCAGCACGTCCCGACGCAAATCGGACGAATACGAGGGGAAAAGGGAGCCGGTTCCCACATATACCGGAAGCTTACGGCTTGTCATCCTGACGACTTGAGCATCGAGCGGGAGAGTGTCATGTCGGTCGGTCTATGTGGATGAAGGGTTCCGGCCCTGTGTGACGGAGTGCGCCACGGTCGCGTTCCGTGTGTATTGCGACGACCGTGCGCAGATTTTCGAGGTCAGCGCCGACGCGCTCGTGACCTACTGTGGTGGAGCGAGCCGTCGCAAGCGCGATCTGCTCGTCGCGTTCGAAGATGCGCAACTGGAAATTCTGCTCGTTGCAGCACGCAAATGGACGTTCCGGCCGACGGAAGCGGTGCGCCTCGGTCTGGACGAGTTCCAGATGGTGACTCATTAAGGTATGACAGAATCGAGTTCATGACTTGGATCGCCGCACTGCCGATGTACGAAGTCACGCCCGCGCTCGCCGAACAATGGCGCGTGTGGCTCGGCGACGTCCTGCGCCGCGTCAAACCGGGCTGCCGCATCGTCGAGCCCGATAAAGAGCTGCATGGCTTCTGGCGTCGTCCGAATGTGCTGATGTCGCAAACCTGCGGCTACCCGCTGATGCACGGCCTGCACGAACAGGTGCAACTGATCGCCACGCCGCGTTTCGACGCGCACAGCTGCGAAGGCGCGCATTATTCGAGCGTCATCGTGACGCGCGCCGACTCGCGCTTCGACACGCTCGCGTCGTACAGAGGCACGCCCGCCTACAATCAGGACGACTCGAATAGCGGCATGAATGTGTTCCGTCATGCGGTGGTGCCGTTTGCGCGCGGCGACCGCTTCTTCAGCGGCGTGATGCGCACGGGCTCGCATCTCGGCTCGTTGCGAGCCGTGGCCGACAATCATGCGGACGTGGCCGCGATCGACTGCGTGACGTTTGCGTTTGTTTGCGACGAATTGCCGGAGCTCGCGCGCCGCGTTCGCTTCATCGGCATGACGGCGATGTCGCCCGGCTTGCCGATGATCGCCGCGGACACCGTGCCGCAAGCCACGATCGAAGCGCTGCGCGACGCGCTCAACGAAACGGTGGAAGCGCAGCCGGAACTCGCGCGGTGCCTGCGTTTGCAGGGCTTTTCCACATTGACGCTCGAAAATTATCAACGCATCGGCTAACTCGAAGACGAAGCGCGTGCCACGGGTTACACGCACCTCGTCTGAAACCGCTTCGCCTGCCGGCGGTTACGCGCTCCGGATTTACTTCACATCGAGTACGAGAAGCTGCGCCCCGTCGGCCACCTGATCGCCGACCGCGTACAGCACTTCGGATACCGTGCCCGCTGCCGGCGCGCCGATCGTGTGCTCCATTTTCATCGCTTCTATCACGATGAACGGCGTGCCCTTCTCCACCACCACACCCGCTTCCACCAGCACCGCGATCACCTTGCCCGGCATCGGCGCGGTCAGCCGGCCTTCGCCGCCTTCAGCATCCGCTGCATGCGCGAGTAGATTCTGCCACTCGAACGCGAGCGCCTCGCCGAGCACAAAGACGTTGAATGTATCGCCGTCGACGAACACCGCGCCCGTGACGCGCGCATTGCCAATCGTCGCGCGATATTCGTGCTGCGCCGCGCCGTTCGACCACGTGAAGCCTTCGCGCACGCCGTCGTGTTCCAGCGTTTGCATTGCGCCGTCGCGCGCGAAATTCACGGTGAACGTGCTGTCGTTTTCAACGTCGCGCCAGCCGAGCGTCTGCGTATAGCCGCTATTCATACGCCAGTGCGACAGCGTATCCTACGGCGACGCGCCATGCGCGGTGCCGCCTTCGCGCGTGAGCAAGGCCGCGCATGCGAGCGCGAGCGCTTCCTTGAACGGCTTTTTCGCGGGCGCGAAAAGCGCATCGTGATGACGTTCGATGAAACCTGTGTCGAGGTCGCCCGTCGCAAACGGCTCGCTCGTCACGATACGTTGCAGGAACTCGACGTTTGTATGCGGGCCGACCACTTCGCAGCCGTGCAGCGCGCGATTCAGCCGCGCGAGCGCTTCTTCGCGCGTCGCGTGCGCCAGAGCGGTCGCGCGCCGCCGTCCGCGTTATGTTCATGTTCACGTTCGCGCTGACCGTCGGGGATGCATGTGAAGCGTGCGAGGCGGCCGCTTTCGCGCCGTCACGAATTCAAGCGCGTACCAGCAGGCTAGCGCGATGCAGGCGAGCAGCGCCAACACGGCGAGCCCAGCGTGCCACGAATCGAGCAGGCGCGTGACCCACGGGCTCAAGCTCGCGCCGAGGCCGCCGCCCATGATCGACGCTGAGAACACGTCCATTGCGAGCGGCACGCGCGCGTGAAAGCTCTGCTTCATGACGGCGGGCAGTAAGCGCCTGGATCGCGGCGACGCCGATGCCGGCGAGTGTCGCCGTGGCGAGCAATGCCACGCCGCTCGACGCGCTTCAGCGTGCCACGCAGGCAAGCGCGATCGCGAGCAAACCGAGCGCGACGCTGCGCGTTTCGCCGAACGTGCGCGTCAATGCACTCGCGCCGAACGCGCCGACGCCCATCGCGACGACCGGCAGACTGGTGAGCAGCGACGCACCCGAGAAGCTCAAGCCGGTGGCTTCGCGGATCGTGGTCATCAGCGGACTGATCGACGTCAGCAGCGGACGCAGATTGATGCCGATCAGCACGATCGCGCCAAGCCACACGAGGTTCTGCCCGTTCAGCGCGCGGGGCGCGGTATGGCTGGATGTGCGGGCGGATGTGGTGCTGGAGTGCGAATTCACGATGGACCTGAAAGCGGGGATGGAGACGTGATCGGGCCGCTGTCGGCGACGATTAAACGGGTCCTTTCGGTTGAAGGTGATCGCTGATCAGCGGTTTTCGAAGCGAGCGAGCATCTTGCCGAAATGGGTGATCACGTTCCCGGAATGGGTGATCAGCGAACCGAAACAGCTGATCATGCGACC
>CALNWS010000078.1 GCA_940747215.1 uncultured Paraburkholderia sp. | reverse complement strand
GAACCCCGCTGAGTGCGTGCGTCTGGTTCCCTTTGTCATTCCCCGGTTCCTCTGCCCGCATTATCCGCTGGCTCAGGCCCCGGCCGCTCCACTGATCCGGCTGTCCAAATTCCCGCGACCACTTCTATCCGTCAAAACCAACAGAGTTTACGCCGCTTACGGCTGGCCCGCCGACGCGCCGCCGTTCGGATCGAGCGCAGCAACCTTCTCCTTCAGCCATTTTTCGACCGACGGGAACACGAACTTGCTGACATCGCCGCCCAATTGCGCGATTTCACGCACGATCGTGCCCGAGATGAACTGGTATTGATCCGACGGCGTCATGAACATGGTCTCGACATCCGGCAGCAGATAGCGGTTCATACCGGCCATCTGAAACTCGTACTCGAAATCCGACACGGCCCGCAAACCGCGCACGATCACTCGCGCGTTGTTCGTGCGGACGAAATCCTTCAATAGCCCTTTGAAGCTCATCGCCTGCACATTCGGGTAATGCCCGAGCACTTCGTGCGCGATGTCGAGACGCTCTTTCAGCGTGAAGAACGGCTTCTTGTTACGGCTGTCGGCGACACCAACCACCAGCGTGTCGAAAATGCTCGACGCGCGCCGAACGAGGTCTTCGTGACCGCGCGTCAGCGGGTCAAAGGTGCCCGGGTACACGGCGACTACCATGAGAATTCTCCTCTCTTCAGACAAATGGGCGCGTCGGAGCGTCCACGCGACGCCTACTGCACCGACCGCACGCGTAACGACGAACCGTCCGGCGCTTATTTTTAACGCGCACTATTCCTTATTTTCGCGCTGCAGCAAATGGAAGTAGACAGCGCCCGCTTTGCCTTGCCGCACGATCTCCCAGCCTGTCAGCGCTTCGTTCCCCTCGATTTCCAGCGCCTCGCCGGACTCCACGTAGAGGAAACCTTCGGCGGCGATGAGCGGCACGGCCAGTGTGAGCGCCTTGTCGAGCAGATCGGCACCGAAAGGCGGATCGAGGAACACGACGTCGAACGATCCCGGCGCAAGGCTTGCGGCAAGCCGCAAACCGTCTGCTTCAGCAATTTCGATCGTGCGCGCCGACAGGCGTTCCTGATTTGCGCGCAACTGGGCGGCGGCCTTTGCGCTGCGCTCCACCATCAGGACGCGTGCCGCGCCTCGCGAAGCCGCCTCGAAGCCCAACGCGCCGCTGCCGGCGAACAGATCGAGGCAGCGCTGACCGTCGAGCCGCTGGCCGAGCCAGTTGAACAGCGTTTCGCGCACGCGGTCCGGCGTGGGGCGCAGACCGTCGAGGTCGAGAACGGGCAATGGCATGCGCTTCCAATCGCCGCCAATAATGCGGATGGCGTGCGGCTTGGCGCTTTTAGGCGACGCGCCGTAGGCGCGGGATGGTGCGGAACGAGGCATGCAATATCAATAGAACAATGAGGCACCCACGACGCTGACGCGCGCAAGCACGGGGCCGAAACGCCCACGTTACCACAGGGGCGCGCGGCGTCCAGCCTAGCCGTTCGGCCGATACGACGCGCGGCGGCACGCCTGATAAAATGCGGGGCTTCCAGCGCCTTGCATCCCGCATCGCAACGCTGTGCTTGCCGCTCCCGCCGGTACGAACCGGCTGCGCGCATCGGCGCGCTTTCTCACCACGCCAGATCATGTTCAGCTTTTTCAAACGATTCAAGGGTTCGAAAGAATCCGAAAACGCGCCGGACGAGTCGCAAGCTGCGTCAGAAGAACTGACGCCCGACCTCGCCGACGAATCACCCATCGTGCCCACAGCACCTTCGGCAAACGAGCCGGAGCCGGAGTTCGAACCTGAGTTCGAGCCGGATTTCACCGAACCGGAACTCGAAACCGTCGAGATCATTCCACCGCCCGTGCAGGACGCGAGCGCCAAGCGCTCGTGGCTTACCCGTCTGAAGAGCGGTCTGTCGAAAACGAGTTCGAGCCTGACCGGTATTTTCGTCGGTACGAAGATCGACGAAGACCTGTATGAGGAACTCGAAACCGCTCTGCTGATGTCGGATACGGGCGTCGACGCCACCGAATTCCTGCTCGAAGCGCTACGCGAAAAAGTGCGCGCCGAGCGTCTCACCGATCCGCTGCAGGTCAAGACCGCGCTGCGCTCGCTGCTGGTCGATCTGCTCAAGCCACTCGAAAAATCGTTGATGCTCGGCCGCGCGAAACCGCTCGTCATGATGATCGCGGGTGTCAACGGTACGGGCAAAACCACCAGCATCGGCAAGCTGGCCAAGCATCTGCAGAGCTTCAACCAGTCGGTGCTGCTCGCCGCTGGAGACACGTTCCGCGCCGCCGCGCGCGAGCAACTCGCGATCTGGGGCCAGCGCAACAACGTCACCGTGGTCGCGCAGGAAAGCGGCGATCCGGCCGCCGTGATTTTCGACGCCGTGGGCGCGGCGCGCGCTCGCAAGATCGACGTGATGATGGCGGACACGGCTGGCCGCTTGCCCACGCAGCTTCACCTGATGCAAGAGTTGCGCAAGGTCAAGCGCGTAATCGGCAAGGCACAGGACGGCGCACCGCACGAAGTGCTGCTCGTGATCGACGTGAACACGGGCCAGAACTCGCTCGCGCAGGTCAAGGCGTTCGACGACGCGCTCGGCCTCACCGGCCTTATCGTCACCAAGCTCGACGGCACTGCGAAGGGCGGCATTCTCGCGGCCATCGTACGCCAGCGGCCGATTCCGGTGTATTTCATCGGCGTGGGCGAAAAGGTGGAAGATCTGCAGCCGTTCAGCGCCGAAGAATTTGCGGACGCATTGCTCGGCAGCTAAACAGGCTTGAGCACGCATGCATGCTTCGGTTGCAAAAAAAGGCGCTACTCGGAGCGCCTTTTTTGTCCAGTCACACCAGCAGATTATTCCACATCGGGCTGCACACCCAGCGCAGCGCGGGCGAACGCGTCGAGCTGCATCGCGTGGTCGTAAATGCGCTGAATGGTCGAAAACTTCGCGGTGTCGACCTTGAAGCGCTGCGCTTTGAACACCTGCGGAATCAGGCAGGCATCCGCGAGCGTCGGCGTGTCGCCGAAACAGAGCTTGCCCGTGCGGGCGTCGCCAACGAGATGCGCGTCCAGCGTCGCGAAGCCCGCTTCCACCCAGTGCCGATACCACGCGTCTTTCGCGTCGTCATCCACGCGCAGGGTGTGCTTCAGATATTCAGCACACGCAGATTGTTCAGCGGATGAATCTCGCACCACGCCACCTGCAACGCTACCGAACGCACATATGCGCGATCCACTGGCACCTTGGGCAACAGCGGCGGCTCCGGGTGCGTCTCCTCAAGATATTCGATGATCGCGAGCGACTGCGGCATCACGTCGTGACCGTCGACGAGCGTCGGCACGATCCCGTCCAGATTGACCTTGCGGTATTCAGGCTTGAGCTGCTCGCCGCCGTCACGCACGAGGTGCGTTGGCACGTATTCGTACGGCAGGTTCTTCAGTTCAGCGCGATACGCACACGCGGTACGACACCGAACTGCGGAAGTAGCTGTAAAGCCTCATGGATTCTCCGTCCTCGCTCATCGCGTCAGACAACGCGGACGCTCAGTTCGCCGAGTCCGTCGACACCACCTTTCATCAGATCGCCCTGCACACCGTACCGACACCTTCAGGCGTGCCCGTGAAAATTAGGTCGCCGGGCTGCAATTCGAAGAGCGTCGACAAATACGCGATCGTCTCGGCCACCGACCAGATCAGTTGCGAGACGTCCGAGCGCTGCTTTTCCTCGCCGTTTACGGAGAGCCAGATCGCACCCTTGCCGACGTGTCCCACTGACGACACTGGGCCCGAGCGGCGCCGAGTGGTCGAAGCCTTTCGCGGTGTCCCACGGACGACCCAGTTTTTTTGGCTTCTGCCTGCATGTCGCGGCGCGTCATGTCGAGACCGAGCGCATAGTCATACACTTGGTCCAGCGCGCTTTCGGCCGAAATGTTCTTGCCGCCTTGGCCGATGGCCGCGACCATTTCCATTTCGAAGTGGATGTTTTTCGACAGCGTCGGATACGGAAACTCGCCCGTTGCACCGGGCGCGACTTACAGCACGGCGTCGGCCGGTTTGGCGAAGAAGAACGGCGGCTCGCGATCCGGATCGTGTCCCATCTCGCGCGCATGCGCTTCGTAATTGCGGCCCACGCAGTAGAGATACGACGCACCGGAAACTGCTCACTGGACCTCACAACCGGCACCGACTTCTGCGGCGCAGGCGCGAATACGTAACTCATCCCGTTCTCCGTTTTCTTGATTTGCGCCGCCAGCGCGGCACCGAAGCATCGAGTGTAACGCGCGACAAAGGCAGCGTGCGTATAGCTCCGCATACGGGGTCAGTACGGTGCGACGCGTGCAGCCCGCGCACAACGTCTCGCCGACGCGCCATAGATGCGATACTTGTGCTGAACTGCATCCTTTGAATACGGTGGCCGGCCGCTTCATCGCAGCACGGCGCCACACCCCACTTTGCCCGATGACCGACTCCGCCGATACCGCCACTCCCTTCCCCTGCGCCCGTTTCATCAAGGAAATCGGGCGCGGTCCGAACGGCGCCCGCGCGCTGACCGCCGACGACACGCGCGAGCTCTACACGGCCATGCTCGACGGCCGCGTCGCCGAACTCGAGCTCGGTGCCGTGCTGCTCGCTTACCGCGTGAAAGGCGAAACCGCCGACGAACTCGCCGCGATGCTGGCCGGCGCGCATGCGTCGTTCGAACCGGTTCACGTGCCGCACGACGCCTCCCGGCCCGTATCGATTCCGAGCTACAACGGCGCGCGCAAGCAGCCGAATCTGGTGCCGGTGCTCGTGCATGGCGTGACGGAAGATCCGGGCCGCGTCACCAGCACGGAAATTTTCACACATCTGCACATCGAACACGCGCGTACACACGCCGACATCAAAGACGGACTCGCCGAGCGGCGTCTCGCATTCGCGCCGATCGACGTGCTCGCGCCGAAGCTGGCGCATCTGCTGACGCTACGCCAACGGATGGGCGTACGCAATTCCACGCATACACTCGTGAAAATCCTGCAGCCGTTTGCGCCCGCGGGATTGCGGCTCGTCAACTACACGCATCCGCCTTATCGCGACAGTCTCACGCAGCTTTTCAACACGCATCCGGACGCGGCGATCGGCGGCGCGCTGTGCTCGCGCGCGGCACCGAGGGCGAAGCCGTGGCGGACACGTGCCGCCAGGTGCAGGTGGACTGGCCGACGGCCAGGCGGAGACGCTGCTCGCGCATGAGCGCTCGTCGCCGGACGCGCCCGAAGTGGCGCTTCCCGAAGCGTGCGACGCTGCGACGACAGCCGCGTGGATCGGCACCGTGATGCGCGGCGAGGTGCGTGTGCCGAGCGCGATCGAGCGGCAGGTCGAGTTGATCGCGCGCGTGGTTAAGGCGTGGTTAAGACGTCGGCCTGAGTTGCGCTCTGAGCCGGGGTTTGAGCCGCGGTTCAGTCCGTTGAAGCGGCTTTCGAGCACTGCGCATGACTTGCACGCGGACATGGCCGCGAACTCAGCCGCGATGCCTGCCGGGTTGACACGCTGTCCGCCGCTGTCTTAAACTGAATTCATGCGTTCCATTCCGAACACCCTCCGAATGAATTACCTCCGCGAACACCCTCCGAATGAATTACCTCCGGCCGCCTAACGCGGCCCCTGTCGCTACATCTAGCGTAAGTAAGTAAGGCGTAGCGCCGCTCGCCGGCAACATCCCAGCAGCATTCGTTGCCTGACGCAGTCCTCCAGCAGTTTCGCAGTTCCCGTTTCATCCAACCGTAGTTCTTCACAACCTGTAGTCGTCTGCATTAGTCCGTTATCGCGCGGACGAAACACGAGGGTCAAATGCACGCTGCATGGACATCAGCACGCTGCATGGACATCAGTCACATTTGTTTTCGTCGTCGCCATGACGTTCTTCGTTCGCGCCCCCGTTCGTTGTTGCCGCTAGCCACCGGCTGGCGAGCCATGCACCCGTGGCAGCCCGCCATCCGCCCGATGCCACACCTTTTTGCAAACGACACAACGAACGAGGCTCAACATGCTGTCCAATCCCGCTGAGAAATACCGCTCCTCTCCTCTCCGCCGTGCGTCTGACCGGCCGCAAATGGCCGAGTCGCAGGTCACGCAGGCGCCAGTCTGGATGAGCACCGATCTGCGCGACGGCAACCAGGTGCTCATCGAACCGATGAACGCCGCGCAGAAGCTCGAATTCTTCGAGACGCTCGTGGCGATCGGTTTCAAGAAAATCGAGGTCGGTTTTCCGTCGGCCTCGCAAACGGATTTCGATTTCGTTCGCAAGCTGATCGAGGAAAAGCGCATTCCCGAGGACGTGACGATCGAAGTGTTCGTTCCGTCGCATCGTTTTCAACCAGTCGAAGCAGGAAATCAAGGCACTGGCGGTGGAAGGCACGCGTCTGATCAAGGAACAGGCGCAGGCGCGGCCCGATACGCACTGGACCTTCCAGTATTCGCCGGAAACCTTCAACACTACCGAATTGCCGTTCGCGCGCGAGGTGTGCGACGCTGTCATGCAGACGTGGCGACCGACGCGGGATCACAAGATGATCGTCAACCTGCCGGCGAGCGTGGAAGCGGCGACGCTCAACGTGTTCGCCGACCAGATCGAATGGATGGACCGCAACCTCGCGTACCGCGACAGCATCGTGCTCTCGGTGCATCCGCATAACGACCGCGGCACGGCCGTGGCCGCGGCGGAACTGGCGCTGCTGGCGGGTGCGGATCGCGTGGAAGGATGTCTCTTCGGCAACGGCGAGCGCACCGGCAATCTCGATCTCGTCACGCTCGCGATGAATCTCGAGACGCAAGGCGTCGATACCGGCCTTGATTTCACCGACATGGTGGCCGTGCGCGGCGTCGTGGAGCGTTGCAACCAGCTCCCGGTGGATGCGCGGCATCCGTATGCGAATGGCGCGGCGGAGTCGCCGGAAGAATCCGATGCGGAAGTGCACGCGGTGCGCGCCGTTCAGACGCCGACGGCTACGGTCTGAAAGTCGGAGGAACAGGAACAGAGCACCGAACGGCAACGCGTAGCGCCATAGAACGTGGCCGCTCGAATGACGTAACGGGCAGACAGCAGGCAGAACAGACAGGAACGAAAGAGGCGCGATCCGCCGTCTTTCACGAAGCAGCGAAGCGCTCAACCGGGCGCTTCTCGTGCAAAAACCCTAGGCGCTCACGAAGCGCCGCCGAAGCGCGCGGACACGATCATGAGGCTCACTCCAGTGCGCAGCGGGTTGCCTGCCACGCGACCAGACGCCATTGCCCGTCTTCCTGCGTGTGAATGGCCGTGTAGGCGATCGGAAACAACAGCGCGCCGTTGTTCGCTTCCATCTCGATTAGCGCGCGACCCGTGACGACGCAGGTTTCGTTGCCCACCGGCAGCACGTCTTGAGACTGCACTTCGATCTGCCGGTAACGGCGCCTGCCGGCCGTGATCCCGTCGATGAACTGACGCTTGGTCTCGCGCTTGCCGTTCGTATGCACGTAGCTCACGTTGTCCGCGACCAGGGCGTCGAGCGAAAACCCATCGCCGTCGACCATTGCACGAAAACGCTCTCGCTCCAGACCGCGAATCGCTTCGATTAACTTTGCAACCATTGCTCAGCCCCCTCGCACCGGTGGGCCGAACATGGCCTCGGTTGTCAAAAGTTGTATTGTAAATATAGTTTAGTTGGTGGAAATTTATACTAGGATTCGGCTCTTTGATACCACAGTTAGAAATATGCTGGAAGCGGTAGCCTACCTTACTGCTGGTGATTGCTGAGCTGCACACCCACACCGGCCATCGGCGTGAACTGGAACGCTGTCGACAAGGTGAAGTCAGAAGAGAATAAGGGGGCTCGTCAGGACCCGCACGCCTGCTCCCGCTTCGATGAAGGGCCGGATGTAACCCGTGCCTCTTATGAAGCATGAAGCGAATGATCGGTGTCACACCGAACTCGCCGATGTTGTTGTGCACATTACCTTCGTGTCGGTATGCCACCAAGCGGCGTGAGCCTCGCCGATCAGCGCAAAGTGCCACGCGCCGATTTGCCACCATGTCAGATCCGATTCCCAGACGAACCCGAGGTCCAGCTTCTTGACATGGTGATCGCCCATGCCCGCTGCCGCGAACCCTGAGGCTCCTCCAAGTAGGGAGGCGACAAGTGCGCCTTTTAGAGCCAGACCACGCAAGGCACGATTTTTGTTGTTCATCTAACACCCGAGCTCGCCGAACGTTGAACAATCTGTAACAGCTTTCTCTATTCTAAAGACAAACTGGCGTGGTGGATCGTATGAACAAACGAAAATTTTCGCAATTACTGACTTCAAAACCCACAAATGACGGTCATTTATAAGAATGAAGGCTAGTTGTCAGGTAAGTGACACGCTTTCCACATATTCGGCCGCAGAAGCGTATTGTGACTATAAGAATACAAATTTCAATAGGGATTTTGGAACTTGGAAGCCCCTACAGCCTCCAAGTATTAGCACTCGGCAGTTCAGAATGCTAATATCCATCACTGGAGTCGTTACCTGAACAAGCTATTGTCTGATTCCAAAGGAGTTTTTACGTGAGCCATGCAATGACCCTTCCGAGTACTCTGAGCCCCTCGTCGGCTAAGGCCGCTCCGGCAGGTGCACTGGCGCTCTTGCATTCCTCGCTGCTGCCCGGTCAACTGGGCAATATCGACGCCTACATCCAGGCCGTTAATCGGATTCCGATGCTGACGCCGGCGGAAGAACGCCAGTTTGCCACCGAATTTCGCGAGCAGGACAACCTAGGGTCCGCGCGCCGTCTCGTCCTGTCGCACCTGCGGCTCGTCGTGTCGATCGCGCGTAACTACCTAGGCTATGGTCTGCCGCACGCCGACCTGATTGAGGAAGGCAATATCGGCCTCATGAAGGCCGTGAAGCGCTTCGACCCGGAGCAGAACGTGCGCCTCGTGTCGTACGCCATGCACTGGATCAAGGCTGAGATCCACGAATACATTCTGCGCAACTGGCGGATGGTGAAGGTCGCCACCACCAAGGCGCAGCGCAAACTGTTTTTCAACCTGCGCAGCCACAAACAGGGTTTGGGTTCCTTCACGCCGGACGAGATCGAAGGTCTCGCCCAGGAACTGAACGTGAAGCGTGAAGAAGTGGCTGAAATGGAAACGCGTCTGTCCGGCGGCGATATCGCGCTGGAAGGTCAGGTGGAAGACGGCGAAGAATCGTATGCGCCGATCGCCTATCTGGCCGACTCGCACAGCGAGCCGACCGCCGTGCTGGCCTCGCGTCAGCGCGACAAGCTGCAAAGCGACGGCATCGCAAGCGCGCTGGACGCACTCGACGCCCGCAGCCGCCGCATCATCGAGGCTCGCTGGCTGAAGGTGGAAGACGACGGTTCGGGCGGCTCAACGCTGCACGAACTGGCCGACGAGTTCGGCGTGTCCGCGGAACGTATTCGCCAGATCGAAGCAAGCGCCATGAAGAAGATGCGTGGTGCGCTTGCCGAGTACGCATAAAGCGCTTCCGGTACGCCTTACCCGGCGTGCCATCAAAAAAACCGCCGTCTTGCGAGGGCGGTTTTTTGTCCGCATTTTTCAGTTGTGTTGCGCACTCCGCGAACCTGTCGCGGCTACTGCGCACTATCTCCCCACTTCTGTCCACCCACGCTCGATTCTGCGCAAACCCAGCGCAAACCCAGCGCAAACCGAGCTGCGCCATAAGCGCTGAAACGGGTGCCGAAATCGCGTTTTCTTGACGTATCACAAACCGACTTCCAATACCGCATAAACGGGGCAATGTTCGCGACCTAATGCCGCAGCGCCGGGCCGCGCCATGACACCGCTCCTAAAATCAGGATGCACTCGCCAGATCGCACCCGGTCTGGAGCCAGCCGGACAAACCGGCGTGCAGTTGCTTTCAACCGATTATGACCGTAGCCCTCAATCGCAAAAACATCTTCCGCACGAGCCTGCGCACGCGGCTCTCGGCGTGGGTGCACGGTCCGACGCTGGCCGGGATATCGCTATCGTCCTTGCCATCAAATTTGCACTGCTCATGGTGCTCAAGTACGCGTTTTTCAATCATCCACAGGCACAGGCCGGACACATGTCGTTGCCGCCTGAGCAGGGTCGCACAGGCGTTACTGTCGGTGCCGGCCTCGCATCCGTCCCAAGGTGATCACCATGCTCGCTAGCGAAGTCGTAGAACTATCGCGCCTCCAGTTCGCCCACGGCGCTTTACCACTTCCTTTTCGTGCCGCTCACGCTCGGTTTGTCGTGGCTGCTCGTCATCTGGAATCCGTCTATGTGATGACCGGCAAGCAGATCTACAAAGACATGAACATGACCCAGTTCTGGGGCAAGCTCTTCGGCATCAATTTCGCGATGGGCGTCACCACCGGCCTCACGCTCGAGTTCCAGTTCGGCACCAACTGATCGTACTACTCGCACCTACGTCGGCGATATTTTCGGCGTGCCGCTCGCCGTGGAAGGCCTGATGGCGTTCTTCCTCGAATCGACGTTCGTCGGCCTGTTCTTCTTCGGCTGGAAGCGGCTTTCGAAGGTGCAACACGTAACGGTCACGTTTCTCGTCGCGCTCGGCTCGAATCTCTCGGCGCGACCTTCGTGCTCGCGTTCTGGTTCTGCGCACAGCGTTCGTTGCTGCTCGACAAGCGCCGCTGGTTCCTGCGCTGGGCCGTCTGGGCGATTCCGCTGCCGTGGCTCGCGGCCGAGTTCGGCTGGATCGTCGCCGAAGTGGGGCGTCAGCCGTGGACCATCGCCGGCATTCTGCCGACTCATCTTCCGCGCCATGACATGAACACCAACCGCCGCTGAACCAGCCGCTGCCGGCAAACTCGGCCGCGTGATTCACCTGCTCATCGCATCAAGGGAAATCTCAACATGGATTACGCAACCCTCAAACTGATCTGGTGGGTGCTGATCGGCGTGCTGCTGATCGGCTTCGCGCTCACCGACGGCTTCGACATGGGTAGCGCGATTCTGCTGCCGTTCATCGGCAAGACGGACGGTGAGCGGCGCATCGTCGTGAACACGGTCGGCGCGACGTGGGAAGGAAATCAGGTATGGCTCGTCACAGCGGGCGGTGCGATGTTCGCCGCGTGGCCGCTCGTCTATGCCGCGTCGTTCTCGGGTTTTTATTTCGCGATGCTGCTCATGCTGTTCGCGCTGTTCTTCCGCCCGGTGGGTTTCGACTACCGCGGCAAACGCGACGACCCGCGCTGGCGCACTGAGTGGGACTGAGCGCTGTTCGTCGGCGGCTTCGTGCCCCCGCGCTCGTGTTCGGCAATCTGCTGGAAAGCGTGCCCTTCTCGTTCGACACTGACCTGCGCGTCACCTATCACGGCGGCTTCTTTGCGCTGCTCAATCCGTTCGCCGTGTTGTGCGGACTCGTGAGCGTCTCGATGCTGGCTGCGCACGGCGCCGCGTTAGTGAAGATGAAGTCCGACGGCATCGTCGCCGAACGCGCGTCGCTCTGCGGCGTCGTGCTGTTCCTGATCGCAGGCGCGCTCGTCGCAACCATGATCGACGGCTATCAGGTGATCGATGCGCTACCACTCGACACCATCGCCAATCCGCTCATGAAAAACTTGATCGGCGCGCCCGGCTTGTGGCTCACCAACTACGCGAGCTATCCGTGGATGATCGCGGCGCCCGTAGCTGGCATCGCGGGCGGTGTGCTCGCGTTGTTCCTCGCGCGTTCGCGCTTCGAAAAGGGCGCGTTTCTGTCGACTTCGCTGATGATCGTCGGCGTGATTTTGACGGCCGGCTTTTCGGTGTTCCCGTTCATCATGCATCATGCCGTCTTCGCTCGACGGCCGCAGCAGCCTCACCGTATGGGACTCCACGTCGAGCCGCATGACGCTGCAGATCATGCTGGTCGCCGTGGCCGTGTTCCTGCCTATCATCCTGCTCTACACGGGCTGGGTGTATCGCGTGATGCGCGGCAAAGTGACAACTGCCGCGCTCGAAGAAAGCCACCATTCGATGTATTAACCGGTACTACGCGTCACAGGAGTTTGCAATGTGGTATTTCAGCTGGATTCTGGGGTATTGGCGTCGCGCTGGCGTTCGGCGTGATCAACGTGATGTGGCTGGAGTCGCGCAAGCCGTCCGAGGCGAAGACGTCGAGGCACTGAAACCGGTTCGAAGCAGATAACAAAGCGGCACCTCGATTCATTCGAGGTGCCGCTTTGTTTTCGCCGTCATACGTTATGCGATGGCATGTCGCGTGGTCACGCTATCAGGCAGGCAACGGTGTTGCGCCGCCAGTGCCGGTCACGGAGAGTCGCATTGCCATTTGTGCCGCATAGCGCTTCGCGGCATCGCCGACGACGATATGGAACGTGTCCGTCGACACCCACGCCGTATCGAGCGAAGCAAGACGCTGACGATCGACCGCCGACGCATCGCGCACGACGATACGCAGACGCGTTGCCGCCACGGCGTCGAACGACACCACGTTGCCCGCGCCGCCGAACACGGCGAGCCAGCGCAACGGATCGGGATCGAGCGGACCGCCTTCAGCGCCGCTGGTTACGGCCGGAGCCGACATTGGCGCAGCCGTTGAGCGACCATTGCAGCGGGAGCTTTTGCGGCAGCAACGGGTGCCGCAGCCGCGGCATCGCCACCTTGTGCGATCACCGTGCGGATTTCGTCAGCGATGATGTCCGCCTCCGGTCCGATGATCACCTGCACGTCGGTCGAGCCGCGTTTAAGCCCGCCGTGTGCACCGATCGTCTTCAGTTCGTTTTCCGAGACCTTGTTCGATTCCATCAAGGAAAGACGTAGATGCGTCGTGCAGGCATCGACCACGGAAAGGTTCGCCGCACCGCCCAATGCTGCGATGTAACGCTGCGCGCGCGGCAGCGCCGCACCCGCTGCCGGCACAGCGAAGCCGCCTGCCGTCGAAGCGTCCGTCTGTTCATCGGCGCTTGCCGGCTCACGGCCCGGCGTCGCCATGTTGAACTTGCGGATGAAGAAGCGGAACAGGCCGTAATACACGACCATGTACACGAGACCGTTCGGAATCGCCCACCAGCCGCGCGTCGACAGGCCGTAGTTCAGCACGTAATCGATCGCGCCCGCCGAGAACGTGAAGCCGAGGTGAATGCCGAGCGCCGAGCACACGGCGAGCGACAGGCCCGTCAGCAACACGTGGATTACGTACAGCACCGGCGCGAGGAACATGCAGCTGAATTCGATCGGCTCGGTCACGCCCGTCAGGAACGACGTGAGCGCCATCGAGAACAGCAGGCCGCCCACCACCGCGCGGCGCTCTTTCGGTGCTTCATGGAACATCGCGAGACACGCGGCCGGCAGGCCGAACATCATCACCGGGAAGAAGCCCGTCATGAAGGTGCCCGCAGTCGGGTCGCCCGCGAAGAAACGGTGTAGGTCGCCCGTGACGGGCGCGCCGCCCGGCGGCGTAAACGTGCCGAACACGAACCAAGTCAGCGAATTCAGGATGTGATGCAGGCCAGTGACGAGCAACAGCCGGTTCAGCACGCCGAACACGAATGCGCCCAGCGCGCCCGCCGTGGTCAGCCAGTGGCCGGCGAAATCGATCACGCCTTGCACCGGCTGCCAGACATAGCCGAACGCGATACCGAGCATCAGACAGACCACCCCGGTGACGATCGGCACGAACCGTTTCCCGCCGAAGAACGCGAGGTAGTCGGGCAGCTTAATGTCCTTGTAACGGTTGTACAGCAAGCCCGCGACGATACCCGCCACGATCCCGGACAACACGTCCATGTTGAGCTTGTCGTTGATGTCTTTCATCACCGCGATTTCGACCAGATAGCCGATCGCGCCCGCGAGACCGGCCACGCCGTTGTTGTCCTTCGCAAAGCCGACAGCGACGCCGATGGTGAACAGCAACGGCAGGTTGTCGAAGATTGCGCCGCCGGCGTCGGCGATCATCTTGATGTTGAACACATCGGGTTGACCGAGGCGCAGCAGCAAGCCGGCAACCGGCAGCACTGCGATCGGCAGCATCAGCGCGCGTCCTAGCCGCTGAATCTTCAGAAACGGTCCCATCCATGGATATCTCCAATCTTTTCTCTCGTTGGCCGTCGTTACCGACGGCCGCCGTCGAGTTTTATCGCTATGAGTTGTGATTGAGCGAAGCTGGCTGTGACTGTGTGGGGTTCAGTCCAGAAGCCAGGTTTCGCGGCTTGCTGCTCTTACCGCCTGTGTCGATTCCAGCGCCAGGGCGTCCTGAGCGCGTTGACGGCAAAGCTGATAATCGAGATTGCGCACACGCGCCTTGACCCCCGGCACCGACACCGGATCCACCGAAAGCTCGGTCACGCCGAGACCGACGAGAAGCGGCACCGCGAGCGGATCGCCCGCGAGCGCACCGCACACGCCGACCCATTTACCGTGCCGGTCCGCGCCTTGCACAGTGGCCGAAATCAGGCGCAGCACGGCCGGATGCAAACCGTCCGTCTGTGCGGCGAGGTCGGCCTGGCAGCGGTCCATCGCGAGCGTGTACTGCGTCAGATCGTTGGTGCCGATCGAGAGGAAATCGGCGTGCTGCGAAAGCTGGTCGGCAAGAAGCGCGGGCCGACGGCACCTCGATCATCACGCCCAATTCGATCGGATCCGTGCGGCCAAGCTCGCGTGCGAATTCGTCGATGCGCTTGCGAATGCGCATCAACTCGCCGACATCCGTCACCATCGGCAGAAGAATGCGCACGGTGCCGAGCGGCTGCACGGCGAGCAGGCCGCGCAACTGGTCGTCGAGCAGATCGGGGCGCACCTGCGGCGAATGCCACGCAGGCCGAGCGCCGGATTCGGTTCGGGCGGCAAGGTCAGATAATCCACTTCCTTATCCGCGCCCACATCCAGCGTGCGGATGATTGCCGTGCGGCCGCTCAACGCGTCGACGATGCCCTGATAGTTCTGGCAGTTCTGGCGATGTTCGTCGACGCTCGACGCTGCCTCGCGATGGATGAAGAGCAACTCCGTGCGCACCAAGCCTACCGCGTCCGCTCCATTCTCGACGGCGGTTTTTGCGTCTTCGAGCGTGGCGATGTTCGCGGCCACTTCGATCGCGCGGCCGTCCGCCGTCACCGCCGCCTGCTGCGACGTGTGGCGGTTCGCTTCGCGCACGTCGGCAAGACGCGTGCGTTCGAGACGCGCGCGCTCCACGTCCAGTTCGGTCGGCGCGAATTCGAGGCGGCCCGTCGTGGCGTTCACCACGACCTGCGTGCCGTCGGGAGTCGCATGCAGTGCGTCACCCACGGCGACGAGCGCCGGAATGCCCGCCTGACGCGCGAGAATTGCTGCGTGCGATGTCGCGCCGCCACGCGCCATAACGAGCGCCGTCACGCGCGAACGATCCAGCGTCGACAGATCGGACGGCGTGAACTCTTCCGCCGCCAGCACCACTTCTTCCGGCAGCGTGCGCGCCGCCGCGTTCGTGTAACAGAGCGCGCGCAGCACGCGCTTTTCGATGTCGCGCAGATCAGCTGCGCGTTCGGCGAGCAGCGCGTCTTCGATATTCGTCAGAATCGCGATCTGCGCGCGGATCACTTCGCGCCACGCAAAGCCCGCGCTCTTGCCGAGGCTGATCAGATCGCGCGCGGCGTCGAGCAGCGTCGGGTCTTCGAGCAACACGCGATGCACCGTGAAAATGCCCGCTTCGCCCACCGCGCCGCGTTGCGACGCGTCGCGTACCGTGGTGCCGAAATCGGCGTCGACCGTCGCAATCGCCTTGTCGAGCAGGCGGCTTTCCGCCACCGACGTGCCGTTCGCCGTCTCGGGCGGATCGACGTCCGCGTCGTCCCAGCGCACGAGCTTGCCGACCGCGACGCCGGACGCGGCGCAGACACCCGCGAGTGTGTTCGGCGCGAGCGTTTCACCCGCCGGACGCGCGATCGCTTGCGGCGCGGGCGAGCTTTGACGCGCCGGCTTCTCTTCGACTTCGCCGTGCGCTTCACGCGTCAGTTCGTGCGCGATCGCATCGACAGCGGCGCGCGCCTGCGGACCGACGCCGAGCAGTTCCACCGTCGCACCTTCGCCCGCGCCGAGACCCAGCAAACGACCACGCTTTCGATCGCCGCCTTGTGGCCTTCGTAACGCACTTCGACGCGCGCACGCAGACCGCCCGCGTGAATCAGCGTGACGTTTGCGCGCGCTTTTTCGGCGACGGCTGTTGCGCTCGTCTGACGCGATGCGTCGGCGACCGCGCCGGCGCGTGCGCGCAGCACGAGCAGCGGCGTGACGCCCGCTCTCAGCACGCTGCCCTGCACACGCTCGAAGATTTCGAACGCGTCCGAATTGGCAATCGCCACCACCGAGACGAGACTCGGCGCATTCAGCGCGACCTGATCCTGATCAAACTCGATCAGAATGTCGCCGGCGCGCACGCTTGCACCCCGTTCGATCATCGGCGCGAAGCCTTTGCCGTTCAGCTTGACCGTATCGATACCGATATGCAGCAGGATTTCAGCGCCTTCGGACGTGGCCAGCGTGACGGCATGGCCGGTGCGCGCGAGATGCGTGACGACCGCGTCGCACGGCGTGACGAGTCGTCCTTCGAGCGGATCGATGCCGATGCCGTCGCCAAACATGCCGCCCGAAAACACAGGGTCGGGCCATTCGCGACCGGCACGCCGAGACGGCTCATCGTGAGACTCGCGAAATAGCTCGCGGCTTGGTCCGAGCTGCCCCGTGCAACCGTGAGCGCGGCATGGCGCGGTTGCTGCGCGAGCTTCGCGGCCAGCGCCTCCTTTAAGCATATTCGACAATTGCTTCTCCTTCGACGTAAGTCGCGGTCAACGCCAGTTCACGATCGAACACGACCACGTCGGCCCACGCGCCGCGCGCGATGCGCCCGCGGTCTTCGATGCCGAGATAGTCGGCGGCGTAGCGCGACAGACGGTTTGATACGTCGTCGACCGGCAGCCCGATCGACACGAGATTGCGCAGCGCCTGATCCATCGTCAGCGTGCTGCCGGCGAGCGTGCCGTCGGCGAGACGCACGCCGCCGAGGCACTTGGTGACGTGCTGACTGCCGAGGCGATATTCGCCGTCGGGCATGCCGGTGGCCGACGTGCTGTCCGTCACCACGTAGAGGCGCGGAATTGCGCGCAACGCGGTGCGAATCGCGCCCGGATGAACGTGCAGCAAATCGGGAATGATTTCGGCGTACTCGGCATGCGCGAGCGCTGCGCCGACGAGACCGGGATTGCGGTGATGCAGCGGCGACATCGCGTTGAACAGATGCGTGAAGCCGAATGCGCCGTGCTTGAGTGCGGCGATCGCGTCGTCGTAGGTGCCGAGCGAATGACTGAGCTGCACGCGCACGCCGCGCGCCGCCATCTCGGAGATGATCTCCATGTGTCCGGCGATTTCCGGCGCGAGCGTGACGACTCGAATCGGCGCGATGGACAGATACTTCAGCACTTCGTCCATGACGGCGGAGACCGCGGCGTCCGGTTGCGCGCCGAGCTTGCCGGGGTTGATGTACGGCCCTTCCAGATGTACGCCGAGCACACGCGCGCCGCCCGGCGTACGCGTACGCGCGTTGTGGCCGAGGTTCTCGACCACGGCCATCAACTCGTCGCGCGGCGCGGTCATCGTGGTGGCGAGCAGGCTCGTCGTGCCGTGACATGCGTGCGTGCGCGTGATCGCCTCGATCGCGTCGCCGCCATGCACGTGCAGATCGATGAAGCCAGGCAGGATGTAAGGCGCGTCGTTCTTCGCCGGGTCGGCGCGTTCGCCGGTCAGTGCCGTGATACGGCCGTTTTCGAATTCGAGCGTGCCGTTAATCCACCCGTCGGTGGTGAGTATGTTTCCGGTCAGCATGAGTCTCTCTGGAGGCGTAATTCTGGATAAGACTGAATCTCTGGATAAGACTGAATCGGGTTCGTCGGCGCTGCGTTTTTCGACTGAGGTCCCGTCCGGTTCCGTTCGCTGCCAGGGCGCATAGCCCGGCGCACAAACGGGCGCGCAGTTCAGATGCGCAATTCGGCGACGAAGTCGTAGTAGTCGTCGCGGCAATAGGTGTCGGTCAATTCAATGGCGCGCTGGTCGGCTCTGTAACCGATGCGCGTAATGACCAGCAGCGCCGAGCGCGGTTCGATGTCCGTGAGAGACGCGATCTCGCTCGAAGCGTTCACCGCGCGGAAGTGCTGCAACGCGCGTACCACGGCCGCACCGCGCTGTTCCAGATAGCTGTAAAGCGATACGCCGATAGCCTGCGGATCCGGCACGATCGCGACCGGCAGCGCCGAATGTTCGACGGCCATCACGATGCCGTCCGCACGGCGCAGCCGCCGCAGACTCGCCACCGTAGCGCCCGGCGACAAGCCGAGGTGAACCAGTTCGTCACGGTTGGCGGCGCGGATATCGCGCTCGAGCCACACCGAATCCGGACGGAAACCGCGCTGCTGCATCTTCTTCGTGAAACCGGTAAGCCGCGATAGCGGATCTTCGACGCGCGGAGTGATGAAGCTGCCCGCGCCACGCGCCCGCCGGATCAAACCCTGCTCGACCAGCAACTCGATCGCCTTGCGCGCGGTGATGCGCGATACGCCGATCGAATCGGAGAGCGTGCGCTCAGAAGGCAGCGCCTCGCCCGCCGACCACACGCCGCAATGAATGGCGGTTGCCAGATTGCGCGCGAGCTGCAGATAGAGCGGCGTGACGTTGCGCACATCAGGCATGAGGGCGGACCAGCGAGTTTCTATGGAGCTCCGGCGGTCGTCGAAAAGAAAGCGGCCTACCAAAATGAGAACCCATTATATAATCAACATAATACCAATTGACCTACTGGTCTCATGCTGGCTCGACGCCCTCAAAGCCTTGCTGGGCGTCGTTTACGTAGGTCCGAAACGCAGCGCGACGGGCTTTTTTACTGCCCAAGATTTACCCGTACTGGAGATACCGGCTGCTGCCCGAATGCACTTTCGAAGCCCTTCGTTGTGCCGACAACTGAATTACATCAATACCTGTTTAATACCAATCGCATATTAGCGGTCTGCTATTTTTAATAGGTGACGTTCAAATATAGTGCTGGATAATCAAGCCAAAATAATTCCCTTGGGAGCTCGATTTGACAGATTCCGAGGCGCTGAGACGCGCTCAGAGACCGTCCGCCATTTCAATCGCTTCTACATCTACACACAGCACCTCGGTGCGCTCCATGAGCATCTGGCAAAGACCGACTTCTCGCTGACAGAAGTGCTCGTCCTGCACGAACTCTCGCGTGGACGTGCGCAAACGGCGTCGGCGCTCGGACGCGCCCTCGGTCTCGACAGCGGCTATCTTAGCCGCCTGCTCACCAATTTCGAGCGACGCAATCTGATCACGCGGCGTCCGTCCGAAGCCGACGCGCGCCAGTCGCTTATTGCGCTCACCGATTCCGGCCACGCCGCTTATGCGCCGCTCGACGCGGCCGCCATCGACGAAGTGTCCGCACTTCTCACCGGACTTCCCGACCTTTCCCAGAAACAACTGATTGCCGCGATGAAAACCATCGAGCGGCTTCTCGGCAACCGTCATTCACACGACCTCGTGATTCTCCGGCAGCCGCGCGCGGGCAAATGCGGCTGGCTCGTGCACCGTCAGGCGCAATGGTTCGGCGCGCATCTTAGCTGGGATCAGTCGTTCGAGGGATTGCTTGCGCGTGTCGTCGCCGATTACGCGCAGCGCAACGATTCGATCCGCGAAATGTGCTGGGTCGCCGATCAGGAAGGGATGGTGGTGGGCTCCGTGTGTATCGTCGGAGTGTCGACCATCGTGGCGGGAGTGCGGCTTCTGTGGGTCGAACCGGACATGCGGCAACTGGGCATTGGCGGCCAGTTGATCGACGCCTGCGTGTGCTTCACGTGCCGCGCGGGCTACACGAAACTCACACTGACGACGGCGAGCGCGCCGGCTTCCGGCTGGTCGCCGCGTCGTCGGAACAACGCTTCGGCAAGGATCTGACTATCGAGCGCTGGGAACTGGAGTTGTAGCCTGCCACCCCTTCGTCCGCAGATAAAAAACGCCACGGTCTCCCGTGGCGTTTTCATTTTCAGGCTGGGTGTTTTATCTACGCGTTCGCCGCTTAGAACGACGGCACTACCGAACCCTTGAACTGCGTCTTGATGAACTGACGCACGTCTTCCGATTGGTAAGCGGCCACCAGCTTCTTCACCCACGGCTTGTCCTTGTCCTGCGTGCGCACGGCAATCAGATTCGCGTACGGGCTGTGGATGTCTTCGAGCGCGATCGCGTTTTTCGTCGGCTGCAGACCCGCAGCGAGCGCGAAGTTCGTGTTGATTGCGGCGGCGTCGACGTCGGACAGCGAGCGCGGCAATTGCGCGGCATCGAGTTCGATGCAGCTTGATCTTCTTCGGGTTCTCGGCGACGTCGAGCGCGGTCGCATTGTTGCCCTTCGTGCCCGCGCCGGCCTTCAGCTTGATCACGCCTTGCGCCTGCAACAGCAGCAACGCGCGGTTTTCATTCGACGGATCGTTCGGCACCGCAACCTTCGCACCTTGCGGCAGGTCCTTCAGCGACTTCAGCTTCTTCGAGTAGACGCCGAGCGGCGAAATATAGGTGAGGCCGGCGCTCACGATCTTGTAGCCGCGCTGCTGGATCTGGCGCTCGAGATACGGCTGATGCTGGAAGCTGTTGGCATCCAGATCGCCTGCGTCGAGCGCGGCGTTCGGCTGCACGTAGTCATTGAATTCGACGACCTTCACGTTCAGGCCTTCACGCTTGGCCACCTTGGTGACGACTTCCCAGATCTGCGCGTCAGGGCCGCCAATGGTGCCGACCTTAATGAATTTGTCGTCGGCATGGACGACCGCGCTGCTGAAAATGGCTGCGCCTGCGACAACGGCGGAGAGGGCTTTGAGGATGTTTCTGCGCTGCATGTGATTCTCGCTTTCTCCGATCGATGTCAGATTCGGGTGGAAGCCGACGACGTTTCCGCTTATGACAGTGCGCCGCCAACTTAACTATAAATGATCTCATATGGACGGGACGATCGGAAATATCGCGATCGCATATGGATATGCCGTGGTGCTGACGCGCGATGCCGCTCAATGCCGCTCGCCTGCATCCCATACGTGATTTTCGCGTTGCGCTGATAATCGGAAACTCTCGGCTGCGATGTGTTCGTGCCGCCCGTCACCGTACTTCAGGATTATTCATGTACGTCATCAACCTCACCTACATTGCGCCGCTCGACAAAGTCGACGATGCGCTCGAAGCGCACCGCGAATTTCTGACCCGTCAGTTCGAAGCCGGCGTTTTCCTCGCGGCGGGGCCGAAAACGCCGCGCGACGGCGGCATCATTCTGGCCGTGCGGCTGGGTAACGCGTGCGCGCGCTGGAGCTGCTGTCGGAACTCGACATCTATGTTCAGGACTTCGCGCTATGAAGGCATGCCGATGGCGCTGATCGAAGCGCAGGTGGCGGGCATTCCGGCCGTC
>CALNWS010000077.1 GCA_940747215.1 uncultured Paraburkholderia sp. | reverse complement strand
CACCAAGCAGTCCTCCGCATCCTGATCATGATCACCTTCACCATATAATCCATTGCCCGCGCAACGCCACCTTCCAAACTGATCACGGTCGCCAAAACGGCCTGATCACCATCACCGAAATCCGCACCCCTAGAAGCTGTTCAATGCGGAATCGGTGAGGGAGCGGCTCAAGCCGCCAAGCGTGTTTTTCAAGTACAGCATCGGAGAATCCTTGATGGCACGGCGCGGGTCGCGCGTAACTCTCGTTGCCTGACATAATATTGACTATGCAATTAAATTTCAAGATACTTGGCAGCGCAGACGACGCAGACGACGCAGACGAATCACGTGTTGTTTTTCGCGCTTAGCATTTCGCGAAAGCAGGTTTATTTCGCGAAAGCAGGTTTTATTTTTCTGCTCAGGCAGATAAATTTGCCGCTACAATCCCGAAAGCTTCACGATGTACCGGATTCCACGATGACTGACGGTCCCTATAAGGTCGACGAAATTCAACTCGAATCGAGCCTCGGCTATTACCTGACGAAAGCCCGCAATGTGCTGGTCGAGCGGACGGATCGCGCGGTCAAACCGCTCGGTCTCACCGCGCAGCAAATCGGCGTGATTTTGATGCTGTCGGCAAAGCGCGCCAGCGCGCCGTTCGAGTTGTCGCGCGTCATGTCGTACGATAGCGGTTCGATGACACGTCTGCTGGATCGCCTTGAAAAGAAAGGCTTTGTGGTCCGAAGCCGAAGTGACGAAGACCGCCGTATGGTCAAGCTGGAACTCACTGCACAAGGTCATGATGCGGCGCGGCAATTGCCGGGCATCGGCACGGCGGTGTTGAATGAACAGTTGCGCGGCTTCACGGCCGAAGACCACGCCGCGTTGATCGACCTGCTCGCGCGCTTCATAGCGAACGGCCTTGGCGAAGGATCGACGGCCGGTTGCGATGTCGGGTGCAACACCGGCGCGCTGGACGATTCGAACGAAGACGCTTCGCCGGAACAAGGCGACGCATAACGCCTGAGCAGCCCTTCCTGAGAGCGCTTCGGTCAGTAATTATCTGTCTGGACAGAGGGGGGTGATACGGCATACATGCAAGCGCTTCGCATTCTGCGATAAGACTGTCGCGACAAGCTTTCCCGCTTGAGGAGAGCACAATGGACGCCAAGGCTTCTGCAGAAGCACAGCCCGCCGCAGAACCCGCGCCGCTCAAGGGCGCGGCGCTCGCCATGCTCACCGTTGGGCTCGCGTTCGGCACTTTCATGGAAGTGCTCGACACGTCGATTGCGAACGTCGC
Source organism: uncultured Paraburkholderia sp. (assembly GCA_940747215.1). Classification (GTDB taxonomy): domain Bacteria; phylum Pseudomonadota; class Gammaproteobacteria; order Burkholderiales; family Burkholderiaceae; genus Paraburkholderia. The sequence goes on along the minus strand of CALNWS010000077.1, from coordinate 20,237 downwards.
GGTGCCGACCATTTCCGGCAGCCTCGGCGTCGCGACGAGTCAGGGCACGTGGGTGAGTGGCGTCGGCGATTGCCGTTCCGCTGACCGGCTGGCTCGCGCGGCGTGTCGGCGAGGTGCGTCTGTTCACGCTCTCCGTGCTGTTCTTCACGATCGCCTCCGCACTGTGCGACTTCGCGCACACACTGTGCGACTTCGCGCACAACTTCGAGTCGCTGATCGCCTTCCGGCTCGTGCAAGGTTTCGTGTCCGGCCCGATGGTCCCGCTGTCGCAGACCCCATCCTCATGCGTTCGTATCCGCCGGAAAAAACGCGGGCTCGCGCTCGGGCTATGGGCGATGACCGTGATCTGTGCGCCGATCTTCGGCCCGGTGATGGGCGACTTATATCACCGACAACTATACGTGGCCGTGGATCTTCTACATCAACGTGCCGATCGGCCTCTTCTCGGCGGGATGCGCCTATGTGCTGCTGCGCGGGCGCGAGACAAAAATCACGAAGCAGCGTATCGACGCCGTGGGTCTCGCGCTGCTCGTGATCGGCGTGTCGTGTCTGCAGATGATGCTCGACCTCGGCAAGGACCGCGACTGGTTCAACTCCACTTTCATCGTCGCGCTCGGGATCATCGCGGTGGTATCGATCGCGTTCATGCTCGTCTGGGAGATGACGGAGAAGGAGTCCGTGGTCGACCCGTCGCTCTTCAAAGAGCGCAACTTCGCGCTCAGCGTGGTGATCATCTCGTTCGGCTTCATGGCGTTCTTCGGATCGGTCGTGATCTTCCCGCTATGGCTGCAGACGGTGATGGGTTACACCGCCGGCCCCGCCACCGCGCCCGTCGGTCTGCTCGCCCTCTTCCTCTCACCGATGATCGACAAGAACATGTACCGGCTGAACCTGCGTGTAGTGGCGAGCTTCGCATTCATCGTGTTTGCGTTCGTGTCGTTCTGGAACTCCACGTTCACGCTCGACGTTCCGTTCAATCACGTGATCTGGCCGCGGCTCGTGCAAGGCATCGGCGTGGCGTACTTCTTCGTTCCGATGACCACGATCACGCTTTCGAGCTTTTCGGACGAACGGCTTGCGAGCGCGTCGGGTCTGTCGAACTTTTTCCGTACGTTGTCCGGTGCAATCGGAACGGCGATCAGTACGACGTATTGGGAGAACGACACGTTCTATCACCACGCGATGTTGACCGATTCGGTCAACGTGTACACACCCAACACGAACGCCTATACCAACGCGCTTTCGGGTATCGGACTGTCGGGCGACAGCATCACCGCGCAGCTGAATCAGGTGGTGACGTCGCAGGCGTACATGCTCGCCACGAACGACTTCTTCCGCATTTCATGCGCGGCGTTTCTGGTGCTGGCGGTGCTCGTGTGGATCACGAAGCCGAAGAAAGGCCTAGGTCCTTCAATGGGCTATTGAAGCTTGCGTCAAGGCAGACATTGAAGTTCAAGAAAGCGCGCCGGGAAACAATCCCGCCGGTACCGCCTGTGACGACGGCGCGCCTTCTACACCGCTACGCACATACTGCTTAAAATCCGCGCCCGCTTCCACGGGTTCGGCTTGCAGCCGAGCGAGCCGTCGCAATGCGCAGCGAAGCCGATGGTCGCCGTGCCGTCGGGATTCGCGGTTCGCGTAATCTGATACGCAAGCGCGCGCTTGCCGCCATCCGGACCGGCAGTCTGAAGGAACGTGTCGGTTGCGGTTTCCACCTTGTATTTCGAATGACTCGTGACCCACGCCTGCGCGCGTTGCCACCACGTGTCGCACTGCGCCTTGCTCGAACATGTGAGCGGCGTGGTGGCGATCTGCATCACGTCCGGATTGACCTGGCCTTGTGTCGAACATCCCGCTGCCGCTGCGCACAGCACGGCCAACAAACCTTTCTTCATCACGTTGAATCCTCCCTCGGTGGAGTGCTTCATGTCATTTTGGACCGCTTCGCCGGGATCGCGTTGCATCTGCGTCAGAGATTCGTCAACCGATGGGAGAATTTGCCGATGCCTATGCCTCGTTTCACAGCATTGCGTAGTCGTTACCGCGGGCCAGCAACTTTGCTAACGAGTGCGCCAGCAAAAGCCCTCGTGAGCGGCGACTCACGAGGGCTTTTTCGAAAACGCCGAACCGCGCGTTAAACGCTAAACCGGTTCAGTGTGTATGCGCGATAGGCAGCCACGAAAGCGTCGAACGAACCGACTTCTTCCTTTTCGAGCTGCGTCTGTTCAGCGAGCGACTGCACAGCAAGTTCGGTGAATGCTTTGGTCTCCGCGGCATCCAGCGGATGCGAGCGGAAATACGCGGCATGCGCTTCGCTCTGCTCGAGACCGAACGCGAGGAAACTCTGACGTTTGTCGCGCATGGTTTGCAGCACGCGCGCCGATGGCGTGAGCGATGCATCCGCGAGCTTCGCACGTTGAGCCGCGACCGAGCGCGCGTGCGCGTCGCCGCCTTGCAAACTATCGAGCGCATCTGCCGCCGCTTCGATCTTCGTCATCAGTTCGTTGGCCCAATCGAGCATCGCAACCGGCGCGCCGTCGCGCACGAGTTCGAGGCCAGGCTTGCGGCCTTCCATCGTGACGCGCCCGAAATTCTGGTTGGCCTCGGCATAGGCCGGTGGCGGCAGCGTGGCGCTGTCGTCGAGTGCACAGACGAGCAGGTATGCGTCAAGGAAGCGCGACGTCTCGAGCGAGATGCCCGTGGGTTCGAACGGGTCGATGTCCATGCAACGCACTTCGACGTATTGCACGCCGCGCGCGGCCAATGCATGCAACGGCCGTTCGCCCGGATACGTGACGCGCTTCGGACGGATCGTCGAGTAAAACTCGTTTTCAATCTGCAATACGTTGGTATTGATCTGCACCCACTCACCGTCGCGTTGCGTGCCGATCGCCTCGTACGCGGGATACGGCTGGCTCACTGCTTTCGCGAGCACGTCGAGGTAGCCGGGCAACGTGTCGTAGTCGGCATGCAGCGCGGCCTGCGCCGTGGTGTTCGAATAGCCGAGGTCGCTCATGCGCAGGCTGGTTGCGTACGGTCGATACAGCGTATCGGCGTCGAACGTTTCGAGCGTGTGTTTGCGATCGCGGAGGAACCGACGATCCAGCGCCGGCGACGCGCCGAACAGATACATCAGCAGCCAGTTGGTGCGGCGGAAATTGCGGATCAGTGCGAGATAGCGCTCCGACTGAAAGTCCACCGCGCGCGCCGTGGATTGCTGGTCGGCGTGCAGCAGCAGCCACACTTCTTCGTTCAGCGAATAGTTGTAGTGGATGCCCGCGATGCACTGCATCGTGCGGCCATAACGCAGTGCGAGGCCGATCCGATAGACGTACTTCAGCTTGCCGATATTCGACGTGCCATAGTTCGGGATCGGAATGCCTTCGTCGGTGTCGGGCAGAAGGCCCGGCATCGAGTTGTTCCAGAGAATCTCGTCACCGAGCCCGGCGTAGACGAAACGATGCAGCGTATCGAGTTTGTCGATCGTCACCGCCACGTCCTGCTCGGCAGGCGTGATCAGTTCGAGCAATGCTTCGGAGTAGTCCGTGGTGAGCGACGGATGTGTCAACGCCGAACCGAGCGCACGCGGATGCGGCGTCAGGGCGAGCTTGCCGTCCTGCGTGACGCGCAGGCTTTCCTTTTCGATGCCGCGCAGGCCACGAATCAGCGCGTCGCGCTGCGGGCCCGAAGTCAGCACGGACAGGCGGTGCGAGAACGCGTCGGTCGTGCAGGGAAGTGTGGTGTTTGGCATTGATGCGAGTCGTACGTTGTCTCGGCCGCCTGTGCCGCTTCGCTGCATGTTGCAGCACTACGCGGTTGACAACGTTCGGCGGAATTTTCAGTAGCGGGCACTTTAACATCTCGCCAGAACGGCTGCTTGAGGCCACTTTAGCGCATCTCGTGAACGCACTGAAGCGCTTGTTCTATAGGGCTTTTCTCGAGCGCGCCGCGAGGATGTCGAAGTCAGTACTTCGCCGCCACGACTGCATTTTCCCGCTACTCGCATTCGCGCCTCGCACCTGCTTTTGCATCGACCAGGCGCATTGCGTTGCAGCTTAGCCGCCGCGTGCGCCGCCTGAGCGATCGGCAACCTCGTTCCACAAGTGCATGGCTGCGTAGGCGCGCCACGGCCGCCAGTTGTCGGTGCGCGCGCTGCTGCGTGGGCCGCACGAGGGACGGGTCGCGCGCGCAGATCGATTGCATCGTCCCACGCGGGCCACGTGTCGGGGTCGCGCCACACGCGCATCGCGACATATTCGACGGTCCACGGTCCGATACCGGGCAGCGCGCGCATCGCCTTGCGCAAGGCGGTTGTGTCGGCGACATTGCTGTCGATCGGCACGTCGCCCGTAGCGACTGCATGCGCGAATCCCTGCAACGCCGCTACGCGTTTACCCGGCATGCTGATTTTCACGAGGTCTACGGCGGCGAGCGCAGCAGGTGTCGGGAAACGCCAGGCCGTATCTTCATTCGGATGACTTTCGATGCGTTCGCCGGCGCGCTGCACGAGTCGTCCGATGATCGTGGTCGCTGCCTTCACGCTCACCTGCTGACCGACGATCGCGCGCACCACGAGTTCGGTGCCGATCTTTTTCGGGTCGGCGCGCAGGTCGAACATCTTTGTGATCGGTGCGGCGAGCGCGTCGGCACGGCGGCTCACCGGTCCTTCGATCTGGGCGACGATGCAGCGCTTGCGCGGATGCTGACGCACGGTGAGCGTGCCGCTGTCGCCGAGCCAGTCGATCGCGCGGCGATAGGTGCCGTCTTCCATGGCTTCAACGCCGGGCGTCGCGCGTCCGCCGAAAAAGCGCAGCAGACGTGGCCAGTTGAAGGGAGCTTTGAAGGGCAGTTCAAGCGTTGCAACGTCGTCGATCGTACTCACGCAGCGTGATCCAGTCTGGTCGGGGATTCAGTGCAGTGTTGGCCGGCTTGTCGCGCCGGGCTTTCCGGCGACGTATTGTCGGCATGCTGCGCCTCGTTTTCAAACAGCGCAGCTTTGCGCGGCAACCCCCAGCGATAGCCCGCGAGTGCCCCGCTCTTCTGCACGACGCGATGGCACGGAATCGCGAACGCCACCGAATTCGTCGCGCACGCGGTGGCGACGGCACGCACCGCGCGAAGCGCGCCCACGGCTTCGGCGATCTGCGAGTAGCTGCGCGTTTCGCCTACGGAATGCGCCGCAGCGCGTCCCACACACGCTGCCGGAACGCAGTCGCGGCAATGTCGAGCGGCAGGTCGAAGTCCTAGCGCGTACCGCGCAGACACACGCGTCGATCCGCGCGATGAATAGCGCAAGCCCGTCGGCGTCTTCGAAGAACTCCGCGTTGGCGAATTCGTCCTGCAATTCTTCGGTGAGGAGCGCGGCGTCGTCGCCGAAACCGATCTTGCAGATGCCTTTGTCCGTGGCCGCGAACAGCACGAAACCGAGCGATGTCGTCGCGCTCGCGTAGCGCACCACGAGCCCCGCGCCCTTGCGCCGGTATTCGGACGGCGCCATGCCGAGTTCCGCCGATGCGCTCTCGTACATCCGCGACGGCGAGCCGAAGCCGGCGTCGAGCGTGGCGCGGGTGACGTCGGAGCCGCTGCGCAGTGCCGCGCCACGCGGCCTGATATTGCCGCGGTGACACGTCCACCACGCACTTGAAGAGCCGCTGCAAATGGAACAGGCTCACGTGCACGGTCTCGCTCAGTTGCGCGAGCGTGAGACGCTCCTGCGGATCGGCGTCGAGCGCGGCGCACGCGCGGTTGACGATTTCGAGTTTGCGCGGCAAGCCGCCGGGCTGGCAGCGCTTGCAGTCGCGGAAACCGGCTTTGCGCGCGGCGTCGGCGGAATTGAAGAACGTCACATTCTCGCGACGCGGCTGACGCGACGCGCACGACGGGCGGCAGAACACGCCGGCCGTCTTCACGGCGAAGAAAAATGCGCCATCGGCTTGCGGATCGTGGCGGGTAACGGCTTCCCAGCACTCGTCATCGGATGGAAAGTGCGACAATTTGGCTCGATATCGGGTTTTCCCTTAAAAGTTATTGTGTCGCATCAACCCCATGTGTGTACTAACTATATGTTTCTTCCTGATATGGAGATTCAGCCAGCTCCACGTAGAGCGGGCTTTTTTCGTCTGATGGTTTTGTCTGGTTATCGCTTGTCTGACGATCTGTCGGCCGGAACTTCCCTCCAAACCGCGCTTCATAGCGCTGTCCTTTCTCCTAAACTGGCAATTCAGCGCTCACGCGCAGCCGCTTTAGGATGCCCCACATGAAAATCCACATCCGCGAAATCGATCACGTCGTCATCCGGGCCGCGAATGTCGAGTCCATGACGCGTTTTTATTGCAACGTGCTCGGCTGCAGCGTGGAAAAGGTTCTGGCCGACCTTGGCCTCACGCAACTGCGTGCGGGCCGTTCGCTGATCGATCTGCTGCAGGTGGGCGCAAAACTGGATCACGCCGAAACGGCCCACCCGGCACGGGGCGAAACATGGATCACGTGTGTTTGCGGGTTGAACCGTTCGACGGACGCCGCGAGGCGCTGAAAGCGCACCTTGCGGAACATGGCGAGCAGCCCGGCGATCCGGCGCTGCGATATAGTGCGGACGGCTACGGGCCGTCGGTGTATCTGTTCGACTCGGAAGGCAATATGGTCGAACTCAAAGGGCCGCCCGAAGCGGCGCGCGCCACTTCCTTTTAGACGAACGCGTAAAGTTACGCGTTCGCCAGCGTCTTCAGAACGGTCCAGTCGATCTTGACCGCGTCGGTTTCGGCACTGCCGAGCCACGCTTCGCCGTCCTGCGGTGCATTGCAGGCGCATCGTGCGTTCGGCAAGCGAGCCGAGCGACGCAGCCACGTCTTCACCGAGCATCCATACGGTGACGTTGCGCATGCGCTTCACCTTGTTGCGCACACCTTGCCACCAGATGTCCGACGCGCGGCCACCATACGCGATCACCACGCTTCGTCCGCGCGGCCGCTCGCCTTCGCGATACGCCGCTCGTCGGGCTGGCCGACTTCGATCCACGTCTTGATCGCGCCGGTCAGGTCCTTCTCCCACAAATCCGGTTCGTCGACGTCCGACAAACCCTTGCAGAACTCGAGTCGTTCCTGCGCGAAGAGCGCGAACGCTGCGACGCGCACCATCATCCGGTCGTCCGTTTCCGAGGGATGGCGCGCGATCGTCAGCGAATGGTCGGCGTAGTAGTGCCGGCCCATGTTGGCGATCTGGAGTTCTGTTTTGTAAATCGTCGATTTGAGAGCCATGCCGTTGCTAAACTAGGCGCTCGCTCCACCGGAGCGAACAGAAAAAAAGAGCCGTCTACGGCGCGCTGCCGTAGACCTCGCCAGCGGCTGCCCGCAAGGCTTCCAGCACAATGGGATGCGACCGGCGAGAGCAGATGCGACTGGCGCGTGATGATACCGAATGTATCCATTCTGTACGGCAAATCGATCGGCACCTGTTGCAATACACTGTACTGGCGGTACTGGCGGTACTGGCGCGCCACTTCGTCAGGTAACACGGCCAACATGTCGCTTTGTAGAAGCAGGCTCGAAATCGCCAGAAAATTGTTGGTATTCACCACGTTTTGCGGCGGATTCAGCCCGATTTGCGAAAACATCAGATCGAAGCGATGCCGCAGAACGCTGCCCGGCGGGTGCAAAACCCGGCTCGCGTTGACGATTCCGCGCAGTGTCAAACCTGTCTCATTTTCGAGAGGATGACCGGGGCGCGCGACCACACGCACAGCGGTTCGTCAGCGAGCGGTTCGTAGCGTACTTCCGTCTTGAACTGGTTCTGCCGCTCCAGCACGCGGCTGATCATGATGTCCAGTTCGCCTTCGGCGAGACGCGGCAGCATGACGTCCGAAGTCTTCACTTCCACCCAGATCTGCAATTGCGGATAGCGCTCCTTCACGCTCGCAATCGCGCGCGGCACCATCGTGGCCGCCGCCGCGGCGATCACGCCATGCGCACCTATCCGGCGAGACCGGCCCGCAACACGGAGATTTCGTCGTGCGCGTGGCTCAGGTTCGACAACACCATGCGCGCGTGCCGGATCATCACTTCGCCGTAGAGCGTGGCGTGCATGCCATGCGGCGTGCGACCGAACAGACTCACGCCGAGCATGTCCTCCAGTTCTTTCAGAAGACGCGACGCCGCGGGCTGCGTCATGCCGAGCACGTCGGCAGCACGGCGCACATTGCCCTCTCCTTTCATCGCGGCGAGCAGAAGCAACTGGCGCGTCTTCAGGCGCGCGCACACGAACCAGTTCGAGTAGCTGCGTGTCATGGCTAGTTTCCTGGCATCTCGTGCCGATGCGGCCTGTGGCCGTCTGATGAGTGTTGTCGGGCTTCGCTACGGCGCCATCATGCCATACCGGAATTGGTATAGGCATGGCCTAAAAAGGGATTGGAAAGTTATTGGGGCGGCTCATAACATTCGTGGACTTTCTGAGCTTCCTCTGGCGCTTTTTCAATCGATGAACCGCGATTCGCTCATTCCGCTCGTTGCCAGCCCGTTTCGTCATCATATCAATGGCGTGTGGGAAACGGGCGCGACCATAGGCGTGTTGCTGAATCCATCCGATCTCGACGAACCGGTCGGCGAATACGTGCGCACCGACGCGCGCTAGGCCGATGCCACCATCGAAGCCGCCAGCGCCGCCTTTCGCGAATTCAACTATGTGCAGATCGGTCAGCAGGAAGGCGCGCAGTTGATTCACGGGGGCGCCAGCTGGAACGCGCGACGTGCGGTTACTTTTTCGAGCCGGCGCTGTTCGTCGGCGAACTAGGGTATCGCATCGCGCGAGAAGACATTTTCGGGTCGCTCGCCGTCGTGCTGCGCGCCGACGACTACGACCACGCGCTGCATCTCGCCAACGACACCGCCTGCGGTTCGTGCGCTGGCATCTGTACGCGCTCGCTGAGCCGCGCGCGGCACTTCGGCGTCATGTGCAAAGCGGCCTCGTCACGATCAATCTGCCGACGAGTGCCGTCGAACGTCACGCGCCGGGCAGCGCGCGCAAACCATCGGCTTATGGCACCGCCGATTTCGTTTTCTGGAGTTCCATGAAAACGCCTACTTCGCAGGTTGACCGACATGCGCGCCAGCAATATCGCTCACGCACGCCGTTTCGCCCGGCTTCGCACCCACGGTACCGATTTCGCCCGACGCGCACGTCGACGCGAGCTACACCCACGCCCAAGCTAATGCCGCGTGTATTGCCCCGCTGCAAATAAACGAAATCAACGCAGCTTCCCAACCTAGGAGACAGACATGACCAGCAAGCTTCGCCGTTTGACGCTCACCGCGATGGCCGCCGCCCTCGCCCGCTCCCTTTGCCGCACAACTTTCGGCGCACGAGGATCAGCCGCTGAAGGTCGGCTTTCTCGTGAAGATGCCGGAGCAGGCTCATCAACGAACAGAAGGCCGCGACGGCGCTCGGTCAGAAGGACGGTTGCTCGGTCGTGAATATCGGCACGCCGGACGGTGAAAAAGAGCTGGCCGCCATCGACAACCTCGGCGCACAAGGCGCGAAAGGCTTCGTGATCTGTGCACCCGACGTGCACCTCGGACCGGCGATTCAGGCGCGCGCGAAACGCTACAACATGAAGTTCGTGACCGTGGACAATCAACTGGTCGACTCCACCGGCAAGCCGTTGCCGAAAGTGCCGCACCTGAGCATGTCCGCGTTCAAGATCGGCAATCAGGGTGGGTCAGGCGATCAGCGCGATGAAATGAAACGCCGCGGCTGGAAGCCGGAAGAAGTCGGCACACTGCGCATCACGAACTACGAACTGCCGACCGCGAAACTGCGCACGGACGGCGCGACGCAATCGCTGTTCGCAGGCGGGCTTCAACGCATCGTCGCCGATGCTCGCGCAGCATCCGAACATCAAGAAATGGGTGATCTTCGCGCTGAACGAAGAAAGCGTACTGGGCGGCGTGCGCGCCACCGAGTAGTTGCATATTCCGGCGGCGGACGTGATCGGTGTCGGCAACGGTGCGGGCGAGGCATTCGCCGAGTTCCAGAAGAAGGAGCCGACGGGCTTCTACGGCACGATCGCCGTGAGCTCGACGATGCATGGCAAGGAAAGCACGAAAACCTCGTCGACTGGGTCAAGGATGGCAAGCAGCCGCCCGCCGATACTCAAACCACCGGCAAGCTGATGGTGCGCAGCAACTGGCAGGACGTGCGCAAGGAACTCGGCATTTGAGCGGCACGTAAGCCGAAAACATGAAACCGCTCCCGAGCGGCTTCATGTCTGCACGCGGCAGGCCGCCTCGCGTGTGCGAAAGCGGCCTGCCTGATCCACCAGCTTGAGGCTTTTCTGATGACGTCCTCACACACGGAGTTTCGCGCGGGCGCGGCGCCCTCGCCTGCGTCCATGTTTGCAACCGACACGGCACCCCCTATCTGCAGCTCGACGGCATCACTGTGCGCTTTCCCGGCGTGCCTGCGCTCGACCAGGTGTCGCTCGAAGTGCGGCGCGGCGAAGTGCACGGTCTGATGGGCGAAAACGGCGTGGGCAAATCGACGCTGCTGAAGGTGCTGTCGGGCGTGAATCAGCCGGCGGCGGGCACGCTGTCGCTCGACGGCATCGAGCAGCAATTCACCACGACGAAGGCGGCGATCGCGGCCGGTGTCGCGATCATCTTCATCTATCAGGAACTGCATCTCGTAGGAACTGCATCTCGTGCCGGAACTGACGGTCGCGGAAAACCTGATGCTCGGTGCGCTGCCGAACCGCTTCGGCGTGCTGGACGAAAAGGCGCTCGTGTCGCGCGCCGTGCGCGAGCTGGAGTGTCTCGGCGAAAAGATCGATCCGTCCCAGCAGGTGAAGAATCTGTCGATCGGTCAGCGGCAGATGATCGAGATCGGCAAGGCGCTGATGCGCGACGCGCGCGTGATCGCATTCGACGAGCCGACCAGCTCTCTTTCGTCGCGCGAAACCACGCAACTGTTCCGCATCATTCGCGCGTTGAAGGCCGAAGGCCGCGCGATCATCTACGTCAAGCATTGCATGGACGAAGTGTACGAACTGTGCGATCGCGTCACCGTGTTTCGTGACGGCCGCCGCATCGACACGTTCGACGCCGGTACCGGACTCGACTGCGATCGTTTGATCAGTTGCATGGTGGGCCGTTCTATCGCCGACGTGTACGACTATCGCGCGCGAACTCGGCGACGTGCAACTCGACGTGAACGGACTCATGGGTCTCGGGCTACGCGAACCGGCCTCGTTCTCGGCGCGCAAAGGCGAGATCGTCGGCTTCTTCGGACTCGTAGGCGCGGGCCGCTCCGAGTTGATGAAGCTGATCTACGGCGCGGTGAAACCCACGGCCGGCGAAATCACGCTCAAAGGCGAACACGTGCGTTTTAGCACGCCGCGCGATGCCGTGCGCGCGGGCGTCGCGCTGTGTCCCGAAGACCGCAAGCAGGAAGGCATCGTTTCGATTGCGTCCGTCTCGGACAATCTGAACATCAGTTGTCGCCGCCCATTTCAGCCGCTTCAACGTGTTGAACGGCCGCAAGGAAGCGCAAACCGCGAAGGAATTCATCGGCAAGCTCGCCATCAAGACACGCAACGGCGAAACGCCGATCGGCACGCTTTCCGGCGGCAATCAGCAGAAGGTGATCCTGTCGCGCTGGCTCGCCGAAAACATCGACGTGTTCCTGATGGACGAACCCAAGCACGGCATCGACGTCGGCGCGCGCAGCGAAATCTACGGCCTGCTCTACGGGCTCGCGGAAGCGGGCCGCACCGTGGTCGTGGTGTCGAGCGATCTCGCGGAAGTGATCAGCGTGGCTGATCGCGTGATCGTGTGATAAAGGAAGGCCGCATCGTCGGCGACCTGCCGAAAGCGCAGGCCACGCTCGACGCACTCATCAAGCTCGCGCTGCCGCGCTGACGCACGCCACGAATCTCGCTACTGAAACGGACTCCCAATCATGCATACACTTTCAACCGACCCCTCTACTTCCGCCGTCGCTTCGGCTGGCCTGAGCGCGCCGCGCGAACCTGGGACCTGATCAACAAGTCCGGCATCGTGATGGTGTTTATCATCCTGTTCGTGGCATTGTCGTTCACCGTGCCGGACTTCCTCAGCTCGCGAAACATTCAGGGCCTGCTGCTTTCGGTCACGCTGATCGGCTCGATCTCCGTCACGATGATGTTCGTCCTCGCGCTCGGTGAAGTGGACCTTCCGTTGCATCCATCGTCGCGTTCGCGGGCATCGTGGCATCGACGCTCATCACGGGCAACGCATAGTGTGTTCATCGGCGTTGCCGCCGGTGTGCTCGCGGGCGGCGCGGTCGGACTCGTGAACGGCGTGCTGGTGGCGCGCTACAAGATCAATTCGCTGATCGTCACACTCGCGATGATGGAAGTGGTTCGCGGCCTCGCCTACATCACGTCGAACGGCGACGCGGAGATGATTTCCGAAGAGCGTTTTTCGACCTCGGCGGCAGCGCCTTTCTCGGCATTTCGTACCCGATCTGGAACAACATCGTCGGCTTCGTGCCGTTCGGCTTTTTGCTGAAGAAAACGGTGTTCGGTAAGAACGTGCTGGCTGTGGGCGGCAACAGCGAAGCGGCTTTGCTCGCGGGCTTGCCGGTGACGCGTATCAAGATCACAGTGTTCATCATACTGCAAGGCCTCGTGACGGGCTTTGCAGGCGTGATGCTTGCATCGCGTATGAGTCTCGGCGACCCGAAGACGTCGGTCGGGCTCGAACTCGGCGTGATTTCCGCGTGTGTGCTCGGCGGCGTTTCGCTGACGGGCGGTGTCGCGACGATTTCCGGTGTGCTGATCATGGGCTCGGTGCAGGACGCGATGAGTCTCATGAACGTGCCGCCTTCTACCAGTACCTGATTCGCAGCGGGATTCTGCTGCTCGCAGTGCTGTTCGACCAGTTCCGCCGCAGCAAGCGCGTGCACTGCCGCGTGCCCCGCTCCCCACGTTTGCCAACAGGAGATTTCATGGCTGATTCGAACCAGACTAAAAAGCCGCTGCGCAGCCAAGCGTGGTTTGGCCTGAAGGACCGCGACGGATTTCTGCATCGCTCGTGGATGAAAAACCAGGGCATTCCACACGACGAATTCGACGGACGCCCGGTGATCGGCATCTGCAATACGTGGTCGGAACTCACGCCTTGCAACGCGCATTTCCGCGAACTCGCCGAGTACGTGAAAAAAGGCGTACACGAAGCGGGCGGCCTGCCGCTCGAATTCCCGGTGATATCGCTCGGCGAAACGAATTTGCGGCCTACGGCGATGTTGTTTCGCAATCTCGCGTCGATGGATGTGGAAGAGTCGATTCGCGGCAATCAATCCAATGGACGGCGTGATTCTGCTTGTCGGTTGCGACAAGACCACACCTGCGCTACTGATGGGCGCGGCGTCGTGCAATCTGCCTTCGCTCGCCGTGTCGGGCGGCCCGATGCTGAACGGTCGCTTTCGCGGCAAGAACATCGGTTCGGGCACGGGCGTCTGGCAGATGTCGGAGGAAGTGCGCGCCGGCACGATGCCCGCCGAGGAATTTACCGAGGCCGAGTCGTGCATGAACCGCTCGCGCGGCCATTGCATGACGATGGGCACGGCTTCGACGATGGCCTCGATGGTCGAATCGTTCGGCATGGGCCTGCCGCACAACGCGGCGATTCCCGCCGTGGACGCGCGCCGGCAGGTGCTCGCGCATCTGGCGGGCCGGCGCATCGTCGATATGGTTCGCGAAGATCTGACGATGGACAAGATTCTCACGTGCCAGGCGTTCGAAAACGCGATCCGCACGAATGCCGCGATTGGCGGCTCGACCAACGCGGTGGTGCATCTGATCGCGCTCGCCAAGCGCATTGGCGTGGAGCTGTCGCTCGAAGATTGGGAGCTGGGCTCGAACGTGCCGTGTCTCGTGAACCTGCAGCCGTCGGGCGAGTATCTGATGGAAGATTTTTATTACGCGGGCGGCTTGCCCGCGGTGCTGAAGCAGCTCGGCGAACAGGGACTGCTGCATCGCGACGCGCTCACCGTGAACAGCAACACGATCTGGGACAACGTGCGCAATGCGCCGAATCACGAAGAAAAGGTCATCACCACGTTTGCCGAGCCATTCAAACCGAAGGCCGGCATCGCGGTGCTCAAGGGCAATCTGGCACCGAACGGCGCGGTGATCAAGCCGTCGGCGGCGACCGCGCAGTTGCTCAAGCATCGCGGACGCGCCGTGGTGTTCGAGAACATCGAGGAACTGCACGCGAGGATCGACGACGAAGCACTCGACATCGACGAGAACTGCATCATGGTGCTCAAGGGCTCGGGGCCGAAGGGCTATCCGGGCTTTGCGGAAGTGGGCAACATGCCGCTGCCGAAGAAGGTGCTGCAAAAAGGCATCACGGACATGGTGCGCATTTCCGACGGCCGCATGAGCGGCACGGCTTACGGTGCGGTCGTGCTGCACGTGTCGCCGGAAACGGCGGCGGGCGGTCCGCTCGCGTTCGTGCAAACCGGCGACATGATCGAACTGGACGTAGAAGCGCGCCGGTTGCACCTCGACGTGTCCGAAGACGAACTCGCGCGCCGGCGTGCGGCGTGGCAGGCACCGGAGTCGCCGAAACGCGGCTATTACAAGCTCTACGTCGAACACGTATTGCAGGCCGATCAGGGCGCGGATCTGGATTTCCTCGTGGGATCGAGCGGCGCGCCCGTGCCGCGCGACTCGCATTGAATGCCGTATAGATAAGCGGCGTGTCGAGACGTTAAGCCGGGCGCGAATGTTCGCGCCCGGCTCAGCCAGAAGGTAGTTCCTGCGCTTTTGTGAGAAGGCGACTGCCGATGCGGACTGATAATCCGCATCGGCTTTTTCATCTGATATTGCACATACAAAAAATCGGCCGGACACTTGATGTCCGGCCGATTTTTTACTCACAGGTTCTCATCCGCAGTCTCCTAGGAAACTGTGGTGATTTTAATTAACGTGTTTTTCCGCACCATTAAAAACCGCGACACACGCTTTAAAGAATGGCGTTTAGCTTATTCCTTGATGAAGCGGTCGTTAGCCCAAAGACCTTGCGTGTCGCTATTGCCCGAATTGACGAATTCGACATCGTGGCCGACCACGCGTACAACCCGGAAACTCGAATTTTCCGGCGTTGAAATGCATTGGTATCCGGAGAAGAATTCTTGCATCTTCTGCTATTCGCCGGCTTGCGCGTGCTGGTCGGCGGCGTCGAGTTTATCTTTCGACAGACAGCCATACGCATTGGCCTTGAACTGAATGGTTTGCTGCGGCTTGACCATGCATGGTGTCTTGCGCCTGAACGGAAGCGGCTGCCAAACTCGCAATGGCGAAAACAAGTACGATACGCGTTTTCATATTTTCTTCGATGCGGGCGGATACTCAGGTTAGCTATGTATTTAACTTTAACGTCCAACCCTCAACTTGCACTTTAGGAGAACGCAAGAGAACAACAAGCACATCTTGTGTGCGGTTGCAACAGTGGCGAACTGTCGCACTGCGTGTCGCAGTTGCTTAAAGCTTGATCAATCGCTTGAATAGACATCAGACAATCTGTTGAAACGCAAACGAGCGTGAGGCCACCGCTATATCCCTATATCCCGTAACGGTTTGCGGCTCATATTCGTGTAAACGAGAATCTCCAATTAAGTGATTTACTACAATTTAATCAGTCACTTGGTGCGTCGCACACAAAGTCGTTTATCAAAGTTAAGCGACCAGGGTGAATAAGTATGCAACTGTAGAAAATAAACAGTGCCAGGCGTCGTGCAGCGTTCTGATAAAGCGCTGCCAAAGCGCATAACGCCGCTGGGCGGGCCAGCGCATAGGCATGCGCGGTGCGTAAGCTCTACAATGAATTCATGCTCCAGTGAACGGAGGCTATCGTGACCGAGCACGTGATTTTGGGCATCTTTCTGGTGATTCCGCTGCTGATCGTGGCGTTCCTCTTCTCGGACGAATTGTGGCAGGAACATCGCCATCTGCATGACATGCAACCCATGTACGTCAGGCCGCGACGGATCGACTGGCACCATCCGCTTCGCCGCCATCGCGATCGTCTCTGAGCGATTGAATGCGGCGCGCATTGTCAGTGTCACAGCACGAAACGATCGGGCGCTTTAAAATGGCCGCCCGTTGAACAGGAGGTTTCGTGCGCAAACTGAACTGTTGTCATTGATGCTGCTCGCCGCAACCGCGGCAACTTTCGAGCCGGTGACGGCCAAAGCGCATTCCCGCGTGGTCTGCAAACGTGTGTGGGTTCATGGCCATCCGTCGCGACGCTGCTATCGCGTCTATTCGCATCGCCATCACTACCGCGGCACGGCCCGTACCACCGATAACCGAATCGCCAACCCGCTCACCAGCGGGTTTTTCTTGCGCGCGCGAAGGCAAATAAAAAAGCCTGCCGTTTCGGGCAGGCTAAAAAGAGATCCACACTCAATGCCTTGAGATGAACAAGGCAGACATCAGTCTATCCGCGTGGCATCGGTTGCTGGTTTCACCGGCATTTACAGTTATTACCGCGCGTGACGAACCGTGCGAAGCCGCACATGCAAACCCGTCGCTCAGTTGGCGCGCCAATGTTCGCGGATGCATTTCGCGAGCGCTTCGAGCGTGGCCGCGTCGGCAACTTCGCGCGCGTGAATGCGCAGTGGTTGGCCTTCCCAGCGCGGAATGACGTGGAAGTGGAAGTGAACGTGCGGCACGGTCTGTCCTGCCGCCGCGCCATTGAACTGCCCGATGAACACGCCGTCCGGGCGCGGCGCCGCGCGAACGGTGATCGCCAGCTTTTGCGCCATGCGCATGCAGGCCACGGTCGACTCGTCCGACAGATCGAAAATCTCCGCTGCGGCTTCCTTCGGCACGACCAGAACATGGCCGTCGGCTTGCGGCATCAGATCCATGAAGGCGAGGGCGGTGCTCGTCTCCGCCACTTTGATACAAGGTAGTTCGCCACGCAGGATCTTTGCGAAGGGATTGCTGTCGTCGTAGTTCATTGCGCTGTTTCTCCTGATTTCAGTTCAAACCGGAACCGCCATTGTCCAACACATCTGTTACAGGACGCGAGCTGCGTGCCTTGCCCACACGCACTGAGGCGAGAATGCTGGCGCAGAATGCAGAAATTTCGGTGCGAAACGCTGGATCAGGGCGGGCAATGCAAAGCAAGGCAAAGCGCTAATGGCCTAGCGCCAGTCGGTCGACACATCATCGGGATCCGTGTGCGTCAGTCCCGACGCCGGCAGCGGCATCTTATAGCGCACCTGCTTGAGCGCAAAGCTCGAGCGGATGTTGGAGATGCCGGGAATCTTCGTCAGATGATCGACGATGAAGCGCTTCAGCGTCTGCATGTCCGGCATGACCACGCGCAGCAGATAGTCGGCGTCGCCCGTCATCAGGTAACACTCCATCACCTCGGGACGCTCGGAAATCGCCTGCTCGAAGCGCTGCAGCGCGTCCTCGACCTGCTTTTTCAGACTCACGAAGAACACGTTGATGCGCAGCCCGAGCGGTTCCGGATTCAGCAGCGTCACCTGCTGCTTGAAGAGACCGAGCTTTTCGAGCGTGCGCACACGGTTGAAGCACGGGGTGAGCGATAGATTGACCGAGCGCGCCAGATCAGCATTCGTGATGCGCGCGTTCTGCTGCAACTGGCTCAGGATGCCGATGTCGATGCGATCGAGCCGTCTGGGTGACGTGGTCATAGAGCAAATATTCCTGAAAGGCGCAAAAACAGGAATAAGTAGCCTATCGCAGCCGCTGATCACAAGCAATTCAGATGCTCATTTTGCAGGCAGATGGTTACCCTTGACTCAAGGAATGCGAACCAGGCCAGCCATTTGAACCGAGCGCGCCAGCGCGTACATGCGGAGTCATGCCATGACGGATATGTCCAGTGGTAGCGAGCAAGTGCGGTCCCTGAATGCCGAGAGCGGTGAGCACGTCGGCCGCGATCGCGCGCAGTTCCTGTTCGACCGGCTCGCGAGTCACGCGCTTTCGCTCGGCGTGGAATCGTCGCGCATCAACGTCACGCCTTACCAGAACACGATTGCCGCCGACCAGCAGCCGCGCTATCCCGGCAATCTCGAACTCGAAGAGCGTCCTGCCGCCGCGCTGCGCTGGAACGCGCTCGCGATGGTGGTGCGCGCGAACAAGGCGTACGGCGAACTCGGCGGCCATATCGCGAGTTATGCGTCGGCGGCGGATCTGTTCGAAGTTGGTTTCAATCATTTCTTTCGCGCGACCGCACCGGCGCGTTGCTGCGCGCATTCACGCACACCGTCGACGGGCAATTCCAGACGTTCTCCGCGAACGACGGTGCCTATAACCGCGAGCGCTTCTTCGGCCAGAACGCCGAACTCGCCGTGCTCGCGGCCAGTTTGTCCGACGAGGAAATCGACCGCTTGCGGTGCGGCGGGCATGACGTGGGCAAACTGCACGCGGCCTACGCGAAGGCGCTGGCGCACCGCGGCCAGCCGACGGTGTGATTCTCGCCAAGGCGATGAAGGGCTTCGGCATAGGCGCGTCCGGGCAAGGGCGCGTGACCACGCATCAGCAGAAAAAGCTCGGCTTCGACGAACTCAAGACGTTCCGTGATCGCTTCCGTTTGCCGCTCACGGACACCGACGTCGAACAGGTGAAGTTTTACAAACCCGCGGACGACAGCCCCGAGATGCATACTTGCATGCTCGCCGGGTTGCCCTCGGAGGCTATCTGTCCAGAAAGCGGAGAGTTGCATCGGCGGGGCTGACCGTCCCGCCGATGTCCTCCTAGGGACACTTTGCGCTGGAAGCGAACGGCCGCGAGATGTCCACCACGATGGCGCTCGTGCGCATGCTCACGGCGTTGCTGAAAGATGCGGGACTCGGCCGGCGCGTGGTGCCGATCGTCGCCGACAAAGCGCGCTTGCCGGCTCGCGAGGTCCGGTGATAGCCGCGACCGATTACGTGCGCGCCGTGCCCGAACTGATTCGCGCCTCCGTGCCGCGCCGCTATGTGACGCTCGGCACGGACGGCTTCGGCCGCAGTGACACGCGCGAAGCACTGCGCGAGTTTTTCGAAGTGGACCGCAAGGCGATCGTACTGGCCGAGCTCAAAGCGTTGGCGGACGACAACGTCATCGATACCGCAAAGTTCGACGAAGCCCGCAGCCGCTATCAGGGCGATAAGACGACGCGGCCGGCATCATGGCAATGCTGAGCGCGGCGGCACTTTACTGCGTCATCGCCACCTGATTCTTGCCGTCGCGTTTCGCCTGATAGAGGCTCACGTCGGCGGCTTCGATCAGCGTGGTGACAGGCAGCGCGAGCGTCGGCACGACTGACGCTGCACCGATGCTGATCGTCACCACGCCGCTCTTCGATCCCGAGTGCGGAATGCCGAGCCCTTCGATGGCAAGGCGGATCTTTTCGGCGAGCAGGCGCAGGCCGCCCGCCGACGTACCCGGCAACACCACTGCGAACTCTTCGCCGCCAAAGCGGGCGGCGAGGTCCGGCGAACGGCCGAGACAACCTTCCACCGTGTGCGCTCTTCAGCACTTCGTCGCCGGCGACGTGCCCGTACGTGTCGTTGTAGGCCTTGGAGTTATCCACGTCGATAATCAGGAAGCCGAGGCTCGTTTTGTCGCGTGTGCCGCGACACCATTCGGCCGCCAGATACTGGTCGAGATAACGCCGGTTCGACAAGCCCGTGAGACCGTCGGAATGCGTAAGACGCTGCAATTCGAGGTTGGTCGCGAGCAACTGCTGCTGCGATTGGCGCAACGCCTGATACGCCTCGTCGCGTTGCAGCAGGTTCAGATACGAGCGTGAGTGGTAGCGGATTCGCGCGATCAGTTCGATGCGATCCGGCAGCTTCACCAAGTAGTCGTTCGCGCCCGCAGCGAAGGCCGCGCTCTTTACGAGCGGCTCTTCCTTGGTGGAAAGCACGATGATCGGAATGTCGCGCGTGGACGGTTTCTGGAGCACCGTATCGGCGACCGAAAGATCATCCGCCTTATCCAGAAATGGCTGAAGGCGGGCGTGCTGGAACAGGGCGAGCGGATCGATATATTGCAGGGAACGCCGCAGAGAGCGGTCATATCGCCGCTGCTTGCGAATATCTATCTGCATTACGTGCGGATTTCGGTGATGGTGATCAGGCCGTTTTGGCGACCGTGATCAGTTTGGAAGGTGGCGTTGCGCGGGCAATGGATTATATGGTGAAGGTGATCATGATCAGGATGCGGAGGACTGCTTGGT
>CALNWS010000076.1 GCA_940747215.1 uncultured Paraburkholderia sp. | reverse complement strand
GGTTCGCTGATCACCCATTCCGGGAACGTGATCACCCATTTCGGCAAGATGCTCGCTCGCTTCGAAAACCGCTGATCAGCGATCACCTTCAACCGAAAGGACCCGTCACGTTCAACCCGAATCCGCAGCACGTTGCCTCGAATTCCGAACTGGGTGCCTGAAAACCAGTTGTTCATGACGGATTAGTCGGACGCACAGTGAAAGCTCCTCTGCAGCCGAAAGGAAAAAAGACGCTCAGGAGCGTCCTTTTTTCCTTTCTAGCGTGTGCCTAGCCTTGATGGCCTCAATGCCGGCCGAAAAGCTTTGCCAGCCGGTCGACGGCTTCTTCCAGCTTTGGATAGGCCGTCGCATGAGAAAGGCGGATGTAGTCTTTCGGCGCGTACGTGCCGAAGTCCATGCCCGGCGGCACCACCAGCCAGCCAAAGCGCCAGCCCGTCATGTTAAAGTACTTCGAAAAACTGTTGACCCGTGACCACGTCCTCGCCAAACGAGAGCACCGACACGGGCTTCGCGTTGTAGCTGAGGCCTTTGGTAGATCTCGTCGACGATCGTAAAGCCGCCACGCGTCCGTACGGCCTTGGCTATCCGTTTGAGCTCGGCCGGTTCGATCGACGTGCCCGTCGGGTTCGACGGTGACGCGAGCAGCACGCCACGCGTGCGCTCGTTCCACAGCCGCTCGACGTCGGCCGCCGTGAGCTGGAAACGCTCGGCGGGACCGCTCGGAACCATGACCGGCTTGCCTTCGGCGGCGATCACGAAATGGCGGTTGCACGGGGTAGCACGGTCGGGCATCAGCACTTCGTCGTCGCGATCGACCAGCGCCGCGCACGCGAGCAGCAGCGCGGCAGACGCGCCCGCCGTCACGACGATGCGTGCCGGGTCCACGTTCACGCCATAGGCCTCGGCGTAGTGCGCCGAAATCGCCTCGCGCAGCGCGTGCAGACCGAGCGCGTTCGTATATTGCGTCACGCCGCGTCGCAGCGCGCTCGCGGCCGCCTCGATAACCGGCTCGGGCACCGTGAAATCGGGCTCGCCGATTCCCATATAAATGATGTCGCGTCCGTCGCGCTCGAGGAGGGCGGCCTCCTTGGCCAGTTCCATCACGTAGAATGGCTGGATGGCGTCGACACGTGCAGCAAGCCGCACCAGAGGTTCGGTTACGGAGTTCATGCAATCAGATCCAGTTCAGAAGTGGCGGGACGTCGGGCGTCTTTATGGACGCTGGCGAGCCGCCATGCCGTGCGCCTGGACATACGTCGATGCGCACGGATACAGCACGAAGCGCGCAGCAGGCAGAACGCCTGCTGGCACGCCCCGCTTAGCCCTTGCGCGCAGCCTGCGTTTCCGCCGGGCGCAGTTGCGCCGACAGCTTGTCCAGCACGCCGTTCACATACTTGTAGCCGTCAGCGCCGCCAAACGTCTTGGCGAGCTCCACCGCTTCGTTGATGACCACGCGATACGGAATGTCGAGGTGATTCTTCAACTCGAACGCGGCAACCAGCAGAACAGCGCGTTCAACCGGCGAAAGCTGCTCGATCGGACGGTCGAGACACGGAGCGATGTCAGCCGACAGCGCTTCCGAGTCGCGAATCACGCCATGCAGAACCGTGTCGAGGTGCTCGTGGTCCGCCTTGTCGAAGTCTTGCGCGCCGCGCAGCTGCGCGTCGATCTCGCCGCCGGGCGAACCTGACAGCAGCCACTGGTAAAGCCCCTGCGTGGCCAGTTCGCGGGAGCATCGGCGTGCGCTCTTCATGCCTCTTCCTCTTCCTCTTCTTCGTCTTCTTCCTCGTCGCCGCCGCCGAGTTGTTCCAGCGCAACCGACAGGTTCGCCATTTCCACTGCCACGCGTGCCGCGTCACGACCTTTCTCGGTCATGCGTGCGACCGCCTGTTCGTCGTTTTCCGCGGTCAGCACGGCGTTCGCGACGGGAATGCCGAAGTCGAGGCCGATGCGGGTAATGCCCGCTCCGCTTTCGTTCGACACCAGTTCGAAGTGGTACGTCTCGCCACGGATCACCGCGCCTAGTGCGATCAACGCGTCGAATTGCGCGCTTTCGGCCAGCTTTTGCAGCGCCAGCGGGATTTCCAGTGCGCCCGGCACGGTGACGAGCAGCACGTCTTCGCCCGTCACGCCTAGGCGTTCGAGTTCTTCGATGCACGAGTCAGCAAGACCGTTGCAGACCGGCTCGTTAAAGCGCGCCTGGACGATGCCGATGCGCAGACCGTCGCCGTCCAGATTCGGTTGGTATTGTCCGATTTCCATATGAATTTCGTAGTGTTTGAGTGAGCGCGAAGCGCGTAAGTGATCGGATTGGTCGAATCAGCCTTGTTGCGGAGCCTGTGCCTTGCTGCCCGGCATCGGCACGAAGCCTGTCACTTCGAGACCGTAGCCCGACATGCTGCCGAGCTTGCGCAGATTCGACAGCACCTGCATCTTGCCGACACCCAGTTCACGCAGAATTTGCGCGCCGATGCCGTAGGTCTTGAAGTCAACCGGGCGACGCTTAAGCGCCTCAGCCTTTTCCTTCGAATCGAACGCCTTGAACACGTCGACCAGATGATCTTTCGTGTCGCCGCAGTTCAGCAGCACGATCACGCCGCAGTCGCGGACGGCAATTTCTTTCATGGCCGCGTCGAGCGTCCAGGAATGCGTAGACTCGCCGACTTCGAGCAGGTCCAGCACCGACAGCGGCTCGTGCACGCGCACCAGCGTGTCCTGATCCGCACAAGGCGTGCCGCGCACCAGCGCGATGTGCGGCTGGCCGCTCGGCTGGTCGAGATACATGACTGCGCGGAACGCGCCATGCGCGGTCTGCATGGTGCGCTCGCAAATCCGTTCGACGATCGATTCCGTGCGGCTACGGTAGTGAATCAGGTCCGCAATCGTGCCGATTTTCAGGCCATGCTCTTCGCCAAATGCTATCAGGTCCGGCAGACGTGCCATCGTGCCGTCGTCGTTGATCACTTCGCAGATCACCGAAGCCGGCGTGAGGCCCGCGAGCGCGGTGAAGTCGCAGCCAGCCTCGGTGTGACCGGCTCGCACCAGCACGCCGCCGGGCTGCTCCATGATCGGGAACACGTGGCCCGGCTGCACAATGTGCTCGGGTTTCGCGTCCAGCGCGACGGCTGCCGCGATCGTGCGGGCACGGTCGGCGGCCGAAATGCCGGTGGTGACGCCTTCGGCGGCTTCGATACTGACCGTGAACGCGGTGCCGTACTGGGTGCCGTTGCGATACGTCATGAGCGGCAGGTTCAGCAGCTTGCAGCGTTCCTGCGTGAGCGTCAGACAGATCAGGCCACGGCCGTAACGCGCCATGAAGTTGATCGCTTCCGGCGTGATGAATTCGGCGGCGATGACAAGGTCGCCCTCGTTTTCGCGGTCTTCTTCGTCGACGAGGATCACCATCCGGCCTGCTTTCAGTTCGGCAATGATCTCTTGGGTGGAGGCGAGCGTCATGTTGGCGAGATTTTCGGGAAAGGGTGTATTTTACGCCACGCGCGTTGCCAAGTTGCCTCTGCCGTATGGCATAGGCCATTTGGCCGACTGGCGTTGAGCCGTCGGCCGCAGCTAACGTTTTCCGGACAATGAACGCATGAACCGGCTGGCCGCAGGAGGGCGCCGCGCCGGCCCATGCATGGCGGACGCTTTACCGGAGTATCCGGATCCGGCTACTTTCCGCCGCGACATGTGCAATGCCGCCGGGTTATTTCGGCGCGTTCAGCATGCGTTCCACATAGCGCGCGATCAGATCGATCTCCAGATTCACCTGCGTGCTTTCACGCAGACGCTTCAGCGCGGTCACTTCAACCGTGTGCGGAATCAGGTTGATCGAGAATTCGCAGCCGTCGTCGCGATCTTTAACCGAGTTGACGGTCAGGCTCACGCCGTTGACAGTGATAGAACCTTTGTACGCGAGGTAGCGGCCAATGTCGCGCGGCGCGAGCACGCGCAGTTCGTGCGATTCGCCCACGGGCACGAAATGCGTGACCACGCCCAGGCCGTCCACGTGGCCGGAGACGATATGGCCACCGAGGCGGTCGTGCGCGCGCAGCGCCTTTTCCAGATTGACTTCGCCGGGTTCACCGAGGCCCGCTGTACGGTTCAGGCTTTCGCGCGAGACGTCGACTTCGAACGAATGCGCCGTCATGGCGACCACCGTCATGCACGCGCCCTGAATGGTGATGCTGTCGCCGAGTTGCACGTCGCCCAGATCGAGGCCGCCGGCTTCGACATTCAGGCGCACGCCTGCGTCGCCGTCCGTGCCGAGAGGTTTGACTGATTCGATGCGGCCCACTGCCGCGACGATTCCTGTGAACATCGTGCTAATCCTTGATCAATTCGAAACGGGAGGTGAAACCGGGTCGAGGCCGGCTTCGGCGCCGGAATCGGTTTCCGAACCGGCGGCGGTGCGGGGGGCGAAGCGCGCCAGAATGCGCACGTCGTCGCTGATCCGGTCGACCGCGTGAAAAGTGAGTTTGACACGGCTTTCGAGCGTTGGCGGAGCGGCGAGGCTGAACATGCTCATGGAATCCATGCCGAGCAGACTCGGCGCGAGATAAACCAGCAGTTCGTCGACGCAACCTTCGCGCAGCAGCGAGCCGTTCAGCTTGTAGCCCGCTTCCACGTGCAACTCGTTCACATTGCGCTCGCCGAGCGCTTTTAGAACGCCCAGCAGGTCGACCTTGCCGGCGGGATTGGGCAACGGAACGATCTCCGCACCGCGGTCGCGCAACGCGCTCGCGCGCTCGGCGTGACGATGGTCGAGGTTGCCGCAGAATATCAGCGTGGGCGCGCCCGCGAGAATCTGCGTGTCGGGCGGCACGTCGAGCTGGCTGTCGATCAGCACACGCTGCGGCTGGCGCGGCGTGTCGACCGCGCGCACCGTCATCCGCGGATTGTCCTCGCGCACGGTGCCGATGCCCGTGAGAATCGCCGACGCGCGAGCGCGCCAGGCGTGGCCGTCGGCACGCGCGGCTTCGCCGGTGATCCATTGGCTGATGCCGGAGGGCAGTCCCGTGCGGCCGTCGAGCGAAGCCGCCACTTTCATGCGAACCCACGGGCGGCCGCGTGTCATGCGCGATACGAAGCCGATATTCAGCTCGTGCGCTTCGTTGGCGAGAAGCTCGCAGCGCACTTCGATGCCCGCGCCGCGCAACATCGCGAGGCCGCGCCCGGACACCTGCGGATTGGGGTCTTCCATCGCCGCGACCACGCGGCCCACCTGCGCTTCGATCAGCGCGTTCGCGCACGGCGGCGTGCGGCCGAAATGGCTGCACGGTTCGAGCGTGACGTATGCCGTCGCGCCGCGCAGATCGTGGCCGTGCGAGCGCGCGTCTTTCATCGCGCGGATCTCGGCGTGGTCCTGACCGGCGGGTTGCGTGAAGCCTTCGCCGATCACCTCGCCATTCTTGACGAGCACGCAGCCCACGCGCGGGTTCGGATCGGTCGTGTACATGCCGCGCCTAGCCAAGGCAAGCGCGCGTTCCATATGGACGAAGTCGGTTTGCGAAAACATCGGTGTAAGGTGAGTGCGGTGGCAAGGCTAAGTTGTCGGGCTTTCGAATCCGGGAAGTCGCAGCGTTCGCGGAGTTCGCGCATTCCGCGAACCTTGCGAATTTGCAGATGCTTCGCCGCGGAAAAACTGCGCTTTACGGCTCGGCTGACTTGCCCATGCGAATTCGTGCTTCAAGAGGCGTAGACGTGCGCTAAAGCACGCCGACACCCGCAATTTGCATCTTCAGGTGTAGCGCGTCAACCTGCAAGCGACGCGAATGCGCCGCGCGCAACGTCGATCGTTTCGTCGATGATCGCGTCGTCGTGAACGATCGACACGAAGCCTGCCTCGTACGCCGACGGCGCGAAGTAGACGCCCGCGTCGAGCATCTTGTGGAAAAACGCATTGAAGCGCGGTACGTCGCTCTTCGTGACTTCGGCGAAGTTCGCCGGAATCGAATCGGTGAAGTAGAAGCCGAACATGCCGCCGAGCGAGGCGGCCGAGAACGGCACGCCGGCTTCGGCCGCTACTTTCGCCAAACCTTTCGCGAGGCGTTGCGTGCGCGCGGTGAGCACCTCGTAGAAGCCCGGTGCCTGAATCAGTTGCAGCGTTTTCAGACCCGCGGCGACAGCAATCGGATTGCCCGACAGCGTGCCCCCCTGATAGACGCCGCCGAACGGCGCGAGGTGGGCCATGATGTCGCGCCGGCCGCCGAACGCCGCCGCCGGCATGCCGCCGCCGATCACTTTGCCGAGGCAGGTCAGGTCGGGCGTGATGCCGTAGACTTCCTGCGCGCCGCCGAGCGCGACGCGGAAGCCACACATCACTTCGTCGAAAATCAGGACCGAGCCGTATTCGGTACAGAGGTGCCGCAACGCCTGCAGGAATTCCGGCGTGGCGCGCACGAGGTTCATGTTGCCCGCCACCGGCTCGACGATCACCGAGGCGATCTCATTGCCGAACGCCTTGAACGCTTCTTCGAGCGCCGCGACGTTGTTGTATTCGAGCACGGTGGTGTGCTTGGCGATGTCGACCGGCACGCCTGCCGAAGTCGGGTTGCCGAACGTCAGCAGGCCGGAGCCGGCTTTTACGAGCAGGCTGTCTGCGTGACCGTGATAGCAGCCTTCAAACTTGACGATCCGGCTGCGGTTCATGAAGCCGCGCGCGAGACGCAGCGCGCTCATGGTTGCTTCGGTGCCACTCGACACCATGCGCACCTGTTCGATGGACGGCACGAGCTTGCAGATTTCCTCGGCAATCTCCACTTCCGATTCAGTCGGCGCGCCGAACGAAAAGCCATTGCCGAGCACGCGCTGAACGGCTTCGAGCACTTCCAGATGCACGTGACCGAGAATCATCGGCCCCCACGAGCCGATGTAATCGATGTAACGCTGGCCGTCCGCGTCCCAGAAGTACGGGCCTTGCGCGCGTTCGATAAAACGCGGCGTGCCGCCCACGAAGCGGAAGGCGCGGACGGGCGAATTCACGCCGCCGGGAATGGTGCGCTGTGCGCGGTCGAATAGGGTCTGGTTCCTAGACATGATGATGGCTGAAGTGGGTTGCGTAGCGGCGCGGAGTGCCGGCGGCTGAATGGCAGACGGCTCGCGCGGAGCTGGGATGAGTGTGGAAATGTACCGGAGACGGCGTGAACGGGCTTCGACGCGAAGTCGCACCCGCGTGGAGCGGTCGGGTGCTTTAGCTATCGTCGGCCGCTTTGCGGCGGCGCTTTTTTGCTGGCTTAGTTTCAGCTGAAGGTTTGCCGGCCTGTCCAGTTGCCTGCCTGTTCGCCTGCTTGCTCGCCTGTTTGCTCACGGCCGCCACATGCGCCGTCACTTTGCTGGAGTGGGTCGGGCCTTGCGGCGCGTCGAGTTGCGGCGGTTTGCGCGCGCCCGTGAGTTCACGCCAGCGCTTCTCGAGCGCGCCTTCAGCGATCGGCTTGATGACGGTGCCCGAGCTTTGCGCGTCCCACGTTTGCACGGAAAACGGATGCGCGCGCAGGTCGTCGCGTGAAATCACGACGTTCTCGTGCGCGTCGGCAAGCCAGTCGTAGACGAAGTCGATGCACAGACGATAGCCGCGCTTGGTCGCCGTGTCGGGCACCTCATACGGCGCGCGCGTCACGTAGCCGGAGCCAAAAATACCTTTGGGTTCGAGCGCCACGCGATGCAGGAACACGCGATCGCCGGGCAGGATGCCGCGCGCGAATCCGCAGCCCCAGACATCGGTCACGGCGACGCCCGTGGCGACGCGTTTCGCCACGTCGGGCAACTCGGGCCACGGCCATTTCTTGGGGCTCCAGATCAGCAAGAAAGCGGTCATTGCGGACGAATGCGAACAGTGGAAAGAGTCGGGAAAGATAACGTGAAGCAGGCCGCAATGCGCACGGTAAAGTACGTGACGCACCACACCATGAAGTACACACAAACACGCGGCAGCTTACCCGATCGGCCATGCCGCTGCCGCGCGCCGTGCGCCCGACATGACAGCGCAAAGCCGGGCGATACGACGGCGAAACGATAACGCGCGATCATGGTCTCGCGCGGCACCCGATTAACCGTCGCGTACAATTGATCCCGTCAAGCTGCAGTTTTCCCGTTTCACCTGTCACGTTGCGTCGCGCTGGCGCAGCGCATCATCTGGATTTCCATGTCTCACGTCACCAGCCGCCGGTCCGATGGCCGGCTGATCCTATTGCTCGGCGCGCTTGCCGCGTGCGGACCGATTTCGATCGACATGTATCTGCCGAGCCTGCCGACGATCGTGCAGGCATTCGTCATCAGCACCAGCGCCGCGCAGACCACGCTCACGAGTTTCATGTTCGGCTTTTCCATCGGCATGCTGCTGTACGGCCCGCTCTCCGATACGTACGGACGCCGGCCGGTGCTGCTCGGCGGCATCTCATGTATGCGCTCGCGAGCGTGGCGTACGCACTGTCGTTCTCGATCGAATCGCTGGTGGCTCCGGTTCGTGCAGGCGCTGGGCACCGGCACCGGCGCGGCATCCGTGCTGGCACGCGCCATTGCCCGTGACGCGCACGGCCCTGCCGACGCCGCGCGCGTCCTGTCGATGCTCGCGATCGTCACGTCGATCGGTCCATTGCTCGCGCCGTTGATCGGCGGGCAATTGCTGTTGCTCGGCGACTGGCGGGTGGTGTTCGTCGTGCTGACGCTGTTCGGCACCGTGTGCGCGATCACCGCGTTTCTCAAGTTTCTCAAGGTACCGGAGACGTGGCCGCGCGAGAAGCGTGTGCAATCGGCGCTGCTGCAATCGTTCGGCGCTTACGGCAAGTTGCTGCGCGATCCGGTTGCGTGGGGCCACATGTTGTGTGGCGGCATGGCGTTCGCTTCGATGTTTGCGTACATCACGGCAACGCCGTTCGTGTACATCGAATACTTCCACGTCTCGGCGCAACACTACGGTTTCCTCTTCGCGCCGAATATCGTCGGCATCATGTTCGGCAATTTCATGAACACGCGTCTCGTCGGACGGCTCAGTTCGCTGCCGATCATTTCGTTCGCGGCGAGCGTCAGTTGCGTCGCGTCGCTCTTCGTGTGCCTCGTGTCGCTCACGGGGTGAGGTGGGTTGTGGTCGATCGTCGGCGGGCTGTTCTTCGTGGTCGGCGTGGTAGGATTGCTGTTCGCGAATTGCACGACTGACTTAATTAATGCATCGCTATCCGATGAATGCCGGCGCGGCGGCTGCCGTGTTCGGCGCCGTGCAGCTGGCGCTCGGCGCGTTGTCGAGCCTCGCGGTCGGACTCTGGCAGGACGGCTCGCCCAAAGGCATGGGCGTGGTGGTGGGTTCGGCGGGTGTGCTCTGTTATGTCGGCCGCATTCTCGTCGTCAGATGGCACGGCACAAAGGCGCCGGCCGCCGCGGTCTGAAGCACCTGCGGCAGCGCGCGTATACCCGGCGCGCGCAGCGTGATACGCGCACTCCGCGTCAAGCCTGCGGAAAACACCAGGTGTTGCGTGCGCGCGACCTTGGCGCGCAAGCGGCTTTGCTATGATGAAGTCACTGTTCCTCGGAGCGGCAATCATGGCCGATCAGAGACTTGATGAACGGCGAACGGCAATACGCTGCATTCGCCGAAACACAGAAGCTGGCCGACAGCGGTGCCTATCACGATTACATGGATATCGAATACGTCTTGCGCTTTGATCACGGGTTGACCGATGTGTCGGCGCTGCTCGACAGCCAGCCGATGCACCGTGACCTGAACCGGCGTTGCGCTGATGCACGCGAAAGAGTGGAAGCCGTAGGCGCGTGAACCGCAGACGCCGGCAGGGGATGAACGGCACGGGCCGGAAATGAAAAACGGGCCGTGAGGCCCTTTTCATGGATGTTCTGGCGGAGGCGGTGAGATTCGAACTCACGGAAGGATCACTCCTTCGCCGGTTTTCAAGACCGGTGCCTTAAACCACTCGGCCACACCTCCAAGCTCGAGAAATTGTAACCTGAAAAAAGCCTGCTGCGGCGTTCGATGAGTCCGCAATCGTTGCGGATCTTTCAGAAACAGTCCTTGCAGGTCATTGAGGAACGCCTGACCCAGCGGCGTAGGCGCGATCTTTCCGTGATCGCGTGTGATGAGCTTGCGCTGTTCGGCTTCCTGCAACGCGGGCTCGATCGATGTCATCGACATGCCCGTGCGCTCGATGAAGCGGTGCACCGGAAAACCTTCCACCAGACGCAGCGCGTTCAGCATGAATTCGAACGGCAAATCGCGAGGTCCGATTTCGTGTTCTTCCTGCACGGCCGAGCCGGCCTTGGCCTGTTCGATGAACGTGATGGGATGTTTGTAGCGCGCCTGGCGCAACACGCGATTCGGAAACGACAGCTTCGTATGCGCGCCGGCGCCGATGCCGAGGTAGTCGCCGAAACGCCAGTAGTTGAGGTTGTGCTTACTTTGCCGATGCGGCTGCGCATACGCCGACACTTCGTAGTGTTCGTAGCCCGCCGCAGCCGTGCGTTCGTGAATCCAGTCTTGCATGTCGGCGGAAGCGTCGTCGTCGGGCAAGGCGGGCGGAAACTTGGCGAACAGCGTATTCGGTTCGAGCGTGAGGTGGTACAGCGACAGATGCGGCGACGCGAACTTCAGCGCCATCTCCACGTCGACTTGGCATTCGGCGAGCGTTTGCTGCGGCAGCGCGAACATCAGGTCGAGGTTAAAGTTGGCGAACGTGTTGGCCGCCACTTCCACCGCGTGACGCGCCTGCGTGGAATCGTGAATGCGGCCGAGCGCTTTCAGATGTGCTTCGTTGAAACTCTGAATGCCGACAGACAGACGGTTCACACCGCTCGCGCGAAACTGCCTGAACCTCGCTGCTTCGAAGGTGCCGGGGTTCGCTTCGAGCGTGATTTCGGCATCGGCGTCGAGCGGCAGCAGCGCGCGAATGTCGGAAAGCATGCAGTCGAGCCCGGCCGCGGAAAGCAGGCTCGGCGTGCCACCACCGATGAACACCGTATGTACCTGGCGACCCCAGATGAGCGGCAGCGCCATCTCGAGATCGGCGCGCAATGCGTCGAGGTAATCGCTCTCCGGAAACGTCTCGCCTTTCCACTCGTGCGAGTTGAAATCGCAATACGGACACTTGCGCACGCACCACGGGAAATGCACGTAAAGTGACAACGGCGGCAGCGACGTGAGCCGGATGCTGCCCGGCGACGTGAATGCCTTGATGACGCCGTTGCCAACTTCGGCGGGCGTCGGTTTGATCGGAATTACGCTTCCTCCGACAGGCGCGCGAGCAGTTGCCGCAACGCGATCGCGCGATGGCTGCTGCCGTTCTTCACGACCGGCTCGAGTTCGGCGGCCGTGGCGTTCAGCGACGGCAGATAGAAGTACGGGTCGTAGCCGAAGCCGTGCTCGCCGCGCGGCGTGTCGAGCATTTCGCCGTGCCAGCGGCCTTCGGCGATGAGCGGCTCGGGGTCGTCGGCATGAGGCACGAGAGCGAGCACGCAGAAGTAATACGCGCGGCGATCCGTTTCGCCTTGCAGCGCCGCGACGAGCCGCGCGTTGTTCGCCGCGTCGCTCTTCTCGCCGCCCGTGAGTTGCGCGTAGCGCGTCGAATAAACGCCCGGCGCGCCGCGCAGGGCGCGCACGCACAGGCCGGAGTCGTCGGCGAGCGCGGGCAGGCCCGTCAGCTTCGAAGCATGGCGGGCCTTCGTCAGCGCGTTTTCGACGAACGTGGGATACGGCTCTTCCGCTTCAGGCACTTTCAGTTGGCCCTGCGGGATCAGTTCGATGCCAGCCGCGTCGAACAGCGCCGCGAACTCGCGCAGCTTGCCAGCGTTGTTCGACGCAAGCACGACTTTGTTCAACGGCGAGCCCGCACCGGCCGCGCCATTGCGTTCGGAAACATCAGTCACCTTTGAGCTCCAGCACAGCTTTCTGCTTTTCGACGAGCGTACGGATGCCGTCGCTCGCGAGATCGAGCAACGCGTTCATTGCGTCGCGCGAGAAGGACGTGCCTTCGGCCGTGCCCTGAATCTCGACGAAGCCGCCCGCGCCCGTCATCACCACGTTCATGTCGGTGTCGCATTGCGAGTCTTCGTCGTAATCGAAATCGAGCACCGGCAGGCCGTTGTACACGCCGACCGAAATCGCCGCCACGTAGTCGGTGATCGGCGACGTTTCGATGCGGCCCGTGGCCAGCAGTTTCGCCACGGCGTCGTGCGCGGCGACGAATGCGCCGGTGATGCTCGCGGTGCGCGTGCCGCCGTCGGCCTGGATCACGTCGCAGTCGATGTGCAGCGTACGCGCGCCGAGCTTTTCGAGGTCGAACACCGAACGCAGCGCGCGCCCGATCAGACGCTGGATTTCCTGCGTGCGTCCGGTCTGTTTGCCGCGTGCCGCTTCACGGTCGCTGCGCGTGTGCGTGGCGCGCGGCAGCATGCCGTATTCGGCGGTGAGCCAGCCTTGACCGCGATCGCGCAGAAAGCCCGGCACGCTCTCCGCGATGCTCGCCGTGCAGATGACTTTGGTGTCGCCGAACTCGACCAGCACCGAGCCCTCCGCGTGCTTCGTATAGTGGCGCGTGATGCGCACGTCGCGCAGTTGATCGGCCCAGCGGCCGCTGGGGCGTTGAGTGTCGTTGGTCATATTGGGATCGGTCGGGAAGGGAGCGGAAAAAGAATGTATGATTTTACCGTCGATCGCGAGTGGCATGCGCGAGGCCTCGGGCCGCGTCCACGCTTGCTCTCCCGCAAGGTCTCGTCGCCAAAAATGGGATAATGACGTTTGCCCGCCCCGCGTCTCGTACACGCCGGGCGATTTTCTTCCCAAGCCGGCGTTTTGCGCGCGGCCCCAATCGCGAGAAATACGATGATCTATAGCATGACTGGCTATGCGAGCACGACCCGTGAACTCGTGGCGGCTTCGGGCACGGGCGGTTTGAGCGTGTCGATCGAATTGCGTACCGTGAACTCGCGCTTTCTCGACCTGAACTTCCGCATGCCGGAAGACGTGCGCGTGTGCGAGCCGACGCTGCGCGAGATGCTGATGAACAAGCTTTCGCGCGGCAAGGTGGACATTCGCATCAACCTGCAACGCAGCGAGCAGTCGGCGAACGCCGGCTCGCTCAACGAAGACGCGCTCGCGCAACTCGCCATTCTCGAGCGCACGGTGCTCGCGCAGTTTCCGGATGCGGGCCGTCTGCGCACCGGCGAAATCCTGCGTTGGCCTGGCGTGCTGGCCGAAAGCGGCGTGTCGCCGGAAGTGCTGCGCGACGCGGTGCTCGCGTGCGGCAAACAGGCAATTGCCGATCTGATCAACGTGCGCGCCCGCGAAGGCGCGCAACTCGCGAACATGCTGATCGCGAACGTCACCGAGATGGAATCGATCGTCACGAAGATCACGCCGCTCGTGACGGAACTCATCAACAAGCATCAGCAGAAGATCGTCGAGCGTCTGCAGGAAGCGCTCGGCATCGCGGCGCCCGACACGGCCGCGACGATCGTCTCGCGTGAAGAGATCAACGAACGGATTCACCAGGAAGTGACGATGTACGGTATCCGTATCGACATCGCGGAAGAGCTGTCGCGCCTCACCGCGCATCTGAACGAAACGCGCCACGTGATCCAGAAGGGCGGCAAGGTCGGCAAGCGTCTCGACTTCATGATGCAGGAACTGAATCGCGAGGCGAACACGCTCGGTTCGAAAGCGGCGGCGAAGGAACTCGCGGATTCGTCGATGACGTTGAAGCTGCTCATCGAACAGATGCGCGAACAGGTACAGAATCTGGAATAATGCTGGAGCAACATCGACATGACCGACCAAAAACGCGAAAGCGGCGCACCGCGTAACCCGTACGCCGGTGCCTATCCCGGCAACCTCTTCATGGTTGTCGCGCCTTCGGGCGCAGGCAAATCGACGCTCGTGAACGCGCTGCTCGCCGGCGACGACGTGATCCGCCTGTCGATCTCGTACACGACGCGCGCGCCGCGTCCGAAAGAGCAGGACGGCGAGCACTATCATTTCACCACCGTCGACGACTTCATGTCGCGCCACGATGCGGGCGAGTTCCTCGAAAGCGCGGAAGTACACAGCAACTACTACGGCACGTCGCGCGTGTGGATCGAACAGCAGATGAAAAGCGGCCATGACGTGCTGCTCGAAATCGACTGGCAGGGCGCGCAACAGGTGAAGAAGCAGTTTCACGACGCCGTCGAAATTTTCATTCTGCCGCCGTCGCTCGAAGCGCTCGAAGAGCGTCTGAAAAAGCGCGGCCAGGACGAGCCGAACGTCATCACGCGACGCCTGCTTGCAGCGGGTAGTGAGATGGCGCACGCGGCGGAAGCAGAGTACGTGGTGATCAACGAGAACTTCGATCGTGCGCTCGGTGAACTGCAGTGTCTCGTGGCGGCTACGCGTTCGCGCTTCGCGTCACAATACGCACGCCATACGCAGCTTTTCGTGCAGCTCGGCATTCACCTTCCGCACGCGTGAGCGCGGCAGAGTGTCGAGCACATAAGGTAAAATAGGCAATATATCGAGAAGGAACCCAAACATGGCCCGCATTACCGTCGAAGACTGTCTCAAACAGATCCCGAACCGTTTCGAACTCGCGCTTGCCGCAACCTATCGCGCGCGTCAGCTCGCTCAAGGTCACACGCCGAAGATCGAAAGCCGCGACAAGCCCACGGTCGTCGCGCTGCGCGAAATCGCATCCGGCCAGGTGGGCATCGAAATGCTGAAGAAGGTGCCGGTTTAAGTCACGCGATACGGCACACGAAGTTTGTTGTACCTGTTTGCCACAGTTTCGGCATAAGCATCGGCAGCATGCAGTTGTCACAGGCGAAGTTGTCCGGGGCGAATTAGTCCTGGCGGTCCGACTAGGCAATTCGAAACAGGCATTTGCCACCAGTAGTTGCAACACGTAATAGCATTAACGTGCAGACCGGCGTCCAACCCCAACCGCTACGGAGGCGACCATGAGTGCTACCCCGCCCACCGCCACGGAAGCGGACCACGACGCCGACTCGCCCTCGTCTGCACGCAAATACATCGACGCGGTCCTCGAACAGTCCTTCCGGCATCTGTTCGGGCCCACCGCCACGCCGGAGCAACCGCGCCGGCATGACGTCGTCTCCATCGCCAAGCTGATGTCCGCCTTGTCCGGCTATCTCCAGCCGGAAGAGATCAAGGACATCAAGGCAGCTTTCCATTTCAGCGACGAAGCCCACCTAGGCCAGTATCGACAGAGTGGCGAGCCCTACATCGCGCATCCGGTCGCGGTCGCGGAAATCTGCGTCGGCTGGAATCTCGACGCGCAGGCGGTCATGGCCGCGCTGCTGCACGACGTGATGGAAGATCAGGGCGTCACCAAGGCCGAACTCGCCGAGCGTTTCGGGGCAAAGGTCGCGGAACTGGTCGATGGGTTGTCGAAGCTCGACAAGATGGAGTTTCGCAATCGCGAGGAAGCGCAGGCGGAAAATTTCCGCAAGATGCTGCTCGCCATGGCGCGCGACGTGCGCGTCATTCTGGTCAAGCTCGCCGACCGGCTGCACAACATGCGCACGCTCGGCGCCGTGCCGCCCGAGAAACGCCGCCGCGTGGCGCGCGAAACGCTGGACATCTACGCGCCGATCGCGCACCGCCTCGGCCTGAACAATACGTATCGCGAACTGCAAGATCTGAGCTTCGCGAACTTCAATCCGCACCGTTACGCCACGCTCGAAAAAGCCGTCAAGGCGGCGCGCGGCAACCGGCGCGAAGTGGTCGGCAAGATTCTGGAGTCGGTGCAGCGCACCATTTCGGACGCGAAGATCGACGCGGAAGTCACTGGCCGCGAAAAGACCATCTTCAGCATCTACAAGAAGATGCGCGACAAGCAGTTGTCGTTCTCGCAGGTGCTCGACGTGTACGGCTTCCGCGTGGTGGTCGAGAGCTCGCTGGAGTGCTACACTTGCATCGGCGCGCTGCATGCGCTCTTCAAGCCCGTGCCGGGCAAGTTCAAGGATTACATCGCGATCCCGAAGGTGAACGGCTATCAGTCGTTGCATACCACGCTGGTCGGCCCGTTCGGCGCGCCGATCGAGTTTCAGGTACGCACGCGCAAGATGCACGAAATCGCCGAAGCGGGCGTGGCTGCGCACTGGCTGTACAAGAACGGCGGCGCGGACCTGAACGATGTGCAGAAGCGCGCGCACCAGTGGCTCAAGTCGCTGCTCGACATTCAGAGCGAAGCGGGCGATTCGAGCGAATTCCTCGAGCACGTCAAGATCGATCTGTTCCCGGACGCGGTCTACGTGTTCACGCCCAAGTCGAAGATCATGGCGCTGCCGCGCGGCGCCACGGCGCTCGACTTCGCTTACTCGATTCACAGCGACTTGGGTAATCAGTGCGTCGCGGTGAAGATCAACAACGAATTGTTGCCTCTGCGTACCGAGCTGAAGAGCGGCGACATCGTCGAAGTGATCACGGCGCCTTATTCGAAGCCGAATCCGGCGTGGCTCGGTTTCGTGCGCACCGGCAAGGCGCGCTCGGCGATCCGCCATTACCTCAAGACGATGCGCCTGAACGAATCGGTGCAGCTTGGCGAGCGTCTAGTCGATCAGTCGCTGAAGGGTTACGGCTTCACGCTCTCGGACGTCACGCCCGAAGCGTGGGAAAAGCTCGTGCAATGGACGGGCAACAAGAACCGTCAGGAAATTTTCGCCGACATCGGTCTCGGCCGGCGTGTGGCGGCCGTCATGGCCAAGCGCATCGAAGTGCTGATGAGCGGCCGCGACGCCGACGACGGCTCGCGCTCCGACAGCAACGCGCCGCATGCGCCGCCGGTGGTCATTACCGGCACCGAGGGCATGTCGGTGCAATTGTCCGCGTGCTGCCGCCCGATTCCGGGCGACGACATCATGGGCTATATTGGTATCGGCCTCGGTATGGCGATCCATACAA
This sequence comes from uncultured Paraburkholderia sp., assembly GCA_940747215.1. Lineage (GTDB taxonomy): Bacteria > Pseudomonadota > Gammaproteobacteria > Burkholderiales > Burkholderiaceae > Paraburkholderia. The sequence goes on along the minus strand of CALNWS010000076.1, from coordinate 4,809 downwards.
CCGATTGCCGCGTGGCGCAGCGTATCCATCGCCGCGATCCAGGCCGCTGGATCGACGTGGCGTGGGCACCGCAGCCGGGGCGTCTGTTCGACGTCGCGGTGAAGGTGCTCGTGAAGAACACGAAGGGCGTGTTCGCGCGTGTGGCGGCGGACATTACGTCGGCGGACGCGAATATCGTCCACATCGCCATGGACGAGGACCTGTCGCAGGAATCCACCATTCTGCGCTTCGTCATTCAGGTCAGCGACCGCGTGCATCTCGCCAACGTCATGCGCCGCGTGCGCACGAATCCTGACGTCATGCGCATTACACGCGAGCGGCCGAGCGAAGAAGGCCATCATCGTCATGACGGCGGCATGCGGATTGATCGCGAACGCGCGGATTACTGAGCGGACGGTCGCCGCGCTGCTTTGGGTGTCGAGCGACTCGTGACGCATTGAGACGACATGCATGTGTCGTGTAGCGGTGCCGAGGGCGTTCGAGGGCGATCCTGGCGGATATCCGCGCGACGATCGCCATACAATCTGCCTGCCCGCGCTCAACCTCTCAACTTTCGTTTCCTGCTGAACGCGCGGCAACTTGCCGAGTCTCACCCATTCACAGGGAGAACGCTCGTGAAAGTTGCTGACCTCGACGGCATGGCACTCGATTATTGGGTCGCCCGCAGCCTGCATGATTTCGTGCGTGAGATTTATTTCACCGACAGTGGCCAGATCGCGATTCGTGGCAACAACCACGGTCGTCCGTGGGACGGGCGCTTTACGCCGGTCGCGACATGGGAAACGGCAGCCGCCGTACTCGAACGCGCGCAGCATTTCGAAGTGCGCGAGTCGTCGCATCGAGGCGCGGCGCATTGTGTGGCGGAGTTCGAAGGCGGGAAGGACGTGGTGGAAGGGCGAGGCGAATCGCTGCGCGCGCGTTATTGCGCGCCTTCGTGACAAGCCATTTTGGCGACACGGCGGAAGACGTGTTGCAGCAGGCACAGTCGCTGATCGGCGAGCGGGCGCACACGATCGGCGAACAGACCATCTCCGATCGTACGAGGAGTTGCCGGCGCCGGACGGCCAGATCGGCAACATTTAGACCCAGCCGCGATAGAACTTGCTTTGCACGTTGCGTGCAGCGTGGCACAAAAAAGTGTCCGCGAAAAGCGGCACTACAAAACAAAAGCAAAGGGCCTTCCGACTGCAAGGCCCCCTTTAACAGTTGGTGCGGCTGGCAGGATTCGAACCCACGACCCCTTGGTTCGTAGCCAAGTACTCTGTCCAACTGAGCTACAGCCGCACACAAGGTTAAAATTATAGCAAAGGTTTTTAAAAATGGAAGTGTCTTTGACGCGATTTGTCTGATTGCGCTGATCGTGTACCCTTGATAGTCGCTTGCTGCAGTTAACTGACCATCATGAACAAGGCCTTTGTCAAAGAGTCGAGTGAAGAGAACGACGACCTCGACGTCGCCCAGCCCGATGTCCCGGCTGGAACCAAGAATTACATCACGCCCGCCGTCTACCGGCGCATGCGCGACGAACTGCTGAATCTGATCGGCGTGGAGCGGCCCGAAGTGGTCAAGCTCGTGTCGTGGGGGCTGCGAACGGCGCCTTCTTCGCTGCAGCGACCGAGAACCGCTGCGAAGCTTTTAGAAGCGGTGACGCAGACTTCCACATCGGTACGCTTGGACAGCGCGTACGCCATTTGCAGGTTGAACTGGTTCCAGTGCGGACGTGTACCCGCTGGGCTTGCGCGGGTGTACGTGTACGAACCGGCGATGCTCACTGCCGGCGTCAGAGCGTAACGTGCGTTCGCTTCGAAGTTCTGGAAGTGGGCGCTGCTGCTTGCGAAGCTGATGCCGCCCGTTTGGCCCGAGCGAACAATAATAATTAACGCCAGCCCCTCGCGGATTTATAAATTCTGGTCGCGGCGAAATTCACCGGCAAACCTACGCGCCATACCACGCGCGCATGTCGAATCAGGATAAAATGCATACTGTGGCCGTCAACTGGTGCATACTTGTCCCAAGTCACACGTCCAAAGTTAACCCTTTCCATGTCTGAACAGCTTTTGCCGGAACCGGCCCTGAATGATCCCACCGTTTTCGTCGACCTTGAAACCACGGGCGGCTCGACGAGCGAACATCGCATTACGGAAGGGCATAGGCACGGGTCTCGGCCTGCCGCAGGTCTTTGCGTTCTGCGAGCGCTAGGGCGGACTTGCGGCGATCGACAGCGCGATGGACACGGGCACGTCAGTGCGGCTTTATTTGCCGCGCGCGACGGCGGTGCCCGAAGCCGATATCATCCCGTCGAAACGACGACCGATGAAAGCACGCCGCCGCAAGGTCTGTGCATTCTGCTCGTCGAAGACAACGAAGAGGTAGCCGCGGGTACCGGGCGCTCCTGCAGATGATGGGCCACTAGGTCACGTGCGTATTCAATGCGGGTGCGTATTCAATGCGGATACGGCGTTGCGTCTTTTCGATGACGCGCACGTGCGGCAGGCGCGCACCGGCGAGCCGTTGCCGTTCGACCTCGTGCTCTCCGACATCCACATGCCGGGCGCGATGAACGGCATCGATCTCGCCGAAGCCGTTCTCGGCTTCGGCACGCATTTGCTGGTCATTCTCGTCACGGGTTATGCGGAAAAACTCGATCGCGCGCGTCATATATGAATGATGAATGTGCGCGTGCTATCGAAGCCCTTCGACATCGCGCTGCTCGACAAGCTTCTCTAGGCAATTCAACGCGATCTGGCGGGTGGATCGGATCCTTCGCTGCATTCGACGCAGGCTCGGTGGGCGGCGCCAGTTGCGTTCCGCCTCGAACGGCGGCGGGCGCGGCAAACCTCTTCACATCGGGCGAATCGGGCTCTCAGGCGGATTGCGGCACGATCATTGCAGCATCGACGGACAGGGAGGGCAGGCGCAAAGCGCCGCCTGAAGCATCTGATACGTCGGGAGACTGCCATGCGACACACCGTGATTGGTTTATTCGACACCTACACGCAAGCTGAGGCCGCGCGCGACACGCTCGTCCAAACCGGCTTTGCACGCGAAGCCATCGAGCTACAGGCAAATTCGGAACCCACCGTCGGCTCTGCCGCCGATGAGGTCGCCGGCTCGAGCATGCTCGCTAACATCGAACGTTTTCTGTCGAGTCTCTTCGCCAGCGGACCGCGCGCGATAGACACCGCGCGATACCGAAGCGCTACGCCGCGGCACCGTGCTGCTCTGTGAAAATGCCGCGAGCGAGTTGCACGCGAAAATCGCCCGTAACACGCTGACCCGCATGGGGGCGACGGATATCGGCGAACGCGCGCCCGAGTTGGACACGTCCGCGCAAGCCACGCGCGAGCACGATCCTCGACGAGCTCGGCATCGATAGCTTCGCGGCGAGCACGCCGCGTTCGTCGAGCGTCAGCGACGCTGAAGCACGTGCCACGGCTGCGACGACGAGCCAGCCGCGCCGGTCAACCCGAATGCGATCGATCCGATGTATCCGCCGCCCGGGAATACCGATGCCGAGCCGTTCGTGCCGCCGCCGCTGAACGAACGTCCGGTGGTCGATCCGGTGAACGAACCGGTCGTGGATCCACTCGTCAGCGATGCGGGGCTTAGCGCAATTGCCGCGGGCTCCGTGCCCGGTTCAGGCGCCGTGATGCAACCGTCGGAAGTCGTTTCGGAAGCCGGGCAGCCGACAGCGCGCCTCGGTGGGAACGTTCCGAACGAGTATCTGGAGTACGAAGAGGATTTCCGCTCGCACTACGACGAGCAGCAGTACGCCGCCGAAAATTCGCGTTACGAAGACTACGTGCCCGCGTATCGCTATGGCGCCGAAACCGGCCACGACGTTCGCTTTCGCGACCGTCCGTGGGAAGACATCGAGCCGGAAGCGCGTCGCCACTGGGAAACGACTTCGCCGAATTCAACGTGGGAACGCTTCAAGATCGCCGTTCGCCATGGCTGGGAACGCGTGACAGGGCATCATCACGTTTAAGGCAGGAAATGCGGCGTGCGATTCTGCGCGCTGCGCGAGCGCTGTACCTGTCGCGCCTAGCAACGTGCCGATTACCGCGCCGGGCTTGTTGCCCCACGAGTTCGTGCCCCACGGACGCGAGCCCCAATCGAGCGCGTTCTTAAGCACACCGGGAATCGAGCGGTTGTATTCCGGCGTGACGAAGAGCAGGCCATCGGCGGCTTCGATACGCTCCTTGAGCTTTTTCCCGGCGTCAGGGTAGTCGGCGCCGTAATCCTAGCTGTAGAGCGGCAGCGAACCAATGTCGATGAATTCGAAGGTGAAGTCCGACGGTGCGAGTGAAATCACGGCTTGCACAACTGTCGGTTAAACGATTCGCAGCGCAGACTGCCGACGACCACTGCAATGTGATAGGCCATTTTCGCTTCTCGAAAGATTGCGCACGACGCGCACAGAGTCAGGACTGTCCATCATAGGCAGAAGTTGTGTGACGTAGCTTCTGGCGTGACGCGTCATCCGTTCCGAAAAATCCACAGGCGGCAAATTTTGCCGCGGTGGATAACCTTTTCCTCGACCGAGTTATCCACAGATTTACTGAATAACTTTGTGGATAACCACTACTTTTGCCTTGTCAATTAAGCATGCTTTCGGTCTAGGCCAAATTGAGTCAATTCCGAGCGTACGCCATGCAAGGCTCGCGGCAATTCCGTGCACGTTTGGCGACCGTGATCAGTTTGGAAGGTGGCGTTGCGCGGGCAATGGATTATATGGTGAAGGTGATCATGATCAGGATGCGGAGGACTGCTTGGTGCTGGTTTTTCGCATCGATTTGCCTTTCAACG
>CALNWS010000075.1 GCA_940747215.1 uncultured Paraburkholderia sp. | reverse complement strand
AAGCCTGCGGCGTTCGCAACTGGAGCTGAAGGCTGACTCGGCGATGGACGTCCATATTCACGAAGACATGCCTGGCGGCCAAAATTGGCGCAAGTGGATCGAGGAGTCGACTCAGACCGCGGCCGGCGTGTCGAACAACCGCTTCGCGCAATACAACTTCGGCACGGGCGGCGTGATCGTCAACAATGCGACGCAGGCCACGCAGACGCAGATCGGCGGTGCCGTCCAGGCCAACGTGGCGCTCGGCCAGAAAAGCGCGAGCGTCGTGCTGATGCAGGTCACCGGCGGATCGGCAACTGCTCGGCACGACCGAAGTCGCCGGCAAGAGCGCGAACCTGGTACTGGCCAATCCGGCCGGCATCACGTGCTCGGGCTGCGGCTTCCTGAACGCGCCGCGCGTCACGCTCGCAACCGGCACGGGACGTTGAAGGACGACGGCTTGCTCGGCGCCATCGACGTGAAGGCCGGCACGATTGCTGTCGACGGCAAAGGGCTGAACGCGTCGGCGAGCGCGATCGATCTCATCCCTCGCGCGATGACGATCAACAACGGTAAGGTGCAGGGCAAGTTGATCGATGCGATCTCGATGCGATCGCGGGCACGAATCGCGTCGACTACGCGTCGAAGTCGGCGGTCATGCAGGCGGGCACGGGTGCCGTGCCGCAAATCGCGATCGACGTGCAGTCGCTTGGCAGCATGTACGGCAACGGCGCGGTACGTCTGATCGGCACGAAAGGCGGCGTCGGCGTGCGCGACAACGGCACGCTAACTTCGCTGACCGGCAACCCCAGCGTCTCGACGAACGGCGACGTGACGATCGGCGCGCCAGCGCGCATGAATGCCGCCACGGACATCGGCATCAACGGCGCGAACGTGACGAACGCCGGTTCGATCGCGGCTACGCAATCCATCGACGCGAACACGATGCAGGAGTTCGACAACCAGGGCACGCTGAACGCCCAGCGAATCGGTCTGACGACGCGCGGCGCGCTGTCGAACAGCGGCAACATGGTGGCAAGCTCGGTGAATCTGAACGGCGACCAGTCGCTGACGAACAGCGGCTCAGTTGACACGACGAACGAAGCGGTGCTGGCAAGCAATCGCCTGACGCTTTCCGGCGGCAGCGTGAAGGGTGGCACGGTGACGCTGCAAGGCGGCACCATCGCCAACCAGGGCGCGACGGTAAACGCAGGCCGGTTGTTGACCATCGACGCCACCCGAATGACCAACTCGGGCACGCTCGCTTCGGGCGGCGATGCGCGCGTCAATGCATTCATTGGACACCTTCGCCAACGCGAACGGCACGCTGAGCGCGCAGAATTCACTGAGCGTGGGCGGCGGGACGTTGAACAACCAGGGCTCGGTCATCAACGCGGGCAGATGCTCGACATCGGCGCGCAGAACGTGTTGAACGGAAATGGCCGCATGATCTCGGCGGGCGCGCTCAACGTCCGTTCGAATTCGTTCGACAACACCAACGGCAAGATCGACGCGCAGCGCGACGCGACGTTCAACGTTAGCGGCAAACTTATGAACGACAACGGCTCGATCGCTTCGAAAACAACGATGGTGACGGGCACGGCCGGATCGCTGTCCAACGTCGGCGGCAAGATCGACGCGCCGCTCTCCGCAGAGATTCGCGTCGCGGGCAACGGCGACTATGTGCCGCCGGTGGACCCGCAACCGCAACCCGCAGGGTTCGAGCCGCCTTCCGGTTACGTCCGCATGGCTGCCGATTCGCCGGACGTGCGCAAGTACAGCGGCTTTTACGGCCCGGACGGTTAGGTTACTTATACGCAACATGCGAGTGCCGTCGTAAGCGCGTCGCATAGTCGAACCGCCGTGCGCTGAGAAGCGCACGCGCGGCAATGGTACGGGCGCCCCGATATGCAGCGATGCATGCCGGCGCCCGAAGCATTTCCAAAGCGCGCGCGAAACCCGCGCTTTTATGCCGTTGACGCACTAAGGCTTACCCGAATGCCTGTTCGCCGTGGCAAATCCAACTCAAAAGCCTGTTAAGATGCGCGGCTCATCGCGCTCATTCGCCAGCGCGCAAGCAAAATAGAAAAAATCCACTCCAATTCGCGCTAAAAAATAGAATCTCTTTCGCTGCGTGACTTCATGGTCCCCAACATGACGCGCGAACACAAAATCCGCAACGATGTTGCTACTCCGATCGACAGCTAAAGCGCTAACTCTGGTCGACACAGGAGACTCACCCATGAACGCTCGTTTGCCGATTGACGGCACGCCCGCTCTAGCCGATTACAAGCTGTCCGATAACCTCTCCGCTACGCGCAGCCGCATCTTCCTGACCGGCACGCAGGCACTGGTGCGTCTCGCGCTGATGCAACGCGCGCTCGACAAGGCATACGGCATGAACACCGCGGGCTTCATCAGCGGCTATCGCGGTTCGCTGCTCGGCATGTTTGTGGAAAGCGAGGAAACTGCTCAATTCGAGCGATATCCGCTTCCTGCCGGCGATCAACGAAGAACTCGGCGGCACGGCCGTGCTCGGCACACAGCGTGTGGAATCTGACCCGGAGCGCACCGTCGAAGGCGTGTTCGCGATGTGGTACGGCAAGGGCCCAGGCGTTGACCGCGCGGGCGACGCGCTCAAGCACGGCAACGCGTACGGTTCGTCGCCGCACGGCGGCGTGCTGGTGGTGGCGGGCGACGACCCGGCTGCGTGTCTTCGTCGATGCCGCATCAGAGCGACTTCGCGATGATGGCGTGGCACATGCCGATCGTGAATCCGTCGAATATCGCGGACATGCTCGAATTTGGCCTGTATGTACGGCTGGGCGCTGTCGCGCTTCTCGGGCGCGTGGGTCGGCTACAAGGCGATTTCCGAAACGGTCGAATCGGGTTCGACCGTCGATCTCGACGCATTGCAAACCGAATGGCAGGCGCCGCAGGATTTCACCGCGCCCGCAGGCGGTCTGCACAACCGCTGGCCGGATCTGCCGAGCCTGACGATCGAATCGCGCATGCATGCGAAGCTCGACGCGGTGCGCCACTTCGCGCGCGTGAACAGCATCGACAAATGGATCGCGCCGAGCCCGCACGCGAACGTGGGCATCGTGACGTGCGGCAAGGCGCATCTGGATCTGATGGAGACGCTGCGCCATCTCGATCTCACGGTCACCGATCTGGAAGCAGCCGGCGTGCCGATGGCCAAAGTGATCTTTGTCTCGCACGCCGTGGGCGCGGTAGTCTTGCCGCTGATGCTGTTCCACCAGATCCAGCTGATGGTGTGTGCCGCGCTCGCGCAGCGCTGGGGTGCCCGCGACACCAGCGGCGAGACTCGCGCCGCTTCGCGCGAGCGGCCCGCTGCCGCCGTCGCACGACGTTGAATACGCGCGCAATGCATACATAACATTCATAAGCGCCCTCCCTGAGCGTCGTTCGAAGAAGCCACCTCGTGCGGCTTTTTTGTTATTTCACGCGTAAGCGGTTCGCTGTCGCCTCGGCCAGATGGCATAGGCGAGTCTCAGAATGCACCGCGGCGGTACGACGCGTCATTAAAACTTCACTTAACTCTTTGCGAAGCGGGCCGTTATGCCATAGGTCGACAGTTACGCCTTTGTGCCATGCAACCTCGCTCGCCCTCCCTTTCCGCTGCGCCGCGTATCGAGGAGTTGATTGCCCGGCGTGAGCTGTCAGCCGTGTTTCAGCCGATCATCGATTTCGAAGGCAGCGCGACTCGATTTCGACGGCAAGCTGTTCCTGAATTTCAGCGCGGAAGCGCTCGTGCAACTCGCCGACACGCGCGACGACTCGCTCGCATGGCTGCGCCACCGCGGCGTGAGCCCCGAGCGCCTTGTGATCGAGCTGACCGAGCAGAGCACGATTCTCGACATCGACAGCTTCCTGTCCGTGATCTCCGCACTGCGTGCGTCCGGCGCACAATTCGCACTCGACGACTACGGCACCGCCAACGCCAGCATGGGTCTGTGGGTGCGGCTGCAGCCGGACGTCGTGAAGATCGACCGCTATTTAATCCACGAAATCGCGAGCGATCCGCTCAAGTTCGAAGCGGTCCGCGCGATGCAGCGCTTCGCCACCACGAGCGGCGCGCAACTCGTAGCCGAAGGCATCGAAAACGAAGCGGATCTGATCGTGGTGCGCGATATGGGCATCAACTGCGGACAGGGCTTCGTTATTGGCCTTGATCCAATCCAGCGGCATATCCCACCACGCAAGTTCCAGCAGGCTCTCGCGCACTTTTCCGGGAAGCGGAAGCGTACGAGATGCGCAGGCGAGCCGACGTAAATGCCATACGGTTCGCTACGGAAATCCGGCGGGATAACGGTGAGCGCACCGATCACGCACCCGCTTTCAATGACGCTGCCACCGAAGAACATGGCTTCGTCGCCGATCCACACGTCGTTGTGAATAACCGTGTCGCCGTATTGCGGCATGACGGGATTGGTGAGGCCGTTTCCATAGATGCTGAACATGGCCGTCGAAATGCCATTCATCTCGTGCTGGCCGTTCAGCAAGAACCTGAGCCGAAGGCCGCCGGACACGTAGTTGCCGATCACCAGCTTCTGTGCGTCACTGTCGTGCTTTGCGATCGAGCCGACACCCAGTCCTGAGCATCGGCCAATATGAAAAGTCCCCACGCGTGCCTCTTCATCCAGCCAATTCCTGAAGAAGTTGTTCGGAATGGTGGAGAAGGCACCGTCTTTGTAGCCGATAACAATGAACTGCTTCGCGTAAGGATGATTCGGCAACACGCCGATGCTGTCATCTGACGTAACGACATTCATGGGAATCTGTTTTCTAGTCGAGTAAGTTGCGGCTACTTAGGGAGACCACGTCGAGCTAGAATGCCTCGCCGGCTTTCTGGCCTTGTCATCACGCTTCGATTGCGGGCATCTTGAACGCGTCGTGGCTGAACGAACCTATACGACAGCGCAAGCGTCTTCCGTACCGCATGAAAATCCTCTTCTACATGCTGCATGCCGACGCTGCCGCGTGGCTTCAAGACTTCGCCCGCGCGCTGCCGGAGGCCGACATCCGCGAGTGGGCAGCCGGGCGACACCGCGCCCGCCGATTTCGCCGTCGTGTGGTGTCCGCCGCGCGACATGCTGGCCGGCCGCGACGACCTGCGGGCCATCTTCAATCTCGGCGCGGGCGTCGACGCAATCCTCGCGCTCGAACACGAACATCCGGGCACGCTGCCGCGCGCCGCTCAACTCGTGTGTCTCGAAGACTCCGGCATGGCGCCGTAAATGGCCGAGTACGTGACGCATGCGGTGCTGCGCTATCTGCGTCGTTTCGACGAATATCAGCTGCTGCAAGGCGAGCGCCGCTGGGAAGTGCTCGATCCGTATCCGCGTGAGAGTTTCACCGTCGGCATGCCGGTGCGCGGCTATAGCCGCAGCGCGCGTCAGGTCGTATTCCGCGAGGAACCGCTGCCGCCCGAGCATCCGTTCTGGCAGCAACCGCGCATTACGATCACGCTGCATATGTCCGCACTGACGCTGCGTGAGGAAGGCGTCGCGCCGGTTGCGCGCAAAATGTGGCGCTGCTGCGCAGCGAATCGGTGAGCGGCGTGGTGAATATCGAGCGCAGATACTGAACACATCAGGCTAAACAGCTGAAGGAGCGCCGCCCTCGCGCGGCAGGAGACACAACATGGCCTTACCTCAGCAAGTGAAGATCGTCGAAGTCGGCCCGCGTGACGGCCTGCAAAACGAAAAGGAATTCGTCCCGACCGCGACCAAGATCGAGTTGATCAACCGTCTGTCGGCGGCCGGTATCCGCAATGTCGAGGCGGCTTCGTTCGTGTCACCGAAATGGAAATGGGTCCCGCAGATGGCCGACGGCGCGGACGTGATGGCGGGCATCGAGCGTCGCCCCGGCACGATCTACTCGGTGCTCACGCCGAATATGCGCGGCTTCGAAGGCACGCTGGCCGCACGCGCCGACGAGATCGTGATTTTCGGCGCGGCGAGCGAGGCGTTTTCGCAGAAGAACATCCGTTTTCGCAGAAGAACATCAATTGCAGTATCGCCGAATCCATCGATCGCTTCGCGCCCGTCGCGCAGGCCGCCAAGGAGAACGGCGTGCGGATCCGCGGTAGCGTGTCGTGCGCGCTCGACTGTCCGTATCAGGGCGAAGTGCCGGTGGCGTCGGTGGTAGACGTGGTGGAGCGCTTCGCCGCGCTCGGCTGCGAAGAAATCGACATTGCGGACACCATCGGCGTCGGCACGCCGAAGCGCACGCGCGAAGTGTTCGCGGCTGTCACCCGCGTGTTTCCGCGCGAACGGCTGTCGGGCCATTTCCACGACACGTATGGCTAGGCGCTTGCGAACATTTACGCGGCGCTGCAGGAAGGCATCGAGATCTATCATGCGTCGGTGGCGGGCCTCGGCGGTTGTCCGTATGCGAAAGGCGCGACCGGTAACGTCGCGACCGGAGGACGTGCTGTGTCTGATGAACGGCCTCGGCATCGAAACCGGGTATCGACCTCGCGCAGGTGGTCGCCATCTGCGATTTCATCTCGACGTCGATCGGACGGCCGAACGTGTCGCGCGCCGGCAAGGCGCTGCTCGCGAAGGCGCGCAGCGAAGCGGCGAGCTGCGTTTGATTCGTGCAGTGCATTTCACACGCGGCGTTTTTCCGACACTCACTCCGACACAATGTGCAGGCACTTCACTCAGGACTTTGAACCATGACGGATCACGCTTCTCTCGAATCCGACGATCTCGCGGCCTTGCCAGATTCCGCGCGGCGCGCTGCTGTTGCGCGAACGCGGTCACGCGGCCGCATCGTGATGTTGCCGGACACCGGCAAGACATCGGCGAAGCCGCTGCCGGCCTCGGCTGCTCGGTGGCGCAGATCGCCAAGTCGATTCTGTTCCGCCGCCGCGAAGACGACGCGCCGGTGCTGGTCGTGGCGAGCGGCGCGAATCGCGTCGACGAAAAGAAAGTGGCGGCGCAAGTCGGCGAAATCGGCCGTGCGGATGCGAAGTTCGTGCGCGAGAAAACCGGCTATGCGATCGGCGGCGTGTGCCCGATCGACCACGCCACGGAGCCGATCGCACTGATCGACGCCGATCTCCTCGCGCTCGACAGCCTGTGGGCCGCGGCGGGTCATCCGCACGCCGTGTTCAATCTGACGGCGCAGGAACTGATCACGCTGACGGGCACGCCGGTTGTCGACGTGGCGCTGCGCGAAACCGCGCGACGTGCGCGTAAGCCAAAGACGCAATGACGACCAGCAACAACGACCCCACCCGATATGGCGACGATGACGACGATGGCGTGCCGTCGCCCTGCATCAGCGTGTGCCGGATGGACGCCATCACGGGATGGTGCGAAGGCTGCTTGCGCACCATCGACGAAATTGCCGGCTGGTCGCTGCTCGACGACGACGCGAAGCGCGCCGTCTGGGATTCGATCGAACAACGCCACGTGCTATACATGGCCAAACATCCAAAGGGACCGCAATGAGCGCGCCGCCTTGCGTCGTCAATATTGGCGAAACGTTCTCTTCGACGCTGGTGTTGTCGGCGGAATCGGTCATTTCGTTCGCTGCGCTCGTGAACGACTTCAATCCGCTGCATCACGACGAAGCGTATGCCGCGCAGAACCGCTTCGGCGGACTGATCGCGTCGGGTACGCAGCCTACCGCGCATTTCATGGCGCTGCTCGCCACGCACTTTTCCACGTACGCACAGCCCGCTCGGCCTCGAGTTCGACATCAAGCTGAAGAAGGCTGTGCACGCGAACGACACACTCACGATCACGTGGCGCGTGCGTGACGCTTGCTTACTGGAAGCCAAGTCTGAACGGCGATCTCACGCACCTGGAAGGCAATGTCGTGAATCAGCGCGGCGACGTCATGCTGATCGGCACGTCCACCATTCTCGTGATGCCGAAGCCTGAAACACCTGCCGCTGCAGCGGCGAATGGGGCAAATGTGGTAGAGAAGAAAGTGGAAGAAAGCGTCATGATCGCGCTGCCCGATTTCATACGGGTGTTCGAACGCGGCCGGCTATCGTCGAACAACGTGCTGCTCACCGATGACGCGTGCGCCGCGCTCGTTGATACTGGTTACGCCACGCACGCACCGCAAACGCTCGCGCTCGTTCAGCAGACGCTCGGCGCGCGGCCGCTCGGTCTGATCGTGAATACGCATCTGCATTCGGATCACTGCGGCGGCAATGCGCTATTGCAGGCGACATGGCCGTGCCGCACAGCCATTCCCGCATCCGAAGCCAATGCCGTGCGCAGCGCAACTGGGACGAAGCGCGCCTCACGTTCCGCGCCACGGGCCAAACGTGCGACCGGTTCGGTTTCACCGAAACGATTTCGCCCGGCATGCATCTGCGGCTCGGCGCTCTCGACTGGCAGGTGTTCGGCGTGCCCGGCCACGATCCGCATCGCTCGTTGTATTGCGCGGACAAATGCATCCTGATCAGCGCCGACGCGCTGTGGGAAAACGGCTTCGGCGTTATTTTTCCCGAGCTGGAAGGTTAGAGCAGCTTCGCCGAAGAGCAGGCCGTGCTCGAAGCGATTGCGAAGCTCGACGTCCGTGTCGTGATTCCCGGCCACGGCGCACCGTTCACGAATATCGACGCAGCACTCGAAAGTGCTGATCGTGTTCAAGCTGTTGGACGTGCGCACGATGCACTTCGACACGCTCCTGCGCATGCTCGACGACACCGCCGTGATGCGCGCCGCCGCCTCCATGCTGAAGCCGCGCGGCGAATGGTCCGCGTTTCTGCAAGGGATAGTCGAGGAACTGTTGGTGCCGAACGGGCCGCTTGAAGTGGAAGGCACCCTGATCAAAGCACGCCACGCCTGAATTCGCAGTTGATTGTCGGTTCGATCGGTAAAAAACGACCGTAGAAAAAGAAAAGCCGCTCAACCCATGAGGCGAGCGGCGCAAACTCTGTCGGACGTGATCAGCGTCTGAACGAATGATACGCGTGCCTGTTTTTTGATCGCATCAGTGATTTCCCTACAGAAATATGACGCTGCGTTTTCAAAGCCCTCTACACGCCATATTGGCAAAAATGACTGCATTCATCGACGCGTGAAGTGCCGCAAAACATGCTGCATTCGTCCGCTAATATGAAGTTTTTTGTCACCGCTTCCAGTTTTACAAATGCTCCGGAATCCGTAGCATCGAGGGCCGCGCATCACGCAACATCCACTACTGCTCGACTGCTTCGAAGAACGACAGCATCTCGGCCATCAATTCCTCCGTTGCCTCTTCCGGTATGTAATGCCCGCAACGCAACGCGCGGCCGCTTACGTCGCGCGCAACGTGACGCCATTCCTCAAGCGCGTCGAAGCATCGTTCGATCACACCCTGTTCGCCCCACAGCACACGCAACGGGCAACCAATCTTGTGACCGCGCTCCACGTCCGCGCGATCGCGCTCGATCGATGCTCGCCGACGCGCGATAGTCCTCGCACATTGCGTGCACGGCGCGAGTCCCGCGTAGCGCGTGCCCATCGCCGAGTCGACATGTGCCGATGGATTCGCACCGATCAGCGTCTCGGGCAGCGGCTCCGGTTGAATCAGGAAGAACCAGTGGAAGTACAGCGTGGCGAAGGTGCGATCGGTGGCTTCGTACATCGCGAGCGTCGGCGCGATGTCGAGCAGCATCAAACGCTCGACGGCATCCGGATGATCGAGCGCCATGCGATGCGCGACCCGCGCGCCGCGATCGTGCACGCAAACCAGAAAGCGTTCGAAACCAAAATGGCGCATCACGGCGACCTGATCCGCCACCCTTGACTCCGAAAATATCGACATCGCCCACGGCGACGCGAAAGGGCGTGAAATTCTCGAAGGCCATGACATGTCTCGTGTCGTTGGAATGTCGAATCATGTATAAGCGCATCGTGTCGACGACAGGTGGGATAACCCAAGCTAGCGTAGAAACCGAACACTCCTTCCAACTGTTGCAAACATCGCAATCGAACGCGAAGGCTGCGCTTCGCCTATAATAGAACGACCGCTCTTAAAAATTCCAGCGGTGACGTGACGGCCCTTTCACAGCCGATCGATGCAGCGTTCGCATGCATGCCGGCTTCGCAGCAAGGCGCGTCACGTGCCGCTACACTTAATTCGTCGTGGGCGCTCGCCGCATCGCCCGATCAGAAACAGGAGACCCGCATCATGGCATTGCCCGCCGTCCTGCAAAACCTAGCGCTTCCCGTCGTTGCATCGCCGATGTTCATCGTCAGCTATCCCGAACTCGTGCTGGCTCAGTGCAAGGCAGGCATCGTCGGCTCGTTCCCGGCACTCAACGCCCGTCCTGCAGAATTGCTCGACGAATGGCTCACGCAGATTCAGGCGCAACTCGCCGAACACAAGGCCGCGAATCCCGATGCGATCATCGGTCCGATTGCCGTAAACCAGATCGTGCATCAGTCGAATACGCGGCTCGAACACGACGTGCGCGTGTGCATCGAGCACAAGGTGCCGATTTTCATCACGAGTTTGTGGGTGCCGGCGCGCGAGATCGTCGATGGGTGCATAGCTACGGCGGCATCGTGCTGCACGATGTCATCAACATCCGCCACGCGCAGAAGGCGCTGGAAGCGGGCGTCGACGGCCTGATCCTCGTTGCGTCGGGCGGGCGGCCATGCGGGCATCACGTCGCCGTTCGCGCTGGTGGGCGAAGTGCGGCGCATGTTCGACGGCCCGATCGTGCTGTCTGGCTCCATCGCCAACGGCGGCTCGATTCTCGCCACGCAAGCCATGGGCGCGGACCTCGCGTACATGGGCACGCGCTTCATCGCGACGAAAGAAGCGCACGCGGTGGAAAGCTACAAGGAAGCGATCGTCAACGCCACGGCGTCGGACATCATCTACACGAACCTCTTCACAGGCGTGCACGGCAACTACATTCGCGAGAGCATCGTGAACGCGGGTCTCGACCCGGACAGAACCAAGATGAATTTTGGCAGCGACAAGGCCAAGGCGTGGAAGGACATCTGGGCCACAGGCTAGGGCGTCGGTCTGATGGACGACGTACCGAGCATCGGCGATCTGGTGCAGCATCTGAAGAAGGAATACGACGACGCGAAAACGCGCCTCGGCATCGCGCGCTAAGTAATCGCAACGGCTACGCCAAAAAAAGCGGCTCGCGTCTATCAGGATACGAGCCGCTTTTTCTTTCGCGCGACGTTCACATGTTGCGCCGGTACTGATCGCCCACTTCGAAGAGAGCGTGCGTGATCTGCCCGAGCGAACACACGCGCACCACGTCCACCAGCACGGCGAATACGTTCTCGTCGTCGATCACCGCGCGATTCAGGCGTTCGAGCGCCGCGGGTGCCTCGTCGCGATGCCGCTCCTGGAAATCGTGCAGACACTTGAGCTGGCTTCGCTTTTCTTCGTCGGTGGAACGGACGAGCGCGATGGGCGGCGGCACCTCATGCGGATGCGCGCTCAAAAACGTATTCACGCCGACAATCGGATACGACCCGTCGTGCTTGCGATGCTCGTAGAGCATCGACTCGTCCTGTATGCGTCCGTGCTGATAACCGGTTTCCATTGTGCCGAGCACGCCGCCGCGCTCGGTGAGGCGATCGAATTCGACGAGTACGGCCTCTTCCACCAGATCGGTCAACTCTTCGATCACGAAGCTGCCCTGACCCGGATTCTGATTCTTCGCGAGTTCCCATTCGCGGTTGATGATCAACTGGATCGCCACCGCGCAGCGCACCGACTCTTCGGTCGGCGTGGTGATCGCCTCGTCGAAGGCGTTGGTATGCAGCGAATTGCAGTTGTCGTAGATCGCGATCAGCGCCTGCAACGTCGTGCGGATATCGTTGAAATCGATCTCCTGCGCGTGCAGGCTGTGGCTGGACGTCTGCACGTGATACTTGAGCTTCTGGCTGCGCTTGTTCGCGCCGTAGCGCTCTCGCATCGCGACGGCCCAGACGCGCCGCGCCACGCGTCCGAGCACCGTGTATTCCGGGTCCATGCCGTTCGAAAAGAAGAATGCCAGATTCGGCGCGAAGTCGTCGATCGACATACCGCGCGCAAGATACGCCTCCACGTACGTGAAGCCGTTCGCGAGCATGTAGGCGAGCTGCGAAATCAGGTTCGCGCCGGCTTCGGCGATGTGATAATGTGATAACCGGAGATCGACACGGAGTAAAAGTTGCGCACGCTGTGGTCGACGAAAACGCCTGAATGTCGCCCATCACTTTCAGGCTGAATTCCGTCGAGAAGATGCAGGTTTTCTGCCCTTGACCTCCTTCAGGATTTCGGCCTGCACCGTGCCACGTACGTTTTCGAGCGCGATGCGGCGCGCGTCGGCCGCTTCGCTTTCGGTGAGCGCGCGGCCGTGTTGCTGCGTGAGGCGCCCGATCTGCTGATCGATCGCGATGTTGATTGAATAACATAGCGAGCAGCGTGGGCACCGGACCGTTGATCGTCATCGACACCGACGTTTCCTGCGCACACAGATCGAAGCCGTCGTAGAGCGCTTTTATGTCGTCGAGCGTCGCGACAGAAACGCCAGAATTGCCCACCTTGCCGTAGATGTCCGGGCATTCGTGCGGCTCTTCGCCGTAGAGCGTGACGGAATCGAATGCCGTGGAAAGACGTTTGGCCGGCATGCCTTCGGAGAACAGCTTGAAACGCCGGTTGGTGCAGCGGATCGCCCTCGCCCGCGAACATGCGCGTCGGATCCTCGTTCTCGTGGCGGAAGGAAACACGCCGGCCGTGAACGGAAAGTAGCCGGGCAGATTGTCCAGCATCAGCCAGCACAGTATTGCGCCCTGATCGACGAACTTCGGCAGCGCGACCTTGCGCACTTCGGAACCGGAGAGCATCGTCACGGTGAGCGCCGTGCGGATCTCGCGATCGCGAATGCGCGTGATGTGTTTTTCGCCGGAATAAGCCGCGACGGTTTCCGGCCACGCATCCAGCAGCGTGCGCTCGCGCTCACCAAGCGCGGCGTGGCGTTGGTCGATGAGCGTGTCGAATTGAGTGGCGGTGCTCGCGGCGGCGTTGCTATGGCCGTCAGCTTCCGAAAGCATGCGGCGCGCTTCCGTCAGTTGCCAGCGCTCGCGTACACCACGTGGATCGGCAACTCGCGCGGCGGCACTTCGTCGACGAGCAGCGGCACGAGGCGGCCGTTGGCCAGATCGTCGCCGATCACTTCGGTGCCGAGCATCGCGATGCCCGCGCCTTGCAGCACGATCACGCGCTGCGCTTCCAGGTGATTCACGATCAGGTTGCCGGACAGACGCACGCGCGGTGACGCGTTGCCAACGGTCGGCAGGACTTCGAACGGCGAGACGCCCGCGTACTGGAGATAGGATAGTTGTGGCGCGAGAGGTCGGCGACGGTTTTGGGCGTGCCGTGGCGCTTCAGGTAATCCGGCGATGCGCACAGCACGAGGTGCGCTGTTGCGATCTGTCGCGCGATCAGCGACGACGACTTCATGCCGCTCGGCAAAGCGCGGATCGCGACATCGAAACCTTCGTCGATCAGTTCGACGACGCGGTCGGACAACGTCATGTCGACCGTGACTTGCGGATGTTGCGCGGCGTAGTCTGCAACTGCCGCCTTGATGTGGCTGAGCCCGAACGCCGAGAGCGAGGACACGCGCAAGCGCCCTTGCGACACGACGCTCGCCGCGCCGACCCACCTGCTCGGCCTCCTCCAGCTCGGTGAGCACCTGCGACAAACGCTCGTAATACTCGCGGCCCGCCTCGGTCGGCGCGACCAGCCGCGTGGTGCGATTCAACAGACGCGCGCCGAGTTGCTGTTCAAGATGCATGACATGCTTGCTCGCCATCGCCGCCGACATCTCCATGCGCTCGGCCGCGCAGACAAAGCTGCCGACTTCGACCACGTGGCGGAACACTTTCATGCTGACGAGGGTATCCATGCTCTTAATCTCTCGCTGGAGGAATGAATCGCCACCATTTTGCCGTGTTTATCAAAAGCCGGTCAGCAAATGGTGAAATGGCGCGCATGGAGTTCGCCAAACGACAAAGCCCGCTTTCCGGAAAGAAAGCAGGCTTTGCGGGTCCTGCCGATGAGTTGTTGCGCGGCGCCGAAGGCCGGTACCGCTTGCATCGCTGATGCTTAGAACTTCGCGCGCAGGCCGACGCCGTACGTATTGCCGCTCGACAGATTCGTGATGTGGTCGTACATGTACGCCGCATAGACGTCCGTGCGCTTCGAGAACGGATAGTCGTAGCCGATCGAAGCCGTCTGACGGGTCTGGTCGAGACCGCCGCCGTCATGCGAGTACGCGTACGAGACCATCACCGTACCCGGGCCGACCGGCATCGATGCGCCGCCTTGCGCCGTGTTCACGTACCAGCTCGTGATCTGCTGTTTACGTGTACATTTACTGGCCGAAGAACTTCACGAACTTCAGGTCGTACGAGACGCCGGCTTGCGCGACGCTCTGGCTGCGCAGACCCGGCACGCCCGAGTTCGCGAAGCTGCCCAGATCGCTCTGCACGTTGTTGAAGTTCACGTACTGGTACACCGCGGCTGCCACGAACGGCCCGTGGAAGTACAGCACTTGGCCGCTCCACTTCTTCGCGCCGTTCTGCGTCGTGTTGCCGAGCGCTTACATCGCGGTTGCCGTCAGGCCGTTGAGGTTCGGCGATGCGTACGACACGGCGTTGCTCCAGCCCGAGCCGCCCGTCACGCCTTGGTCGGTCGTGTAGGTCGGAAACGTGCCGAGGCCGAGGTACGTGTGCCACACCATCGGCGAGAACTGGTACGAGTCGATGAACGGGTTGAACAGAATCGTCGACACGAACAGCGGCGTCGTCAGACGGCCAGCGGTGATCGTGCCGTACGGCGATTCGATACCCACGTACGTTACGTGAAAGCATCGTGTCGCCGGTGAAACGGCCGTTCTGTGCGAGGAAAAAGCCTTCCAACGTGAAGATGGCTTTGTAGCTGTTACCCAGATCTTCAGCCCCTTTCAAACCCCAGTACGACGTCGACATACCGCCACCCGACACTTCCGCAGCCGACTTGCCGCCCGGAAATTTCTGCGCGCCGACCCATTCGTCGACCTGACCGTAGAGTTGCACGCTCGATTGCGTAAAAGCAGACGTTGCACAGGCCAGCAGAGCGGCACACGCGGTTGCCTTGAGGTGGTCTCAGCGCACTGCTGATGCTTGTATTCATGGGTTCTCCTGTCTTTGTCAAAAGGGGTGTGGCTGTGCGAAAGGGGTAACTCGCGCGAACCGTTGTTGTCCGTTCGATCGTCGAGCCAATCTGGGCGGGATCATCTTTGCGGACCATTTTTATAAACAAAAATATCGTAGGTTATTACGGGTATATTGCTCTGATTAGTTTTGTCGCTTATCGGCTAGGTATTGCGCGCCGGGCCACTTGATTCCCCGTGTCGCCGCAGAGCGCGCGGTGTCGCGCAAACCGTTGTGGACACTGCGCCCGACCGGCTAGTAACACTTCACATGACATACGGATGACGCAGTGCGATAGAAACGACCAAATTTGATGACGGGAGAGGGTTCGCTGCCGAGCAATTTCAAAAAAGTGTGGTGTCGAAACGTCAGATTGCGAACGATGACGGTGCGCGTCCCACGCGGAATAGGAGCGGAAGCGCAGTAATCGCGGCGCTTCTTCTAGTTGCGATAAGGCGAGTCTTCCGGCTAACGGGGATCGTCGGACTGACGCGGCATGCCACGGCCTGCGCCGCGTTCTTCGTTGTAGCGAGCGCCGCCATGCGATCCGCCGCGCATGGCCATTTCAGCGCCGCCGTGCGGCACGCCCGGTGCTTTCGCACAGGCGAGCGAGCACAGCACGGCTACCACCGCGCCAACCGCCGTACTCCACGCTCAACGCCTCGTTCTCGACAACCCGTCCACCCATGACTCACACGCCCGAAGACTTGCCTGAAATCCACCGTTCGAGCTGCGATGGACTTGTTGAGGGACTGGCATTAGCGCTGCGTCAAAATTGCTGCACGGAAATATCCCGACGGCCGTTGATCCGTAATTTGCGGGTGTTGACAAAGGGGTGTCGAGCCAAAAAGTATTAGGCTTCTTCTGTGATTGTAACACCTTGTTACTGCGACGTTTTCTACGACAAAGTGCTTGCGCAAAAACGCCGAAAACGCTTGCTGGACGGGCATTTTCAGGATCACAGAAGGGTTTTTGCGTGTGAAGAATGGGGCTAATTCAGCAGGCAAAATACAAGCAGAAAACGTCGAATCGGCATGGACCAAAACGTCAGCGCGACCAATACTGAATTCTGACTTTTGTTCACTATGTGCATTGTGGACACGCAAACTTAATGCGCAGACTTCATTAATCGATTCGGCAAATGAATTTGCCTATTCAATCGCTTTTCAGCAACAATAGCCCTTTGCGATGGCTCTTGGTGTGTCCGTTGCTTACGCCTTTGCGCTAATACTGCAAAGCGGCCACACCGCACGGTGCCGCTTCACAATTCGAGATTCCAACATGGCTCGCCCGAAACTGCTTCCCGATAACTTCACCCTGTGCCTCGTCGGCACGGTGATCCTCGCCAGCTTCCTGCCCGTGCACGGGCAGGCCGCGGTCGGCCTGCTGTTCTTCCTGCACGGCGCGAAGCTTTCACGTGAGGCGATTATTGCGCGGGCGAGACGCATTGGCGTCTGCATCTGGTAGTGCTGCTCAGCACGTTCGCGCTTTTTCCGCTGCTCGGCCTCGCGCTTAAGCCGCTCCTTTCGCCACTCGTCACGCCGGCGCTCTACGCGGGAATTCTCTTCCTATGCAGTCTGCCGTCTACGGTGCAGTCGTCGATCGCGTTCACGTCCATCGCCAAAGGCAACGTGCCGGCTGCCGTATGCAGCGCGTCCGCTTCCAGCCTGCTCGGCATCTTCATCACGCCCGCGCTCGTCAGCCTCATCGTGACGAGCCAGGCGGCGGGCGGCTCTTCGCCGTAGCATACGGTCGGCAACATCGTGCTGCAATTGCTCGTGCCGTTCGTGGCCGGGCAACTGCTGCGCACGCTCATCGGCAAATGGATCGAGCGCCATCGCGGCGTGCTGAAGTTCGTCGATCAGGGTTCGATTCTGCTGGTGGTCTACGGCGCCGTTCAGCGAAGCCGTGAACGAAGGTTTCGTGCTTGGCGCGGAGGAAAGCGTGGACCTGTTGCGCGGCCAGAAGGAACTCGCGACGCTGACGATCGAATGAAAAATCGGCTGACGCTGCACGCCATCAGTCGAAAACGGACATTGTTTAGTGAATTTTACTAAACAGCATTTTCCAAGCCAGAACAGGCTGCTTCGGGTATTTCCCAGTATGGACGTGGTGTTTCTCAAAGTGTTTTAGCAGCATTTTACTATACAATCCAATCGCCCGAACCCAAACGCCGCGGCGCCAACACGCGCCGCCGCTTCATACGATGGCAACCACCATCCGCGACGTGGCCCGCGAGGCCAGCGTGTCGATCGGCACCGTCTCACGTGCCCTGAAAAATCAGCCGGGTCTTTCGGAGGCCGCGCGTACGCTCGGTTACGACGCGGCACAACTGCGTCCGCGCATTCGCCGTCTGACCTTCCTGCTGCATCGCCAGCACAACAATTTCGCCGTTAGCCCGTTTTCTCGCACGTCCTGCACGGCGTTGAAGGCGCTTGCCGCGAACGCGGCATCGTGCCTTCCGTGCTCACCGCCGGTCCGACCGAGGACGTGATCCAGCAGATGCGGCTGCATGCGCCCGACGCCGTTGCGATTGCCGGTTTCGTCGAACCCGAGACGCTCAGCACGCTCGTGGTCATGCAGCGGCCGCTCGTGCTGATCGACCTGTGGTCGCCGGGCTTGCGCTCTGTGAATCTCGACAACGCCGCGGGCGCCGCGCTCGGTTATCGCCGCGCGTTTTTCGAAGCGGGCCTGCTGTTCGATCCGTCGCTGGAAGTCACGATCGACGCCGGCCTCGACCCCGACAGCGGTGCCGCGCGCGTCATGCATCAGTTGCTTGACGCAACCGGCCCGCGGCCCGACACCGTGTTCGCCTATAACGACACCGCCGCGCATGCCACGCCGCCTTTGTCGACGTTTTCCGTCGACAAGGAAGCGCTCGGCCGGCGCGGTGTCGAACTTCTGCTGGAAGACTCACCCGCCGAACTCGAAGTCCGCTTGCCCGTTCAACTCATCGCCCGTGCCAGTACCCTGGTGAAAAAGCCATGACGCAAACCGATTCGCACCACTCCACCGGCGGCGCAGCCGTGCCGCCCGTCGAAAGCTTCCGCAGCCGCGACTTTCTGCTCTCGCATTTGCAGGACACGCTGCGCTTTTACGCGCCGAACGTGTTCGATCCGAGCGGTGGTTTCTTCCACTTTTTCCGCGACGACGGTTCCATTTATGACCGGACCACGCGGCATCTGGTGAGCAGTTGCCGCTACGTCTTCAACTACGCGATGGCGTATCGCGAGTTCGGCGATCCTCAGCATTTCGAATACGCGCGCCACGGCCTGAAATTCCTGCGCGACGCGCACTGGGACGCGCAGCACGAAGGCTACGACTGGGAACTCGAATGGCGCGACGGCCACAAGCGCACGCTCGACGCCACGCGCCACTGCTACGGCCTCGCGTTCGTCCTGCTCGCGTATTCGCATGCGGCGATGGCGGGCATCGAGGAAGCGAAGCCGATGATCGGCGCAGCCTTCGAACTGATGGAACACCGTTTCTGGGACGCCGCCGCCGGCCTCTACGCCGACGAAGCAAGGGCGGACTGGCGCGTGAGTTCGTATCGCGGGCAGAACGCGAACATGCACACCACCGAGGCGCTGCTCGCCGCGCACGAAGCCACCGGTCATCTCGTGTATCTCGACCGCGCCGAGCGCGTGGCGTCGAACATCACGCTGCGCCAGGCGAAGCTCTCGCAAGGGCTCGTGTGGGAGCACTTTCACGCGGACTGGTCGGTCGACTGGCATTACAACGAGGAAGACAGCTCAAACATTTTCCGCCCGTGGGGTTTCCAGCCCGGCCATCAGACGGAATGGGCGAAGCTGCTGCTGATTCTCGAACGCTACCGTCCGCTGCCGTGGCTGCTGCCGCGCGCAATCGAACTGTTCGACGCCGCGATGACGCACGCGTGGGATGAAGACCACGGCGGCCTTTACTATGGCTTCGGCCCGAACGGCACCGTCTGCGATCACGACAAATATTTCTGGGTGCAGGCGGAAACCTTCGCGACCGCCGCGCTGCTCGGCAAGCGCACCGGCAACGAGCGCTTCTGGGACTGGTACGACGAGATCTGGCGCTACAGCTGGGCGCATTTCGTCGATCATCAGTACGGTGCGTGGTATCGCATTCTCACGTGCGACAACCGCAAGTACAGTGACGAAAAGAGCCCGGCCGGCAAGACCGACTACCACACGATGGGCGCGTGCTACGAAGTCCTCGCGCATGCGCTGCCCGACGACGCGGCCGCCGCATCGGAATCCGCGGAGCAGACAAAATGACTAACGTGAACGAGACACCCGAATTTCCCTTGTTCGTTTCCGCCGGCGACATCCTCACCGACCTCGTTCGCACCGGCACGTCGCAATGGCTGTCGGTACCGGGCGGTGCGGGCTGGAACGTGGCGCGCTGCGTCGCGCGGCTCGGCCTGCCCACGGCCTGCGCGGGGTCGCTCGGCGTCGATAACTTCTCCGACGACCTGTGGAACGCCAGCGTCGCCGCCGGTCTCGACATGCGCTTCATGCAGCGCGTGGAGCACGCGCCGCTGCTCGCGATCGTGCATCAGACGCATCCACCCGCGTACTTCTTCATGGGCGACAACAGCGCCGATCTGGCGTTCGATCCCGCGCATCTGCCGGCCGGCTGGATGTCTCACGTGAAGTGGGCGCACTTCGGCTGCATCAGCCTCGTGCGTCAGCCGATCGGCGATACGCTCGCGCAACTCGCCGCCGACTTGCGCGCGCAAGGGGTGAAGATCAGCTTCGACCCGAACTACCGCAACCTGATGGAGCACGGCTACGAACCGACACTGCGCAAAATGGCGGCGCTCGCCGATCTGATCAAAGTGTCCGACGAAGATCTGCGCATGATCTTCAAGACCGACGACGAAGCCGCCGCGCTCGCGCAACTGCGCGCGCTGAATCCGGTCGCGACCGTGATGGTCACGCGTGGTTCGGGAACGGCAATGCTTATCGACGGCGCGGCGGTGGCCGAAGCGCGTCCGCCGCGTATCGAAGTGGTGGATACGGTGGGCGCGGGTGACGCGTCGATCGGCGGCCTGCTCTTCAGTCTGATGACCGCGCCGCAGCGCGCGTGGGCCGAGCATCTGCAGTTCGCGCTCGCCGCAGGCGCGGCTGCGTGCCGTCATTCCGGCGCGCATGCGCCGTCGCTCGACGAGGTGGTCGCGCTGCTGTAATCCGGTTGCCTTGTGCGGCGCGCATGGTGACGGAAAGGTACCGCCGCGCGGGCAGAACCGAACCTCCGACATCGTGCTAGGATGAAAATCCTGAACCCTTTGGAGCAAGGAGCGAGGCCATGGAGGACATCACCTATACTAAGCTAAGGGCATCTACTCGGCGACTGCCTCGGTGAAGCAGGCAGGAAGCGATAGCTGGAAGGGCACCGTCACGCTTTCGCGCGAAGAAGGCGATAGCAGTTCCAGTCCGGACACCACGCAGTACGAAGTAAACACCGTGTCATCCACGCCGGAAGAAACTTTCGAGGAAGCCAAAGCGCTCGCTTACCGCATTCTCGGGGAAATCGAACTCTAGGCAAGCCAGCAATGGGCTCGCTTGTTGCTGTGTTTTGCTGCAAGTTCTGCGAGCGCGCGGCGCGACCTTGGATCAACCGGCTGGAGGCACTCATGGCTGAACAGCTCTTTCTCTACGGCGTGTATTCCATTCACGTCCGTCCCCTTGAACTCAATGGTGCCCGCTGGGACGCGGAATACGAAATCCGGCATCGCGATAAAGCCGTGAAATCGTGGAAGACCGTCGGCGGACGAAGGCTATGCCGACGAAGCCGAAGCGATCGCCAACGCGCATCAGCGTGCGGTCGACAATATCGAACACGGCGCGGGGATTCCGAAGCCGCGGGCGTTTCTCCAAGCCATGAAAAGCGCCGCGGCAAACGCCACTGCAATCGCTCAACGATGGCACCTCGAAAGGCTCGGCGGCAAATGCGCCGCTCGCCGTGCTACGCTTTGCGCCAATATTCCACTCCGCGAGCATGCGATGGCCACTGAACCGTCCGGGCGCTTTTCCGGTATCGACGACGCGCAGACGTCCACGTCCGCGCGTCGTGCGCGAGGCAGCCAGGAATTGCGACTGGACGACCGCGTGGTTGTCACGCACGGCAGTCCACCCCGATCTGGCAGGACCTCTGTATCACCGCGCGCTGGTGGTTCGCTGGCCGATGTTTTTCGTGTCGCTCGCGGTGCTATTCCTGCTGCTCAAACTACGACGTTCGTTACGCTCTACATGCTCGGTAACGCGCCGATCGCGAATCAGTTTCCGGCGGCTTCGGCGGCGCGTTTTTCTTCAGCGTGGAAACGCTCGCCACGGTTGGTTACGGCGACATGCATCCGCAAACCGTCTATGCATACTGGATCGCCACGCTGGAGATTTTCGTCGGCATGTCGGGCATCGCGCTGGCAACCGGTCTGATCTTCGCGCGTTTTTCGCGTCCGCACGCGAAGATCGTGTTCGCCCGCTGCGCGGTGGTGCGCCTCTCGACGGTCGCATGACGCTGATGGTGCGCTCCGCCAACGCGCGTCAGAACGTGATCGCCGAAGCGCACGCGCGGCTGCGCATCATGCGCAAGGAAACAGAAGTGGTCGCGGGAATTTGGACAGCCGGATCAGTGGAGCGGCCGGGGCCTGAGCCAGCGGATAATGCGGGCAGAGGAACCGGGGAATGACAAAGGGAACCAGACGCACGCACTCAGCGGGGT
>CALNWS010000074.1 GCA_940747215.1 uncultured Paraburkholderia sp. | reverse complement strand
TCACGTCTACCGGCGGCTCGTTCGATACCGTGCCAGCCGACCCGAACCCGGTTCCTCTGCCCGCATTATCCGCTGGCTCAGGCCCCGGCCGCTCCACTGATCCGGCTGTCCAAATTCCCGCGACCACTTCTGTTCTCGATCTCTTCCCGATCATGGATCTGGTGGAAAAAACGACGGCATCGCTGCCGATCCGCAACCGGAGCGTGCGTCTATTCAGCTTGAAATATATCTGGGGCTTCCGAACGATCGCCTTCCAGGTGGCGATGCGGGCACCGACCTATCAGTCGGCGCTACCGATACTGAAGATCGTGTCGCAGAAGTTGCATTCGCAACATCTATATCGCATGTATTCGGACAGCCGTCCGAAGCTGATGTTCGTGATGTGCCTGCTCAAGATTCATCCGCGAATCTTTTACGGCTTCGTGAAGCGTCAGCGAGCGCTGAGATTGCGTTCGAAAACGCACTCAGGCTCGCTGATGCATGACGACTGCTGGCAGTGATCCGGCTGCCGCTGCTGCGCGCAACCGAATGTGCAACAATTTTACTGTGAAGCCTAGACGGTCTGCTTGATCGTCGAGTAGATCGGCTTCTGCGATGCGTTGCTGGTCAGGATGCCGTACGGGCCGGTAGGATCGTCGTACAGTTCGTACCAGTTGAAGCCGATCACGCGTTATACGTGGCTTTGGCCACCACGAGTTCCGGAATCGTTTTGCTGATGTACGGCTGAGCCTAGGCCGTCGAGAAGTCGGTGTTCACGCCGCGATTTCCGTGAACATGATCGGCAGGCTGTATGCATCGTGCAACGTCTTCAGCACGGCCCGTCACGGCCCCACGTGTTTTCCGGATCGCCGCCGTCCGGGTACCAGTGCAGTTGGATGATGTCGGTTTTGACGACCGGGTGACCCGTCGAGCCGTCCGGCTGCGTGCCGGTCAGCATGCCCTTGTACCAGCCGAGATGCAGGAAGCCCGACGATGCAGTCGCGATGATCTTCGTCGTGCCTGCCGTGTCGATCGAGCGCCAGCCGTCATACGAGCCGCGCAATGTGCCGCGCCAGATCGGCCACGTGGCGTTGTCGAAGTCGGAGACATTGGCGCCGTCGTTGGCGACTGCCTTATTGTGGCTGTCGAGGTCGTATTCGTTACCGAATTCCACCACCGGCGCGCCCTTCAGCTTGGTCGCAGCGTATGCGGCCATCGAATACGCATAAGCGTAGGCGCTTGCTTTGGTCGGCGTCTTGCCGTTGAGCGACGGATCGTCCCACGGATAGGCATCGATCATCGGCATCACTGTGATCTTCGAACCGAGGCCCGGAATCACGGTGTTCGCTACGGTATCGATCTGGTCGTAACCGTGGATGTCCTGACGCGTCAGCGTGAGACCTAGGTCGGACATGGTTGCGGCCTGTTGCGCGAGCGGAACCGACGTGTAGATGCCGCCGTAGTTGTAATGCTCCTCGTTCACGCCGAAGAACGGGATGGCCGTCGAAGCCGGCGTGGTTTGTACCGACAACGAAGCTGCCGATGCGGACAAAGCCGACGACGCCGCGCCGGTGCCCGTTGCGGGATGCGGGATGCGGATCCGAGCTCTGAACCCATGCGCTGTTCTGCCAGACCCACCAGTTGTTATCGACGTTTTCCTGATAGATCTTGCCTGCGTACCACAGCAGCAGGTTGACGTTCATCGTGAACCCGGCAGTCTTGCCTGCGCGATACACCACGCCATTCTTCACCGACCACACTGCGCCCGTCGAATCCGTTGATCGACGTTGCCGGCGGAATCGCCGTGCCGCTCACCGATGCAGGATGCTTAGCCTGATTTACTACAGTCGCCGGATCGGCGGCATTCGCCACACCCGTGGCGTTGGCACCACCGCCACAAGCCACCAAAATTGGGAATACTAAGTAGATGGAATGGTTACGTAATGGTTTGAAGTTTCTCATATGGAGTCTGAGCTGAATTTGTACGGTCCTAAAACACCTAGGCAAACGCTCGCCTTAAGCCTCTTTTGAGGAAGCCAGTAGCGACTGGACAAGGAAGGAAGATAGGCGGAACGGCCTATGCGCCCCGGCAAAACCAGGCGCAACGGAACTACGTGCGATCCGCCCGAAGTAAAACGTTCGTTCTGCTTCAGCAAGGAATCGTAATCACAGATGAAACATTTTAAACGAGGCTTGAACCGTAACAGGCTGTAACGTTTGATGAGAAATACGGTATTTTTGGATATTTATATTAATAATATAAATATCCATTTTTACCTGTATGCACCATTATGAACAAAATTGCCAAGCCCCGCCAAAATCAAGCTCAAGTCAGCGTTTATGGTGGCTGCGGGAATCCTTTAACAAAATTTAACTGGCGAAAACCGCTAGGCGGCGGCTTTTTCACCATTTTTGTACATTTAGCGCCGAAACAATTCTCAACCTAGAGTAAATGCTCTAAATATGAAGAAATCGAACGGAAATTTGGCGTTCTTGGTGGTAACCCTGACCGAAGACCACCCTGTCTGTCCTTGTTTTCCGCCATACGGGTGACAAACGCAAAGATACCTCGAATCTTGTTTGAAAGGCAAGAAAAATTAATTTTTTGCGAAGCTGTCCCTTTTAATCGGTTTCATCAGACCAATTGTACAAAAAATGGTTTCTACGTCACGCGATGTATTTTGCATCGCGTGACGTTCGATTGAAATCTTTTATTTATAAAATATCCCGCCTATCAACTTTGCGATTTTATTTACGTGCGTAAGCGTACCGACAAACATCAGGCCAAAGTCGCGTAATAGAGGCCAATTCAGAAAGGCCAATTTGAGTCTTCAAATACTAGATCTAAATATCGGGTAATGGCTAAGGCATTTAAAGCGCGGTTCGCCAAAATGTTTTGAATATCCACAGAGATAGTGAGACTAAAAAAGTGAACTTCAAAATGCATCCAGTCGATTTCGGCGGACATTTCGGGTCGTCTTTCTCGCCGCATTTTTCGAAGCCATTGCCGTCATCGGCACGTTCGTTCCTGGCAGTACCGCCATGTTTCTCGCCGGCGCGCACGCTGATGCCGGCCGTCGTGCTGGTCGTGATACTCGTGAGCGTGGGCGCGCAACTCGGCATCGGAACGCCCACGCCGCCCGCGAGCCGGATGTGGCCACCGCCGCCCGTGGTGCTCACGCAGTCGCAGTGGACGCTCTCGGCCTAGAAGGAGTTGCCGTCGTACTATCGCTCCGACATGGGCGGCGATCACAAGGAGCCGCTCACGTTGCAGTGGGCGTCCAACGAGGAATCGATCCAGGGCCAGCTGCGCGCACAGGGTTGGGTCAAGGGCACCGACGTGTCCGCGCACAGCCTGCTCTCGCTCGCGTCGCCGAATGTCGCGGCGGTGTCCCTGCCGGTGCTGCCGAAGCTCAACAACAACGGCATGCCGTCGTCACTCGTATTCATGCGGCCGGGCGATACGCGCGACGAACGCGACGTGCTGCGTTTCTGGCCAAGCAGATGAGGTGAAGAACGGCATGTCGTCGACGCCGCTATGGATCGGCGCTTTCGCGCACGAAAAGCTGTCGCGGCCTTCGTGGCCGATCAACATTTTGCGGGTGGACAAGGAAGCCACCGTGTTCGATCCGCATGCGGGTTCGTATGCCGACCTGGGCGCCGCGCTGATCGGCAAGGTGAGTTGCCACGGCGTGCCGGTGCTGTTGCTGGCGTCGCCGGTGGAATGAGCGACGCCTCTTCCTGAGCGGTACGCGAGGTGCGAACGAGGTGCGAACAGGAAGTGCAAACCGCGCGGTGCGAACTTTGAGGCGCGAACCGTATCCGCGACACGAAATCCCTCTGCGTTAAATGAGTTGGCCTGTTTGGCCCGGACTTGTCCACAGGGATGTGAACATTTTCTGTGGATAAATCGGTGCTTCGCGCGTAAATAGTCTTTTGCCGCCGCCAAAACTTACCACTTTCCGTCGACCACTTTCATCCGGTTGCTGATGATCACCGTCCAGCGCCGCTCGCCCGCCTCGTGCTGCGCCAGGTCGTAGCAGCCGAGGCGCGCCGCCGTGACGCACCACGGCCGACTCGAGCAACTCGAGCCCGCTATAGAAACTGTGGTCCACCTGCAGCGTCCAGTGGTCCTGGTTCAGGGCGGCTTCGGCCTGTTCGAGCGCTTCGTAGACCTCGGCCGGAAAACGCACCCCCACCGATTCGAGCCGCTTCATCAGGCTGCGCGCCCGCGTGACCTCTACGCCTGCCGCCGCTTTGCCATCGCCCGCCGCGGCCGCGGGCTGCGCCGCGCCGCCCGCGCCTTCGCCCAGCGACACCACACCGAAGAGATTCAGGAGGCGCGCCAACTTCAGACTCAGCGAATGACTGACTGGCATGATCATGATCGTCTCCGTCCGGTTTGCGATGGAGTCATGCTGCGCGCATCGGCGCAAGCGCAAAACTGGCTGTAGCGAGGGAGCAAGCTCATCTGGAAGGCGGGTCCAACTGGTCCCCCGCAAAGGAGGGATTCCCCACCCCGCCAACCCGCGTACGATGGAGGCGAATGGGGAGGCGTCATGGAAAATGTCTATTTCCGTCACGTGCTGCTCGTCGAGGACGAAGGCCTCACACGCACGGCGATGAAGAGCCTGATTCTCAGCTCGGAACCGACGCTGGGATATCGACGAGGCCGGCAGCTACGAAGAGGCCGTCGAGTGTCTGCAGAACAAGGCCTACGATCTGATCTTTCTGGACTACCAGATCGGCCACGACCACACGGGTCTCGATGTGCTGCACTGGGTGCAGGAACACGAACTGGCGCTGCACGTGGTCATGCTGTCCGCACGCGACGACCGCGAAACCGTGCTCGACTGTATCAAGAGCGGCGCGGGCGGCTTCATCTCGAAGGCGAGCGAAGAAGGTAGCGCCGTGTTTCGCGAAGCCTTGCAGACCATCCTGAACGGACGCGTCTATCTGCCCAACAGCGTGCTCGGCAAAGGCAGCCACAGCCCGCAACCGCCAGGTCCCGCCAAAAGCATTCCGATCGACTCGCTCATCTGCCGCCGCGTTTCGCGCAGACCTTGCGCTACGTCCTGCAGGGCATGTCGAACAAGGCGATCGCACGCAAGATGAATATCACCGAGAACACGGCGAAGGAGTACATCAGCGATCTGCTGAGCCGCTTCAACGTATCGCGCCGAACGTTTCTGATCGTCGAGATGGCGCGGCGCGGCATCGAGATTCCCACGGCCGCGCAAGCCGCTGCGGTTTGACTGCGCACGGTGTCAGTCGATCGTGGGCTTGCGGCCGGCGAGTTCCACCATCCGCGCGGCGAGAGTGTCGGCGGATAAAGCGGGCAGCGCGCCTTGCAGATTCGTGCCCGCTTCGCCCGTAATCACGAGACACGGCACCGGCCGCGAAAACTGGGAACCGATAAAACGCACCACATCGTGCGCGGTGAACGAGAGCGGCAGACGATAGTCGCTGATCACAAGATCCGGCAGACACTCGATGCCGTCCACGAGTCATTCCACTTCCGCGAGCGACTGCGCCGAATCGTAGAGCACGCCCCACTGCGCGAAGAGCGCTTCCATCGAGGCACGCACGAGCGTGTCGTCTTCCACCAGCAGCATGTAGAGACCGCGCAATGCGGCGGGCGTGGGCGCGATGTCTGTCATCGGCGCAGCGGATTCGATGCGCTCCTGCGTGAGCGGCAAACGCACCGAAAACCGCGAGCCACGTCCTTCGATCGACTTCAGTTCCATCCGGTGCTCGTCGAGCAGCGACACGACCGCATTCACGATCGAAAGCCCTAGGCCCAGCCCTTTTTCGCGGTCGCGTTCGGGATTGCCGATCTGTACGAACGGCTGAAAAATGAGGTCCCAGTTTTTTGACGCGATGCCGATGCCGTTGTCCACGACGTCCACGCGCACATAGTTAGCCATTCGTACCAGCCCGACAATGACCGTGCAGCGCTCGTCCTTCGCCGGATCGGCGTACTTGATGCCGTTCGAAACGAGATTGCCGAGCACGCGCGGAATCCAGTCGGTGTCGGTGCGCACCAGCGCGCTCGCGCGGCGCGTGCGCGAATAGCGCAGCGTCACGCCGCAACTCGCCGCGAACGGCGCGAGTTGCTCGACCGTTTCTTCCGCCACGCGATTCAGATCGACCGTCGAATAATTCGGCTTCACATGCCCCGATTCGAGCTTGGACAGATCGAGCACCGCATTGAGAAGCCGCGCGGTGAGCACGGATGCCTTACGCGCATCGCCGATCAGTTCCGCCGACGACTCGATGTCGTGCTTGCCGAGCGCCTCACCCGCGGCAGCGAGAAAGAGGTTGAACGCATGCATCGGTTGACGCAGATCGTGCGCGGCGGCCGCGAGAAAACGCGATTTCGCGCGGCTCGCGCGCTCCGCTTCGTCCTTCTGCTGATCGCGCAATGCGATCAACACTTCGGAGCGCGTCTGCTGTTCGCGGCGGGCCTGTTCGAGGTCTTCATGCTTTTTCGCGAGTTCGAAATTCGCGCGTTGCAGCGCGCCATTGCTGCGCGCGAGCGCCTGCATGGCAATGTAGCGATCGCACACGTGCCGCTCGGCGTTCACGTTCACGCTATGGCCGATCACCGTCACGTTCGCGAGATAAGAAAGAGTCCTGCCCAGAAAATGCCCGGCTCGACGGCGCGCGTGAAAATCTGCGCGAGAATGATCGCGCCGAGCGTCAGCAGAACGTCGCCTTAGCGCGCAATCGCAGAAAGCCGAACTGATAGAAGAGGATTAAGTAAAAGCCGACGAAAAAATGCGTGTAGTTGAACGGTCGCGGCGCAAGACAGGTTTGTGCAAGCAGACACAGGTACATGAACGCCATCGTCGAAAGCATGATCCAGTGCGCGACTTCGTCACGCTGGAACGATGGACGGAACGTCAGCAGAATGCTCAGCGTCGCGGCCACCGTGCCCGCGCAGCGAAAGAAGAAAATCTGTGGAAAGAAGGGGCGAAATACCTCGCTGCTGCGCGCGAGACTGATTTCCTACCAGCCGAAACACAGCCACACGAGCGTGCCCAGCACCATCGCGGCGCGGCGGAAATCGGCGAAGCGGCGGCCGTAGTCGAGCGTGAATTCGCGCTCCATCTGCGGGTCGTCGAAACGCGAAGGCCAGTACAGCATATCGACGAAGCGCGCCTTGATCGCCGCAAGCGCGAGACGCCGTTGCAGGACTTTCAAGGCCGAAGCGGGCTGCATGCTGAACGGATTCATTGCATTCCAGTGTCGACAGTATGGGCCGCACGCTGCGTCGGCCCATTCGTTGTCCGGCTGATACGTTAGTACGTCAGACTATTCTAGATCGCGGCGCGCGAATGGCGAGCACGGAAATGGCAGGCGAGCCGCAGCGCGCCAATCAGATGACGAATAAGGACCGCAGATTTTTCAACGGTGAAGTGTGTCAGGCGTGTAGCGGTTTGCTGCGACTAGCCCGCCGTCCACTCGACGAGCGTGGCAATCGTGTTCATGTTGTGCGCCGTGCCGGCTGCCACAGCGGGAATCCTGAGCTTGTCTTCGCCATGCCCTGACCGTAATGCACGTAGATTTCCCGCGTGCCGAGCGCGATTTCCTCACTTTGCTGTCCGCTTGCGCTTTTCAACATGTCGGTGGGTGGTGGCATCGAGAAAAATGGCGACCGTACGGTTGGGCGCGGCATCGGGAAAGGGATTGGCGGCTGGCACGGCGGCAAGTTTGGCACTGGTTCGAACCAGCACGCCGACAGGTTTGCCCGCGTATTGCGCGAACTTTCTTCGAGCTTCGACTTGACGGACGCTTCGCGTAGCCGGCTCTCGAACACCACGTTGCCGCTCGCGATATAAGTTCGCACGCCCGTGAACCTGAGCGCTTCACACATCGCGCGCAATTCGGCCATGGGAAGTTTGCCGGTGCCGCCGACGTTCACGGCGCGCAGAAACGCAACGCAGGTCGTCATGCTAGTTCGCACTCAGTACGCGGCTCATCTGCACGGCTGTGCCGTAGCACAGTACCTCGATGAACGCGAATTGCAGGAAACCAACGAGCGTCTGCAACTCGTGTTGAACACGGGCACCGTGCTCGGCACGTGGGTGTTCGACGTGCGCACGGGGCGCGTGAGCGGCGACGAACGCTTTGCACGCACATTCTCGTTTCCGCTCGAAGAGGCCGCGAAAGGCGTGGGCCGCGATGACGCCACGCAGGTGATTCATCCCGACGATCAGGCACTCAACGACAGGCTGACCGCCGAAGCGATCCGCAGCGGCCAGCCGTTTCGCGATGGAGTACCGGATTCGCCGCGCGGACGGCGACTACACGTGGGTGCAGGCGAATGGGCGCTGCGAGTTCGACGAACGCGGCGAGCCGACGCGTTTTCCCAGCGTGCTGATCGACATTCACGAACGCAAGATCGCCGAGCAGTCGCTCATGCAGTTGACCGAGGCGCTCGAACAGCGCGTGGCCGATGCGATCGCGGCGCGCGCTCGTCGAGGAACAGTTGTGGCAGGCGCAGAAGATGGAAGCGATCGGCAGCCTCACGGGCGGCGTCGCGCATGATTTCAACAACGTACTGCAGGTGATCAACGGCAATCTACAGATGCTCGGTGCCGACGCCGGCGACAATCCCGCCACATTGCGGCGGCTTTCCGCCGCCACGGATGCCGTGCGGCGCGGCGCGAAACTTGCCGCCTATCTGCTTGCATTCGCGCGGCGTCAACCGCTTTCGCCAACTGTGCTCAACCCGAGCCACATGCTGGCCGGCATGAACGAGATGCTGCATCGTGCGCTCGGCGAAACCGTGCGGATCGATACCGTGTTGAGCGACGACCTCTGGCATGTGCAGGCCGACCGCAATCAGCTCGAGAACGCGCTGCTCAATCTCGCGATCAAGACGGCACACTCACCGTGCGCGCGGAAAACCGCGTGCTCGATGCGACGTTCTGTGCAAGCAGACCCGAGCTGACGCCGGGCGAATACGTGATGTTCTCGGTTGCGGATACCGGCACCGGCATGTCGCCCGAAACGTTGCAACATGTGTTCGAGCCGTTCTTCACGACCAAGCCGAACGGACACGGCACGGCCTCGGCTTGAGCATGGTGTTCGGCTTTGTACGGCAAAGCGGCGGACACTCGACGATCGAGAGCGAACTCGGACGCGGCACCACGGTCTCGCTGTTTTTCCCGCGCTGCAACGAGCCGGAAACCGAAGAGCCACAGGACGAGACGCTCGCGCCCGGAGGCGGCGAAACGATACTCGTGGTGGAAGACGATGCCGACGTGCGCCTGACGGCCGTCGAAATGCTCGCGCAGTTGGGCTACAAGATACTGACGGCGTCGAGGCGGCGATGCGGCGGTCAAATTCATCGACAGCGACGTGCCGATCGACCTTGTATTCACCGACGTGATCATGCTGGGCAAAGTGAAGAGCGTCGAACTCGTGCGCCGCGCGGCGATGCGCACGCCCGCGGTACCGACGCTCTTTACGTCGGGCTTATAATATGGACGCAGCGCGCAGATCGGCGAGACGGTTTCTGGTGCGCGCATACTCGGCAAGCCGCTCGACATCGCGCAGTTGCGGCACGAACTCGCCGAGTGGATCGATCACACCGAGGCCGCGTCCTAGCGCGGCGACACGCGTCATCTACCCTTCTGCTCCGATGGACATTCGCTGCGGCACTGCAGGCTGGACCGACAAGACGCTGATTGTGTGCAAGCGTTTCTATCCGCGCGGCACGAGCAGTGCCGAAGCGCGGCTGCGATTTTACGCGTCGCAATTCCCGCTTGTCGAAGTCGATTCGTCCTATTACGCGATGCCGTCCGCGACAAATTCGCAGTTGTGGACCGAGCGCACGTCCGAGGGCTTCACGTTCAACTTCAAGGTGTTTCTTTTGTTCATGGGACACCAGACGTCACCGGACGCGTTGCCGCGCGACATTGCGATGGCGCTGCCGGAAGGTCTCACGGGTCCGCGCAAGAAGAACGTCTACTACCGCGACATACCGGCCGACATTCGCGACGAACTGTGGCGGCGTTATCTCGACGTGCTCGAACCGTTGCGCGCGAACGGCCGCCTAGGTCTCGTGCTATTCCAGTTCGCGCCGTGGATTACATGTGCGCATGTGCGGCGGAAGGGCTTGCACTCGTCGAAGAATACCGCGCGCGGATAGCAGGTTATCTGATCGCGGCGGAGTTTCGCAATCAGTCGTGGTTCGACGACGCGCACGCATCGCAGACGCTCGATTTTCTGCGCGAGCGCGGGATCGTGCATGTGATCGTCGATGCACCGCCCGATGTGAGCAAACGTGTGCATACGGTTTGGGAAGTGACGAATCCTGAACTTGCTTTAGTGCGGTTGCATGGGCGGAATGTGGAGACTTGGCAGGACGGCGAAGTGTTCATGACGCGAGCCGAGACCCTGCTCGACGCGGCGGCTGCCGCGCGCGTGAGCGTCGGGCGCGCGCAGGTCGAACCGCAGGGCCGCTTGCGCGTGTCGATGTCGTCATCGTTCGGGCGGCAGCACGTGTCGCCCGTCATCAGCGAATTTCTGCGACATTTTCCGGGCGTGAGCGTGGATTTGCGCCTGACGGATCAGCTCGTGGATTTCGTCGACGCGGGTATCGACGTCGCCATCCGGATCGGCGTGCTGAAGGATTCGACGCTGGTGGCGCGGCGGCTCGCGGTGAACCGGCACGTGCTATGCGCGTCGCCCGCGTATCCCGCGGAGCGCGGCATGCCGCATCATCCGTCCGATCTCGCGCGGCACGAATGCATCATCCTGTCGGATCAGCGCGACTGGGCTTTCGTCACGCCCGCCGGCGCGATCGACGTGCGCGTGAACGGGCGTCTCGTCACCGATAACGGCGAAGTGATCCGCGACGCGCTGCTTGCGGGCTTCGGCATCGCGCTGAAATCGACGTGGGACGTGGCGCCCTATCTTCGCAGCGGCGAACTCTTCAGCGTTGCTTGACAGTTATCCGCTCGCCGAATCCGTCGCGATCTGGTCGGTATATTCGAGCTGCGCGTTCGTGACGCCCAAAACGCTCGCGTTCATCGAGTTCCTGGCGGCTCATTTCGGCAATCCGCCGTACTGTGGGTGTCGATGACAGCGCCGACACCGGTGGTGCGTTCTCACGTAATCGCGCGACCACCGCGCGCAAGCGTTGAATGACGCGCCGCGCGCCGACGCGCCTTCGGATTGGCGCCGGCGTACCCTCGTTTTCGAGGTCAGGAAAGTCAGCGCAACTTTCCGCCGGAATTCGCGTTGGTATGCGCGTCGTTTTGCGTCTGCTGCTGATACTCGTCGCCGCCGCGGCGGTCCGTATCTTTCATGCCGCTCTGAACGTCCTCGTGCGCCTGCTTGCCCACATGACACGGATGATCCTCATGCTGCGATTCGGGATCCTGATCAGTCTCGTGCGGCAGGGGCTCGGATGCCTCCTGCATCGAATTTGGGTGCCGGTTCGTATGCGGATCGCGCTGGTTGCGCTGCGCGTATTGGGTTTGCGGCTCGTGTTGCACGTCGCCGTCCGAAGTCTGCGGTGCGGTTTTCATGATGTGCTCCTTGTCGACATGTGTTGGCGCGTTTTCGCATAGTCGGCCCACGGGTCGCTCTGCAATTCCGCCAGGCGTTCATGAAGATTGTGAATCGTCCATTGGTCGCCGGCCGTGGTGTGCGCGACCTCATCCCACCCGAGCGGCACGGAGACGCCTAGCCCCGGCCGCGCGCGCGCCGAAAACGCCGACACCGTGCTGGAACCGCGGTTATTGCGCAGGTAGTCGAAAAAAATTTTCTTCTTGCGATTTTGCGCGCCCATCTTCGCGCTGAAGTAGTCGGGCAGCGTGTTGGCCATGTGCTGCGCGACAGCCTGCGAGAAGTCTCTCACTTCGTCCCAGCCCGCCTGCTTCGCGAGCGGCACGACGACGTGGAAGCCCTTGCCGCCGCTCGTCTTGCAGAACGACGCGAGGCCGAGTTCTTCGAGCAGTGAACGCGTGAGCTGCGCGGCTTCGATCATGCGCTCCCAGCCGAGCGACGCGTCCGGGTCGAGATCGAACACTATGCGGTCGGGCTTTTCGATATTCGACGCTACTGCATTCCACGTATGAAACTCCACCGTGCCCATTTGCGCGGCGCCGACGAGTGCCTTCAGCGTATCGACGGTGATGAGCGGCGGATGGTCCGGATCGAGACCTTCGCGCTGCGCGACGTTCGGAATCGACAGCTTCTGACTGTGCTTCTGAAAAAACAGTTCGCCGCCGATATCTTCGGGCGCGCGAACTAGCGACACGGGCCGGTCTTTCAGATGCGGCAGCATCCATTCGGCAACCGACTCGTAGTAGCGCACGAGATCGATCTTCTGCGTGCCCGAGCTTTTGTCGATCACGCGATCGGGATGCGACACGCGTACGCCCGCGACTTCGGTCGTGGCATTCGAGGATCGCGAAGCGGATCGTGTCCCAGCGGATTTTTTTGCAGGGGCTTTTGCGGCGGTCTGCTTTACTATCTGCTTCGCAGTTACTTGTTTCGCGGCGGTCTGCTTCGTCGCCGCTTTCTTTGCAGGCTTGCTCGCCGTTGCGGATTCGTCGCTCGCCGCAATTTTCTTCGACGCGCGTTTCTTCGGCGCAGCGCCGGATTCCGAATCGGTTTGCTGTTGCACGTCGGCTCCTTGGCGGGGTGCTTCCTTGACGATCTGTCGCGCTGGCTTGTCGTTGCGCAAGCTCACGAACGACGCCTGACGCACGATGCCGTCGCTCGTCCATTCCGCGAAATTGCATTTGGCGACGAGCACGGGCTTCACCCAATGCACGGGCGTGCGGTTGCGCTCGCGCGGCGCGCCGGCGAACGGCATGCGGTCCGTTTCGTTCGCGTCCAGTTCCTTTTTGACGGAGCGCAGCGTCAAAACCCGTGCCGACGCATCCGGCGTATTGCAGTTTGCCTTCGGCGTCATACACGCCGAGCAGGAGCGCGCCGAACGCCGCGCGGCTGCCCGTCGGCTCCGCATAACCGCCGATCACGAATTCCTGACGCCGCCTGCATTTCAGCTTGATCCACGACGACGAACGCCCCGACACGTAGCCGCTATCGCGCCGTTTGCCGATGATGCCTTCGAGCGCCTATGTCGCACGCGCTTCTCAGCAGATCCTCCGCGCTGAAGTCGAAGTTGTTCGAAAAACGCAGCAGACTCTCCTCGCCCTCGCCGTCGAGCAACGCGCGAAGAATCGCGCGGCGCTGCTCGAGCGGCACGTCGAACGCATTCTGCAGCGCATGAAAACTCGGTACGCCGTGTTCATCGAGCACGACGGCTTCGCCGTCGTGCCACGCACTTTCGATGTCCAGTTCCTCGAAGGCCTTCACCTGCTTGCTGAATTTCGCGGTCCAGTCGTTGCCGGACCGGGTGAAGAGTTTGATCGCACCGTTTTTCGCGCTGCGATCGATGCGAGCCAGCACACAATAGCCGTCGAACTTGATTTCGTACGACCAGTCGTCCCCAAGCGGCGCGGTATCGACGAGCGTGACCAGTTCCGGCTTGAAGCTGGCCGACAGTTTTGCCTTGACCGCGCCTTCAATGGACGGCGACGCGGCCAGTTCGTGCAACGATTGAGTCGTGCGCATGGCGACGATGTCGGGGCGCTTGGGATCGGCGATGTGCCGCGTCGATCGGGATTTCGCTTCGGTGGTCTTTGCGGAGCTTTTTGCAGAGCTTTTCGCTGCGCCTTTCGTTGAGTCCTCTGCGGTGCTTTTGCAGACTTGCTGGCTACCTTCCCCGCGCTCACGCTCTTTGCCGTGTTCCCTCTTCTCTTCGCCTTACCCGCTTTTCCCGCTTTCGCCTCCGCGATCAGCACACTGCCCGGACGTTCTTTCAGCACGTCGTACTCGCTCTCGTCGCGCGCCGCTTCGTCGCGTTCCTTGATTAGGAGCCACTGTTCCTTGTCGCCGCTGCCACGCATGTGGCTACGCACGAGCGTCCAGCCGCCTTGCAGCTTTTCCCCGTCGAGCCTGAATTTGAGCTTGCCGGCCTGATACGAGCGCGTGGCTTCCGCCTCGCCTCCGACCGGTTCCCACGTGCCGCGGTCCCACACGATCACGGTGCCGGCGCCGTAGTTCCCCTGTGGGATTTCGCCTTCGAACGAACTGTACTCAACAGGGTGATCTTCGACATGCACCGCCAGCCGCTTGACCGACGGGTCGAAGCTCGGCTCTTTCGGCACCGCCCACGACAGCAGTGTGCCGTTCAGTTCGAGCCGGAAGTCGTAGTGCAGACGCCGCGCGTCGTGCTCCTGAATGACGTACGACAGTGCCGCGCTGTTGCGGTGCGCTTTCGTGCCTGCAGGCTCCGGCGTCACGTCGAAGCGCCGCTTGCGGTTGTAGAGATCGAGCCGGTCCTTCATGGCAATGATGAGATCGTCGGGAATCGGATCGTGCGGTGTTCGCTACGCCGCCGCCCGGCGTTTGCGCGCTGCGGGTGCGGCCTTCGCGCCGCTGCTTTTCGAGGTGCGTGTCGTGCGCGGTTTCTTGCGGGCCGGTGCCGCGGCTTCGGTGTCCTCGTCGTCTTCGTCCTCTTCTTCGTTCGCCGCGCGTTTGCGTCCACCCGACGTCGTGCCGGACGCCGCCTTGCCCTTGCCGCGTCCGAGACTTCGTTTCAGCAGATCGGACAAAATATCCGCCGACTGACGGGATTCATGCGGCGTTTCCACCTCGGTGATTTCCTCCGTCTTGCCCGCGCGAATCTTTTTGTCGACGAGCGCCATGATGTCGTCGCGAAACGTTTCGTGGTATTCCGACGGATCCCAGCTCGCGCTCATGTCGTCGATCAGCTTTTTCGCCATGTCGAGTTCGCGCGACGTGACGCCTGCCGCCTTCGTGCCATCGGCGGGCACCTTGACTTTGTCGATGTCGCGCACTTCGGCGGACCAACGCAGCGTGTTCAGCGCGAGCATCGGTCCGACCGGAATCAGCGCGACGAGATGCCGCTTGTTATGCAGCACGACGCTTGCCACGCCGATCTTGCCCGACGCCTTCATCGCTTCGCGCAGAAGCGCGTAGACCTTCTCGCCTTTGTGATCGGGTGTCAGAAAGTAAGGCGTGTCGAGATAGAGGAAGGAGATGTCGGGCGCATCGACGAACGCGAGGATATCCACCGTCTGCGTGGACTCGGGATTCGCCGAGCGGATTTCGTCGTCGGAAAGCACGACATACTTGTCTTTCTCGTATTCGAAACCACGCACGATGTTGTCGCGCGCCACGTCTTTGCCCGTGCGCTTGTCGAGCAGATTGAAACCGACCTTTTCCGACTGCGTCGCCGGATACAACTGCACCGGAACGTGGACGAGGCCGAAACTGATTGCGTCTTTCCAGATCATGTGTGCCATCGCGTGCTCCCGTGAGCATGAAGGCCTATCGACAAGCAGCAAGCGTGCCACGGGTTCTGGCG
The DNA here is from genome assembly GCA_940747215.1 of uncultured Paraburkholderia sp. GTDB lineage: Bacteria > Pseudomonadota > Gammaproteobacteria > Burkholderiales > Burkholderiaceae > Paraburkholderia. Next base: position 6,943 of record CALNWS010000074.1, on the reverse strand, counting down.
AAGGGCCGCGGTATTGAACGGGATCATGAACGGCTCATGAGCGGGCAATGAGCGCGACGCAGACGGCGGTGACGTGGAGGCCGTGTGGCTTCGCCTTCCCATCGCATGTGTCTCGTCTCTGCTTCGTTTCGACTGTAAGTCTTGCGCCGGTTTGGCAAAAAAGGCACGGCATGGATGGCGGATCGCGCCGAACGTGGCATCCGGGCATAACTCGACGTCATTCCGCTGGAGCCGGTGGCCAGTGGTCCGACGCATCTTTGCTTCATGCGGCCGACGCCTAGCAAGCCGCGTCGGCAAGCGCTGGTCGACCGCGTTTTGCATTCTGCGTCCGACGCCCGGCCTCAAGCCGAATCAGCCCGCTCCGACCCGCTACAATGACGGGATTTTCGGGGCACGCTACGTGCCGCCCTTACCCGCGTTTTCCACGTCTTTCGCGCCCGCGCGTCGCGTCCTGCACATGAATCTTGTCATCCAAAGCACCGGTCCGCTGTCTGCCGATCATCACAAAACGCTCGTCGCGCTGGCTCGCGCGTCGCACGCCACCGTCATCGACGCCAACGCGATCCACCTCACCGGCGCCGACATCGCCCAGCGCGGCGACCTCGACGTGTACTGCGGCACGCACCAGTTGGACTACGCCTTCGTCGAAGCGGGACGCCAGTTGCGCGATTTCGGCCTCGTTGCGATGGACATGGATTCGACCTTGATCACGATCGAATGCATCGACGAGATCGCCGACTTCTGCGGCCTGAAGGCCGAAGTCGCCGCCATTACCGAAGCGTCGATGCGCGGCGAGATCAAGGACTTCAACGAAAGTCTGACGCGACGCGTGGCGCTGCTGAAAGGTCTCGACGCGAACGCGCTTGAACGCGTGTACGAGGAACGCCTGCAACTGTCGCCGGGCGCGGAAAACATGCTCGCAGGCGCAAAAGCGGCCGGCCTGAAAACGCTGCTCGTGTCGGGCGGCTTCACATTCTTCACCGAAAAGCTGAAGGCTCGTCTCGGCCACGATTTCACGCGCGCGAACACGCTGGAAATCGTGGACGGCAAACTCACCGGCAAGGTAGTGAGCGAGATCGTCAACGCAGACGTGAAGGCGCGTACGCTGCGCGAAACATGCACCGAACTCGGCATCGAACCGACACGTGCCATTGCGATGGGCGACGGCTCCAACGATCTGAAGATGATGGCGGAAGCCGGCCTTTCCGTAGCGTTCCGCGCGAAGCCCGTGGTACGTGAAGCCGCCAGCGTGGCCTTCAATTTCGTGGGACTGGATGGGTTGTTGCGGCTTTTTTGATGCGCGTGACGTATGACGCACGAATGATTAACAGTGTTTCATAAAATCGCTGTACACAAGAAGGGTTCCGAGCATGAAGATGCCATCTGCGATCATGGCGATGCCGGACCAGGCGAGAATCCGATCGTGTACTTGTTGTCGGACTTGAGTAAAATGTAAAGGTCTCTCATATAATCTCCGTGGAAGCTCCAATATACTTTCTGGGCTATCCAATAAATCTGAAAATGTGAGCGTGGAGAGACCTCCGGAAGCAATTGCGATCAGCGTCGTTGCTCCTACGGACAATCGGATCAGTGAAGGCGGAAACGCTCCGTCTCTTCGATCGGCTCGAAGCGCCTTTTCTGCGCTTAGTGTTGGGTTTCCGCAACTTTCATAGCCCCGCACGAGCGCTGTCATCACGACGTTCGAACATACGAACGCCAGCATCGAAAACCCCACAATGCTTATCTCGAGCAACTCGACTTCGCTGCTCCCGCGCTGCAACCCTGTGACCGCCTCATAGATCCCCGCCGCGCACAAACCGATTGGGCACCAGAAAAGCTGACCGTCTCGCACCGACGCACCGATCAATACCTTCGCGAAATGCCAGCCATGCGCGGGCGCAACGAACGCGAGCGTGAAGATCGGCCCAGCAATCGGCACGGCCAGATTCAGAAGTGTCCAGAAAAAGAAATTCATCGAGCCTCATCGCGTTGCATGCATTGCAATCCAGAACACACAACATCGTAACGATACATCGCCATGCTAACCATCGGCCGAATGGTCAGGTTACCCAACTTCCTTTGCGCCGGATCCGGAATGAAAAACGCCCGCGGGATTCACGATCCCGCGGGCGTCTTCACTTCAACGGCTCGGTTGCCGGCCAGGTCAACTTCATCAGGCTAACTTAATCAGGTCAACACCAGCAGACTCTGCTCCATGTCGGCGCGCAGATCCGCTTCTTCTTCTAGGCCGATGTAGAACCGCACCAGCGTGCCAGTATACGGCCACTGCCCCGCCGTGCGCATCGACGCGATGTCGTACGGCATGACGAGACTGTGCGCGCCGCCCCAACTCCAGCCGATCGAAAAGAGTTCGAGCGACTCGCAGAACGTGTCGATTTGCGCAGGACTATAACGGCCGTCGAACACCACCGAAAAGAGTCCGCCCGCGCCCGTGAAGTCGCGCTCGAAAAACTCGTGGCCCGGACAGTCCGCAAGCGCCGGATGCAGCACGGCCGCAGTTTCCGGACGCATCTTAAGCCATTTCGCAAGACTGAGCGCCGCGCGATCGTGCTGCTCGAAACGCAGTTGCATCGTGGGCAGACTGCGCAAAATCAGCGAGCAGTCGTCCGACGAAACGCCGATGCCCATGCGCATGCGCGCCGCCTTCAGCTTCAGATGCAACTCGCGGTCGCGGGTGATCGTAGCGCCCATCAGCACGTCGCCGCCGCCCGACTGATATTTCGTGAGCGCCTGGACCGAAATGTCGACGCCATGATCGAACGCGCGGAAAGCGATGCCCGCCGACCACGTGTTGTCGATCGCGGTGACGACATTGCGCGCACGCGCCGCCGCCGTAATCGCCGGCACGTCCGATACTTCCATCGTGACCGAGCCGGGTGCCTCGATCCAGATGAGGCGCGTGTTCGGCTGGATCATGTCGGCAATGCCCGCGCCGATCAGCGGATCGTAGTAGAGCACCGTGATGCCGAAATCGCGCGCGAGCCAGTCGCCGTGGTCGCGATTCGGCGAGTAGACGTTATCGGGAATCAGCACGTCGTCACCGGCTTTGACGAGCCCGAAGTAGACGTTCGAAATCGCCGACAGACCCGACGGCTGCAACAACGCGTGATTGCCGCCTTCGATCGCGGCAAGCCGCTGCGCGAGCGCGAGCGACGTCGGCGTGGCGTGCAGGCCGTAACGCCATTGCGAATCGTCTTTCCAGTCGAGCGCACGCATCGTGGCGAGGTCGGGGAACACGACCGTCGAAGCGCGCGTGACAGGCATCGAAAACGATTCGAAGCCCGGCGTCAGCTTATCCTCGGCTCGTACCGTGCGGGTTTGCAGACCGCGTTTGAGTTTGGATGGGGTCATGGTGATGGTGTGTGAGTTTGGGACAAAGGCCGGCTATAGAGGCAACGCCGGTTTATTCGCCGGTTCGCAGGTTGCTGACGCCGCCTACAGCGTGTCCGCCGGCGGCCGCTGAAGCCGGTGCCGACGCGCTCGATGCCGCGTCATCGGCCTTGCTCGACGCAACCGCGGGCGGCGCCCGGCGGCGGCACGGCCTGTCCGGCCGCGAACGGCTTCAGGTCGAAGCCTTGGGGATTCGAATCGTCAACGTTCATCCGGTCGCCCGCCACGGAACCGTCGGCGGCGAACTTGCCGACCCAGTTGCCCGTGATGTGCGTGCCGTCTTTCGACTCTTCCACTTCGAGCGTGTCGCCGTCGCGATTGCCGGCGATCAGGATCACCTCGCGCGTATCGGTGAACTGGTATTCGCCGTGCACGCCGGACGGATCGTCCCTTTTTGGCCCCAGTCGCAGCAAGATCTGACGCGAGCCGCATGCCCGCATAGCGCGGAAATTTCGCGAACTCGGGGCTCGGCTTGAACGGCAACTGGATCGGCGGCGCCGCCAGTTCCTTGACCGCATCGCTTTGCGCCCGTGCCAGCGAAGGCATCAGGCTCGCCGCGCCGCCGCCGATCGCGATGTCGGCGTCGCCGAGCAGCACGCTTTGGGCGGCCGATACGATGGCCTGCAGGCTAGGGCCACACAGACGGTTCACGGTGAGCGCGGGCGTGTGCTGCGCCACACCGCCGTTGATCGCCGCCACGCGCGCCAGATACATGTCTTTCGGCTCAGTATGCACGACGTTGCCGAACACCACGTGACCGACTTCGTCGCCCGACACGTTGGCCCGCGACAGCACTTCGCGCACCACGCGTGCGCCGAGTTCGGTCGGCGCGATGTTTTTCAGACTGCCGCCAAAACCGCCGATTGCCGTACGCACACTGCTGACCACCACGACTTCACGTTGCATTGCCTGCTCTTCCTCGGTCTCTCTTTGATGATCCGTCTCATGACCCTAGCTCAACCAACGGCACGCGCGCATGGCGCGCCGGTGTTCAGCCCGTCAGTATCTTTTCTACCGCCGCCCGCATCGGGATCGGCGCCACCACGCCATAACCCTGCGTGGACAACGCCGCCGCGACGTTCGCATAGCGCGCGGCTTCAGGATCGTCGCCCGCGACGATGCGCGCGATGAACGCGCCGCCGAAGCAGTCGCCAGCGCCGGTGGCGTCGACGGCGTTCACGACGTGGCCCGGCACGACCCGCCGCTCGTCAGACAGATGTCGGTCTGCCGAGCTGGGACGACGTTACCGCGCGCGCCCGCGTAAGCGGCCACAGTTTCAGACACAAGTTGGTGTCGAAACTCACGCGCACGCCGTTGGCCCGTGCGTGTGCGATGGCCGAGAGCGCCGCATCGCAGGCGCTCACACTGATCGCGAGGCTGATGCCGGACAGATAGCACTTTGGCGGCCGCGATCGCGTCGAGCGGCAAATTGTGCGGCGCGTAGCGGCTCGCAGATAGTCGAACGCGTGGCCGTCAGGACCGTGCGACACGAAATAGACGCCGGTGGACGCGTGCGTATCGATGCGCACGAGCGACGTTTCCACCTGCTCGCGTTCCCACAGGTCGATCAGCAGACGCCCGAAATGATCGCTGCTCACCGCCGACACGAAACCGGTGCGCGCCCTGGCGCGCCGCCGCGATACAGAAGTTCGACGTGTCGCCGCCGAAGCCTTGCAGGTAATTCGGCTCGCCTTTTGTCGACTGGTTGAATTCGATCATCGCCTCACCGAGCGCGAGGATCTCGGGCTGGCCGGGCCGCCGGCGTTTGCACGTCGCTCGCCATCGATCAGGCCTCGCCCCCAGAGATCGTGCCCATCGGCGCCGGTGATTTTCACGGACACGAAATCGCCGACCTTGTGGCGCTTCGATGCCTTCGTGGTCGGCGCGATATACACGACGTCACCGATCCTCCGGCGCGTCGGCCACCGTAAGGCCGATGCCGCCATCCGCGTTAATTTCGTCGACCAGCACCTTCAGCGTCTTGCCGACCTTCTTCACGATGCGTTTCGCCGACACCTGCTCGGCCACTTCCATGAAACGCGCGCGGCGTTCTTCACGCACTTCGTCGGGCAATGCGCCGTCGAGTTCGTTCGCCGTGACGCCTTCGACCGGCGAGTACGCAAAGCAGCCGACGCGATCGAGTTCCGCCTCGCGGATGAAGTCGAGCAGCGTTTCGAACTGCTCTTCCGTTTCGCCCGGGAACCCGGCGATGAACGTGCTGCGGATCGTCAGGTCCGGATACATTTCGCGCCACGCCTTCACGCGCTCCATGACCTTCTCGGCATTGGCCGGCCGCTTCATGCGCTTCAGCACTTCCGGATGCGCGTGCTGGAACGGCACGTCGAGATACGGCAACACGTGACCTTTGTACGGACCTTGCGCCATCATCGGAATGACTTCGTTCCACGCTCGGGTACGGATAGACGTAATGCAGACGCACCCACGCGCCGTATTGCGCGGCGAATTCACCGAGTGCGCCGACGAGGTCGGTCATGCGCGTCTTGATCGGCTTGCCGTTCCAGAAGCCAGTGCGGTATTTGACGTCGACGCCGTACGTGCTCGTGTCCTGCGAAATGACGAGCAGTTCCTTCACGCCCGACTTGAAGAGGTTTTCCGCTTCGAGCATGACTTCGGCTACCGGACGCGACACGAGGTCGCCGCGCATCGACGGAATGATGCAGAACGTGCAGCAGTGGTTACAGCCTTCGGAAATTTTCAGATATGCGTAATGACGCGGCGTGAGCTTCACGCCCGCAGCCGGCACGAGGTCGACGAACGGGTCGTGCGGCTTCGGCAAATGCGTGTGCACGTGCTGTATCACTTCGCCGACCGCGTGCGGGCCGGTCACGGCCAGCACCTTCGGATGCACTTCCTCGATCAGGCCCGTGCCGCTGCCGCTTTTCTTCGCGCCGAGGCAGCCGGTGACGATCACCTTGCCGTTTTCGTTGAGCGCCTCGCCGATTGCGTCGAGGCTTTCCTGAACGGCTTCGTCGATGAAGCCGCAGGTGTTCACGACGACGAGGTCCGCGCCGTCGTACGTGCCGGAAATTTCATAACCCTCGGCGCGAAGCTGGGTGATGATCTGTTCGGAGTCGACGAGCGCCTTGGGGCAACCCAGCGAAACGAAGCCGACTTTCGGGGCGGACGGCGCGAGCATGGCGGGGGAATTGATCTGCGACATAAGGTGAATCCGGCGTATAGCGGTGACGAAGCGACAATGGAGACGGTGCGGCAAAGGCTGCGGGACTGGGCGGCCGACTGAGCGGCTCTTATGGGGCCACAAGAAGTCTTAACAGGTCTTGAAGAAGCCCGTATCGCCCAAGTCAAAGACCGTCCTCGCGGGCAACGCCCCCTCGCACGAAAACCGCTATTGTACCGCGCCGCGAGGGGTTCGCTGTCACGCGGACGAGCTGCGGGATTTCGGTGATGGTGATCAGGCCGTTTTGGCGACCGTGATCAGTTTGGAAGGTGGCGTTGCGCGGGCAATGGATTATATGGTGAAGGTGATCATGATCAGGATGCGGAGGACTGC
>CALNWS010000073.1 GCA_940747215.1 uncultured Paraburkholderia sp. | reverse complement strand
GACTGCGTGAACCACTACGAGACCGCCCTGTTGCCGGCGAGGCCACGCAAGCCGCAGGACAAGGCGAAGGTCGAGGTCGGCGTACAGATCGTCGAGCGCTGGATCCTCGCACGGCTGCGCAACCATCCGTTCGAGCCCCGCCTGCTACGCGGCGCCCATTACCTCGGCGATCGTTTCATAGCGTGTGGAGCGCTCCGCGCGCAGCTGGATTTCCGGCTGATCCGCCGCTTTGCCGGCTTGCGTAAAACGCTCGCGCATCTGGGCGAGCGTGATGACCGTGCCGTTCCAGTAGATCTTGCCCGCGGCGTCGATGGAAAGCAAAATGGTTTGCGGCGTCTGACGCGCCGGCGCGGCGGCGACTTTCAGCAAATCGAGCCGGATCGCGCGCGTGAAGAGCGGCGCAGTGATGATGAAAATGACCAACAGCACCAGCATCACGTCGATGAGCGGCGTCATGTTGATGTCGGCCATGGGCTCGGCCGTCTGCTTCTTCCCGAGTCCGCCGAATGCCATGTCGACCTCCTTCTGCGGGCGTTTCGCGTACGGCGCGTTAGTGGGTCGACGCCTGCTGATGCCGCACGGGCGCGGCCTGTTCGGCGGGCGCGCATACGTAAGCATGCAGATCGTGCGCGAAGCCGTCGAGTTCTTCGGACAACTGCCACACGAGGCAGCCGAGCACGTTGTTGTACGCGAGCACAGCCGGGATCGCGACCACGAGGCCGAATGCGGTCATGATGAGCGCCTCGCCAACTGGCCCGGCGACGTTTTCGATCTGCGCCTGCCCGCTCGCCGCAATGCTGTCGAGCGCGTGATAGATGCCCCACACGGTGCCGAGCAAGCAGACGAACGGCGCCGTGCTACCTACGGAAGCGAGCAGCACCTGACCGAATTCGAGCCGTCGCTGCGACGCATTGAGCGCCTGGCGCAGCGCGCACAAGACGCGCTCGCGGTCTGCGCGCCTCAACGCGGCAACGCCTTCGGATAACGTAGGTACCTGCCAGAACAGCACGAACGAGCGCATGGCCTGACGCTTCGCGCGAGTCAGAATCCAGCTTTTGACGATCAGAAAGCACCAGCTCGTAATCGACATGGCCAGCAACACATATGCGACGCCATGCGTGATCGCGTCGCTGGTTTTCAGGTAATGAATGACGCCGCTGCTGCCTGCCATCTGACCTCGCCGGGAAAAGTGATTTCAGGAACGCAAACGGGACCGATTTTGCGTTCAGGCCCGGCAATACGCTTTGCTGCTGGGCTTGCGGACGCTGCTTGCCGTTTGGTTTGCAGCCCTATCGTGGCCTGTAGGCCACTCAGGCCGCCGCTCAACGGAGCCCGAGCACGTCTTGCATGTCGAAGAAGCCGGTTTGATGGCCTTCGAGGAAACGTACAGCACGAAGCGCACCCTGTACATATGACAGCCGGCTCGCCGATTTGTGCGTAATTTCGATGCACTCGCCGATGCCCGCGAACAGCACGGTGTGATCACCGACGATGTCGCCGCCGCGAATCGCCGAAAAGCCGATCGTGGACGGATCGCGCTCGCCCGTCACGCCTTCACGGCTATAAACGGCGCAGTCGTCAAGATTGCGGCCGAGTGCGTGTGCAATCGTTTCGCCCATGGTCAAGGCCGTGCCGGACGGTGCGTCGACCTTGTGACGGTGATGCGCTTCAATGATCTCGATGTCGTAGCCGGTGGCGAAATGCTTCGCGGCGAATTCGAGCAGCTTCAGCGTGGCGTTCACGCCCACGCTCATGTTCGACGCGAACATGATGGCGATCTTGTCGGCTGCGGCGCGCAGTTGCGCCTTCTGCTCGTTGTCGAAACCGGTCGTGCCGATCACCATTTTCACGTTGTGACGCTGCGCGGCTTCCAGATGCATCAGAGTGCCTTCGGGGCGCGTGAAGTCGATCAGGTAATCCGATTCGGCGAATACGCGCTCCACGTCGTCCGTGAGCACGATGCCTATCTGTTTGCCGAGAACTGCGCCGGCGTCCTGACCGAGATGTGGGGAGCCCGCACGGTCGAGCGTACCGGTCAGCGTTGCGTCGGGATAGTTGAGGACGGTTTCGATGAGCATGCGGCCCATACGGCCCGATGCGCCAGCAATGGCAATTTTCATGGCTACGAGGGTTCGAAGAGGCAAAAAGCGGGGACGAATTCGGCGAATTCATTCGCATCCAGCCTAGCCAATGCGCCCGGCAATGCGGGCAAAAGCGGCAGCGGGCAGCACACCCGGCGCCACGCGATCGGAATACTACGGCGCGCAACGGGCACCGCATCGCGAAGTCCGCCACGAGAACGAAATTCGCGCGCAGTCTCTGCGCAGCGCGGTCACAACCTGAGACCTGAGTTACGAATCAGACTATTCACGCGGCGACTTCACACCGCGCGCTGCTGCAGAGCCTTTACAACAGGGACAACACGCTTAGCCGCCCGTTCCCGAGCTGGCAGGCGAAGCGGTGAGCTGCGTTGTACGTCGGGCCGCCGTTGCTGCTTTGCGGACCCGTGGGACCGACCGGATTGCTGTTGTCCGAGCCCGGATTCGCCGGCGGCGGACGATGGAACTGGAATTGCGGCTGACCGCCCGACGTCGGGCCTTGCGGCGGAATACCGCCGCCGTTTTCGGTAGGCGTGCTCGGCACAGCGGAGCGTGTATTACCCGGCGACAATTGCACTGCGCCCGTTGCACGGTTCGCGACCTGCGCAGCTTCCGCATTCGCGTCCGTGGAAGGCGCGGCGGCTGCAGTTGCTGCGCTAGACGGAACCGGCGCCACGGCCTTCTTGCCGCGCTTGTCGCCGTCGATTTCCGCGAGCAGCTCGAGATTGGACGGCAGATCTTCGCCGCCCGTCCAGCTCGCGACGCGAGCACCCGCGAAATTCACGACGAAATCGCGCTGCTGGACGACGCTCGTCGAGCCGCGCTTGAAGTAGAACACGTAGTCCCAGCGATCTGCGTGGAACATGTCGGTAAGGAGCGGTGTGCCAAGCAGTTGCTTGACCTGGGCGCGGGACATGCCGACCTGCATCTGTGCTGCGGCCTCTTTCGAAACGAAATTGCCTTGCACCACCGTAATCCGGTACGGCGTGATGCTTTGGGCAATACGTTGCGTCAGGCTGTCGTAGGTGGAACATCCGGCAAGAACCGCGACAGTCGCAACAGCGATCAAGTTACCCCGCATGCGGCTCCCCGGTAGATCAATTGAGATTTTGAAATCATTTCACTCACCGTGCGGGCCCGCTAACGAGCCGCGCGAGTTTCATCTGAAGATGACCAAAACGGCAAAAACACATTACTATGAGAGCCTAGCATTATACTCTAGGGATCCCTTGTCATGACCAATCCAACCGATCTCAAGAATATCGGGCTCAAGGCGACCCTTCCGCGCCTCAAAATCCTTGAGATTTTCCAGCACAGCCCGGTGCGTCATTTGACGGCTGAAGACGTGTACCGCAACCTGCTCCACGAAGAGCTCGATATCGGCCTTGCAACCGTATATCGCGTGCTGACGCAGTTTGAGCAGGCAGGCCTGCTCTCGCGCAGCAACTTCGAATCGGGCAAAGCGGTTTTCGAACTGAACGAAGGGTCGCACCACGACCACCTCGTATGCCTCGATTGCGGGCTTGTCGAAGAGTTTTTCGATTCCGAAATCGAGAGCCGCCAGCAGTCCATCGCGAAAAATCGCGGCTTCAAGCTGCAGGAACACACGCTTGCGCTGTATGGTGTCTGTACGAAGGAAAATTGCCCGCATCGCAAGCATTAACGCGAGCGAATGCGGCGTCTGAGCGTGTCGGGGGACACATTCAGACGGGCAAGAAAAGCCCCGGCCGAGCCTGCTTCGCCGGGGCTTTTTTCGTCCTGAAGCTCTGCCTTACCGTAAGTCTTTTGCGAGCCGAAAATAAAAAAACCGCTCTTCGGAGCAGTTTTTGGGGGGAGCGGAACGCTACTTCGCATTGGCCAGAGCAACGGCCGTGTCCAACATGCGGTTCGAGAAGCCCCACTCGTTGTCGTACCAGCTCGACACCTTCACCAGACGGCCCGACACCTTGGTCAGCGTTGCGTCGAACGTCGACGAAGCCGGGTTGTGGTTGAAGTCGACCGACACCAGCGGCGCGTTGTTGTAGCCGAGGATGCCCTTCAGCGCGCCTTGCGACGCTTCCTTCATGATCGAGTTGACTTCTTCGACCGTCGTGTCGCGTGCAGCGATGAACGACAGGTCGACGACCGACACGTTGATCGTCGGGACGCGGATCGCGTAACCGTCCAGCTTGCCGTTCAGTTCCGGCAGCACGAGGCCGACAGCCGACGCAGCGCCAGTCTTCGTCGGGATCTGGCTGTGCGTAGCCGAGCGCGCGCGGCGCAGGTCTTCGTGGTACACGTCGGTCAGAACCTGGTCGTTCGTGTACGCGTGGATCGTGGTCATCAGACCGTTCACGAGGCCGATCTTGTCGTTCAGCGGCTTGACAAGCGGTGCGAGGCAGTTCGTCGTGCACGATGCGTTCGAGATGACCGTGTCCGATGCCTTCAGCACGTTGTGGTTCACGCCGTAGACGATCGTTGCGTCGACGTCCTTACCGCCCGGTGCCGAAATGATGACCTTCTTCGCGCCGCCCTTAATGTGCGCGCTCGCCTTTCCCTTGGTCGTGAAAAAGCCCGAGCACTCCAGCACGACGTCGACGTTCAGCTCGCCCCACGGCAGTTCCGCCGGGTTGCGGTTAGCCAGCACACGAATCTTGTCGCCGTTCACGACGAGGTAGTCGCCGTCCACCGACACTTCGCCAGGGAAATTGCCGTGTGCCGTGTCGTACTGCGTGAGATGAGCGTTGGTCTTGGCATCGCCCAGATCGTTGATGGCGACGATTTCGATATCGTGCTTCTTGCCGTTTTCATAGAAGGCGCGCAGTGTGTTGCGGCCAATACGGCCGTAGCCGTTGATTGCGACGCGAATCGTCATGGTCTATCTCCTGATGGCTAAAAAATTCTTTCGGTTCGTCTGACCGGCAGTGCTGCCGCGCGTTCATGCCGAGGCACGACGCGAGGCGGCAACGCTTGCCCGAGGATCAGCCGAGTGCGGCCTTTGCCGTCTCTACGACGTTCTCGACGGTGAAGCCAAAATGCTTGAACAGCACGCCAGCCGGGGCCGATTCGCCGAACGTGTCGATCCCGACCACGCCGCCTTCCAGACCCACGTACTTGCGCCAGAAATCCGTGACGCCCGCTTCGATCGCGACACGGCGCACGCTGTGCGGCAGAACGCGTTCGCGGTACTCGGCGTCCTGCTTGTCGAACACGTTGGTAGACGGCATGGACACGACGCGCGCCGCGATGCCTTCGCGCGCCAGCGGCTCGATCGCGTTCAGTGCCAGCTCGACTTCCGAGCCGGTGGCGATCAGGATGATCTTGCGGGCGACGATCTCGTCGTTCCAGTCGCGCAGCACGTAACCGCCCTTTGCGATGTTTGCGATCTGCGCGTCGGTGCGCTCGGAGAACGGCAGGTTCTGACGGCTGAAGATCAGGCACGACGGGCCGTGATGCTCGACCGCCTGCGTCCAGGCCACCACAGTCTCAACGGTATCAGCCGGACGCCACACCTGCAGGTGCGGAATCAGACGCAAACTGGCAACGTGTTCGATCGACTGGTGCGTCGGACCGTCTTCGCCAAGGCCGATCGAATCGTGCGTGAACACGAAGATCGACGGCGCTTTCATCAGCGCGGCGACGCGCAGCGCGTTGCGGCTGTAGTCGGAGAACGTCAGGAACGTGCCGCCGAATGCCTTGAAGCCGCCGTGCACCGTGATACCGTTGATCGCCGCGCTCATGCTGAATTCGCGCACGCCATAGTTCACGTAGTTGCCGGCGGCACGGCCTTCGGCATTCACGCGCACCGGCTTGGCAGCCTTCCAGTTCGTGAGGTTCGAACCCGTCAGGTCGGCGGAACCGCCCAGCAGTTCCGGCAGCACGGCCGAGAGACCTTCGATAGCCTGTTGCGACGCCTTGCGCGTTGCAACCGTTTCAGCACGCTCATTGGAGCCGGCAACGATGGCCTTCGCCTTTTCCGCCCAGTCGGCCGGCAGTTGCTTGGCCATGCGGCGCTTGAATTCCGCAGCTTCCTGCGGATATTTCGCTTCGTATGCTGCGAACGACTTGTCCCATTCGGATTCGATGCGCGCGCCCGCTTCTTTCGCGTCCCACGCTGCGTAGACTTCCTCCGGGATCACGAACGGCTCCCACTTCCAGCCGAGCTTTTCGCGCGCGCCCGCGATTTCCTTGTCGCCGAGCGGCGCGCCGTGCGAATCGTGGCTGCCCGCCTTGGTGGGCGCGCCTTCGCCGATCACGGTCTTGCAGCAGATCAGCGTGGGCTTGTCCGACTGCTTGGCCTGCTTGATGGCCACGTCCACCGCCTCGACGTCGTGGCCGATCACGTTCGGGATCACGTTCCAGCCATAGGCTTCGAAGCGCTTCGGCGTGTCGTCGTGGAACCAGTGCACCACTTCCCCGTCGATCGAGATGCCGTTGTCGTCATAGAAGGCAATCAGCTTGTTCAGCTTGAGCACGCCCGCGAGCGAGCAGGCTTCGTGCGAGATGCCTTCCATCAGGCAGCCGTCGCCGAGGAACACGTACGTATGGTGGTCGACGATGCTTGCGTCAGGCTTGTTGAATTCGGTTGCTAGCAGCGACTCGGCGAGCGCCATGCCGACTGCGTTCGCGAGACCCTGACCCAGCGGGCCCGTGGTAGTTTCGACGCCCGGCGTGATGCCGTATTCCGGGTGCCCCGGCGTCTTCGAATGCATCTGACGGAAGTTCTTCAGCTCTTCCATCGGCAGATCGTAACCGGTGAGGTGCAGCAGCGAGTACAGCAACATGGAGCCGTGACCGTTCGACAGCACGAAACGGTCGCGGTCGGCCCATTGCGGGTTCTTCGGGTTGTAACGCAGGTGGCGCGACCACAGCGCGACGCTGATCTCGGCCATGCCCATCGGCATGCCGGGGTGACCGGAATTCGCTTTTTGAACGGCGTCCATGGACAGCGCGCGGATTGCGTTGGCCATCAGGGAAGTGGGTGCGGGAGACGAGGTCGTCATGTCGAGTCCGGAGACAGAGTCAGAAGGCGGTACGCGCTTGAGGCCCGGGAGCTCGAATGCCAGTTCGCTTCGGCGCACGGTGCGGCACCTACAGACGCGAAACGGGCAGAGCAAACGGACAAGGCTTGGAAAGAGAAACATTCTAACAGAAGGCAACCCGCTCCCAGCGGCGAAAGCGGCCAATCGCCAGGCGTGTACAGCATGTGGGGCCGGGCGCGCTCGTCGCCCGGCCCCGTGTCCCGCTTGCGGCCCGCAATGCGCCCTTTACAATCGGACAACCGACTCCACCGCGCGCCGAAAGCCGCTATTTCCGTGAGCGAAACCCTGCTGTTTCATCCCGCGCCCGACTTCGTCTACGGTTTTCCGCAATCGACGCGGCTCGCCTGCGTCGACTCGCCGTATCAGCGGATCGAGGTGTGGGAGACGCGCCAGCTCGGCCGTCTGTTCGCGCTCGACGGCCGGCCGATGACGTCCGTCGGCGACGAATTCATCTACCACGAATGCATGGTGCATCCGGCGGCGCTCGCGCATCCGTCGCCGAAGGCCGCGCTCGTGCTGGGCGGCGGCGACGGCGGCGCCGCGCGGCAACTGCTGCGGCATGTGGGCATCGAGCGGATCGTCGTCGCGGAACTGGACGCCGACGTGGTCCGCCTCACGCGCGAGTATCTGCCGGAGGTGCACGGCGGTGCCTTCGACGATCCGCGCGTCGAGCTGGTGATCGGCGACGCCGCGCACTACGTCGCGAGCGCGGCCGCAGCGTCGTTCGACCTCGTCGCTTTCGATCTGACGCCGCCCGACTCGCCGGCGCCGGGCTCTACACGCCGGACTTCCACGTGCAACTGAAGCGCATCATGACACCGGATGCCACGATCTCCATGCATCTTGGTTCTCCGTATTTCATGCCGGGCGTGTGGCCGGGCTGCTCGACGGCCTGCGCGCCCGTTTCACGACGGTTCGCACGATGAGCGCGTACATCCCTCATTATATGGGTCGCTGTGGATGATAGCCGTCGCCAGCGACACGCTCGACCCCGCCGCACTTACCGCCGACACAGTCGCGGAACTGCTTGCCGTCCGGCTTGCCGCAAGGCTTGCTGAGCGGCTGCCGGCAAGCCGCGTCGGTCCGCTCGCGCACTACGATCCCGCGATGCACGCCGGGCTGTTCTCGGCATCCCGGTCCGTGCGCGATAAACTAAGTCAATTCTTAAAGCTATCAAGCTAACGCTTGGGCAGAATTCACGGTCCGGATCGGCGCGCTCTGTCAGTTTTTTCGGCAGACAACCGTCCACACAACCTCGCTGCACGCGTCCCGCAACCCTAGATCGGAGAACTCCATGACCGCCTCCCGCCCAGCCGGTGTGCCCTGGTTGACCCCTTATCTGACGGTGCGCGATGCACGCGCCTCGCGACTGCGGTTTTTCTCGGCGGTGTTCGGCTTCGAGGTTCGTGACAGTGTCCAGAACGATGGTGTCGTCATGCATGTCGAAATGACCTATCAAGACCAGTTGATCGTAATGTTCACGCCGGAAGGCGCGTTCGGCTCGGCTACGAAAACACCCGAAAGCGCGGGCGCGATTGCGCCGCAATCGTTTATGTCTATGTCGACGATGTCGACGCGGTTTATGCGCGGGCTCTGGCCGCCGGCGCCAAATCGCTGAGCGAGCCAGAGGATCAGTTCTTGGGCGACCGGTTCGCCCAGGTGGAAAATCTGGACGGCTACCGTTGGGCGCTCGCTTGCCACCTTTCGTGAACTCGTGAACAAATGAGTATTTTCTGATTCCTCGCTTTTTCGTCGGTACACCGCTTATCCCCGACGACATCATGTCGCTTCCCGATGACGTCGTTCGCCACATCCTCGTTCTGCGCCTGCAACCGGGCGACTCCATCGTGCTGTTCAATGGCGAAGGCGGCGAATACAGCGCCGAGCTCGTCGAGGTCGAACGCCGTTCGGCCAAGGTCGTGATTCGCGAATTCCGCAATATCGAAGTCGAAACGCCGTATCACCTCACGCTCGCGCAAGGCATCGCCGGCGGCGACAAGATGGACTGGCTTCTCGAAAAAGCGGTCGAACTCGGCGCATCGTGTTTCGTGCCGCTTACCACGACGCGCAGCGTCGTGCGTCTCTCGCCGGAGCGCACGCAGCGGCGCAACGCTCATTGGCAAGGCATCGTGCGTGCGTCGTGCGAACAATGCGGACGCAATCGCGCGCCGGAAGTCATACCCGTGCGTGAAATTGCAACATGGCTGGGTCAGATGCCGCGCGAGCCGGAAGAAGGCGAGCTGCGCATCCTGCTGTCGTCGCGAGCGAGCATCAATTTCTCGGCTCTGCCGGAAACGCCGCCAACCGGCAGCGTCATCGTGTTGATTGGTCCTGAAGGGGGGCTTTTCAGCGGCGGAAAAGCCGCCGCCACGAGTCATGGCTTTACAGCCGTCGGCCTCGGCCCGCACGTGCTGCACACCGAGACGGCGGGCATCGCCGTTCTCTCGGCGCTCGCGGCTCGTTGAGGCGCGGTGAATGCAAACCGCACGCGAACCGAACGCAAACGCGTTCAGTTAAAGCAACGGTCAGGCAAACGAGTAAAACACGCGGAATGCGACTTTGCGCTCGGCCCAGAATTCGGCGGCTTCGCGGAACACGTCGAGCAGCGTTTCGCGCCCTTCCTTGTCGAACTTCTGCGCAACCGGCAACTGTTCGAGCACGATCACGAAACCGGGCTGCGCGCCTGCCTTGTGAACGAGGTCGGTGAGGCTGTCGTACAGCGCGTCATAATTCTTGCCGAAGTGTTTCGGAAACAGGAACGACGTGGCGATGGTCTCGAGCACTTCCTGTTTGGACTGCGCATTCGCGCAATAGGCATACAGAAAATGCTGACCGAGCTTGTTGGCTTCATCGGCGAGATCCTGCACGCGGAACGCGCGGATCGACTGCACGATGTTGGGTCGCACGGTCTTGAAAAGACTCATGGGCTCCTCGTTTGATGAAACCATTGTGCCTGCTTCGCTCTCGTTCTCGCGGCTCTGATCGCCGGCGCGCATCCGCATGACGCGCTGAAACAAATTGCCGTCGCCGGCCGCGAAAAGATCCGTCGCGACTCCGGAGTCGTACGCGTAGACGTTGTCGCTCATGCCGTTCATCCCGATGTTATTCAACAATACGATTAAAACTGGTGTAGTGGTCGTCCGAGTAATAACAGTTATCGGTCCGCCTGAGCGGACCACCACAGACGATACAACGTGCCCCGCGATTTCGTGAGCGAGGCGTAGAAACGGTGTATTCGTGGTAAAAGCCGCGCCGATGGGCGGGCAGCAACCGTTCGCGGTTGCCGAATACGATGCCGTCCTTCTCATACGGGTAAGGCCCGCCAGCGGCGATCAAGTTCAAAGTATCGACCACCTCGCGCGGCAACCGCGCCTAGTACAGAGCCGGATAAGGCACACACCGCTACAGCACCGAACAGCACGCCTTTCAGGCGCGGCCACGAGCGTGCCCCATGTATCAGGAATCCCCGTTGTCAGATCAAGAGTTTGACGACCATGAAAATCGTAAGGGTATCGCTAATGGTCAATGGAATCAACGTGCTCCGGCTGTATGGGAGACTCCAATCCGGCCGGATTGCCCGTGGGCCGGACCTTGACGACTTTTGACACAACATTTAGCTCGATAAAGCTAAAATTTGCTCGAGGCAAGCGTAAAGAGCCCCGCTCATCGCGGCGTGCGGGCGGCATGGTCGAGCGCTCGGCCCGGCGCCGGCAGGTCGTTGAAGTTGGGCTTTTGAGTGGATGCAAGCGAGATGTTTGCCTTTTTGGGGTGGCAATCCCCTGTTCACCCTGAGGCGTGCCCGTTGCGGGCACGCCTTCTTTTTTCGCGACGCCGGAGCGGCGCCGCGCTTCGCAAGACGCGAGAATCAGCGGGCGGCGATGACGTCCGCGACCAGCAGCGCCGTCATGTTGACGATGCGGCGAACCGTTGCCGACGCAGTCAGCACGTGAACCGGCTGTGCCGCGCCCAACAGCATCGGACCGATCGCGATATTGTTGCCCGCGGCCGTCTTCAGCAGGTTGTACGAGATGTTCGCCGCGTCGATGTTCGGCAGCACCAGCAGGTTGGCGTCGCCCTTGAGCGTCGATTCCGGCAGGATTTCGCGACGCAGGTTAGCGTCGAGCGCCACGTCGCCGTGCATTTCGCCGTCCACCTGCAACTCTGGCGCATGTTCGCGCAGGATCGCCAGCGTATCGCGCATTTTCTGCGCGGTCGGCGCGTGGCTCGAACCGAAGTTCGAGTGCGACAGCAGCGCAACCTTCGGCTCGATACCGAAACGGCGCACTTCTTCCGCCGCCATGATCGTGATCTCGGCCAACTGTTCCGGCGTCGGATCGACGTTTACGTGCGTATCCACGAGGAAAATCTGGCGGTTCGGCAGCACTAGGCCGTTCATCGCCGAGTACACCGAGCAGCCTTCGCGCTTGCCGATCACCTGGTCGATGAAGTGCAGGTGACGATGCGTCGTGCTGACCATGCCGCAGATCATGCCGTCCGCTTCGCCCTTCTTCACCAGCATCGAGCCGATCAGCGTGGTGCGACGGCGCATTTCCAGTTTCGCCATCTGCTGCGTGATGCCCTTGCGCGACATCATCTTGTAGTATTCCTGCCAGAAATCGCGGTAACGCTCGTCGTGATCGGTGTTCACGAACGTGTAGTCCTGACCCGCGAAGAGACGCAGACCGTAACGCGCAATGCGCTGTTCGATCACAGCCGGACGGCCGATCAGAATCGGCTTCGCGAGCTTTTCGTCGACGATGATCTGCACTGCGCGCAGCACACGCTCCTCTTCACCTTCCGCGAACACGATGCGCTTCTTCTCCGGCTCAACGCCACGCGCGAGCTGGAAGATCGGCTTCATGGTCGTGCCGCTGTGATAGACGAACTGCTGCAAATGCTGTTCGTACGCTTCCATGTCCTCGATCGGACGCTCGGCGACGCCGGAGTCCATCGCGGCCTTCGCCACCGCCGGCGCGACCTTGACGATCAGGCGCGGGTCGAAAGGCTTCGGAATCAGATATTCCGGACCGAACGACAGATCCTGAATGCCGTACGCAGTCGCGACGATGTCGCTCTGTTCCTGACGCGCCAGTTCTGCAATCGCATTCACCGCCGCAATTTCCATTTCCCGCGTGACCGTGGTCGCGCCCGCGTCCAGCGCGCCGCGGAACAGGAACGGGAACACGAGAACGTTGTTCACTTGGTTCGGATAGTCGGTGCGGCCCGTGCACAACACGGCGTCCGGACGCACTTCCAGCGCCAGCTCCGGCAGGATTTCCGGCGTCGGATTGGCGAGCGCCAGAATCAGCGGCTTCTCGGCCATCTGCTTGACCATGTCCTGCTTC
Organism: uncultured Paraburkholderia sp.; assembly: GCA_940747215.1. GTDB lineage: Bacteria > Pseudomonadota > Gammaproteobacteria > Burkholderiales > Burkholderiaceae > Paraburkholderia. The sequence goes on along the minus strand of CALNWS010000073.1, from coordinate 10,422 downwards.
AGCACGCCGCCGGCCGACAGGCCTAGGAACACGTCCGCGCCGCCGATGGCTTCAGCCAACGTGCGGGCGTCGGTTTCGCGCGCGAAGCGTTCCTTGTCCGGGTCCATAAGTTCGACGCGGCCCTTGTAGACCACGCCGGCCAGGTCCGTCACCAGAATGTTTTCAAGCGGCAGGCCGAGGTCGACCAGCAGGTCCAGACATGCCAGCGCCGCCGCGCCCGCGCCGGAAGCCACCAGCTTGACCTTGGAGATGTCCTTGCCAACCACCTTCAGACCGTTGGTAATGGCCGCCGCGACTACGATAGCCGTGCCATGCTGGTCGTCGTGGAAAACCGGAATCTTCATGCTCTTGCGGCATTCGCGTTCGACGATGAAGCAGTCCGGCGCCTTGATGTCTTCCAGGTTGATGCCGCCGAAGGTCGGTTCGAGCGCGGCGATCACTTCGACCAGCTTGTGCGGATCGGACTCGTTCAGCTCGATATCAAACACGTCGATGCCGGCGAACTTCTTGAACAGCACTGCCTTGCCTTCCATGACCGGCTTCGAGGCGAACGGGCCGATGTTGCCGAGGCCGAGCACCGCGGTGCCGTTCGTGACGACGCCGACCAAGTTGCTGCGTGCCGTGAAGCGCGCGGCGTTCATTGGATTTTCGACGATTTCCTCACACGCGAACGCTACGCCCGGCGAGTAAGCAAGCGCGAGGTCGCGCTGGTTGAGCATCTGCTTGGTCGGGGTGATCGCCAGCTTCCCGGGAGTGGGGAACTCGTGATAATCGAGGGCAGCTTCGCGGAGTTTGGTATTGACGGGATTCGACATAAGGCGGGCTTGGAAGTGCGGATTAGAATAGACGTTCGACGGCATTGTAGCCCCAATTGCCGGCCCACTTCCTTCAATACGGGTACAACTGCCGCGACTGAAACGGAGCGAAAGATAGATGCAAGTCGCATCCGTCACGAAGCCTGCCATTGCGGAGTTGCAAACAGATGACACACATTTGCCGGAACACCCGGTTCTGAACTGCGCAGTTAGCCGTGCTTCGCCGCAGTTGTGCGCACATGCAGATCGTCCACCCGAACCGCTATCGCCCATGCCCTCCGAGTTCTCGCTAATTGACCGCTTCTTCGCCCGCCGCGCCTCGGCTCGCTCATCCGTGGCGTCCGCCGCATCCGGCATCGCGCTTGGCATCGGCGACGACTGCGCGCTGCTCGCCCCACGTGCCAACGAAACGCTGGCCATTTCGACGGACATGCTGGTGGAAGGCCGCCACTTCTTTCCCGATATCGATCCCGAGGCGCTCGGTCACAAGGCGCTGGCGGTGAATCTGTCGGATCTCGCGGCGATGGGCGCGCAACCGCAAGCGTTCACGCTCGCCTTTGCTTTGCCGAAAGCCGATGAAGTATGGCTCGCCGCCTTCAGCGAAGGCATATTCACGCTCGCCGACCGCCACGGTTGCGAACTGATCGGCGGCGATACGACGAGCGGTCCGCTGAATCTGTGCCTCACCGTATTCGGCAGCGTGCCGCCGCAAGCGGCGCTGCGCCGCGACGCCGCTCAACCGGGCGACGACATCTGGATTTCCGGCACGCTCGGCGACGCGCGCGCCGTGCTCGGCGTGCTGCGCGGCGAGTGGCTGGCCGATGCCGGCGACACTGCGACGTTTCGTCGCGCTCTCGAGCGTCCCGAGCCGCGTATCGCGCTCGGGCTGGCCTTGCGCGGCGTCGCCCGTGCCGCGCTCGATATTTCCGACGGCCTCGCCGGCGACCTGATGCACATCCTGAAGCACTCAAACGTGCACGCGACGGTCGACGTCGACGCCGTGCCACGCTCGAACGAATTGCGGCGCTTGCCGGCCGAGATTCAGCGACGCTGCACGCTCACGGGCGGCGACGACTACGAACTGTGCTTCACGGCTCCGGCCTCGGCGCGCGCATCGGTGGAAGCTGCCGGACGCGAGGCGGGCGTGGCGGTCACACGCATAGGTACAATAAGCGCTTCCGAAACGGTGGCCGACCAACCCGCGATCCATTGGCGCGACGCCGCCGGCACGCCGCTCACCCTGACGTTGCAAGGCTTCGATCACTTTCATGCAGACTGATCCTCCGCTCGGCTCAGCCGACAACCTAGTCGGTGCCCCGCCGCCCAGCGCGCCCGATCCGCGCGCACCGCGCCCTCAGCCGCGCCGCGCCACTGCCCGTTTCATGCTGTCGCATCCGTTGCATATCCTGTCGCTCGGCTTCGGCAGCGGGCTATCGCCGCCGGTCGCGCCCGGCACGGATCGGCACGCTGTTCGCATGGGCATCGTTTGCCTTTCTGAGCCGCTATCTGACCGTGGTCGAATGGGGCGTGCTGATAGTCGCCGGTTTTATCGGCGGCATCGCGATCTACGGCTTCACCGCGAAGAAGCTCGGCATTGCCGATCCGTCGCCCGTGGTGTGGGACGAAATCATCGCGTTCTGGCTCGTGCTGCTGATCGTCACGCCCGCCACGCTCACCGGCCAGTTCTGGGCGTTCATCGTTTTCCGGTTTTTCGACATGGTGAAACCGCCGCCGATCGGCTACTTCGATCGCCGTCTGAAAGGTAGCCTTGGCATCATGTTCGATGACCTCGTGGCCGCATTCTTCACGCTGCTCGTCATTGCGCTGTGGCGCATGTCCGTTTGATTTCCGCCCGGTGTCGAGCGTGCCGCCGGGCTTCTTACATTGGCTCCTGCTTACCGAACTGACGCCATGCCTACCGATTCCGTGGTTCATCAACTCGCGATCCGCGTGAGCAACCGTCTGTGCGACGAGCGCCTGATGCTCGTCACCGCCGAATCCTGCACAGGCGGCATGGTGGCCACCGCGATCACCGATATTTCCGGCAGCAGCGGCTGGTTCGAGCGCGGCTTCGTCACGTATTCGAATCAGGCGAAAAGCGAAATGATCGGCGTGCCGGCCGATCTGATCGAGAAGCACGGCGCGGTAAGCGAACAGGTTGCCCGCGCGATGGCCGAAGGCGCGCTGAGCAACAGCCACGCGCAGGTGTCGCTGTCGATCACGGGCTTGGCGGGACCGGACGGCGGCACGAAAATGAAGCCGGTCGGCATGGTGTGTTTCGGCTGGACGAACCGGCTGCACACGTCGGTGGAAACGAAGATTTTCAAGGGCGGCCGCGAACAGATCCGCGTGCAGGCCGTGGCACACGCGCTGCGCGGCGTGCTGGCGCTCATCGACGAGCGCGAGCATTGAGCACGCGTTCACACTGACGGCCCAAACTAGGTTCAACTACGACGCATGTCCAACGCCACTTCCGCGCCGCGCGACACCACGCAAGCCGAACTGATCCGCCGCCTAGGTCTTGAACTGCATCCTGAAGGCGGCTATTTCAGCGAGACGTATCGCGCGGCCGCACGTGTGACACGCTCCTCCGGGCTGGCAGACAGCACTACGCGCTCGGCTTCGACGGCGATCTACTATCTGCTTTGCGACGGCGCGCATTCGGCGTGGCATCGCATCCAGTCCGACGAGGTGTGGCATTTTTTCTATGCGGGCGAACCGCTGAACGTCCACGTTCTCGGCGAACACGGCATGCTCGTCACGCACCGTCTCGGCAATGCGCTGACCGATACGCAAGCCGTATTTCAGGCAGTCGTTCCTGCGGGATTGTGGTTTGCAGCGGAATATGCGGATCCGTCGACATTCGCGCTGGTCGGCTGCACGGTCTCGCCGGGCTTCGAATTCAGCGAGTTCGAACTGGCGGATATCGAGGTATTGAAAGCGCAGCATCCGCAACATGCTGCGCTGATCAAGCTGCTCGGGCCGGCGCGTTGAGCGCCGTCATCAGCCACCATTCAGGCGCGGCCACGCGGCCCGTGCCGTCGGCGCATTACCGGAACGTGTTGATCCGGTCGCACGTTTCCATTGCGGCTTTCGCGGCGGCGTCGGCGAAATCCTCGCCTTTACCTGCATAGATGATCGCGCGCGACGAGTTGATCAGCATGCCCGTGCCGTTCGCAGTGCGGCCCGCGCTCACCGTGGCCTGCACGTCGCCGCCCTGCGCACCGATGCCCGGAATCAGCAGCGGCATGTCGCCGACAATTCCGCGCACCACTTCGATTTCCTTCGGAAACGTCGCGCCCACCACCAGACCCAGTTGCCCGCTCGCGTTCCACTTGTCGGCCGCCAGTTGGGCGACGACCTGATAGAGCGGACGTCCGCCCGTCTCCAGAAACTGCAGGTCCGAGCCGCCCGCATTCGACGTGTGGCACAGCACGATCACGCCTTTGCCTGCGTGCTCCAGATACGGCTGGATCGAATCGAAGCCCATGTACGGATTCACGGTGACCGCGTCGGCCTGATAACGCTCGAACGCCTCGCGCGCGTACTGTTCGGCGGTGCTGCCGATGTCGCCACGCTTCGCATCGAGAATCACCGGCAAGCTGGGATGGTTCGCGTGAATGTGCGCGATCAGCTGTTCGAGCTGATCTTCGGCGCGGTGCGCGGCGAAGTAAGCGATTTGCGGCTTGAACGACGACGCATACGGCGCGGTGGCATCGACGATCGTGCGGCAGAACTCGAAGATCGCGTCCGGCCGGCCAGCGAGCGCACCGGGAAACTTGCTGGGCTCGGGATCGAGGCCGACGCACAGCAGCGATTGCGTACGCTGCCATGCGTCGTTGAGTGTCTGGATGAAGTTGGACATGGTGGGTCTCGCGGCAAACCGATGAACAGAAGAGACGCGTATTTTACCTGTCCGCGTTCGCTGTCCGGCGCGAGCCGCGCGCCCGGCATCGAGCACAGGCCAGTGCGTTCCACGGTGAAGCGGAACGTGCGCGTGAGACGCTCGCCGCGGTCAAGCAACGTCATGCCGTTTTCGCACGCGCTGCCCGCGAGATTCATCGCGTTGATCGGATGATCGACCGGTTCGAAGCAGAAAAAGTCCTAGCCGGGTGGCGTGTAGAGCACGTAGTAGTCGGTGTCGGCATCGCGCACGAAAAACGGATGCACGCCGAGGCCGAACGGCATCGCCTCGCGCCCCGTGTTTTCGATTTCGAGCGCGATGACGAGCGTCGGGCAGGTTTGCGTCGCGCGGTACGCGTACGGCTTGCCGTCGCGGCGATCGAGCGTCATGCGCACGTTTTCGCGGTCGGACTCGGCCACCTGCCACGCGTATTGCCAGCCGTCGCCGTGAATAGGCAACTTCATCGGCACGGTTGCGCGGCACTTCCACGCGCCTGCCGCCCACGGTGAAGTGGCCCCCGCCGATCCAGTTCGAATAAGGCAGCAACGGATAACAGGCGAGCTGGTTCGGTTGCGTGCCGGCGCCCACGTGGCGGCAACGGCGAGAAATCGGCGTAAGCGCATCGTCGTTGCGCCAATCGAAACGGGTGATGCCGCCGCCCGAGCGTCGGCGCCACATCGAGGCGCAAATGCGTATTGGCGAGCGTGATGTAGGCGAAATCGCCGCCACTTGATTCACCCATCGCGACGGCGGACGTACTGGGACCTGGATGCACGGGATTGGCCGACGCGGCGAGTCGCGAGCGTCGGCTTTGCGGTGAAGGCGTAACAAGATTCGCAACAGTCATATCTGGCTCCATCGAGAGGCTTGGGACGTTGCCGTCATCGCTGATGGATGCTGTCGGGCGGCTTTTTTACTGCGGCCGCCTCAGGGTCCGAACTGCATGTGCCGATTTGCTGCCACTACGATTGCGATGGTGTCTGCTATTGCGTCCGCGATTCGAATTCGTGGTCCGGATCGCGACAATCCGCTTCTGACTCACATCGAAACTTGCTGCTTCGCCACCGCTCGCATGTTTCGCTCGCGATCGAGGCAGCGTCATTCTGCGCTATGCAGGCACGCCCTGGAACACGGGTTCTGGTAAACCTCGGCGTCCGGGTGTTGCGATAAACACACCACCGGCGCGCGTGTCGTCTGCGAGCACAGCGGTGTCGAGGCCGACGCGTGCACTCGTGACGTACAGCGTGCCGAGTTGCGCGCCACCCAATGCGACGCAGCTCGGCTGCGCAGTGGGCACGTCGACGCGCTCGGTTTCCACTCCGTCGGGGCCATAGCGCACGACGCGGCGGCCGCCCCACTGCGCATTCCACAGGCCGCCGTCGCGATCGATGGTCGAGCCGTCCGGTTCGCCGGTCGCATCCGTCAGCGTGACGAAAACACGATCGTTCGAGACGCTGCCGTCGGCGTGGTAGTCGCACGCGCGGATTACGCGCGTGGGCGAATCGCAGTAGTACATCGTTGCGCCGTCGGGGCTGAACGCGATGCTGTTCGAGATCGCCGGCGCGGGCAACGCCAGCCGTTCGAGCGTCAGATCGTGGTTGAGCCGGTAAAAGCCGCCGATCGGCTGCACGGGCGCGGCTTCGTCTTTCGTGCCGAACACGAAACGTCCCTGACGGTCGCAACGTCCGTCGTTCACGCGCGTATTCATGCCCGGCTCGACATCGACGATGGAACGCGTTTCACCGGTCGCGATGTCGAAAAACGCGAGACACGACGCAAAGCCGAGCAACAGGTAATGCGGATCGGCGCACAAGGCGAACGTGGCGAGCCGCTCGGGCATTGCCCAAAAAATGCTGCGACCGTCGCGCGGATCGTAGCGCCACAGGCGCACGCCTTCGATGTCAGTCCAGTAGAAGCGGCCCGTTTGCGCGCACCACGTGGCGCCCTCGCCCAATATGCATTTCGTGTCGAGCAGCAACGCCGCGGCCGGCACGCGCGTGCCGTCGTCCGTCGTGACGCTCACGCCCAGCCTCCGTCGACGATCATGTCCTGCGCGGTGATCATCCGGCTGTCGTCGGCGGCAAGGAAGAGCGCCATGTGCGCGAGGTCTGCGGGTTCGAGTTCAGCGTCGATGCACTGCCCTTCCTTGATTGCGCGACGGCCCGCGTCGTCGAGCCACAGACGCTTCTGCTTCTCCGTCATTACCCAGCCCGGCACGAGCGTATTCACGCGAATGTTGAACGGACCGAGATCACGCGCCAGACCGCGCGTCAAACCCTGCACCGCCGATTTTGACATCACATAAACCGGATAGCCGCCGTTCTTCAGCATCCAGCTGATCGAGCCGAGATTGATGATCGAGCCGCTTTTCGCGGCCTTCATGTCTTCCATCACGGCCTGCGCCGCGAAGAACTGGTGACGGATGTTCACGGCGATGCCGGCGTCGAACGATTCGCGCGTGACTTCGCCGATCTGATGGCGCCTGTCGTTCGCCGCGTTGTTCACGAGCACTTGGACCGGGCCGAGCGCGACCTTCACGTCGGCGATCGCTTTTTGCAGCGCGTCGACGTCGGTGAGATCGCACGGCAGGAAGAGCTGCTTGTGTTTCGAATCGCTGATCTGATCGGCGAGTGCTTCGCCTGCGGACGCGTCGATATCGAAGAACGCGACGCGCGAACCTTGCGCCGCGAAATGCTCGACGAACGATGCGCCGATACCGGTCGCGCCGCCTGTAATCAACACCGTGCGGTCGACGAGACTCGGATAGCGCGCGAAGGCGTTGTCCGCGAGACGGGCGTTTGCATTGGCCGAAGACAACATCGTTCGATTCCTTTTAGAGCAGATAGGTTAGTCGCGCGAACCACGGTTCTTCAACTGGTCGAGCAGCACGGCGGCAAGCAGGATCGCGCCGCGCACGAGGTACTGGTAGAACGCGTCGATGTTCATCAGGTTCATGACATTTTCGACCGTACCCATGATCAACACGCCGATCACCACGCCCGAAATCGTCGCGCGGCCGCCCAGCAGCGAAACGCCGCCCAGCACGCATGCCGAGATCACGTTCAACTCGAAGCCTTCCGCCGCGTTCGGCTGGCCCGACGTGATACGCGAGGCGAGAATCACGCCGGCGAGTGCCGTCACTGCGCCCTGAATCAGGAAGATGTACACACGCGTGCGCTCGACGTTGATACCGGCGAGACGCGACGCTTCCGGATTGCCGCCGATGGCGAGCGTGTTGCGGCCGTACACAGTCTGGTTGAGCATCACGCCGAACACGATGAAGCACAGCAGCGTGACCCAGATCGGCAGCGACACCCCGAAGAAGCTCAAGCCGCCGAGCGCGATGAACGTATCCGACGACACGCCCACGGCCTGACCGTGCGACACGATGAAACCGAGGCCGCGCACGATTTCCATCGTGGCGAGCGTGGTGATCAGCGCGTTGATGCGCAAATAGGCGATCACGGCGCCGTTGACGAAGCCGATCACGCCGCCCGCCGCCACCGCCGCGATGATCGCGATGAAGGTGTTGCCAGTGGCATTGAGCACCATTGCGCACAGCACGCCGGCGAACGCGACCGTGGAGCCGACCGAGAGGTCGAAGTCGCGTGAAGCGAGACAGAACATCATTGTGCACGCGACCATGCCGATAAGCGAGATCGACAGCGCGAGGCCAAGCATGTTTTCGATCGAGAAGAAGTGATCGACGGTCAGCGACATCGTGACGAACATCACGACGAAGATCACGATCAGGCTGTACTCGGTGATCTGCTGCCACCATTTGGCCTTGTCGTTCGTCTGCGGAATCAGCGCGTCGGCGGCGCTTTTGGCGGCTTGTTGCGCGAGGTTTTCTCTGGCTTGCATGTTCAACACTCCTCCCGTTCCCCACGGGTTGCGGGACTTTCGTCCAAAAAATGCTCGGGCCGGCTTTCTGCGCCGGCTCTCAGGCCGCGTTTCAGGCTGCCTGCTGGCTGGCGTCGGTTGCGGTGCCGGGCAAAGCCGTGGAGCTTTGCGGCAGCGCGAGACTCAACACCGACTGCTCCGTTGCATCTTTGCGTGCGAGCTCGCCGGAAATCCTGCCCTGACGCATCACGACGATGCGATCGGACACGCCGAGCACTTCCGGCAACTCCGACGAAATCATCACGATCGCGCAACCGCGTTCGGCAAGCTGATAGATCACGTTGTAAATTTCGTGCTTCGCTCCGACGTCAATGCCGCGCGTCGGTTCGTCGAGAATCGCCACTTTCAGATCCGGTTCGGCGAGCCAGCGCGACAGAATCGCTTTCTGCTGATTGCCGCCCGACAGGAAACGGATTTTCTGTCGGCGGCTCGGCGTCTTGATATTCAGAAGCTTGATGAAACGGTCCGCGGTTTCGGCTTCTTTCTTGCGATCGAGGAACATCCCCGCGAGCAGATAGTGCCGGCGGCAACTGATGTTGATGTTCTCCGCCACCGTCGCCATCGCGACGATGCCTTCTTCCTTGCGGTCTTCCGGGCACAGCACGATGCCGTGACGGATCGCTTCGCCCGCGCTGCGCACCTTGATCGGCTTGCCGTCGAGCAGCAGTTCGCCGCCCTTCTTGCTGTCGGCGCCGTACACGAGGTGCATCAGTTCGCTGCGGCCCGCGCCCACCAGCCCGAAGAAGCCGACGATTTCGCCGCGACGGACTTCGAAGCTCGCCGGTTGCGCGAGCGCGTGACCTTCTATTGCTTTCGCCGCGAAGCGCACTTCACCGAGCGGCCGCGACGAATAGTTGTAGATGTCCGAGATTTCGCGTCCCACCATCTCGCTGACGATGGTGTCGCGCGACACGCCTTCGAGCGTCGGATGCGAGGCGATCTTGCGTCCGTCGCGGAAAATCGTGCAAGCGTCGCACAGTTCGTAGATCTCGTCCATGCGGTGCGAGATGTAGATCATTGCGCGATTGTCGGCGCGCAGATCGCGTACGAGCTTGAACAGCACTTCCGTTTCACGGTGCGAAAGCGAGCTGGTCGGCTCATCCAGCGCGATCACGCGTGCGTTGCGCAAGAGCGCCTTGCAGATTTCCACCATCTGACGCTGCGCGATGGAGAGCTTGCGCAGCTTCGCGTTAGGGTCGAGCGCGACGCCCATCGCTTCGAGGCGTTCGCGCACGAAGCGTTTGGCTTCGCGCTTGTTGACCCAGCCGAGGGAGTTCGGCAATGCGCCGAGCAGCAGGTTTTCCGCGATCGTGAGATCGGGGACGTATTGCAGTTCCTGGTGAATCACCGCGATGCCGGCCGCGATCGACGATGCGGCGCTCGTGAAGCGCACTTCGTTGCCGTCGATCATGACGCGGCCCGAGTCGGGCTGATATTCACCGCCGAGAATTTTCAGCAGGGTCGATTTCCCTGCGCCGTTTTCGCCCATCAGGCCGTGCACCTGGCCGACGTTGACGTCGAAGGACACACCGTCGAGCGCGCGCACGCCTGGAAAAACTTTGCCGATCTTGTCAAAACGTAGCGTCGCTGACACTTCGCCTGCCTCCTGTCGATGAGAGTTAGTGCTTCAGTTGTCGATCAGAGTTCGTGCTTCAGCGCGTTACTCTGATCCCATGCAAAGCATTACTCCAGCCCCATGCAACGCAGTTGCGGTCGGTCGGAGTTGGCGCATATGCGCCAACACCCACCCCACCCCAAAGCGGTTCTACCCGAAATAAACCAGGCGCGTGAAAAGAAACC
>CALNWS010000072.1 GCA_940747215.1 uncultured Paraburkholderia sp. | reverse complement strand
GCGCAATCGTCCGTACACCACCCGCTCCGGCCTCGTACTGCTTAACCAGCTTCAACTGCTCACCGTGTTTCGTCATGAAAACACCCCCAAAGGTTGGATTGCTGTCCAACTTTTGGGGTGCAGTTCACAATGAAGGTGCCACCATTTTTATACTTCAGGGAAAGCCGCGCAATCAGGCCGTTTTCTGGCCGATCTCGTGATTGGCCAGCACTTTTGGCCAGCACTTCGAGCGCGCGCACCATCGCCGAGTGATCCCATGCCTTGCCGCCGTGTGCGGCGCATGCGTTGAAGAGCACCTGACACGTCGCCGTATTCGGCAGCGACACGCCGAGCGCCTGCGCGGTGGACAGCGCAAGGTTCAGATCTTTCTGGTGCAACTCGATGCGGAAGCCCGGATCGAACGTGCGCTTCGTCATACGCTCACCGTGCACTTCGAGAATGCGCGACGATGCGAAGCCGCCCATCAGCGCCTCGCGCACGCGCGCCGGATCGACGCCCGCTTTGGAGGCGAGCAGCAGCGCTTCGCCCATCGCCTCGATCGTGGCCGCGACGATCACCTGCACCTGATTGGCGACCTTGCACACTTGGCCCGCGCCCACGCCGCCGATCAGCGTGCAAGCCGCTCGCGAGCCTGTTCTCGCCGAACAGCACGCGCTCCACGTCGGGCGTGTCGAGCACCATGATGAAAATCACGTCGGCCTGCGCGGCGACCGCGGCCGGGCTGTCGCACGCCACGGCGCCCGCCTGCGTGAGTTCGTCGGGCACGCCGCTGCGCGTGAAGGCCGCGAGCGCCACGCCGTTCTTCAGAAGGTTGGCCATGGGCTTGCCCATGATGCCGAGTCCGATAAAGCCTGCTTTTTACATGGAATGCTCCCAAGAGTTCGTGGCGGCCGGGCGCATGGCCGGGCCACCGGTTACGGCATGAAATGCTGTCTGACGGCAAGTGCCGCGTTTTTCAACATGCCCAGATCCGCGCAGACCGCAACGACGCGGCTGCCCATCGCGGATAGTGTTCGGCGTCCGCCTGAACCGGCGCGAGAATGCCGCTCGGCTTGCCTGCAGCCTGCGCGCGTTCGAACACGCGCGCAATGGATATAAACAGTGTCGCGCAATTATGCCGGTAACGCGGCGTCATCCATGTTGGCAAATTGAAAACGTATTCAGTCAAATCGACCGGACAGGTTTCGACGCAGTAAGGAAGAGGAAGGGCAAAACTAAGATCATTACAGCGCGTAAGCAGGCACTTTTACTGCGCGTATAAATTTACGAATGGCATACGGTCGTAAAAATCAGAAACAAAGAAATTACGGCACCTTACTTACATCGAGATTGCCGGGCATTTATGTCTGTGAATTGTTACCGATTCTCAATAACAATTAGCCAGCCATCCTGTCACTCTTGGGCTAGCAGAGGAGACCGGCAGCCAGCCAAGTGCCGCTTCGTCATGAATCCCGTTTCGTTCATGCGAATTCTGCAAGCGCATTCCTGACCGGATTTCCCATGCTCAAACATACGCCGCTTGCGACTGCGTTAGCGCTAGCTTTCGCCATTCCGTTTGCCACGCCGGCTGTCGCGCAGACAGCGCCGCAGGCTGCATCACAACCTGGTGCTCAGCCCGATGCACAGCCTTCTTCCGCCAACACCGCAGCGGACAAAAGGCCGCGGCAGCTAACAGCACCTTGCCGGCCATCGGCGTGACGAGTCAGGCGGAGCAGCAGGATTTCCAGCCCGAGCGTTCGACGGTCGGCGCGAAGACGTTCACGGCATTGCGCGACATTCCGCAGACGGTGACGGTAATCAACAAGGCCGTGCTGCAATCGCAAGGCGCGACTTCGTTCTAGGACGCGCTGCGCAATAATGCGCCGGGCGTGACCATCGGCGCGGCTGAAGGCGACCAGATCGGCAACAACATCAATCTGCGCAGTTTCACAGCGCAGAACGACATCTATCTCGACGGCTTCCGCGATCGCAACCAGTACTATCGCGACACGTTCGATCTCGAAGAACTCGAAGTGCTGTACGGTCCTTCGTCGATGCTGTTCGGCCGCGGATCGACCGGCGGCGTGATCAACCACTAGGTCAGCAAGAAAGCGAACCTGAAGGACTCGGCGGAAATAACCGGCATGATCGGCACCGACGACCGTTATCGTAGCACCGCGTCGACGTGAATCACAAACTCACCGACACGTCCGCGATCCGCCTGAATGCGTTAAGCCAGAGCCTCGGTTCCTCGCGCGACGAAATGCGCAACAAGGATTACGGCATCGCGCCGGAAGTACGGTTCGGCATCGGCACGCCGACCGAAGTCACGATCTCCGCGCTGATCCAGCATAACTACGACATGCCCGACTACGGCGTGCAGGCGCTGTATGGCCGTCCGTCGCCGGTGTCGAAGAATACGTTCTACGGCCTGACGAGCGACCGCACGATCCAGGACGTTCAAATTTTCACTGCGGCCGTCAAACACAAGTTCTCGGACACGCTCACGCTCACCAACCAGACGCAGTTTTCGCACTCGCGAACCGACGCACGCGAAACCGCGCCGCAAGCGGTGCTGACGGGTCCGCTCGCAACGAGCCCGGCGCTCATCAACGGCAACTACACGGCGCTCTCGCCGTCACAACTCTTCATTAAGTTGCAAAGCCATGATCGTGTGATCGAAAATCATTCAATCTACAACGACACGGCGCTCGAATACAAATTCGACACGGGTCCTGTGAAGCACGACGTGATCGCCGGCATCGAACTCCTCGGTCACGACAGCTATTCGAACCAAGCGTACACGCGTAACAACCTGCCTGTCGTGACGATGCTGAATCCGCAGTATCTGTCGTCGCCTGCAGGCGTCACCACGACAGTGGGCAACTACGCCGATTCGGGATCGAACGAAATTGCGGCGTACGTGAACGACACTGTGTCGCTCGGCCAGCACTGGAAACTGATTGGCGGCGTGCGCTGGGATCGCTTCTAGGCGCAGATTCACAATACGGTCAGCTTGCTTGGCTACGCTACGCAGATGAACTACTTCACGAGCGTGCGCGCCGGCGTGATTTATCAGCCGACCGACTGGCAGTCGTACTACGTGTCGTACGGCACGTCGTTCGACCCGTCGCTCGAAGCGTTGACCGTGACGAATCTCACGCAGAACCTCGTGCCGGAATCGACGAAGTCATATGAAGTGGGCGGCAAGTGGGATCTGTTCGGTGGCAATATCTCGGTGACGTCCGCGTTCTTCCGCGAGGAAATGAACAACGGCGCGCACGCAGGTTTCGCCGACCGAATACGAGCTCGACGGCACGCAAGGTCACGTGCCGGCCAACACGCCGCGCGAACTCGCGAAATGGCTCAAGCACGAACTGAAGATTCAGGGCAATCCGGGACGTATGCAGAAGGAACCGTCGCATGCGGTGGCGTGGGGCGATCACAGCGTGGTTCAGCCGGAGTACTGGCAATTGAACTTTGCGTCGCCGCGCGAGAACACGTCGGTGGAATACTGGGTCGGCAATAGCTTCGTGAGCGTGAAGCGCAACGAGAACACGTTCCTCGCGATGCTGACGAACCTGCATAAAGGCGTGGGCCTGAGCGTCGGCTGGGTGCTGCTGATCGACACGCTTGCGGGCAGCATCATTCTGCTGTCGCTCGCGGGCGTGCTGCGGTGGACTGAGCTGAACAAGCGCAAGACCATCGGCGCGTTGCTCGTGCTGGGCTCGATTGCCGCCGCCGTGTGCGTCGGCATGATGTAAGCGCCGGCAAGATATTGTTCCGGCACATCACTGCTGTTTTGAAAGACCGGCCCTCCAACGACTTCCACGGTACGTTTTACTGGTCTTTCGCAGGTTCCTTCACCCGCTCTTCCCTTCGCGCCCCCTTCCTCCGCGCGAGAATCCCGCTAGGTCAACTACGCCACGCTAACCACCGCGCGCTCCCGGGCACTGCATTTGCAAACGCGTCGGCACGAACGTTGACAGAGCCGTGTCGAGGAGATTGTGTTGAACGAGCCGGACCGCTTCATATCGGGGAACGCAGCGGAGAACCGGGCCGCTCACGCGGAAGCGCCGTCGTTCCTTTCGGGCGGCGGTGAACTTGGCGCATTGATCCGCGCGCACGACTGGACTTCGACATCGCTCGGTTCACCCGACGCCTGGCCGCAGGCCCTGAAGCTCGCGGTCCGCATCATGCTTACGTCGCGTCAGCCGGTGTGGATCGGTTGGGGCGACGAACTCATCTGCTTCTATAACGACGACGCGTACCGCTCGCTGTTCGGCGGCACGCATCCGCTTGCGCTCGGCCAGCCGGCGCGCGTTGTCTGGAGCGAGCACGCGTCCGGCATCGAAGCGCTGCTGACCGAAATGGCGGATGGCGGCACTGACGGCGGCGGCGAGAGTGCCGTCGTCGGACGGAAGCCGCTTTTCGCGGAATGCGACGGTTTCGCCGCCGACGCGGATCACACATTCTCCTACAGCGCGATTCCCGGCGACGACGGCGAACGCGCCGGCATTCTCTGCGCGGATAGCGACGATACCGCGCGCGTCGCCGATCACCTTCATCTCGCGCGGCTGTGTCGCGATACGGAGATGAAGCTGCGCGAAGAGTCGCGCACGCTGAAGATCCTGAATCGAGTCGGCGCCACGGTTGCGGCGGAATTCGATCTGCATCGCGCCGTGTAGATCGTCACCGACGCCGCCACCGAACTCACAGGCACCGCGTTCGGCTCGTTCTTCTATAACGTCCAGGACGAGGAGAACGGCAAGTACATGCTGTGTACACGCTCTCGGGCGTGCCGAGAGAAGCGTTCGCAAAGTTTCCGATGCCGCGAAACACGCCGGTGTTCAAACTCACGTTCGACGGCGAGGCGATCGTGCGCGTCGACGACATCACAAAAGATTCGCGCTACGGACGCAATCCGCCGCTTCAGACGGTTTTTTGCTTTCTGGATGCACGCGTGGCGGTGGCATTGCTGGCAGCGCTGCCAGCAATGCGCCTGACTTTTGCGTGAGTGCGAAGTTGAACGGGTTTCTCCGCGAGCGCCGTCGTTCCTCCAGACAGCAGTTCGATAAACCGACCCGCCGGCGGCGAGAGCACGCCGCCCTTGCGCGTCACGATACCGAACGTCTGCGACGGCGACTTGAGCTTCACCGGCACTATGCGCAGCATCTTCTGCCGCGCGAACAGCGTCGCGATTGACGCAGGCAGCAACGACACCAGATCCGCGCCCTCGCGCAACAGCGCCACCGTCACGAACGTGGACGCCGTCGAAATCGGATTGACGGGCATCGGCAGACCGGCGAGATCCATCTCGCGTTCGAGCAACGCGTGCAACGGCATGTGCGACGGGTACATCACCCAGCGGCGCCCCGCCAGATCGGCGAGCGTGATTTCTTTTTTCGCACTTGCCGTTTTGCGCGCGGGTTTGGCAGCGGGTTTTCCAGCGAAGAACACCGCGCCGTAACCCACGACAACCGAAAGCGGTTCGTCGGCAAGCGGCTGGTACTGGTATTTCGAAGGATCGGCCGCCACCGCTGCGCGGCCAACCACGAGATCGAGCCGCCCGTCGTCGAGTTGCTGCAGCAGCTGCGCGCTCGTGTCCTCCACCACTTCGATCGACAGATTCGGCTGGCTCGCATGCAGCCGGTCGAGTGCCGGCACGACGCAATCGGGAATCGCGCCCATGATCGCGCCCACCGCGAGCCGTCCGCCACGCCCCGAACGGATTTCGGCGACGTCCTGACAGAGCGCGGTCAGATCCGTCGTGACGAGGCGCGCGTAGCGGATCACGCAGTGGCCGAGCAGGTTCGCGATCATGCCGCTTTTCGAGCGCTCGAAAAGCGGCGCGTCGAACATCGATTCCAGTTCCTGCAAGGCCTTGCTCGCCGCCGACTGCGTCATCGACATGGCGCCTGCGGCCTTGTGCAACGACTTGAGGTCGTCGAGTGCGATCAGCAGTTGCAGTTGCCGGATGCGCAGTTTCGCAAGCAGAACGTTCAGCGTGTCTTTCATGAAGGAGCAGAAATAACAGGTGAGTCGTAAAAGCGATCACAGGATGGAAACAATTCAATATACCTGCACGTCTTACCGCCGTATAATTAATAGTAGAGACAGTTGAACGCCACTGCGCGACGACACCACCATGACAAACACTGCCCAACCCACACCTTTGCGCGGCGTCTTTCCCGTCGTGCCGACCATCTTCGACGACGCCGGCCGGCTCGACTTCGAAGGTCAGAAACGCTGCCTCGACTTCATGATCGACGCAGGCTCGAACGGCCTTTGCGTTCTCGCGAACTTCTCCGAGCAAGTTCGCCCTTTCCGACGACGAACGCAATACGCTGATGCACACCGCGCTCGATCACGTCGCGGGCCGCGTGCCGGTGATCGTCACCACGACGCATTTCAGTTCGCACCTATGCGCCGAACGCAGTCGCGGCGCGCAGGATGCAGGCACCACGATGGTGATGATCATGCCGCCGTATCACGGCGCGACGATCCGCGTCGGTGAGCGCGGCATCGGCGAGTTCTATCGCACGGTGTCGGATGCGATCGACATTCCAATCATGATTCAGGACGCGCCCGTGAGCGGCACGCCGCTGTCGGCCGCGTTTCTCGCACGCATGGCGAGTGAGATCGAGCATGTCGCGTACTTCAAGATCGAGGTGTCGCAGGCGGCCAACAAGCTGCGCAAACTGATCGAACTGGGCGGCTATGCGGTGATCGGTCCGTGGGACGGCGAAGAAGCCATCACGCTGATGGCCGATCTCGATGCGGGCGCCACCGGTTCGATGACGGGTGGCGGCTATGCGGATGGCATCTGTCTAATCGTCGACACCTACATGGCGGGCGATACCGAAGCCGCCGCCGCGCACTACGAGAGGTGGCTGCCGCTCATCAACTACGAGAACCGTCAGGGCGGCCTCGCGTCGTGCAAGGCGCTGATGAAGGAAGGCGGCGTGATCCGCTCGGACGCGGTGCGTCGTCCGTTGCCGTCCATGCATCCGGCCACGCGCGAAGGATTGCTGAAAGTCGCGCGACGGCTCGACCCGCTCGTGCTGCGCTGGTGGGGACGTTGATCTTTTTCGGGTACGTCACGTGCCCCGCGCCGTGCGTGCAGCATGCTTTTACGTCCCGCATGTCCGAACGGATTCATGTCCCGAGCGAAAAACCTCATATGAAGCGAAGGAGAATTGAGTAACATAGGTTCGCAAGTACACATACATTCACTCCACGACTGCGAAACCTCGAGAATTGACGCCGGAAACACTCGCCGGGTTGCTCGAACGGGTAGCCAAAGAAGACGGTGCGGCCCTGCGCGAGCTTTATGATCTCGCCCGCCCCGAAACTGTTTGGCCTCGCGCTCCGTAATATTGAGCAGGCACGAGTGGGCGGAAGAAGTGTTGCAGGACAGCTTCGTCAATATCTGGCGCTATGCGGGCGACTGTCGCCGCGCACTTTCCGCGCCGATGACGTGGATGTCCGCCATCGTTCGCAACAGTGCTCTCGATCACCTGCGGCGGGTCAACTCGCAGGAAACAGAATGAAACGACACGTTGGACGATCTCGTGGCAACCGGGGAGCCCGATCCCGAAGCGCTAACCGCCGTCAGCCTGCAGGCGCGGCTGCTCGCGGGCTGCATGCAACAACAGCTCGAACCGGCGCAGCGCCAGGCGGTGGCCCTCGCTTATCTGCGCGATCAGAGCCACAGCGAAATCGCAGAGGTGCTCACGGTGCCGCTCGGCACGATCAAGTCATGGATCCGGCGCGGCCTCGCCAAGCTGAAAACCTGCCTGGGAGGTGAGTGATGAATCTCAGTCGCTATCCTCAGGTCGTGGATATTCTCGCCGCCGAGTATGTGCTCGGCACACTGCGCGGCGCCGCGCGCCGCCGTTTCCAGCGTTACGTAGAGAGCGACACGCTGATCCGCAAAGCCGTCGACGAATGGCAGCGCCGCATCGCGCCCATGGCCGAACTCGCCGAGCCGCGGATGCCGCCTTCGGCCGTGTGGGAAGCCATCGAACGGCGGCTCGACCTCGCTTCGGCACGTAGCACGAGCCGGCCGCGTACCGCGGTGGAGCGGCCCGCGCGTCCGTCGCGCAGTCTCAGAGAACCTCGCGTTCTGGCGCGGCTGGGCGCTCGGCGTCACCGGTATCGCGGCGGTTGTCGTGGTGGTGGCCGTGCGTTCGCTGCTGCCGTCCACGGTCACGCAGGCGCCCGCACCGACCGTCGCGCTGCAGCCGCAGCCGGCCGAAGCCGCGATCTCGCACGTCGCCGTGCTGACCAGCAAGGACGCGCATCCGATCATGCTGGTCGCCATGGGACGAAACGCATTCCACGATGACGATGCATCCGCTCGGCAAGATCGACCTGCCGGCCGGACGCGCGATGGAGTTGTGGGGCATTCCGGCGAGCGGCCATCCGGTCGCACTCGGCATGTTGCCGAACAGCGCAAGCGGCAAGCTGCCGCCGGCGCGCAGAAGCCGGAGAGCTATGTGGCGCTCGCGGTGTCGATCGAAGCACCCGGCGGTTCGCCGAATCCGAATGCTGGCTTCATTTTTGACCTCGCCAGCCAAATGCCACTACCCTAACCGCATGCAAAACTACTCTACGAAGCCACGGTGGATCGCGCGGATGCAGCGCAGGTTCCGGGCTCGCCATGCGCCGCTTGCAGGACGGCAGAGCGTCGAGGTCTGCATCATCGGCGGCGGGCTTGCGGGTTTGTCTATCGCGCTGGGACTCGCCGAGCGCGGTATGGCTCGAGACGGTGGAATCGTTGTGCTCGAAGCGCAGCGCGTCGGCTTCGGCGCGTCCGGGCGAAACGGCGGCTTCGTGTTCGGCGGCTACAGCCTCGATTGTGCCGATCTGCTCAGGACGCTCGGCCCTCGACGCGCCCGCGAACCCTACACACTCACCACCGACGCCGTCGACCTGATGCGCGAGCGTATCGCGCGCCATCGGATAGATTGCGACGCTACCGACGCCGGCGTGATTCTCGCCAACTGATTCGACGAACCCGCGCGCCTCGACACACAGCGGTGCCTGATGCGCGACGCATTCGGCGTGGACTGGGAACCGCTCGATGCCGCGCAACTCGCAACGCAACTCAAGACCACGCGCTATCACGGCGGACTCTTCGAGCGCAAACGCCTTCCCACTTTCATCCGTTGAAATACGTGCTGGGCGTCGCGGCCGAGGCGTGCCGCGCGGGCGTGCGGATTCACAAGCAGTCGCCCGTGACGGCTTTGCGGCGCGAAGGTGCGGGCTTCGTCATGGAAACGCCGCACGGCGTGCTCGAAGCGCGTCATGTCGTGATGGCGAGCGGCAGCTACGCGCGCAACGTCTACGACACGTGCTTCGCATTCGATTACTACCGTCCACTGCCCGACACGCGCATTCTGTGGGGCGGACGCATCTCTCGGTGCGCGACCGGTCACCCGAAGTCATCGCGCGCCTGTTGCGCAGGGATCTGCTGAAGGTCTATCCGCAACTGCACGACGTGAGAATCGACTACGCGTGGGGCGGCCTGATGAGCTACGCGCGTCACAAGATGCCGCAGATCGGCCAAAGCGCGGACGGCGTCTGGTACGCGGTCGGCTTCGGCGGACACGGCATGGCGCCCACCACCGTCGCGGGCGAATTGCTGGCGACGGCGATCGCAGGCGAGAAACCCATCCCCAAGGCATTCGCCACGTTCGGACTCACGCCCGCCTATGGCGCGCTCGGCCTTGCCGCCGCGCAACTCACACCGACACGGCCATGCAGACGCGCGATGCGTTCCGCCGCGTGCCGCTCTGAAGGACGCCGTCATACGCCTGCCGACATGTGGCCGATCGCGCCGGAAAGCCAAGTCGAACGCGCATTTCGACATGCTAGAATACGCCGTCAATGCCGCTCGAACACACAATGAAAAAGGGAAGCAAAGTTGCCGTGCCCGATGTCGAGGGCATTCCGCCGGAAACTCCGCGTAGCGATGCCCGACGCGGCAACGCCCGTCGCAAGTACGACCCCGAACAGACGAAGCGCAACATTCTCGACGTCGCCACGCAGGAGTTCTCCGCGATGGGACTCACGGGTGCGCGGGTCGACGCGATCGCGGAACGTACGAATACCACCAAGCGCATGCTATACTGTTATTTTGGCAGCAAGGACAAGAACAAGAGTTTGGTTTGTACCAAGCGGTGCTGGAGAAAGTGTACGGCGACATTCACGCGCTCGAACAGGGCCTGGCATGTCAGCGAACTCGATCCGGTCGAGGGCATGCGAGCGCTGGTCAAATTCACGTTCGACTATCACGACCTTCAGCACGATTTCGTGCGGCTCGTCACGATCGAAAACATTCACGGCGCGAAGTACGTCGGGCAGGTCAAGACGTTCAAGTTCAAGGACCGCAACGTCACCGTCATTCATACGATCGAAGATCTGCTCGCGCGGGGCATCGCGGCAGGCCAGTTCCGCAGCGACATCGATGCGATCGATCTGCATCTGATGATCAGTTCGCTGTGCTTTCATCGCGTGGGCAATCGGCACACGTTTGGTACCGCGTTCGGCCGCGATCCGTCGCATCCGCGGCTGCGCGCGCGGCATCGCGCGATGATCGTCGACGCCGTGCTGCGTTTCGTGCGCAAGGAAGACTGAAAGCACGTAGCAAGCAAGCGTCAAAGAAAGAGAAAGCAGACGTAAAAAAGCGGGACGCGGCCTTTGGGCGCGAACCGCTTGATGTCGCCCACTATGAAGATGTACGACAGCGCGCCGACGAACGAACCCTTGGCCGCGACGATGAAGCCCACCACGAGCGGCGTGACGATGCCTGCCAGATTCGCCGCGAAGTTGAAAATGCCGCCGGTCACGCCGAGCAGACCGTCGGGCGCAATGTCGGCGCAATGTCGGGACGAGCGTCCAGCCGAGCGCCGCTATGCCTTGCGCGAAGAACGCGACTGAGAGAATCACGATCACCACCACGTTTGCTCTCCACGTAGTTCGCGAGAATGATCGTCGACGCGAGCAGCAGACCGGCGATGATCGGCAGCTTGCGCGCCACGTTCGGCGACACGCCGCGACGCAGCAACCAGTCCGAGAAGATGCCGCCGAACATCACGCCGATCGATGCCGCGATGAACGGCATGATTGCGAAGAAGCAGAAGCCGATTTTCAGCCACGCCATATGGCGCTCGGTGGCGAGGTACGTCGGAAACCACGTGAGGAAGAACACGAGCGTGGAGTTGCCGGCGAACTGTCTGAGGCAGATGCCCACCAACCAGTTAACGATGCTTGAACAGGCGGCCGATGGTGCGCCATTCGAAGGTGCGCCATTCGAAGCCGCTCTTCGCTTTCACTTCACCCGCATTCGACGTGTCTTTCTTCTGATGCGTAAGACCGCCGCCCGCCGCAATGTAGTCGAGTTCTTCATGATTCGCCGAAGGATGATCCGCGCGGCTCACGATAGAACGCCCACCAGATCAACCCAAACACGATGCCCACGCCGCCGACCACGTAGAAGAGCGAGCGCCAGCCGAACGCGCCCATCAGCATGAAGAGGAACGGACTGAAAAACGCGAGGCCGATATATTCGCCGACCGTGTACGTGCCCGTTGCCATCGCGCGTTCGCTTTGCGGAAACCACGTGGCGACGACGCGGCTGTTGGTCGGGAAACACGGCGCTTCGGAAACGCCCAGGCCAAGACGGAACGCGAACAGCGCGCCAATGCCGTGCACGAAACCTTGCGCGAGCGTGAAGAGCGACCAAAAGGTCATCGAGAGGAAATACTTGAGCTTGCTGCCGAAGCGGTCGAGGAACAGGCCGCCGGGAATCTGCGAGGCGACATAGCTCCACGAAAACACCGAGAACAGCAGCCCCATCATCGCGGCGTTGATGCCGAGTTCTTTCGTCAACTGCGGCGTGGCGATGCCGAGCACTGTCCGGTCGAGATAGTTGATCATCGTGCCCACGGCGAGCAGCGAGAGGATCTGGTAGCGCGCTTTCGAACGGCGCACGGCGCCGACGGCCGTGCCGGATTGCAGCGTGGCGTCGGCGGGACGGAGTTGAATGTGTTGTGACATGACGTTTGTCTCCTCGGACTCGACCCGCCTCGCCGTTCGAGCGGTTGCGGGTCAATTACAGCTCGTAGGTAATGACCTGCTATAGCGTGCTGCAAAACACTGCCGGATCAACGCCCGAGCAGCGACTGAAAATGCGTGTAGACACGTTCGGCGTCGGGTTCGAGTCCCGAAAAATACGCATGGCGTCCACCGCCTGATACGCCGCCATGCCGCCGCTTAGCGTGCGGCAGCCGAGCGCTTCGGCCGCCTGCAGCAATGCGGTGCGAATCGGGAAGTAGACGATGTCGGCAACCCACAGGTCGCGACGCAGCAACTCGGCCGGCAACGGCAAGCCCGGCAGCTTCGCCATTCCGGTGGGCGTCGCGTGAATCAGGCCGTTGGCCGCGGCGAGCGACGTTCCGGCCGTCACGCTGCTTGCGGGGAAACGCTTCTGCAATTCGTCGGCGAGCGACGCCGCGCGGTTGGCGTCGACATCGAACAGCGTGAGCGATTTCGCGCCCATGTTCAACGCAGCGTGTGCCACCACCACGCCCGCGCCGCCCGCGCCCAGTTGCACGACGCGCTCGAGCGACACGTCCGGCAAACCGCGCTGGAAAGCACGCGCGAAACCGGACCAGTCCGTGTTATGGCCGATACGTTTGCCGTCCTTGAACAGCACGGTATTGACCGCGCCAAGCGCGCGCATCGTCCGATAGTTCGTCGAGCAAAGGAATCACGGCCTGCTTCCACCGGATACGTGATGTTCAGGCCGTTGAAGCCCATGCGTTCGGCGGCGGTGAGCAGATCGGGCAGCGCCGAGACGTCGAGCTTGAGCGCTTCAAGATCGATGCGGCGGTACACATAATTGAGGCCGAGCTTGCTGCCCTCTTCCTCGTGCATCGCAGGCGAAAGCGATCCGCCGATGCCCGCGCCGATCAGGCCGACGAGATAGGAGTACGAGGTTGCCTGCGAGTGTGTCTGCGTGTTTGCCTGAGCGGTCGCAGCAATGTTCAAAGGTGCATTCATTTCGCCACCTTCTTGCGCAGAATCGTCGCCATGCGTTCGAGCGCGAGCACATAGCCCTGCGTGCCGCAACCGATGATGATGCCTTCGGCCACCGCCGACACATACGAGTAATGCCGGAACGCCTCGCGGCGATGCACGTTCGAAATATGCACTTCGATCACGGGCTTTTCGATTGCGGTGAGCGCGTCGGCGATCGCCACCGACGTATGCGTGTAAGCCGCCGGATTGATCACGATGCCGTCCACTTTCGTGCGCGCCGCGTGCAGCCAGTAGATCAGTTGATGCTCCGCATTCGACTGACAGAAGTCCAAGGAAAGGTCCAGACGTTCGGCCGCGTCGCGGCAAAGCTTCACGACGTCGTCGAGCGTTTCAGAGCCGTAAATGGCCAGCTCACGCGTGCCGAGCAGATTGAGATTCGGTCCGTTCAGGACCAGCACTGATGCAAAACTCATGGCGACCACACTCCTGCTCCTGCAAAGTAATCCGGACAAGACGCACACGAAGCTCGTGGCATTTTATACCGTGAGCGAAGTCGAAGTGTGCGCGCATCGCAGGATTTCGTCATTCGGGGTTCATTCGGGGTTTCTACAAATTTGTACCATCTAGTTAGTTTGTATAAACTGTGAACCATTCAGGCTAATCTGGAGCATGTTGGCGCGATCCTTGCTCCTTATCCGGTTGCACCAAGTAACCAGATAGACCAGATTGCGCATCGCAACATGGCGCGCGCGGGTTTGCGTATGAGGCGCTTAAATGCCACACGCGCTCAAGCCGGTCGCCATCAAGGTGCCTCGTTCGCGATGCCCCGAGCCGTTCGCCCGTTTTCGCAGAAGTTGTTTATATGCAATGTTCGATTGCCACCGTGTCGATCAGCGGCACTCTCGTCGAAAAGCTGACCGCGATTCAGGCGGCAGGCTTCGAAGACGTCGAAATTTTCGGGAACGACCTGCTCTACTTCGACGGCTCGCCCGCCGACGTACGCCGTATCGCCGAAGATCTCGGGCTGAAAATCATGCTGTTCCAGCCGTTCCGCGATTTCGACGGCGTAAGTCCGGAGCGTCTCGAGCGCAATCTGGATCGTGCACGCCGCAAGTTCGACGTCATGCACGAACTCGGCACGGATCGCATTCTGGTGTGCAGTAAAGTGTCGCCGGAAACGATCGCCGACGACGCGCTGATGATCGACCAGCTCGGCGCGCTGGCGCGCGCGGCGGAAGCAGGCGTGATCGCCGGTTATGAAGCGCTTGCATGGGGACGGGCACGTCAAGACTTACCGGCACGCGTGGAAACTGAACGCGGTGAATCACCCGAATCTCGAGCTCGTGCTCGACAGCTTTCACACGCTGTCGCTGAACGACACGGTGGACGGCATCGCGGAAATTCCCGGCGAACGCATCGCGTTCGTGCAGATTGCCGATGCGCCGAAGCTCGCGATGGACGTGCTCGAATGGAGCCGCCATTACCGCTGCTTCCTTGGCCAAGGCGACTTCGATGATCTCGCGAATTTCACGGCGCAGGTCGTGAAAACCGGCTACAAGGGTCCGCTTTCGCTGGAAATCTTCAACGACGGTTTTCGCGCCGCGCCACCACAATCACGGCCGCGGACGGTCATCGCTCGCTGTTGTTTCTAGAGGAACAAGCGCGCGTGGTCCTCGACAAAGCGATGCCGCCTGCGAGCGGCGTCGTCAGCGATCTGTATCGCTCACCCGCTGCACCCGCGCACGTCGGCTATCAGTTTCTCGAATTCGCCGTGGATCACACCACGCGCGCGCAACTCGTCGACTGGCTCGGCAAGCTGCGTTTCCGCTAGGCCGGCGAGCATCGCTCGAAGGACGTGACGCTGTTCCAGCACGGCGCGGCGTCGATCGTGCTGAATGCCGAGCCCGATTCATTCGCCAACGCGTTTTTTCAGCAACACGGTTTGTCGCTGTGCGCGTCCGCATTTCGCGTGGACGACGCCAACTAGGCCTTCGAGCGCGCCGCCGGTTTCGGCTACGCCGTTTTCCGGCCAGATCGGCCTGAACGAGCGCGTGCTGCCCGCCGTGCAGGCGCCCGACAGCAGCCTGAACTATTTCGTCGACGAAACCCCGAACCAGCCCACGTTGTTCGAAGCCGAGATTTCGTGCTCACCGACATCAACGGTCCGACGGAAGTCGGCCCGCTAACCCGTATCAACCACGTGTGTCTTTCGGTGCCGGCGAATTCGCTCGATACGTGGGTGCTGTTTCTGCGCACCGCGCTCGGCTTCCAGGCGGAACCGGGCGTGCTGGTGCCCGACCCGTACGGCCTCGTGCGCAGCCGCGCGCTGCGCAGCGGCGACGGCTCGGTGCATATCGTGCTGAACGCGTCGGTGGATCATCACACGGCCGTGGCCGAGTCGCTGCATACGTATCACGGGTCCGGTCTGAATCACATCGCCTTCAGCACGGCCGACATCTTCAGCGCGATTCCCGAGTTCGTCGCCGACGGTCTGCCCGTGCTGCGCATTCCGCGCAACTACTACGAGGATCTCGCCGCTCGCTACGTGCTGCCGGACGCGACGCTCGACGCACGGCGCGCGCACAACATCCTGTACGATCGCGACGAACGCGGCGGCGAGTTTTTTCACGCCTACATGGAGTTGCTGGACAAGCGCTTCTTAATGGAAATCGTCGAGCGGCGCGGCGGCTACGATGGTTATGGCGCGGCGAACGTGGCCGTGCAGCTCGCAGCCTAGGCGCAGCGGCGGAAATAATTCGATCCGGCGAATGGCGCGCTTCGCATTCACGTGCCCGGGCACGGCACGTGCGGCGCTTCAGGGGAACGTGCGCGCGAGGCCGATATAATGGCGGTCGATTTACGCTTATGCGTACGACACGGCGCACGGTCGGCACAACCCGGCGGCGCGCGGTGCGCGTCGTATGCACTGTCAGTCGAAAGCGGTCGATACATTCGCCAGGAGAGTTATGAAGAAGTTTGCCGTAGTCCTTTCAGTTCCCCTGCTTCTTAGCGCTTGCGCTTACTTCCAGAAGAATCCGGATGCGGGCGAGCCGGTCACGGATTCCACCACGCAACGCTCCGTCAACGACGTGGTCGCGTGTCTCACGCAAGTCGCGACGAACCATAACGCGGCGTTCAAATCCACTGCGATTCCGCAAGGCCAGATGCTCGACTTCGGCGACTCGAACATCATCAAGGTGCGCAGCGACAACGGCGCGACCACTTACCGTTTCTACGCGGGCAAGCGTCACGTGAACAATCTGTGGATCGAAGGCGCGAGCAAGACCTGCGCGCCGTAAGCGCTGCGAGTGCGAGCGAAAGACGAACGGGCCGGACGTATTTCCGGCCCGTTCGCGCGTGCCGTTTCAGCCTCGAACTTTAGCCCTGAACGAACGCGAGCAGATCGGCGTTCAAAACGTCTGCGTTCACTGTCAGCATACCGTGCAAAAGACCCGCATACGTTTTGAGCGTACCGTTCCGTTCTTCAGCGTTTGATCGACTTGAGCGCGGCGTCGGCAATTGGAACGATCTGGTCGTCCTCGCCGTGAAGAACCAGCGTCGGTACTGAAATCGCTTTCAGGTCCTCGGTCTGATCCGTCTCCGAGAAAGCCTTGATGCCTTCGTAGTGGGCTTTGGCGCTCCCCATCATGCCCTGACAGTTCTGGATCACGCCCTGCTGGACGGTCGCGCGTTCGCGGTTAAAGCCGTAGAACGGACCCGACGGCAGATCGAGCAAAAACTGCGCGCGGTTCGCCGCGAGCGCGGCGCGCAAGCTGTCGAAGACGTCGATGGGCAAGCCCTCCGGATTCGCGTCGGTCTTCAGCATCAGCCGCGGCACGGCGCTCACGAGCACCGCCTTCGCGACGCGCTCCCGGGCTCGCCATGCTTCGCGATATAGCGGGCAACCTCGCCGCCGCCAGTCGAGTGACCGATGTGGATCGCGTTCTTCAGGTCGAGCGCCTCGACCACTGCGAATGCATCGGCCGCGTAGTGGTCCATGTCGTGGCCTTCGGACACCTGAGCCGAGCGTCCGTGACCGCGCCGGTCGTGTGCGACGACGCGATAGCCCTTCTGTACGAAGAACAGCATCTGTGTGTCCCAGTCGTCCGATGAAAGCGGCCAGCCGTGATGAAACACGATCGGCTGCGCGTCTTTCGGACCCCAGTCCTTATAGAAAATCTCGACGTTATCTTTGGTTGTGACGAACGGCATGAAGATCCTCACTCGTTGATTGGATTGGAGCAGTGCGCCGATGCTGACGGGTTCGCAGCACGCGCCTTAGCGTTCTTGCAGATGGGACAAAGAGATAAACCGGCACCTGACCGGCGTTCATTGCAGCGGGTGCCGCGCGATGCGCATTCGACGAATGCTCGCCACGACGCTGCGCGTGCCGGCGCGCCGTTGGCGAGATGCGTCCTCAGTTGTTTTCAATGAAGCAGCGCAATCAGAACCGCTTCGGTAAAAATCCCGAGAATCGTGCTGATGAGAATGGTGGCCGTGGCATCCGCCCGCCGTATAGGTTTTGCTTCTGAGCGCGAACATCGCCGCGGCGGTTGCCGTTGGAACGGCGCCCGTAATGATGGCCTGATGAACCGGTGCGCCTTTCAACGCGAACGCGAGCGTGGCGAGCCCCATCACGGCGGGCTGCACGAAGTTCTTCAGAAACAGATTGACGAGCACGTTGGCGCTTACACGAAACTTTTCGCCGTAAAGCATGAGTCCGAGAGCGAACAGCGACGTTCCGCCCGCCGCTTTCGCCATCATCGACACGGACGCCATCACCGGATGCGGCAACTGAAGATGCGCGAACGAAATGGCCGCGCCCGAAAGCGGCAGCCAGACGATCGGATTCAGTACCGCGCGCTACCCATGCTGCGCAGGAAAATCGAGAGGACGCCATGCGTCTCCGAGCTGGCCTGTGTCGTGTCCGAGAGCTGGATCAGCACGATGGTCAACGGCAGCATGAGCAGACTCGTCACGAGATTGCCGAACAGCACGGGAATGAATCCTTCCGGACCGAACACGACCAGCAGAATCGGCGCGCCGAAATAGGCCATGTCGGGAAACGCGCAGACCAGCGCCTAGATAGTCGCTGTCTTCAGGTCATGCCTGAAAATGAGCTTGCCGATCACGAGCGCCATCACGAATATGCCCATCAGGCCAATCGCCAGCGTCGCGATCAACGCAACGTTGCCGATCTTCGACGGCGGCGTGCGTGCTCACCGCGCCTTCAAAAAGCGCCAGCGGCAGCGCGAACTTGATGACGAAGGTCGCAAGCACGCCCGCGTCGTCGTGTTTGAGCAAACGCTGCCGTCCGGCCAGCCATCCCAGGCCGATCACGAAGGCGACCGGCAGCAAGGGCATCGAGGATCGTGGAAATCATGGCGTCAAAGGATCGTGGAAATCATGGCGTCAAAGTCAGTGCGGCCTTGCGTGGAGTAAATGAGTTCACGACGTGCAAAGGTCGTGATAGACTGGCTGCCACACTTTGCCGTCGATTCGTGCCTCGATGTCGGCGTCGGTGAGCGGTTCGTCGACGAGCCCGTCGTCGTGCGCCTGGATCGCGACGCGCCGCGCGACGGTGATCGCCACTTCCCGCAACTTGCCGACCGGCATCAGCAGGTTCGCTTTTGGGTCGGCGAGTGCCGGCGACATATCAGCCAACGCTCGCGCGGCGGCCATGAACATCCGGTCGTTCACCCGCCGTGCCTTCACCGCGATGATGCCGAGCGCCACGCCGGGAAAAATGTACGAGTTGTTGGTCTGATCGACGGTGAACGGCCTGCCGTTGCGCGTAATAGGCGGAAACTGCCCGGTTCCGATGATCGCGCGCCCTTCCGACCAGCAGTCGATATCGGTGGGTGTCGCTTCCGAACGCGTCAGCGGATTGGAGAGCGGAAAGATCACGGGGCGGTCGTTGGTCGCGGACATCGCACGCACCACGTTTCGTTGAAAAGCCCGCTCTGTCCCGACACGCCGATCAGTGCGGTCGGCTTTCCGTGTTTGATCACGTCGACGAGTTCGATGAAATCGGCCTGCGGCGATTTCCACGCGGCTACGACGGACGGGTTCTGCAGAAACAGTTTCTAGAACGCCTCGACGCCCGCCGTCCATGCTGTACACCAGCAAGCCACGCTGATCGACGAGCAGAATGCGGGGCCGGCACGCGTCGGAAGACATGCCTTCGTCCATCATCGCCGTTCTGAGCAGATTCGCGATGCCGCAGCCCGCCGAGCGGCGCGCCCGTCACTTTCAGTGCGGCCATGAGCGTGCCGGTTGCGACTGCGGCCATGCCTTGAACGTCGTCGTTGAAGGTACAGAGCTGGTCACGGTAACGTTCGAGCAAGCGGGTCGCGTTCGCCTTCGCGAAGTCTTCCCATTGCAGCAGTACGTGCGGCCAGCCCTCCTGGACGGCACGCACGAACGCTTCGACGAACTCGTCGTATTCCGCGCCGCGCAGCCGGCGATGACGCCAGCCGATGTAGAGCGGATCCGCGAGACGGGCTTCGTTTTCCGTGCCGACGTCGAGCAGCACCGGCAACGTGGTGGACGGCCGGATGCCGGCGCATGCGGTGTACAGAGACAGCTTGCCGATCGAGATGCCCATGCCGCCCACACCCTGATCGCCGAGCCCGAGAATACGTTCGCCATCCGTCGCCACGATCGCTTCGACGCTATCGAAGCGGGGATTGGCGAGAATCTGGTCCAGACGATCCTTGTGCGGTGGGCCCAGAAACAGACCGCACGGCCGCCGGTACAACTCGCTGAAATTTTCGCAGCCCGCGCCGACGGTCGGCGTATAAACGACTGGAAGCAGCGCTGCGAGATTGCGCGCGAGCAACGCATAGAACAGCGTTTCGTTCGAATCCTGCAGATCGCGCAGTAACGCGTAGCGGTCGAGATCGGTGGGCAGCGCGTCGAGCGCTTTCTTGCGGCGGTCGACCTGCTCATCGAGCAACGCAACGTGCGGCGGCAGCAGGCCATGCAGACCGAAGGCGTTGCGCTCGGCCTTGGAAAAGGCCGTGCCTTTATTGAGCAGCGGGTCGACGAGCCGACGAGCAACTGATAACCCATCAGATCCGCAACTTGTGAAGCCGAACCATCGTTCGTTTGTATCGACATAGATTTCTCCTGGAGGGCGGGCGAAAAAACCAAGACCGGGCCGAAGCCCGAGGTCGAAAGTCAAAGCCGCGAGGCTGCCGCCCGTTCGATACCGTCTGCGGCGTGCAGTCATGGCATAGCTTCGTTGCGAATCAGCAGTTAGTCAAATCACCCTTACATTTCCAGCGTAATCACTTCCGGCGCGGCGTTTCGCGGAGGTCCGCGCTCGTATTTCACTGGCTCCCAACACGAGCAACATCACGCAAGTGTGACAATTGGTAACTCAGGCTGGATTCAGGTGCAATGATCATGTCATGGTGTTACAGGACAATGCTTCTTAAGAATCGTTTAAGTCTTCATCAACATTATCCACTCGACACGAACCCGCGCACAAAGCTGTGCACATGAACCAGCCCGATCAGAACACGAACGAAACACCGGCGACGGCCAGAAAGCCAACCATGCTTCGCCGTCTGCTGAGCCATCATGAGCTCGCGACGTTGCTGCTGCTGTTGCATGCGCCGATCGACGCATCGGCGAAACCCGAAATTCCGCAGCTTTACGAAGCAGGTCTCGTCGAAACCATTTCGAGCGACGCCGGCGTGTCGCATATCCGTCTCACCCAGGAAGGCAATGCCGTGCTGCGCGGCCTCGGCGTCAGATAACGCGGTGCCTCGCGTAGTCCGATCGCCAACTCCACCTCCATGTCCTGCGCACCGCGATAGGGTATCGGATTGAACACTTCGTACAACTCGGGCACGAGACGCAAACCGTAATCGCGCACGTAGCGGTTCGACTGTATGCCGGCCTTGTGACGGTCGAAACGCAGGTCCGAGTCCAATCCCGTCATACCGACATAGACGCACGGTTTGTCGAACCGGTAATCCGGATTCGCACGGCGAAAACGTGCTTCGTTTCAGACGGTGTCGTCGAGCGCGACGACATACACCTAGTAATGATGCTTGCGGCGAGCCATGTCGAGCCGTTCAGTCCCGCGTGGTGCCGTGCAGCAGCATGCGGTACTCGGTCGGCGTGACGCCGACGGTCGCCTTGGATTGCCGAGTGAACGCGCTGTGATCCGTATAGCCGCAGAGCGCGGCGACATCCGTGACCTTGTCGTGCGAGACGAGCAGCGCAGTGGCCGCGTCGAGCCGCGTCTTGAGCAGCACCTGACGCGGCGTCAGATGAAACACCTTGTGAAAGTACCGAGTTGCGCGACGGACATGTCCGCCATAGCGGCGAGCTGCTTCAGATTGAGCGGCTGGACGTAGTTTTCCTGGATCGACTGCACGACCGCCGCGAGCCGGCTGTAAGCGGGATGACTGCTTTCGTCCACCTTCAGGTCGCGCGAAATGCCGGCGAGACCGACCACGCGGCTGCCGGTATCGCGCAGCAGCTGCTTGCACGTGAGACACCAGCCGGGTTGCCGTCCCGGATACAGATGCAGCTCCAGCTGGTCGATCATCTGATTGCAGACGTTGATGACCGCCTTGTCCTGCTCGGTGTAGATCCGGCCGAAGCGGCTCGGAAAAACGTCTTCCGCGGTGCGGCCGAGCAGCGCCGACTTTTCCTTGAAGTCGCAGCGCGACGCGAGCGTGCGGTTGACGAGCGCGTAGCGCGCCTGCGCGTCCTTCACGAAAAAACGACGTCGGGCATCGCATCGAAAACGGGCTCCAGCAGCGTGAAATGCGACAGCATACTGGAGAGCGTCGAATCGTCTGCGTCGCGTGGATAAGCCAGCATGTTCATCGGGCGGGTCCCATGGTTGTTGTCTCGAGCGAGCGTGTTCTGTGCGGCCGCGTTCGTGCTTGCGTGCGGTCGATTATAGGTCAGGGCGGCTCGCGACAATATCCGGCGGTTTGGGGTGCGTTTCTACTGCGTCCGCGTTCATCAGCGTGCCGATCCGTGCCGGACTGAACGGCAGACGCGGCTGAACCGCGGCCCAGCCGAAAATAGACGCTCGCCGCCGCGCCGCAGATGCGGCCCTGACACGCACCCATGCCGCAGCGCGGTGCAGTTTGGCCTCGCGCCAGTCGCGGCAGCCGTGCACTTCGCCGATGCTTACGTCTTCGCAATGGCACAGCAAGGTGGCGTCGGCGGGCGGCGGGCGAACGGCCGTGCGCAGTTCGAAAGCGGCCGCGACGCGTTGGGCGAAGCGGTGCCAGCGCCTGCACTCTGCGATGAGTGGCTTCAGGACCTGAGTGGCGTCGCGTGTGCCGCGTGGATCGGGTGGATCGGGTGCGTGGTGCAGGTTGCGCTATGGCCGCCATGAAACCCGCGATCTCGCCTTCCACCGCCGCCAGTTCCGCGCCGCCAACGCCGGTGCATTCGCCCGCTGCCAGAACGCGGTCCACGGAGGTGCGCTGCGCATCGTCGACGACGATCTCCCTGCCGCGCCGATCGCACAGCCGAGCGCCTGCGCCAGCGTGACATTCGGTACGAGCCCAAACCCGCATGCGATGCGCTCGCACGCCAGCGTCACTTCGCGGCCGGAGTCGCCGCGCCGGATCGTGGCGCTTTGGACCCGCACGTCACCCGCGTCACCCGTGTTGCCTGTGTTGTCCGCGCCGCCATGCGCCGCGCCGGCGCCTGCTCGACCACCGCCACCACTCGCGCGCGCGCCGCGATCAGCAATGGTCCGCTTCCCGCAATGACGACGCGCTCGCCCCGCACCGGCATGCCGCTTTTGACCATCGTGCGGATTTCGGTGATGGTGATCAGGCCGTTTTGGCGACCGTGATCAGTTTGGAAGGTGGCGTTGCGCGGGCAATGGATTATATGGTGAAGGTGATCATGATCAGGATGCGGAGGACT